>QHYK01000146.1 GCA_003224085.1 Acidobacteriota bacterium | reverse complement strand
AGCACGGTTTGGAATTCCATTCCATTTCCGCGGCGACTGGGGAGGGAGTAAAAGAGCTGGTGCGCTCCCTCGCTGACGCTTTGGACAAGATTCCTCGCGCGAGCTTGGGGCATCCTTCGAGCGACCAGAGCCTGCCAGACGCGGTTGCCGTTGACCCTTCTGCTCGCCACGCTGCCGAAAACCGCGATTCATGAGAAAATTGGCAATAGAACCAGCCTGGGAGGCGCATTGACCACAGCGCAGGCGCACCGCACCGCCGCGAAACATCATCCTCGCCGAATCGCCTTGTTCGGCGGGTCCTTCGACCCCATCCACAGCGGACACCTTAGCGTGGCGCGCGCCGCCGACCGCCGCTTCAATTTCGATGAGATTCACTTCATTCCGGCAAGCCGTCCGCCGCACAAGCTCAAGCAGCATCTGGCGCCCTTTCCGCATCGCTTCGCGATGGTGGCACTGGCGTGCGCGGACCATCCGCATTTCGTGCCTTCGCTGGCGGAAGCGGGCGAGGATTTCAGCGGCACACAGCTCCACTATTCGGTGGACACGGTGCGCTACTTCCGCCACACGTATCATGAACCCGGCGACCACATTTTTTTCATCATCGGAGCGGATGCTTTTCTCGACATTCCCGTGTGGAAGGAGTACGAAACGCTGCTCGGGCTCTGCGATTTCATCATCGCCAACCGCCCGGGCATCCGCGCGGAGGCGCTGCGCCTGGTGATTCCCCCGGAGCTGACGGCGCGCCCAGGAAGCAAGAAGGAAACCGAAGCGGAGCATCCGTCCCAAGTCGTTGCGCAGCTTCATTGCACGACCGTCTATTTGCTGGAAAACGTTGCGAGCGACGTTTCCGCCACGGACATTCGCCGCCGCGCGCAAAAAGGCCAGTCTATCCATGGACTTGTTTCCGCGCGCGTCGAGGAATACATTCTCAAACAGGGCCTCTACCGGTAGCTTATGACCTTCGAATCCTTGCCCCAAGGCGTCCGCGTCGCTGTCCAGGCCGCACAGGAAAAAAAAGCCGCGGGCATCACCGTGCTGGACCTCAGCGGGGCGAGCACGTTCACCGACTACTTCGTGATTTGCACTGGTTTCAGCACGCCGCAAGTGCAGGCCATTTGCACGGAAATTGAAGAGCAACTCTACAAGCAGATGGAGCGGTCGGTGCGGCACAGAGAGGGCTATCGCTCCGCAGATTGGGCGCTGCTGGATTTCGGCGGGTTCATTGTGCACGTCTTCAGCGAGCAGGCGCGGCGCTATTACGACCTCGAGCGCTTGTGGCGGTCCGCGCCAAAACTCGAAATGCCTGACACTGCCGAAGGCTTTTCCACCACGCAGGAAAGTGGCATCTCTGCTTTCCCAGGCGAGCCCTACTCCGAAGAGCGCCTCTCTAGCGGCGGACGTGGCGGTCGTTCGGGAACATGACGACAGAGCGACTGCCGTGGATCGCGGAGGATCCGGGATCGCTGCGCTTGCTCGAACTTGCCGAAAAAGTGGCTCCCGCGCCGACCACGCTTCTCATCATTGGAGAAAGCGGCACGGGCAAGGATCATTTGGCACGGTTGGTGCATGAGTTCGGCCCGAGGCGCGATGCGCCTTACCTGAAAATTGATTGCGCCAGTTTGCCGCCACAGCTGGTCGAGAGCGAACTCTTTGGCCATGAGCGCGGGGCGTTCACCGGGGCGGTGGAGCGCAAGCTGGGGCGCTTGGAATTAGGCGGAAACGGCACGATTGTTTTGGATGAAGTGGCTGCGCTCTCGCCGAACGCGCAGAGCAAGCTACTTCGCGTTTTGCAGGAGCGAGCGTTCGAACGGCTGGGGGGAACGGAAACTCTGCGCATCGAAGCGCGCATCATTGCCTTGACGAACGTGGACCTCCCTGCGGCGGTCAAAGCCGGCAGCTTCCGCGAGGATTTGTATTTTCGCTTAAACGTACTCACGATAACGGTTCCGCCGCTCCGCGAACGGCGCGCCGACATTTTGCCGCTTGCGGATCATTTGTTAGGGGCCCATCGTGCGGCTCACGGACGCCCTGACGCGCAATTGAGCGAGGCTGCACGACGAATGCTGGCGGCCTATTCGTGGCCGGGAAACGTTCGCGAGCTGAGAAACGCACTCGAACATGCCCTCGTGTTTTCCGGAGTTGGCCGCGGGGCGACGACAGCCGAATCCGATATTCTCGAGCCGCAGAATTTTCCGGAGACGACTCGCGCGGCAGCCCCCGGAGCAGCAAGCCCTGTTGCGGGTCTGCGCTCTCTCGAAGAGGTAGAGCGCGAGGTGATTGCGGCGACGCTCGAAGCCACGCATTATCAAATCAGCCGCTCGGCGGAGATTCTTGGCATAAGCCGGAAGACGCTGTTGGAGAAGCGGAAGAAATACGGGCTCAAGTGAAGGCGAAACTCGAAAATCGAAAAGCGAGAGTGAGGAGTCGAAGGGCCGGTCGGGGCTCTTGAACTTTGGACTTTCAACTCTGAACGTTTTTTTGCCCCTTTCTTCAGGACGGAGAACTGACGGCTGAAAGTTTCTCATGCGCCTGCAACTGCTGATGATTGGAAAAACCCGGCGGCCGGAAATGCGCGCGATCCTGGATGATTATGTGAAACGCATCCGGCATTCGTGTCCTCTGGAAATCGTCGAAGTGCGCGACGCAGAGGCGGCGCTCAAGAAGCTCGATGCCGACCGTGCGGCCATCGCCATTCTTCTCGATGCTGCAGGCAGAACGATCGATTCAAACGCCCTCGCCAGGTGGCTTGGAGACTTGCGCGACCGCGGCACGCGACAGGTGATTTTTGTCTGTGGAAACGCCGGAGGTTTTCCCGAATCTTTGCGCGACCGCGTGGCGCAAAAACTTTCGCTCAGCGCTATGACCCTTTCGCATGAGCTGGCGCGCGTGGTCCTCGCCGAGCAGCTCTACCGCGGCTTTGCGATACTTTCCGGCGGCCCCTATCCGAAATAGCGCGGGTGGTGTACAACTTAGCTGCGATGCCGATGCGTGTTATCCCCGACGAGAACCAGCCTTCCGCGGCCATCGAAATCCCGCTCGAAAAGCCGCTGCCGGATTACGATCTGGAGGAACTCGAACAGCCCACGCCCCGCGATGTCGACGGCATTTTGGTCACGCAGGGATTCCGCGACCTGGTAGACGACGCGCGTGGCGTCCTGACCGAGCTGATTGCCGCCCTTCCGCCTAAACCCCAAAGCAGCAAAGAGGTGCTGGATATCGAGTTGACGACGCCAAGTCCCCATCCTCTCGAAATCGCGCAACTCACCGGCGCCATCTGCCCAACGGAGGATGAAGTGTACCGGCCGGGCTTGTGGATCGTTTTGCGTGATCTTGCTGCACGCCCGAAGGCCCCGCTTCCGGAATCTACCCTGCGGCGGATCTCCGGGATCGCTGCGGAACTGGTGAAGCGACTCCAACTGGCTTGACGTTTTGCACAAGGCTGCGCACACTTTTCCATCCGTCAGTCACCAAGGGAACCATGCCGGAAGAAAAAGGATTGTTGATCGTTTACACCGGGCCGGGGAAAGGCAAGACCACTTGCGCGCTGGGTACCGCGTTTCGCGCCGTGGGACAGGGGCTGCGGGTGATGATGGTGCAGTTCATCAAGGGTTCGTGGCATTACGGCGAACTTGACGCAGCGAAGCTGCTGGGCGACGACAAGTTCGAGATTCGACCGATGGGACGAGGCTTTGTGAAAATCGGGGGCGCGGAAACTGACCCCCAGGACGTCAAGCTGGCGCGCAAATGTTGGGAAGCCGGGCGCGAGTCGATTTACAGCGGCAAATACGACCTGGTGATCCTCGATGAGATCAACTACACGATCAGCTACAAAATGCTCGATGCCGACGAAGTGGTTGAAGCGCTCAAGAAGCGACCGGAAGGCATTCACGTGATTTGTACCGGCCGGAACGCTCATCCCAGGTTGCTGGAGCTAGCCGACCTGGTCACCGAGATGCGCGAGGTGAAACATCCGTATACCAAAGGTATACTGGCTCAACGAGGGATCGATTACTAGAACCGGAAGTCAGGGGTGAGAGGTAAGAAATTTGAAAAGCGGGCTCACTACGCGTGTTGGCAACTCGAGAGTCGCATGTCCACGGAAGACTGAAAACTAAAGGCTGATAACTGCCTCCATGGCCTGGTTCAAACGCGAGAAAAAACCGATCGAGCAACCCACGCCGCCCGAAGAACGCCGCGTGCGCACCGAGGGCTTATGGGTAAAATGCGAATCGTGCCGCACGATCGTCTTTCGCAAAGACCTTGAGGCGAATCTGCACGTCTGCCCCAAGTGCCAGTTTCATTTCAAAATGGGCGCGCGCCAGCGGCTGGAAACGCTGCTCGATGGCCGTTGGACCGAGCACGACGCGGGCATGACCTCCACTGATCCGCTCAAGTTCGTGGACACCAAGCCGTACGCGCAGCGGCTCAAGGAAGCGCGGAAAAAACTCGGCATGAATGACGCCATCATAACGACAGAGGGCCAACTCAATGGAAGACCGGTGGTGATGTGCGCGATGGAATTCGGCTTTATCGGCGGCTCGATGGGCGCGGTAGTGGGCGAAAAAGTCACGCGCGGCATCGAGCTGTCCATTGAAACGCGCCAGCCGTTTATCGCCGTCTCTTGTTCCGGCGGCGCGCGCATGATGGAGGGCGCAGTGAGTCTGATGCAGCTCGCCAAAGTTTCTGCCGCGCTGGCCAGGCTCGACGACGAAAAGCTGCCGTATATTTCGGTTTTGACGGATCCCACCACCGGCGGAGTCACGGCCAGCTTCGCGATGCTCGGCGACTTGAACATCGCGGAACCCGGCGCGCTCATCGGGTTTGCGGGCCCGCGCGTCATCGAACAAACGATTCGCCAAAAACTTCCTGAAGGCTTTCAGCGCTCAGAATTCTTGCTGGAGCACGGGTTTCTTGATGCCGTCGTTCACCGCAAAGGGCTGAAAGCCTACCTCGCCAACGCGCTCGACCTGCTCATGGGCTGAAATGAATTACCACGCGGCGGTTCGTTTTCTCTTGACCTTAGGCAAAGAGCTGGCTGCGCCCACACAGGCTGCGGCGGCGAAGTTCGACCTCGAAAATATTGCTGTTCTTTCTGAACGACTCGGGCGTCCGGACCGCGCTTACGCCAGCGCGCACATTGCCGGAACCAACGGCAAAGGCTCGACGGCGGCTTTTCTGGAATCCATCCTTCGGCGCGCGGGATTTCGTACGGGTTTGTACACGTCGCCTCACCTCGAGAGAATGAACGAGCGCATACGCATCAACGGTGAGGAAATCAGCGATGAGTCCTTCGCGGCAATTTTTACACGCCTGCAAGCCCTGATCGAGGAGCTTCTGGCGGCGCACAAGCTCCGCGCGCATCCCACCTATTTCGAGTGCGTCACCGCCATGGCGTTTGAATACTTTGCGAGGGAACGCGTGGAATTAGGCGTTTTTGAAGTGGGCTTGGGCGGACGGCTCGACGCCACGAACATTCTTTCTCCCGTTGTCACGGTCGTCACGCGCATTGATTTCGACCATGAAAATTTCCTCGGCCACTCCTTGAAAGAAATTGCGGGAGAAAAAGCGGGAATCCTCAAGCCAGGAGTGCCCGTAATCCTTGCGGAACAGCACCCTGAAGCGGCCGAAGTCATCCTCGCTCGCGCCAAGCAACTTGGCTGTCCGGTGATCGAAACCGCCCAAGCTTATCGGATTGTCCAGGAAACCTCGCAAAATGGCTTCTTCCGCGCGCTTGTCAACGAACTTGCTTCCGGCGACCCTTTCGAAATTGCTCCCAGCCTGCCCGGCCGCTTCCAGTTGCAAAACGCCATCAATGCCCTTGCTGCGTCGCGCCAGCTGGCACGACATGGTTTTCGCATTTCTCCCCGCGACATCACCGAAGGAATTGCCAAAACGGTTTGGCCGGGCCGCCTCGAAAAATTGCAATCCAGCCCGGACATTTATCTGGATGGCGCGCACAATCCGGGCGCCGCGCGCGAACTCGCGCAATTCTTCGAACAAAACTTTGCCGGCCGGAAAATCTGGCTGATCTATGGGGCGCTTCGCGACAAAGCCGTTGACGAAGTCGCCGGCCAGCTCTTTCCTCACGCGGCCGAAGTTATTTTTACCGAGCCGCGCACCTCCCGCGCCGTCTCCGCGCCGCGTCTCGCTGAAATCACTTCGCACCACGCCTCCAGCTTCACCGTCATTTCTTCCGCCGAACAAGCGCTCGACCAGGCGCTGGCCGAGGCCGCTCCTGGTGACGCCATTTTTATCACCGGCTCGCTCTATCTGGTCGGACAGCTGCGCCACTATTGGAAGCAGCGCGAGCAAGTCGCCGCGCGCTGAAAAAAGCCGTAAAATATCGCCCTCATGAAAAACCGAACCTTAAACACGCGAAACACGCGAGAGGCATAGGGGCGCGTGAATCATCTGGATCGCAAAGACGCCAATCCTTTGGTCGGCATCATTATGGGCTCCACTTCCGACTGGGAGACCATGGAGCACGCATCGAACATGCTCAGCGGCCTTGGTGTTCCCCACGAAACGCGGGTCGTCTCGGCTCACCGCACTCCAGACTTGCTTTTTGAATACGCTTCGTCCGCGGAACAACGCGGCCTCGAAATCATCATCGCGGGCGCAGGTGGCGCTGCTCACCTCCCCGGCATGGCGGCCTCGAAAACGGTTCTTCCCGTTCTCGGCGTGCCGGTCGAATCCAAAGTGCTTAAGGGACTTGACGCGCTTCTCTCCATCGCGCAAATGCCGGGGGGCATTCCCGTTGGCACGCTGGCCATCGGCAAAGCAGGCGCCATTAATGCCGCCCTGCTCGCCGCGGCGATCCTCGGCATCAAGCATCCCGCCATCCGCGAGGCGCTGCGGAAATATCGCACCGAGCAAACGGACCGCGTCCTGGCGCAGCCCGATCCTTCTGTTTCTGCCGTGGCGCTGCCTTTCAAAAACTCCGAGAAAGGCAAACGCCGGTGACCCTCGGCATTCTCGGTGGCGGGCAGCTCGGCTACATGCTCGCGCTTGCGGGCTATCCGCTCGGGTTGCATTTCCGCTTTCTTGATCCTTCACCGGAAGCGCCTGTCGGCCGTATCGCGCAGCGCGTCACCGCCGACTACACGGATCACGCCGCGCTCGAAAAATTTTCGAGCGGCCTGGAGCTGGTCACCTACGAATTCGAGAACGTTCCCGTAGAAGCCGCGAAATTCCTCGCCGAGCGCGTTCCGGTCTATCCTCCGCCCGCTGCCCTCGAAGCCGCGCAGGACCGGCTCGCTGAAAAAACGCTATTCCGCACCCTAAGTATCAGCACCACGGAATTTTTGCCCGTCCCGAAGCCCGGGGACTTAGATGTGGCAACCCGGCAATTTGGCCTCCCCGCTGTGCTCAAGACTTGCCGCATGGGTTATGACGGCAAAGGCCAGTGGATTCTCCGCACCGCGGAAGACATCGCGAAAGCCAAGTTGGAGTTGCCTAAGGTTCCGCACATCCTCGAGCGATTCGTGCCCTTCGCGCGCGAACTGTCTGTGCTCGCTGTCCGTTCGCGTAATGGTGAGACAGCTTTTTATCCACTCGTCGAGAATCACCATCGCGGAGGCATTCTTCGCCTGTCGCTCGCGCCGGCTCCGTCCCTTGCCCCTCCACTCCAGCGCGCGGCGGAAGTCATTGCCCGCCGCGTCCTCGAATCGCTCAAATATGTCGGCGTTCTGGCCATCGAGTTTTTTGAGCACGAGGGCCGTCTCCTCGCCAACGAGATGGCGCCGCGCGTCCACAATTCCGGCCACTGGACCATCGAAGGCGCGGTGACGAGCCAGTTTGAAAACCATCTCCGTGCCGTGCTTGGCCTTCCGCTTGGTTCGACCGCCGCCGCCGGCCATTGCGCCATGATCAATCTGATTGGCGACCTTCCCGAGCCCTCGGAAGTTCTGGCCGTCCCCGACGCGCATTTGCACTTCTACGGAAAAGCTCCCCGCCCGGGCCGCAAGCTGGGCCACGTCACTTTGCGGGCTGCTTCCCCGGAACGTCTAGCCCTGCGCCTTTCCGAACTCCCAGCCTTCTTCCATCGTCCCGACTTTTGCCTCGACTCCGCCCCGGTCCAATCCGCGTCTCACCGCGCGTAACCTCTTCCCGTAATCTCAGGTCCATTTGCCAGGCGCAGCCATTGCGCTGCTCTCCGTGAATTAGGACAGCGTGGGGCAATAAATCGAAAAGTGCATGCAACGCTGTGGACATTTGAGACACAATCTCCAAGGGGATGGTCCCCAGAGAGGGGTATCTCGAATGGCTAGAAAGCATCCACCGAAGACCGACTATCGCACGTTGCGCTTCAAGGATTACCTGAAAGCGGGAATCGCCCCGCCACCGGCTTCCTACAACGTGTTGGACACGGTCTATCAGAACCTGAAAATCAAGGATCCAACAAAGCTCTTCCCAGTGGATGGAAATGACCAGATTGGGGACTGCACCATCGCGGCGGTGGCGCATGCCATCACCGTGTACCGGGGACTGCTAAAGACGAAGAAGATTATGGCGCAAGCTGCGGTGCAGAAGCTGTATGACCACCTGACCGGCGGGCCGGATACCGGGTTGAACGAATTGGATGTGCTGAATTACTGGCGAGCGAACCCCGTGGCCGCGGACGAGATTCTCGGGCCTACGACGCCAACGGCGTGACTGTGCTGACCTGGGGGAGCACGCAGCAAGGCACTTGGGCATGGTGGGACGAGTGCGTGGACGAGGAACGTACGCAATCCTGCCCCCGGAAGCGCAAAAGCCGGGATTTGCGAAGGGCTTCGATTTCGCGCAATTGCAAGCGGATCTGAATGATGTAGCCAATTGAATGGGTCACTTTCGCAGGCTGCGGGCCTGCGATTGGTTTGAAGACGAGGGAGCCCCAGGGGCTCCCTTCTTGTTTTTAGAACTAACTCTTCCGCGGGGTGCCCGGGGAGCCGAGGTGTTGCGTGCGGGAGAATATTGGGGCAAGCTACGCGCGTGGTGAGGAGGGTGTGATGAGAAATGGGAGTTCTTGCGCGGTGCTTTTGATGATGTGCGCGGCAGCGGCCATATTGAGCCGCGAAACTGCGGCACAAGCACAGAATGCTTCGCAAACGAGCGCCACAGTAACGGTGCTTCGCGCGGGGACGCTGATTGATGGTATGAGCGAAACGCCGCGGAAGAACCAACTGATTTTTGTGCACGGTGAAAGGATTATAAGAGTAACAGGGCCGGGAGAAGCCATTCCCTCAGGCACGAACGTGATTGACCTTTCGAATGCGACGGTGTTGCCGGGACTCATCGATTCGCATACGCACATTTTTCTTTGGGGCGAAGACCCGAAAAAAGGAGGCTACGACGCCAATATCCTGAAGGCCGGAATTGCTTTGCGGGCAGCGCGCGCTACCTTTGCGGTGCGCCGGGCGCTGGAACAGGGATTCACCGCACTTCGTGATGTGGAAACGGAAGGCGCGGGCTATGGAGATGTCGAGATCAAACAGGCGATCGAAGAGGGCACCATTCCCGGGCCGCGACTTTTTTGTGTAACGCGCGCCATTTCCACCACGGGCGGGTACAACCTGGAAGATTACGCACCGGAGCTGGACATGCCCAAGGGGGTGCAGATCGTGGACGGCCCTGTAGAAGCGCGGAAAGCTGCAAGGCAACAACTGGAGCACGGAGCGGACTGGATTAAGGTCTACATGACCCACCGGTCGTGGGTGGATAAAGAAGGGCGACTCGTGTCGCAACCGACGCTGACGGTAGAGGAATTGAAAGCGATTGTGGATGAAGCGCACGGCTGGACGAAGAAAGTCGCGTGTCATGCGTACAACGGAATCGGTTTGCAGCGCGCGCTCGATGGCGGATGCGACTCGATTGAGCACGGACTCGAAATGACCGATGCGCAGGTCGAGCAGATGAAGCGCCAAGGGACGTGGTACTGCCCGACGCTTTCGGTGTATTACAGCGACTGGGCGCCTGCGGATACTCCCGGCGGAAAACGCGATCGCGCGCGCGCCGCGGTGCATGAAGATACTTTCAAACGGGCACTGAAAGCGCGCTTGAAAATCGTGTTTGGAACGGACATCGGCGGAATGCCTTGGACGGAGCCGATTGCGCAGGAGTTCAAGCGAATGGTGGAAATGGGCATGGCACCGATGGATGCGATTCAAGCGGCGACTTCGCGGCCCGCCGAAATGCTGAACATGAAAGGGGAAATCGGCGTGCTTGCTGCCGGAGCGTACGCGGAAGTGATCGCGGTTTCGGGCGATCCGCTAAGAGATATAGGCGAACTCGAACACGTGCGATTCGTAATGCACAATGGATCGATCTTCAAGAATGAGCTGACGAAGTAAAGGAGAGGAGGAATTTATGAGCGAGCAGACCCTCAAGAATCACACGAGGTTTGTCCCGTCGTACCATTTTTTTACGTTACCTGTGTTTGGGATTAATTTCGTATGGTCGCTGTACCGGTTGCGGTACTTGGGGCTTTCATTCGCAGGAATTTTTGGAGCGCTTTTGGGGGCAGCGCTGCTCGTCCTCGCCCTGCGAGCGCGATTGTTTGCGCTATGCGTGCAAGACCGCGTTATCCGACTGGAGGAACGGCTGCGCTATGAACGGGTCCTGCCGGAGGAATTGCGCTGGCGCGCCGACGAACTCACCGTCGATCAATTCATTGCCTTGCGGTTCGCGAGCGACGACGAATTGCCCGCGCTGATGAAGAAGGTGCTCGACGAAAAGATTACTGCGCGGAAGACGATCAAACAACTGATCAAGAACTGGCGGGCGGATTATTTGCGCGCTTGAGGGCTCTTCAACTCTCGGTCCCAGGTTTCGGCTCAGCGAGAAACAGCGGCGACTGCGGCACCCTCGATCTCGGCGATCTCATCCGCCGTCAGCTTCATTTCGCCCGCGCGCATTACGCCCTCGACTTGTTTGGCGTTTCGCGCGCCGACGATGGCGCCGGTAATCGCGGGGTGCCGGAGCACCCAGGCAATGGCGACTTCGCCGGGGCCGCGGCCATGGCGCGCGCCCACTTGCCGAAGGCGTTCCACGAGCTCGAGGTTTTTCGAAAAGCGCGGCTCGCGAAATTCCGGATTGCGGCTGCGAAAATCGTCCGGCGGAAGCGCTGCCGCGCGTTCACGAGTCATCGCGCCGGTGAGCAAGCCGGAGGCCATGGGGGCATAGGAGATCACGCCGATTCCGCGCTTTTGACAATACGGAAGAGTTTCTTCTTCAATCTTGCGGCGAATTAGCGAATAGGGCGGCTGAAGAGAGGTGACGGGAGCGATTTTCTCAGCGCGCTGGATTTGCGCCGAGTTGAAATTGGAAACGCCAATCCAGCGGACTGTGCCTTCTTTTTTAAGCGCGGCCATAGTTTGCCAGGCTTCTTCCAAGCCAGAGCCATTGTCTTCCGGCGGCCAATGAAGCTGATAGAGGTCGATGGTTTTCGCTTGCAGGCGGCGCAGACTGTCTTCGCATTCATGGCGAATGGACTCGGCGCTGAATTCTTTTCGGATTTTCCCCTGCTCATTCCAGCGGAGGCCGCACTTGGTGAAAACGTAAGGCCGCGAGCCGCGCCAGTCCTTGAGCGCTCGCGCAACGACTGCTTCGGAGTGGCCCAGGCCGTAAACCGCGGCGGTGTCAATCCAGTTGACGCCCAATTCCAGCGCTCGATGAATTGCCGCGATCGAATCTTTGTCGTCCTGCGGCCCCCAGGCAAATTCCCAACCTGAGCCACCAATGGCCCAAGCGCCGAATCCCACGCCGGTAATCTTCAAATCGGAGTTTCCAAGCTTTCCTGTTTCCATCCCAAACCTCTCTAGGGCGCACGCAGCCGGTGGGCTCCGCCGCGTGGCGGATTCTATCGTTTTTCTGTTCTTTACAGTTGGATGACGAAGGCAGAAAAAAGGTTAAGACGCCTGCGCACAAAAAGCACCAGCAGGCGGGGGAAAGGCCTTAGCTGGCGGTAATTGCCGCGTCCAGCGAAACGCATTCGCCATCGGCGTTGGTGATGATTAGCCGCGGCCCCGGAGTAAGCGCGGGAACGGCGACGGATAGGGTGTTGGCATGCTCAAATGCGTTTCGCTATCACTTCACGTCCATCACGTTGTGAAGAGGACTTCCGCCTCCTAGCTGTCGAACGCGCTTGGCACACAAAACCAGAGAGCGCCCGGCTTTTACCGGGCGCTCTCTGGTTGGGATTGAAAATTCGAATGAAATTTAGATGGTCTTAGCGGCCGTCACCGGCGCGGGAGCCGTGGAGCTCCTGGAAAAAGCGTGGCTGCTGCTGGATTCCTTTTGCTCGGTCTTGTCGATTTCGATGGAGCCTTTGAAATAAGCGCCGTCTTCGATCATGATGCGGGCGGTGGTCAGGTCGCCGTTTACCGAACCGTCTTTCTTGATTTCAATTCTGTCTTTGGCGCGAAGGTTGCCCTTCACCGTGCCGTATACTACCACCTCGCGGGCGATAATGTCGGCCGTAACTTTCGCCGCGGCTCCGACGGTGAGTTTCCGCTCATCCAGCTGGACCAGTCCTTCGACTGAACCATCGATCAGCAGATCTTCGTTGCCGGAGATCTCTCCTTTTACATGCAGACTTGCCCCGAGCCGCGCTGTGCCGCGGTCCGAGGTCCCGCCTAATGGACGCATTGCATCTGTGCTCATTGCCGGTTTATCCTCCCGAGCCGCCGAAGCTGGCTTCGACGGCTGATTCGAAATTGAATTTTTTGGTTCCGGTTGCCCAGGCTGCGGCGCATCCGGTTTCTTATTGCCCCACATCGATCCTCCCTAAGGGACAGCACACCCCTTGCAGATTCTCTCCGGGGTAATGCAAACTTTATTCCTCGAAACAACCCTCGGCAAACAAACTCTGAGCGCACCGTTCCTGAGAGTTACTAGACTTTCGGGCAGGGCTGGTGAGTGACCGACGATTGTGCGGGAATTACGTTCGAAAGTAAAGAAACGTTTTATTCCATATCAATTAATGCGAAGGCTTGTCCGGAACCGGCTGCGTGGCGAGAAAATCTTCGACGAAGCGCCGGGCATACGAATCCAGAAGCTGCTGAATCCGCTCCTGGCTCGGGGATTTAAGAACAAATCCGGCGTGATGAAACTTGTTGACGCGGTACACGATCTCCTCGTCGGTGTAAGACGAAGTATCGGGGTGTTCCTGGCGCGCCAACGAAAGAATCACTCCCGCGTAATCACTTCGCTTGGCTGGAAGTCTATAAGGCTCCCTCCCCGCACCGACTTCCAGGCGCGACCATTCGCGCCAGAGATTGATGCCGGTGGCAGCTTCGATGACATCGGCGATGTACGCGCCCCCGACGCGCGCAGCTATCTCAAGGAAATAAAACTTTCCGTCGGCGTGAGCCTTCAAGAACTCGGCGTGCGTCACTCCGCGCACCAGACCGAGGCTTTCGATCAAATCGCGATTAATTTTGTCCAGTGCACGGGATTCCTCTCTATCGCGGGGAAGCGTGCGCGTGGTGAAAACACCGCCCTGATGCGAGGTTTCCAGCGGCGGCGTGCCATACCCATGGGCTTCGAGAAAAACAACCTCGCGCTCGGAAATCACGCTGTCGACGTGATAGACCGAACCGGGAACGAATTGTTCCAGCAAATAAAAAGATTGCTGGTCCCCCAACTGGTCAAGCCACGGCCAAAGTTCCTCCGGCTTATGGATTTTTTTCATGCCAATCCCGGACGCCTGCGAGCGCGGCTTGAGCAGCCACGGGCCGGGCACGCGCGACATAAAGGCGCGGAGATGGTCGTAGTTCAGGACGTGCACGAATGCCGGCACAAGAATCCCCGTTTCCTCTGCGCGGGCGCGCATGGCCAACTTATCTCGAAAATAGCGCACCGTAGTCAGGCCCATGCCGGGGATGCGTAGATGCTCGCGGAGCGCGGAGACGTTCTCCATGTCGAATTCATCGAGCGCCACGATGCGATCAATCGTTTGCGACCGCGCCGTGTAGCTCACCGCGTAAATCAGACGCTGCAGCGGCAGCTCTTCCGGCATGGTGAAGACTTCGTCGATGCATTCGAACGGCCAGTCAGCGTTGCGAAGCTTTTCTACCGTCAACAGCAGCACGCGGCACCCCATGCTCTTGCACGTGCGGATCAACTCCTGGCCTTTTTCGTAGGAACTGATGCAGAGAATGGTGAGCGGCCGGCCCTCTGGCATGCGAACCTCTGCGCGGAAGAATCAGAGCGCGGATTATACTGCGCCTTGCGCGGCCGGATACAGGAATTGCAGAAACGGCCGGACGCGCTGCGCCCAGGCAGCCTCGCTGTGCTCCCCGCCCTCGACCCGCTCGTAGTGCAAATCCTGTTCGAGCCGCCAGCCCTTTTCGAGCAGCACATCGCGAAACCGTTCGACTTCCTGCACGACGCGCGGCCCTTCGCGCGTGCCGATGTCCAGCCAGATGCGCGGGCGCGGCTCGACGGGCATGGACTTCACGAAACGGTGGATCACCAGCTGGTTCCACCAAACCGACGGCGAGAGCGCACCAATTTTTCCAAAAATCGAGCAATGCTTCAGCCCGAGATACAACGAAACCAGTCCACCAAGCGATGACCCGCCAATCCCCGTATGCCGCCGACCGGACAGCGTGCGGTATTCCCTCTCCACGAACGGCTTCACTTCTTCAATCAGGAATTTCGCGTAGCGGTCCGCGCGCCCGCCACCTAGTTTCGGGACATTTGTGGGGGTGTACTCCCGGACCCGCGATTTCGTGTTGTATATGCCCACGACAATAAGGGGCTCAACCACACGGGCGTTAATGCACTCATCGACGGTTTGCCCGACATGCCAATCTTGTCCCGGAATGAATGAAGTTGCGCCGTCAAAAAGGTTTTGCCCGTCGTGAAGATACAGAACAGCGAAACGGCGTCCGGGGTGCTTCTCATAACCAGGCGGAGTATAAACGATGAGGTCGCGCTCATTGCGCAGAAAGCGCGACCTGAATCGCTCGTGCTTGCGAAGCTGTCCAGAACTCACTGTGCAATCGCCACAAGAAGGTCCTTGGCTTCCACTTGTTGGCCGGCTGCCACCAGTACCTTAACGATTTGCCCAGAAACAGGTGCATAGATATTGGACTGCATCTTCATGGCTTCGAGGGTCAGAAGTTTCGCTCCGCGTTCCACGGTGTGATTGGCCTGCACCGCGACGCTGCTGATGACACCCGCCGTGGGCGCGCCCACCTGGCCGGGATCAGCAGGATCGGCCTTGGGATGAGCGCGCTCGGTGACGCGGAGGGACTTGTCGCGCACAGAGATTTCTCGGGGCTGGCCGTTGAGCTCAAAGAATAGCGTGCGCGTGCCGTCGGCATGTGGTTCGCTGGACGTCAAGAACTTGATGATCAGCTCTTTTCCGGATTCGATCTCCACGCTGATTTCTTGGCCGGATTTCAGCCCGTACAAAAACGCCGGTGTGGGCAAGACGCTTACGTCGGAATACGTCTGGCGGAACCGGTCGAATTTTGCGAATACTTCGGGATAGAGAAGATGACTCAACAGGTCGTCGCGTCCGAGGGCGCGCCCGGTTTTTTCTTCCAATTGTCTTTTTTCTTTCTCAAAATTCACCGGTGGCAAGTTCGCGCTGGGCCGGCCTTTCCGAGGAGTCCTTCCGCGAAGAATGATTTTCTGGAGTTTCTTCGGCCAGCCGCCGGGCGGAGCGCCCAGCGCCCCGGAGCACATCTCGACTACCGAATTCGGAAAGGGAACGTCGTTGTTTACATCCAGTGCCAGAACATCTTTCGGTCGCATCTCTTTGGCCATCAAGAATAATGTCATGTCGCCAACCACTTTGCTCGAAGGGGTCACTTTGACGATGTCGCCAAACAGTTGATTCACCTCGGCGTACATTTTTTCCACTTCGCGCCAGCGATGCCCCAGCCCCAGAGCCGCGGCTTGCTCGCGCAAATTTGTGTACTGCCCGCCAGGAATTTCGTGCTGGTAAAGCCGTGCTGAGCCAGCCTTTGGGCCGGAATCGAACGGCAAATAGTAAGTGCGCACAGTCTCCCAATAATCCGAACACTCGTTAAGCGCCTCGATGTCGAGCTGCGTGTCCCGTGGCGTGTTGCGCAACGCCTCGACAATAGAATTTAGGTTGGGCTGACTGGTTCCGCCGCTCATGGCCGCAACCGCAGCGTCTGCGACGTCTACACCGGCATCTGCGGCTTTCAGAACAGACGCGGAATTGATTCCGCTCGTATCGTGAGTGTGCAAATGAATCGGGACGCCAACTTCTTCGCGCAGCGCTTTCACCAATTCGAACGCTGCATGCGGTTTGCACAGGCCGGCCATATCCTTGATGGCCAGAAAGTGTGTTCCCAGTTTTTCGAGTTGTTTGGCCAGCGCGACATAATACTTGAGCGAGTATTTCGGGCGGTTTTTATCCAGGATGTCGCCCGTATAGCAAATCGCTGCCTCGCAAACCGCACCGGTCTCCAGCGTCGCATCGATAGCCACGCGCATGTTGTCGATGGAATTGAGCGAATCGAAGATGCGGAAGATGTCGATCCCCTGCGGATGCGCTTCGCGGACGAATTCGACAATCACGTTGTCCGGATATGACGTGTAACCGACCGCATTCGCCCCGCGCAGCAGCATCTGGAAACAAATGTTCGGGATGCGCTCGCGCAGAACGCGCAAACGGTGCCACGGATCCTCGTGGAGGAAGCGCATCGCCGTGTCGAACGTCGCCCCTCCCCACATTTCCAGGCTGAAGAGATTCGGCAATCTCTGCGCCACGCCATCGGCGGTCGCAAGCAAATCGTGCGTGCGAACGCGCGTCGCCATCAGAGATTGGTGCGCGTCTCGAAAGGTCGTATCCGTAATGAGCAGTCGCTTTTCTTTGCGCGCCCACTCCGCGAATTTCTTCGCTCCCAGCTTTTTCAGGAGCTGCCGCGTTCCCGCGGGTGGCGCGATTCCCGGCGACAAAGGCGCAACGGCAATCTCCAGTTCCTTCGGAACCTGCTTGCCCTTCACTTCCGAGTTGCCGTTCAGGATCACATCGCCCAAGTAGGAAATCAGTTTTGTGGCGCGATCGCCGGTCGTCGGCAGCCGAAAAAGTTCGGGCGAATCCTCCAGGAACGAGGTCGTGACTTCCCCTGCCTGAAACTTCGCGTGATTCACCACGTTTTCCAGGAAAGGAATATTCGTTTTCAGGCCGCGAATCCGGAATTCGCGCAGCGCCCGATCCATCCGCTGGCACGCTTCCGGCAAGTTCGTGCCCCACGCCGTGGTTTTGACGAGAAGAGAATCGTAATACGGCGTGAGCGTAGCTCCGGCGTAGGCCGTTCCGCCGTCCAAGCGAATGCCGAAGCCGGCGGGCGACCGGTACGTCGAAATTTTCCCGTAATCCGGCGCGAAATTATTTGCCGGATCCTCCGTGGTCACGCGGCATTGCAGCGCCGCCCCATTCAGCGCAATGCATTCTTGTTTCGGCAGCGAGAGCGGCGGCGCATCCAGCTTGTGTCCCTGCGCAATCAGAATCTGCGAGCGCACCAGGTCGATCCCGGTGACCATTTCTGTGACCGTGTGCTCCACTTGGATGCGCGGATTCACTTCGATGAAATACCATTTCTGCGAATCTACGTCGTAGAGAAACTCAACGGTTCCTGCATTGCGGTATTTCGCTTTGCGTGCAAGTTGCACCGCCGCATCGCAGAGCTCGGAGCGAATGCTGGCGGCAAGATTTGCCGCGGGCGCAACCTCCACGACTTTTTGATGGCGCCGCTGCACCGAGCAGTCACGCTCGTAGAGATGCAAAAGGTTGCCGTGATGGTCCCCAAGGATCTGCACCTCAAGATGCCGCGCGCGTGGCAAAAACTTTTCCAGAAACACCGATGCATCCCCAAAAGCTGAGCGCGCCTCGCCCTGCGCTTCTTCGAGCAGCGAATCGAGCTGCGCGGCATCCTGAACCACGCGCATGCCGCGGCCGCCGCCACCCATGGCCGCTTTCACGATGACCGGATAACCGATTTCCCTCGCTATTTTTTGCGCCTCCACGGCGGACTTCACCGCCTTTTCCGTCCCCGGCAGCACCGCAACCCCAGCGGACGACGCCAGCCTTCGCGCCGCGGTCTTATCACCCAGCAGCTCCAGCAGATTGGCCGGCGGACCGATGAAGGTAATACCGGCCTTCTCGCAGGCCCGCGCCAGTGCGGCATTTTCCGAAAGGAATCCGTATCCCGGATGAATCGCGTCAACTTCCTTGTCCTTGGCCAATGCGATGATCCCGGCGATATCCAGATAGGCTTGCACCGGACCTTTGCCGGCGCCCACTTGATACGCTTCGTCGGCCTTGAAGCGATGCAGTGCGAGCCGGTCTTCCTGTGAGTAGATGGCTACGGTGCGCAAACCGAGTTCGTTGGCCGCGCGAAAGATGCGAATGGCGATTTCGCTGCGGTTAGCAGCAAGCAGCTTGCGAATTGGCTTCTCTTTCTTCA
>QHYK01000066.1 GCA_003224085.1 Acidobacteriota bacterium | reverse complement strand
CAGGAAAAACAACAAGCAGCTATCGTCGCCGAGCGCCGGGGACAGATTAAAAGCGGCGACCGCTCCGAGAAAATCCGCACTTACAATTTTCCGCAAAACCGCGTAACGGACCATCGCATCGGCCTGACGCTGCATCAGCTGACGGAAGTCATGGACGGC
Organism: Acidobacteriota bacterium; assembly: GCA_003224085.1. GTDB lineage: Bacteria > Acidobacteriota > Terriglobia > Acidiferrales > UBA7541 > Acidiferrum. The sequence goes on along the minus strand of QHYK01000066.1, from coordinate 89,853 downwards.
AAACTCGCGCCGCTCGTCGATGCGTTGGTTTCCCATTACGAGGCCGAGCGCCTCCGGCAGGAGCTTGCTGAGGCATAATCGCCGTAACGCATCATCCCCCCAAAGGAGGCGCCTCATGCTCACCCGCCCTGGCTCGGAACCTGGCCCTGAATGGGTGCGGAGACCAACCGGCGACGCGCGGGAGCTTCGCAAAGCGATTTTGCGCGCCTTTGTTTTTGTCGGCGTGATACAAGTGACTGCAATTGTGGCCGGCGACATTGCCGTTTATCGGGCCCACGGGGGCAGTCGTGCGATCGAACGCTGCGCCTGCGCTGGAACCGGCGTGGCGTTCGGCGGCGAAGCCGGCGGCCAGCAAAAAGAAAGTCTCTTTGGATGAATCGCGTTTCCGAGGAAAAATCCATCCGCGCGCTGCTGAAATGGGGCATCGGGCAATTGCGCGAGGCGCACGTTCCTTCCTACACGCTTGCAGCGGAGTTGTTGTTGCTTCATGTGCTGGGCCGCGATCGCACCTGGATTTATTCTCATCCGGAAGAAGAACTTTCCGCCGCAGATGCCGGGCGGTATTCGGCGCTTCTTCGTCGACGTGCAGATGGCGAACCGACCCAGCACCTAACGGGGAAGCAGGAATTCTGGGGCTTCGAATTCGAAGTCACGCCGGATGTGTTGATCCCGCGGCCAGAGACCGAGCACGTCGTCGAAGTGGCGCTGGATCGCCTTGCGGTACGTGAGATTCGCGCGGGGCGCCGTCAGTGGCTCGCCGGTGAGGGTCTGCGCATCGCCGATGTGGGCACGGGCTCCGGCTGCATTGCAGTCGCGCTGGCGAAAGAGCTTCCCGCGGCAACGCTTGTCGCCACGGATATTTCCCCTGCTGCTCTCGCCATCGCTCGACGTAACGCCCAACGCCACACTGTAGCCACTCGCGTCCATTTTGTTGAATGCAATCGGCTCGAAGGTTTGCTTAACCCGCCACTCGCCACTCGTCACTCGCCACTTTTGTTCGACCTCATCGTCAGCAATCCGCCCTACATCGGCCGGCGCGAAGCGGGAACGCTGATGCGCGAAGTCCGAGAATACGAACCGGAGGTTGCTCTCTACGGCGGGGAAAAAGGTTACGAATTCTACGCCGGGCTCATCGCGCAAGCAGCGATGCATCTAAAGCCCGGCGGTATTCTTGTCGTCGAACTCGGCCAGGACAGCTTGCCCGCCGTCCAGCCTCTGCTCGAGGCCTCCAACTGGACCAACATCGGGGTGACAAATGACCTCGCCGGAGTCCCGCGCGTCCTCGCGGCCGAACGCTTGTAGCCGACATCCAGCGAGAAAGGTTGAGGCGCACCAATGTCCGGCGTACGCTAGGGCCATGCCGGACCTGGCGAGGTTTCGTGCGAAGCATGGGCCGCTGGAGGAGCGGGCGGCCGATGCGGTTGCGTCCATCTTGCACGTGGACATGGATGCATTTTTTGTGTCCGTGGAATTGCTCGAACGGCCGGAGTTGCGCGGCAAACCCGTGGTCGTGGGAGGACAAAGGGGTCAGCGCGGGGTGGTTTCCGCGGCGAGCTATGAGGCGCGGAAGTACGGGATTCACTCGGCGATGCCGTTGCGAACCGCGGGCCGGCTTTGTCCACATGCAATTTTTCTCGATGGCCATCACGAAAAATATGGAGAGTGGAGCGACCGCGTCGCGTCCATTCTCATGAAATTTTCGCCAGTTGTGGAAATGGTTTCGATTGACGAAGCCTACCTTGATCTTGCAGGAACAGAACGCTTGCACGGGCCTCCATTTGCAACTGCTGACAAGTTGCTTCGAACCATCACACGAGAGACAACTCTTCCCTGTTCCGGCGGCCTCGCCGCAACGCGGCTCACCGCTAAAGTGGCTTCCGGCCAAGCCAAACCGCGCGGACTGGTTTGGGTTCCGCCGGGCGCCGAAGAGCGCTTCTTGGCGCCGCTGCCGGTTCGAAAGATTCCCGGGATCGGCGAAGTGACGGAACGAACGCTGTCTGCGCTGCGAATCGAGACGGTCGAGCAGCTCGCGGCGGTTCCGCAAGAAAAACTGGAAAAGATTTTTGGCCAGTGGGGCGAGGCGCTTTACCGCAAAGCGCGCGGTGGCGACTCCTACGAATTCGTCATTGACGCGGAGCCGAAATCCATTTCGCACAATCACACGTTTGGGGAAGACACCGACGATGAGAAGGAGATGACCACGCTGCTGAGCCACCTCTCGCAAAAGGCGTGCAAACGGCTGCGCGATGCAGGGCTCGCGGCGCGGACGCTGGCATTGACCATTCGTTACGAAGGATTTGAAACGCATACGCGCGCAAAAACGCTGGCGGAGCCGACGCAACTCGATGCCGACATATACGCCGTGTTCCAGGATCTGTTCCGCAAGCATCGCCATGCTAAGAGGAAAGTCCGCCTGCTGGGCGTGAGCTTGAGCGGCTTCACACACGGCAACAAACAGCTGGACTTACTGGATGCCGAGCGGCGCGAGAAACTTGCCAAGCTTGCGAAAGCAGCGGATCGTCTGCGCGACCGCTTCGGATTTGGAAAAGTGCAGTTTGGCGGCTCGCTTTTCGCTGAGGAACTAGACCACAGCCGCGAAAACTAGCGGCATAACCATGAAAATCGGGGCTCTCATGCATAACTGCCGGCAATGTTTTATACTCTGATCACCGTCCAAGCATTCCTATGAGTGCAAGCGCATCTCCGACCCCGAGTGTCTCCTCCACAGCTTCTGTGGGGGGCGCAAATCGTGCACGGAACTTCTGGCAGCACGTTAGCGAGGGCCGGCAGCTCGACGAACTTTGGTCGCAATTCACCGCTGATGCGCGCGCCAGTTACGGCTTCTACGGGAAAGACGTCGATTGGGAGGAAATACAGAAGTTGCCGAGGTGGCACCGGCCGTTCCACATCGCCAAGGATATTTTCTGGGCGATGCTGATGAAGATGACACCCGCTCGGCGCGTCCTTTTGCTCCTTGCGCTAGTGCTGCTTTTGGTTTCCGGGACGGCGTTCACCTTTCAGACCGGGCACACCACGGTTGCGTTTGATTTGAAGTTCGAGCTGTTCGCCGCGCTAATCTTCCTGCTGCTTCTTTCATTGGAACTGGCGGACAAAGTGACCATGAAGCGGGACCTGGAAATTGCGCGGGAAATTCAGATGTGGCTGGTGCCGTCCGAACCACCGGAAGTGCCGGGCGCGGACATTGCCTTTGCGACGCGTCCTCAGAACTCGGTGGCAGGCGATTATTACGACGCGTTTTATCCGGACCCTGCAAACAGGGAAAGACTGGTTGTGGTCATCGCCGACGTTGCCGGGAAGAGCGTGCCGGCCGCGCTGCTCATGGCCACGCTGCAGGCCAGCTTGCGGACCATTGCCGGCGAAGGGGCGTCGGTGGCGGATCTCGTGACGCGGCTGAACCGCTACGCTTCCGCCTATAGTCTGGACGGGCGGCGGTTCACAACGGCGGTCTTGTGCGAATACAGCACCATGACGAGGCAGCTGACCTATGTTAATGCGGGCCACAATGCGCCGATTCTGCGACGCGCGAATGGGACGCTCGAAAAGTTGGAAACGGGCGGGCTGCCGTTGGGCATCAAAGCGGACGCGAGCTATCAAACTGCGTCGGTCGAACTAAATCCGCGCGATGCGCTGATTCTGTTTACGGATGGAGTCGTCGAAGCGTTCAACGAGTCGGGGGAAGAATTTGGAAACGAACGCTGGCTTGCAGCGATCCGCGGCCTGCCAGACTGGAACGGGCACCTCTGCCTGAGATATTTGATGGAAAGCGTGGATCAGTTCGCCGGCGCGACGCGGCAAGCGGACGATATCACCTGCCTGGTGTTCCGCAGCAAATAAATCAGTCCTAGGTTTAATAAGTTCTAAGTAGAAACAAAGACTTGGCGTGGTTTTTCTACGCCCAAGCTCGTTGTTCGGGTCTCGCGACTCTTTCCAAGAACAGGCGCATAATCGCAATATGACACCGCGGGAGCTGGCCAATTCGATTTGCGAGATGCTTCAGCGCAACAAACACCAGGCGCTGCTGGTAGGCGGGTGTGTGCGCGATTTGCTGCTGGGACGCGAACCAGCCGATTACGACGTGGCCACCGATGCGACTCCCGTCGAAGTTGCAGGGCTGTTCCCGGAAAGCGTGGCCGTGGGTGCACAGTTCGGCGTCATCCTCGTCCCGAGAGATGGCTTGAAGGTGGAGGTCGCAACATTTCGCTCCGATGTCGGCTACAGCGATGGGAGACATCCGGATCACGTCGTTTATTCGAAGACGGCGCAGGAAGACGTGCAGCGCCGCGACTTCACCATCAATGGGTTGCTCATGCGTCACGACACAGGCAAAGTGCTTGATTTTGTCGGCGGTGAGAACGATTTGAATGCAGGCATCATTCGCGCCATCGGCGATCCCGAACGAAGATTTGCGGACGACAAACTAAGAATGATGCGAGCAGTGCGTTTCGCGGCGCGCTTTGGATTCGAAATCGAACCGGAAACCTTTCGCGCGATCCGGCGCCACGTCGCGGAAATCAAGCAAGTTTCTCCGGAGCGGCTCCGGGAAGAACTAACGAAGATGCTGACCGAAGGCGCGGCGCGACGCGCGTTCGAATTGCTGGATGGGACCTGGCTCCTCGGCCAAGTATTGCCGGAGATTGCGGCGATGAAAGGCGTCGAGCAGCCGCCGGACTTCCACCCGGAAGGCGACGTGTGGATTCATACCCTCTTGATGCTGGAAAAGCTTGTAAAAGGCGCTTCTCCAACGCTGGCCTGGGGTGTACTGTTGCACGACGTCGGGAAGCCGCCGACGTTCCAATCGGCCCAGGAAACCGGCGATCGCATCCGCTTCAATCATCATGTGGATGTGGGAGTTCGGATCGCGGAAGCAATTTGCAGGAGGCTGCGCTTTTCCAACTGCGAAACGGAACAGATTGCAGCGCTGGTGGGGAATCACATGCGGTTTAGCCAGGTGGAAGAAATGAAGAAAGCCACGGTGAAGCGGTTTGTGAGGCTGCCCCGTTTCGATGAGCACATGGAGCTGCACCGGCTGGACTGCCTGTCGAGTCACAGAAATCTGGATTCTTACAAATTTGTGCAGCGGTTTCTGGACGAAACGCCGCCCGAACAGGTACGGCCAGAAAGGCTCCTGAGCGGGGACGACCTTCTGGCGATGGGGTTCAAGGCCGGGCCGCAATTTGCCCGGATTCTGCGGGCGGTCGAAGACGCTCAGCTCGAGGCGCAGATCAAAACAACAGAGGAAGCCAAACAGTACGTCCTGAGGAACCTTGTGGAAAAAGGAGGGCCAGGCCAGCCGGGTCAGTGACCTGAAAGAATAGATGATCACGCAAGCCTCTGACAGCTGGGAATGCGGCATGGTCCACATAAGTTACAGAAAAAACAAGACTTGCTTGATAATTTGCAATCTAAGAAGAAGCTCTGTAAAATATGAGTGCAAGGAACTAAGATTTATTGCTATGATGCGTCTCATTCTCTAGCAACATTTATTCATACAGCGCATCTAATGGTGCACAGGGGGCTCGCGGGAGCCATCCTGGTAGACTGGGGAAAACATGGCTGAGAAAAAATTTGCGATACCGGAGGTTCTGCCAATCCTGCCGGTCCGCGACACGGTGCTCTTTCCGGGCGCCATGCTGCCGCTGACGGTGGGGAGGGAGAGCTCTCTGGCGCTTGTAGGTTCCTTGCAGGGTGAAGAGAAGCTGCTGGGCGTGGTCGCCCAGTTGGATCCGCGGATTGAAGACCCTGCGGCCGCCGACCTCCATAAGGTGGGGACCCTTGCGCGCGTACATAAGACCGTAAAAATGCCGAATGGCAACGTGGTGATTTTCCTAGAAGGGCTACAGCGGATTCAGATCGTAGAGCTAGTTAATCTGCGACCGTTCCTAAGAGCGCAGGTGAAGCCGGAGCCGGACATCATCGGGGAAGTGGATGCGGAGCTGGAGGCGCTGCTGCGGAACGCGCAAGACCTGTTCCGGGAAGTTGTGAGCCACTCGCCGCAGCTCTCCGATGACCTTCAATCCAAGGCCATGAGCATTGAGGATCCGGGCGAGCTTTCGGATTTTATCGCCGGCATGCTGCCTTCGCTGACAACGCTCTTGCGCCAGGAGCTGATTGAGACCCCGAGCGTGCGCAAGCGTCTGGAAATCCTGATCCGCGAATTATCCAAGGAGCTGGAAGTTCTGGAACTGCGCTCGAAAATCCACGAGCAGGTGCAGGAGCAGGTCAGCCAAAACCAGCGCGAATATCTGCTGCGCGAGCAAATGAAGGCCATTCAAAAAGAGCTGGGCGAATCGGACGATTCGACGCAGGAAATCGACGAACTGCGCAAAAAAGTGGAAGATTCCGGCATGCCGGCGGAAGCCAAGAAAGAATGCGAGCGCGAGCTGAAGCGGCTGGCGAAGATGACGCCGGCTTCGGCGGAGTACATGGTTTCGCGCACCTACCTGGAATGGATGACGTCGCTGCCGTGGAGCAAATCTTCAGGCACCGCCGAGATTGACATTGCCAAGGCGCGCGACATTCTGGACGAAGATCACTACGATTTGCAAAAAGTGAAGGAACGCATTCTGGATTACCTGGCGGTGAAAAAGCTGCAGCCGGGGATGAAGGGGCCGATTCTGTGCTTCGTTGGTCCTCCAGGCGTGGGGAAAACTTCGCTGGGCAAGTCCATCGCTCGTTCGCTGGGGCGCAAGTTCGTGCGCATCGCGCTGGGCGGCATGCACGATGAAGCGGAGATTCGCGGCCATCGTCGCACATACATCGGCGCGCTGCCGGGCCAAGTCATTCAAGGGCTGAAGCGCGCGGAAACCAACGACCCGGTGATGATGCTGGACGAGGTCGACAAGCTGGGTCGCGACTTTCGCGGCGACCCGTCTTCGGCACTGATGGAAGTTCTCGATCCGGAACAGAATAACTCGTTCCGCGATCACTACCTGGATGTGCCGTTTGATTTGTCCAAGGTGCTGTTCATCGCTACGGCCAACTGGATGGATCCCATCCCGGAGCCGCTGCGCGACCGCATGGAGATTATCGAGCTACCCGGATACACGGGCGAAGAAAAGCTGCACATCGCTCACAAATACCTCATTCCCAAGCAAGCGTCGGAACACGGCTTGAAAGTGGACGAACAAATTCAATTCACCGACGAAGGCTTGCAGGAAATCATTCACAGCTACACTCGCGAGGCGGGAGTCCGCAACCTGGAGCGCGAGATTGCTACTATCACGCGCAAGCAGGCGCGGAAAATCGCCGAAGGCAAAACGGAAAAGATGGTCGTTACGCCCGCGATAGTGCGCGAATTCCTGGGCGTGCCGAAGTTCCGCACGGAAAAGGAAGTCGAGGAGCGCGTGAAGCGGCCCGGTGTTGCGGTGGGGCTGGTGTGGACGCCAGTGGGCGGCGACATCATCTTCATCGAAGCAACGCGGATGCGCGGCGGGAAGCAGTTCACTATGACCGGGCATCTGGGCGAAGTAATGCAAGAATCCATGACCGCGGCGTTGACATGGACGCGCGCGAACGCGGACCGCTACGGCATCGATCCGGACTTCTTCCGCAAGCAAGACATTCACATCCATGTGCCGTCTGGAGCGGTGCCAAAAGATGGCCCGTCGGCGGGCGCGGCCATGGTGACGGCGCTGGTCAGCTTGCTCAGCGGGCGGCCGATAAGGGATCGCTTAGCCATGACCGGCGAAATGACGCTGTCCGGCGTAGTGCTGCCGATTGGGGGCGTCAAAGAAAAAGTGCTTGGGGCCAAGCGCGCGGGGATCAAGGAAGTGCTCCTCCCCGCAGACAACGAGCCGAACGTGGCAGCCGACTTGACGCCGGACATTCTTGGCGACATCAAGATCACCTACGTGCGCACGCTCGATGAAGTCCTCGAGCACGCGCTCCAGAAGGAGCCGGTGGCGCAGCCAATTCCGCCAGAGCCGGCGTCGAAGCCGAAGCCACTGGGCCCGGAGAGCCCGAGGGCGATCCACTGAGGGGCGGTGATTGGTGACTCGTGGCGGGTGACTCGTGGAGAGGCGAATCCCCGGAGCACTAGCCATTGATGTGTGGCTAACGAGGAAACTGAAACGTAAACGAAAAGCCTGGCAAGTTATGCCGGGCTTTTCGTTTTGTGCCAAAACGGCGAAGCCCGAACGAAACTCCTGCTACCATGTACGCCAAAGTCATGGCCACAGGAAAGCAGTCGGCAACGAACGCAGCGTCCGAGCTTGCAAGGCGGCTCCACGAAGCACTCCTGCGCGAACGAATCGTGCCGCGCTTCGTGGATTCCTACGCCGTGGAAAATGAACGACAGGCGCTGCAAGTTCATGCGGTGATGTACCGCGATCTGCTCGGGCTGCTGCAGCGCGAGGCGCTGCTGGCGCTGAGCGCACGCGCCCTGGAGATTGCCTGCGATGAGCCGCGAACGCACGGCAGGTCCAAGCCGCGGCCGATGCCCCGGCGAGAGGCCGCTTTGTTTCGAAAGAAATTTCTGGCTGCGCTGGTGCGGCAGCAGGGCTGGACCGTGGGAGAAGCGCTCGATTTCCAGCGGGATTTTCAATTGTATGAAGAACTGCTTGCAAGGACGCCGCAAGCGCGGCGCAGCCGCAAGCCATTCGAAGCAGCCAATCACCCCTACGTGGACCGCTGCGCGTTTCTGCTGGACTCTTCGTTCCTGGAGCAAGCGCGCGTAGCAGCCAGCCGGACGCTAACGGAATTAGAAAACCTCGCGGTGCAAGTGTGCGAAGCCGAGAAGCCCGATGACAAGCCGGCGTGGAGCATCTAATCGTCCAAGATCTTGGCGGCAAACAGAGGCTGGCCCGCCAAGGCGCTGTGAACGGCGAAAAAAGCAAAGGCAACGATGGCTAGCATTCCCGCAATGGCTCCCGAAGCATACCAGCGGCTGAGATGCGCGGTCATCGGGAAGCAGCCGTTGACGGGTGCGATTGTAATCGCTTTGTGGCGCTCCGCGAACAATCTTCCTCTGTTATTCTCAGAGAAAATGGACAGGCTGTTTTACTTACTGGCTATAACGCAGATCCTTCTAGGAGCCTACCTCGTTTGGCAAGGCTTGCGGTGGCTTGGTTACCTACGCCGGCGGCTGCATTCTGATCCCGGGTTTTACGCGCCGCGAGTGGCCTTATTGTGCCCGTGCAAAGGAATCGACCCCGGACTCGAGCGCAACCTGGTCTCGCTCACGGAATTCGAGCGGCAGAACTATGAAATCTTCTTCGTCGTAGCCTCAGAGAAAGATCCCGCGCGCAGCATCATCGAGCGCGTGGCGAAGAGTTCCCGCGTCAAGACGAACGTTGTCATTGCGGGACACCCGGTCAATTGCGGGGGAAAAGTGAACAACCTGCGGGTGGCAATCGAACAACTGCCGGAAGAGTTTGAAGTGCTGGTATTCGCGGATTCCGATGGCCGTCCCGGCAAGCACTGGCTGCACCAACTTGTTGCGCCGCTTGCGGACTCTAGGGTGGGAGCCACGACCACGATGCGCTGGCTGGTTCCGAATAGCGGCAATCTACCCACCGCGCTCCTGGCGGCATGGAATGCGCCGATTGTGACGATGCTGGGGGAAAAGGCGAAGAATTTCTGCTGGGGAGGCGGAACTGCGATTCGCCGCAGCATTTTCGAGCAATCCGGTGTGCTGGACGAATGGAAAGGCTCCGTCAGCGATGATTATTCTTTGACGCGGTCACTGGAGCGCAACGGCCGCCCGATCTTGTTCGTCCCGGAGGCCTTGACACTCTCTTACGTGGAAACGGATTTTAAGGGATTGCTGGAAATCACCAACCGCCAGGTGCTGATCACCCGCGTTTACGCCGACAAAATGTGGCGCGCAGCAGCCTGCACTCATCTTCTTTACTGCCTGACTTTACTTTTGGGCTTCTACTTGATCCTTGCGGAAGCGCTGGCGCAAAAGCCGTCTTTGCACCTCCTGACATTGACCTTTCTGCCCGTGTTGCTCTCCGCGATCCGCGGGGGCCTGCGCCTGACGGGTGTGACAGAGGTTTTGCCAGACGCCCGCCCCCAAATCACGGGACAAGCTTGGGTCTACATGCTGCTGACCCTTTTTGTGCCTTTCCTTTATCTGGTGAATTTTGCGAATTCATCGGCCACGCGCAAGATCCGGTGGCGAGGCATGCGTTACGAATTGATTAGCCCGCAGCAAACGCGGATTCTGTGACTTTTGGCGATTTCCATCGATTCCAGATGTTTTCCATAACACTTGGAGCAGGCATCCCGGACCCCGAAAACGCATTCATTTCTTTCTTACTTAATGCAATTTGAGGACAGCAAATTGTAAGCAATTTACTGACATTCTCGTGGAAAAAATTCGCGAGCCATGAAATTCCTACCATGCTTTAGGGTACTGCACTTAGGTGAGTGGGGTCTAAACCCCAACTTTTGAGGGAGTTGCATGTTAGGAACTACGGAAGAATGTTTGCAAGTCACAAGAGTGTTCGGCGGGCCGTACACTGACGGACTTTTTCTTGCCGGGCATTGGGTAAACCGGTTAGCTAGCCACTTTTTTACACACACTCGGCTCTTACCCAATTGGGGTCCTGCCTCGTCGAGGGGCGCAGAAATACAACTCATTGGCTTTGGTTCCATCACGAGCCTGCATTCTGAGGGGGTGCACGTGAAGGTCATCCGCAAAGGTGAGCATGCGCATCAATTGCTAACTGCTCGTCCTGTTTCCCACCGCAATACATTCTTCTTCTTTTACGAGAAAATTTCCGGGGTGGCCCATTTTCACGTGCCTGCTGGTCCCGACGGCCGTCTTCCGGTGGAGCAAGCGGCCGGTTTGCTGGCCATGCATTGCCTTGTCCGAGGCCAAACTCCCAGCGACTACGCGGTGCTGGTGCAGGCGGAGAACGAGGTTCTAGAAGACCTCATTGAGAAGGCCGACCAATTGCTTGAGGCCGGCAAGTCCGTCCACGGCAAGGTACGGCTGACCCGCCGGGAGGAAGAAGTTCTTGCCGGAGTGTCCGAGAGTCTCTCCAACAAGGAAATCGCTTCGAATCTTAACCTCTCGGAGCGAACGGTAAAGTTTCACGTCTCTTCATTGCTGGCAAAATTCCAGGTGCGCGGGCGCATGGAACTCGTTCGCCAAGCCGCGCGGCATGCCATGGGAGTCGTGCCAGAACCCGTCAACGTGGCCACAAGAGAGCCGCGTTCGTTTGCCCCACCCATAAAGAGTTACCCGGCGCCCAGACGAGCGGTAGCCATGGTGCCTCTGCCAAAGATGGCTTGATTCCAAAAACAGCTTGCGACACGAAACAAAAAGGCCCGCGATCAATTCGAGGGCCTTTCTTTTTTGAAGTTCTTTGACGCGAGCTACTTTTTAGCCGCCGCAAAAAGTTCAGAAGCGCGATCCCAATTCACTACGTTCCACCAGGCTTTGATGTAATCGCCGCGCACGTTCTGATACTTCAAATAGTACGCGTGCTCCCAGACGTCCAAGCCCAAAACCGCTTTGGCATTTCCGCCTAGCAGATAGGGGGTGTCCTGATTGGGAGTCGAGTCGATGGCCAGTTTTTCATCCTTCAAAATGAGCCACGCCCAGCCAGAGCCGAATCGGCCCAGGCCCGCGGCCGTAAATTTTTCTTGAAAACCGGCAAACGACCCGAACGCTGAATTGATTGCCGCGGCCAGATCTCCCTTGGGCTCACCGCCACCGCCCTTTTTCATCAGCGTCCAAAACAGCGTGTGGTTCCAGTGACCACCGCCGTTGTTGCGGACGGCCATGCGAATATTCTCGGGGACGGAATCGAGCCCCTTCAACAAGTCGTCAATCGACTTGGACTGGAGCGCGGATTGGCCTTCGAGAGCCTTGTTCAAGTTAGTGACGTAGGCGCCGTGATGTTTGTCGTGGTGGATCTCCATCGTTCTGGCGTCGATGTAAGGTTCCAGTGCGTCAAAAGAGTAAGGAAGCGGGGGCACGCTAAATGCCACGGGTTTTTCCTCCAGAGTGAGATTTGAGTCCGAAGCGGTCACGCAGCCGGTGCGCAGAAGATGTGGTAAAGCCTTTCCTGTCCCGAGCAATCCTGCGCCGGCGATACTCGTTTGGAACAAGAATTTGCGGCGATTCATGGAAACCTCGGTAGCGCGAAGAGCTAGCTGGCCAGCGGGTGGGATTATACCGCGAGCGCTGCCGGTATGGTAATGCAACGTCTGAAAATAAACCCCGGATCCCGTTCCTTCGCCGAGCTTCGGCTTTCCATGCGCTTCTGCCTGCGCATTCATTGGATGCGCGAAAGCGCCCATTGGGCAGATTCCGCGACTACAGGATCGCTGCAGCCGGTCAATTTGTTTAAGGAATCGCAAATGCGCTTGTGGCACGCACCGCCGCGCCGGGGGCGGGAATTCCCGGCGGCGATACAGGCATTCCGCACCAGGCCGCGCCATTTGGCCCTCTTGACGGGGCTTCCGCGAAACATTTCGCGAAAATCATCCTCGTTGAGCGCTAACAGACGTTCAAGCCTGGGAAAGAACAGCGAATCGCTCTGGTGATCCGGCGACGATTCCGACCCGTCCTTTTCGCTCGAAGGCAGGGTTCTCGGTTGGAATTCGGCAAGTGTCGAGGTGGAGGCGCGGCGGTTCCACGGGCAAACGTCCTGACAAATATCGCAGCCAAAGACGTGATCGCCCATGGGTTCGCGAAGCTCCTCGGGGATGCCGCCGCGCAATTCGATAGTCAAATAAGAGATGCACTTGCGGGCGTCCATGACGTACGGTTCGACAAATGCTTGCGTGGGGCATGCGTCCAAGCAACGCCGGCAACTCCCGCACAAGTCCGGCGGCGGGAGTTCTCCCGCGTCGAGCGTCGGCTGCAAATCCAGAGTCGTGAGAATGACGCCGAGAAAAAAGTACGAACCAAGCGTTTGGTTGAGCAGCAGCGTATTCTTTCCCAGCCAGCCCAGGCCTGCATACTTCGCCGCCACGCGCTCTTGAATGGGCCCGGTGTCCACATACGCTCGCGCTTCGAATGGTTCAACAAACCGTTCTCGAAGCAACGCGATCAGCGCCTCCAGCCGCTCGAGAAGCACATCGTGATAGTCATCTCCCCATCCGTAGCGAGAGACCCATCCCTTTCGTTCATCCTTTGGGAAGGAGGTTTTTGTGTCCGTGGAAAGAGGATGCCCGGTATTGTAGTTGAGCAGGCAAACGATAACGCTGCGGACCCCGGGCATAGCCGAGCGCGGATCTTCACGACGGGAATCGAAAAGGTATTTCATTTCGCCCGCATAGCCGCGCGCAAGCCAATCCGGAGTATTTTCCAGCTCGGGGAATTTTTCCGCGCGCACCATGCCGCACAAGTCGAAACCGGCACCCTTTGCCTGCTCGACAATCCAAGTCGTGTCTGCTCGTTCCTTCATCCAGAAGATTGTGCCCCAGCGAGGAGCCGGATGCGAGCCTCGGAAAACAATTTGGTTGAGGTCACGGCACCCCGGACTGTCTTTGCAGGACTTCCGCTATGGCATTCAGAAGAAGCTCAATTAAAACTGCGAACCGCGGAGCTTTCGTCGGAATAGATGTCAAACACCGTGTAGAGTTTGGTGATTTGCAGTAGGTCGCGCACTTTTTTTGTCAACTGGAGCAGCTTCAAATCGCCGCCCTGATTCTTCACGGCAGTAAAGCCGCTAACGAGCTCGCCTATTCCCGAGCTGTCGATGTAGTCGACGTCGGCAAGGTTCAGCAATATTTTCCTTCGCTGATCGTCAAGGAGTGTTCGAATCGTCTTGCGCAGCAGCGCGCTGCTGTCGCCAAGAGTGATGCGACCGCTCAAATCCACAACTGTAACCGGTCCGGCGTCCCGATGCGTGGCTCGTAATGACATCTTTCTTTCCTCACTCAAATTCCCTGCTGCCTGGTCCTTTTACCGCCCGCCTTTGCCATTCTCCGAATTTCCACCGGGTCCCGGCAGCCTCTTGGACATCACAATTTCGGCGCCGCCTGTGCGCCCCTGTACCACGTCAAACTCATCCATAAAGGCACGCATCAGAAAAATTCCCCGCCCCGAAGTGCTCAGCAGATTCTCTTCCGCCAGGGGGTCCGGCACATCGGCAAGGGTAAACCCGGTCCCTTCATCCAGCACGTGGATAATCAGCTTTTCCGCGGTAATGTCCACGGCGAGATAGATTTTTTTCTCCGGGCGCTCCTGATTCCCATAGTGAAAAGCGTTGATCACGCCCTCGCGGACGCTCATCCCAATGCGGTAGCAGTCATCCTCGCCAAAACCCGCCGCTTCTGCTACACGCAGACACATTTCTTCGGCCAGATTGACGCTCTCCACCTGCGTCTCCAGCGTAATTTCCAGATGTTTGGCGCCGGCAGTCATCTTTCGCGATGTGGCTGCCCTGGAAAGCCACAAGGTGAACGCAACTATGGGTAACATAGCCAATTAAACCGAGTCAATGGACACAGGTACTGTACTTCTGTCGAATACCAGGCTTTACCGGAATTCTAAAGGCAGGAGAAAAACGAGGTGGCACGCGCGCGGTCAGCACTCTGGCGGGACGATTGCCAGACACGGCTACCGATGCCGGGGGCTAGTCCGCCAGCAGGATAGGGCATGCAAAGGAACAACACGAGTGACTTTTCCTTACTTCCCCACTTCCTTCTCCACACCATAGTGCGCCAGCACGTCTTCGAGCGTCACCACGGCTCTCAGTTGGTGCTGATTGGCGCGGCTAACCACGGGCAGCAGGTCCAACTGGTTCGATCCCATGCGCTCCAGCGCCAGATGCAGCGGATGGTCCATATGCACGTGCGGGAAATCGTCCGGGTCCACAAGCTCGCTCAGCCGTCGGGACGCCGAACCCTCACGCGCCGCGTCGTTCAATTGTTGCAGGCTCACCACACCGACTACTCCGTTGTCGTCGCACACCGGCCACGACGCAAATTCGCTGCCCGTCACTTTTTCCAAGGCCTCCTGCACGGTCATCTCCGCGCGCAGCACCCCCGTTGGCGGCCGCATTGCGTCGTTCACTTGGCGCCGCTTTCCTTGCCGGCTCTCGGCTTTCGGCAGGTGAATCCCATCCTGATGCGCTAGCGCTTCATAAATCGGATTAGGCTGCAGCCTCGCGGAAATGAAGAAACTCACCAGGTTGGAAATCATCAGCGGCACGATGACCGCATAGTCGCGCGTAATCTCGAAAATCATCAGCACCGAGGTCATCGGGGCGCGCACGATTCCCGCGAACGCCGTGCCCATGCCCACCAATGCGTACGCACCCGGCGTCCCCACGGTATTGGGAAAAAAGTGATTCGCCACGTTTCCTGCCACACCGCCAAGCATGGCGCCGAGAAACAGGCTCGGTCCAAAAATACCGCCGGCGTTTCCCGAGCCGTAGCAGATGGCCACGGCAACCAGCTTCAGCACCAGCAACAGAGCCATCAGCTTTAGCGCCATTCCGCCATTCAGGGCCGCTCCTACATGATTGTAGCCCACGCCAAGCAGCTCCGGCACGAACCAGCCCGTGATTCCCACCAGGACTCCGCCCGCTACAGGCCGGAACCATTCGGTCTTCTTGGGAAATTTCAAGAAGTTCGCCCGGATCCACAGCAGCAGCTTCGTGAATGCCACCGAAACAAAGCCGCCTGCCACTCCCAGTATCGCGTAAATTCCCAGCTCCCACGGATTCAACAACTGATATTGCGGCACCTGAAAGAGCGGATTATTCCCCAGCAACAAGCGCAGCACCGCCCACGAAGTGGCCGAGGCCAGCACCACAGACCCAAGCACCGGCGCGTGCAGATCGCCAACCACTTCCTCCAGCGAAAATAGCACCGCCGCCATCGGTGTATTGAACGCTGCCGCAATCGCCGCGCTGGCGCCCACAGGCAGCAGCGCTTTCACCCTCTCCGGACGAAGTCCAAGCCAGCGGCCGAGCACCGAAGCAATCCCCGCGCCGACCTGCACCGCCGGGCCCTCGCGCCCGAGCGGAATGCCACTCGCGAGCGTCGCCGAAGTGCAAAAGAATTTTCCGATTACGGTTGCGAGCGAAATGCGGCCTTCTCGCGCGTACAATGCCGCTTTCGTTTGCGGTACTCCGCTCCCGCGCGCATCCGGAAAGTAGCGGTACAGCAGGTAGCCCATTCCAAGCGAACCGGCCACCGGCACGAGCAATCGGCGCAACCCCATGCCGCCTGCGGGATACAGTCGCGCGCCAAATCGTTCTGTCAGCAAAATGAACGCGACAACCGCTGCGCCCACCAGCGCGCCAATCACCAAAGTTAGAACCAAAAACACCTGTTCTTCGCGCTCGCGCAGGACTGCTGTCCATTGCTTCGACGACGCTCTCAGCCAGGCTCTTGCCACTTGTGGACTGCTGCTCAAAATAGTTCCTTCCATTCGTGCGTTTGATGCAGACGGGAAAAGATGGGCTTTTACGGCGCTGCCGGCGTCTCTGTCTGTTCCTGCGTTTCCGTCCGATCCGGCGCCGTACCTCCAGGCAGGAAAAATCGCAAGCTCAACACTTGTTCGCGACGTTTCTCCTCCTCTAAATGGCGCCCGCGCGCTTTCAGCAAATCGTCGAGCGCAATCAGGCCGAGAAATTTCCGCGTATCTGGTTCGACCACCGGCATCCGGGTTACCTGCTTTTCCGCCATGCGATAGACGACCGATCGCAGCGGTTCATCCGGGAAAGCTTCAACGGTTTCCCGGCGCACCAATTCGCAAAGCCGGCGGCGCAGCACCGCCTCGCCTTCCTGCACTAGACGCTGGTGAAGGTCTCCGCGCGTTACCACGCCGGCGAGAATCCCGTGGTCATCCACGACAGGCAGAAGCCGCTGGCTTTGCCGGTGATCGTTCAACGCATTATGAAATTCCTCCAAGCTGCTGGCCGCGGGCAGCACCGCAACATTCGTGCGCATTACTTCTCGCGCGAAGAGAATTTCCAATGGATCCACAGCATATTCGCGACTCAAGTGATAACCGCGCCGCGCCACTTTTTCCGTCAGAATGGAACGCTTCAAGGTTAGGACCGTAAACGCATGAGCCACCACGCTTGCCACCAGCAAGGGCAGAAACACGTTGGCGTCGTGTGTAAGCTCGAAGGCAAAGACGATGCTGGTAAACGGCGAGCGCATCGTGCCGCCAAGAATCGCGCCCATGCTGACGAGCGGCCAAAAGCCCACGCCTTCATTGGGCAGAAACATCGCTTCGATTCCGCCGAGCGCTCCGCCCATCATTAACAAGGGCGCCAGTACGCCGCCCGAAGTGCCGGAGCCGAGCGAAACCGCCCAGATGAACCACTTCACCAACAAAACTCCGAGAATCACTTTGGTGGTCACGCTACCTTGCAGCAGAGCTCCGATGGTGTCGTAACCCACTCCAAGCGCTTGCGGAAAAATCATTCCGCCCAAACCGATTGCGAGCCCTCCGATCATCGGCCACCACATCCAGTGAATGGGCAATTTCTGAAACGCGTCTTCCGCGGCGTAGACCGAAACCGTCAGTAAAGCGGAAAGCACGCCCGCAAGCAATCCAACGAGCGCGCAACCGAACAAGCCAACAGGGCCAATATGCAGTGGATGCTGGGGCACGGGAAACAGAGGCCCGAATCCCAGGATGTAGCGGCGCACGACCGCGGCTACGGCGCTCGCCAATGCCACGGGAACCAAACTCCGCGGCTTCCATTCGAACAAGAGAAGCTCGACGGCCAGCAAAACCGCTGCGACCGGCGAAGCGAAGGTTGCCGACATTCCTCCGGCTGCTCCCGCCACCAGCAGCGTTTTGCGTTCGGCGCTCGTCAAATGGAAGAGCTGCGCAATCATGGAGCCGAAAGCGCCGCCCGTCATGATGATTGGCCCTTCGGCGCCGAACGGTCCGCCCGAACCAATGGAAATTGCGGAGGAAAGCGGCTTGAGCAGCGCAACCTTCGGCTCAACGCGGCTGCCATTGATTAAGATGGCTTCGATGGCTTCCGGAATGCCGTGGCCGCGGATTCGCTCCGAGCCGTACCGCGCCATGATTCCGATGATGAACGCTCCGCCGACGGGAACAAGAATGCTGTACCAGCCCAGGTGATTTCCCGCGGGGGAAACCAGCGCCGAGCTCCAGCGGCCGAAATAAAACACGTTCGTAAAAAGCCCGATCAAACGCAGGAGCGCCAGCGCGACAAAGGCACAGATTGCGCCGATCACCACAGCCAGGGCGGAGATCGGCAACACGCGGAGCGTGGTCGAAAAATCCCCTAATTCTTGCTGATGGCGGCCCGCGGCTTTGGCGTTTTCCAGGCCGCGCGGAGAAACCTTTGGTTGAATCTTATCCACGCCTTTTTTCCAATCCTTTCGCTGAACGAGCAGTAGAAGTCTTTCTTCCATGAAATGCGTGACTGTTCTTCAAGAGCGCCGCGATGGCGTTGGCCAGCGCCGCTCCTGACGCGCGCAATTCGCCGACCCGGTGCTGCGCTACCTGCTCGAGCAATTTCTCGCCGCGCGGCAAAAGCGACACCAGAACGCTCCTCCGGTCCTCGCGGCTGCGGCTGCGACGTACGTATCCGTGGGCTTCCATGCGATCGATAAGTTCCACGACGCTGTGGTGCTTGAGCACCAGCCGTTCCGCCAGGTTGCTGACTGTGGCTTCCTGCCCATCGGGAATTCCCCGAATCATCAACAGCAGCAGATAATGCTGTGGTTCGAGGCCCGCTGCGCTGGCCACGGTGTCTCCTTCGCGCAAAAACTTGCGAATGCGGTAGCGCAGTTCCGCGAGGGCCTGGTACTCGGCGGTGGCAAGCTCTTTGGGCATGGGTTTAGTATATCGTAGTACGATATAAATACTGATTAAAACTTGGAGGCAGATTTCAAGAAAGGAATCATATCTGCCCCGGCCAGGCTAGGCCTAGGTAGCTTAAGGCTCTCTGTTAGCGTACTTTACAGCGGCTTGCGGAAGGATTTTTGCGTCTTGTAATGCTCGTAGCCGTTGCGCTCGTAAAACTTGTGCGCGCGTTCGCGCATTACGTTCGAACGCACGGACATGAACTTGCACCCATGTTTGCGGGCCCATTCCTCAGCGGCCGCGATCAGCCGCGCCCCGGCACCGAGACTGCGATGGCCCTCCGCAACGACCAAGCCGTTCACCTCGGCGCGTACGTCGGATTCGAGAAGCGCCTGCTTGCTCACGTGCAGCCAGCCGACCACTCCCGCATCCTTCGTTTCCGCCACGAAAACGGAGTTCAGGGATGCGGGGCGGATGGCGCGCAGTCGCTGACGGATTTGTGCCGCCGTTGCTGGATAACCGAGCTGGCCGGAGAGATCCGCGAGCTCCGCAGCATCGCCAGCCTTCGCGATGCGAATTTTCAGATCATTGTTCTTATTTTTTGGCGTCATTGCCTTGCTCTTGCCTCTCGCCACAGCCTCGCCTGTACACCGGCGCTTCGGAGTTCGCGCAGCGCATCGGCGGCAATCCAGCGAGCAGAGCGGCTTCCCTGCCGCCGGATCTTCTCGGCCGCACGAGTCGCCTCGCGGTTTAGACGAAGATTCCTTTTGCCGACATTCCGCAACGCCCAGTTAACGGCTTTTTTCACGAAGTTGCGATCATCGTAAGCTTCGCGCTCAATCACCCGCAAAAATCGCACAAACTTGGCATCCGGGGCCGTCTTGTCCTTGTAGCTCAGATAGGCGGCCAAAGAGAATGCCGCCCGTTTCACAAATTCTTCCCGCCTCCCGCTCCATGACGCGACTTTGCTCCACGCTGGTTTCGCGTACGCGTAAAGATAGCAGCACGCCGCGTCCACCACATCCCAGGAATCAAAATCCCGCGCCCAGCGCTCCATTTCTGCCGAGGTGACTCTTTCTGATTCCCCGATCAGCGCCGCTAAGATTCGCGCCTCGTGGATTGCCGTGGTCCACAGTTCGAGTGCGAGCGAATGTCGTTTGCCGATTCGTTTCGCCAGCGCATGCAGTACGGGAGCCGAGATTCCGTGTGCATGGGGCACGCGCACGCCGAAGTACTCCATCTTCGTTCGCACGCGCGGATCGGCCAGCGATTGCAATTCGCGCAAAACAGCCGCCTTCGTCCAAAGCGGCCGGTCTTCCGGCGCTGCGCCTCGCTTAGAACGTTTAGAACGTGTTGTCCGAATCGAGGAGGATGGTGACCGGGCCTTCATTGACCAGCTCCACCGACATCATGGCTTGAAAAATTCCCGTGGCAACGGAGATGCCCAATTTGCGCAGCTCCTCACAGAATTCCTCGTAAAGAGCTTTCGCCAAATCCGGAGGCGCCGCAGCCATAAAGCTTGGCCGCCGCTGCCCTCGCGCATCGCCATACAGGGTGAACTGCGAAACAGCCAGCGCAGCGCCTTTGACATCAAGCAGCGAGCGGTTCATTTTCCCCTGATCGTCCTCGAAGATGCGCAAGTTCGCGCACCGTTCCGCCATCCGGGCGACGGTCGCGGAAGTATCTTTTTTCCCGACACCAAGGAGAATCATCAGTCCGGGGCCAATCTCTCCCGTGACGCGGCCATCCACCGTCACCTTCGCTCGGCTGACTCTCTGGAGAACGGCTCGCATTACCGGCGAGGCCAACTCTTCGGCCCGATTTTGATTGGCCTTCGGATGGATAGACTTGCGGGCCGCTGGGCGCGTTCGGGCACAGCCATGGCACGAGCCGGCAATGGCAACGTAACGAATCCTCGCGGCGCCGGTTGGCAGTTCGGGCAAAAATAACTGCTGCGGCCCGCCACCATTCCACGCCGGATCAAGGTTTTGCACCTGCCGCAGCCTTTTCCTTCACGCCCATAAGCGCGATGGCGCCGCTGATACTCTCCCGGCTCCCCTTCCGCGTCAAGAAAATCGGAAATCGAAGAGCCGCGCATCATGATGGCTTTGTGCAAAATCTCCTGCAGCGCACGCCACAAAATCCCGGCCTGCTCGCCGCTCAGCTTCGCGCCCAGCCGCGCCGGATGAATCTTCGCCTTCCACAAGCTTTCGTCCGCGTAAATGTTGCCCACACCGCGCAGCACACCCTGGTCCAGCAGCAGCGCCTTGATGCGTGCGCGCCGCCCGCGGATCCTTTTCACGAATTCCTCTTTGCTGATCTCCAGCGGGTCGGCGCCAAAGCGCGTCAATTCTTCCGCCAGCGGAACTTCCGTCAAGTAGGCAATTCGCCCAAAGCGCCGCGCATCGGTGTAGCGCAGCTCGCGACCGTCATCCAGCAGTATGCAAACGTGCGTGTGCTTTTCATGAGGCTTTTCCGCCGGACTCGGCGCCATCTGCCCGGTCATTCCCAGATGGACCAGCAGGGATGGGCGCTGTTTGGCCCCATCGTCGCTGGGATTGCCATTCGTTCCGGCCGTCGCCGAGAGACGCAACAAGATGAATTTTCCGTAACGCTCGACCGCTTCAATACGACGTCCGGGGAGCTGCTGTTCCAGCGCCACGGGATCGTCAATGAAGTCCGTTTTCCCGAGCGTGACCGATAGGACGCGCCGGCCAAGGATAGCCTGACGCAATCCACGGGCCACGGTTTCGACTTCAGGAAGTTCTGGCATGAGACAAAGGAGCTTTCAAAATAGCACAGCCCGGCGCGTAAGTGCTCTTCTTGCACCTGACTTCCGATTCCCGGTGAAAGGGTTTGCTCGGTTTTATGGAACTCATGTTACAGTTTCGCGCTTGGAGGTGACTCGTGCGGATGGCCCGGAAAAGCGTGAAGTGGTTGCTTGTCTTAGGAATGGTTGCAGTTTCGTTTATTGCGATTCCAACGGAAGCCAAGAAACAAGAAACCGGATTTCTCGATCGCACCATCACTGTCGCGGGCACAGCGTATAAATATCAAGTATTCGTTCCGGATGATTGGACAAAACAGAAGAAGTGGCCCATCATTTTGTTCCTGCACGGAGCCGGCGAGCGCGGTGACGACGGCTTGATCCAGACCGAAGTTGGCATCGGCACGGCGATTCGCCGGTATCGCGACCGCTTCCCTGCCGTCGTGGTCATGCCGCAGTGTCGCAGGAATGTCTGGTGGTCCGAACCCACTATGGCAGACATGGTCATGGCCTTGCTGGCCGCAGCACAGAAAGAATTTCACGGCGATTCCGCCCGCACTTACTTGACCGGCCTCTCCATGGGCGGCTACGGAACCTGGTATCTAGCTGGAAAATACCCCGGAAAATTCGCGGCCATCGCGCCTATTTGTGGAGGCATCCTGGTTCCCGACATGGCCCGTCAGCAGTCTGCGGACGACAATTCACCTTATACCGAAGCCGCCAAGAAAATTGGCAAAACGCCCGTGTGGATCTTTCATGGTGGGGACGATCCGGTCGTTCCTGTCACCGAGTCGCGCCGAATGGACGAAGCCATGAAAGCGCTGGGCGGAGAAGTACACTACACCGAATATCCGGGCGTGGGCCATAACTCCTGGGAGAAAGCCTACGCTGAGCCTGATTTTATCTCCTGGATGCTCTCAACAAGCGCCATCCCAAGCAAGTGAGGAAGGTGCCCCGAGAAGACAGAACTCTCTGGCAAAATTTCGGAGACCAAGCAACCCGGAGCGCGGGTAGCCGTGCTGCCTATTTCCCGTGTTTGCACCTCTCCCCTTGAACTTTCAACTTTCGACTGTCAACCTCTTCCTCCCCAACTCGTCACTCGCCACTTTGCTCCACAAGTCACCAGTCACGCGTCACTTCTTGTGATAATTCGGGTACGCCGGATGGTCCGGAATCACCACGGGGTTTTTCTTCAGCGCCTCCAGGGTGACTTCCACGGCTTTTTCCAGTTGCCGGTCGTGCCCCGCCGCCACCGAAGCGGGATCGTTTTCCACTTCGATATCCGGCGGGATACCTTTGTTCTCCACCTCCCAGTCGCCGTGCAAACCATAAATCGCCACGCGCGGCGCGGTGACGAAACCACCATCGAGTAGCGGCGGATAACCGTAAATGCCCACCAGCCCTCCCCACGTGCGCGTGCCAACCAGCGGCCCCACTTTGTCTTGCCGGAACATCCACGGCAGCGCATCGCCGCCTGAGCCGGACATCTCATTGATGATCATTGTTTTTGGCCCATAAATCTGCGCCTCGGGCGAGCAGAATTTTTCGCCCTCGCGCGCGATCACGCAGTTTCGCAGCGGGCGCTTCAGCATGTCGATGATGTAGTCCGCGAGGAAGCCGCCGTGGTTATAGCGCTCGTCGATCACCGCGGCTTGCTTCCCGATTTGCGCAAAGTAGAAGCGGTTGAAGTTCAACCAGCCCCCCACGGACGTGTCCGGGACGTGAACGTACGCGAGCTTTCCCCCGCTAAGCTCGTCCACCTTGCGGCGGTTATCTTCTTCCCACGCGCGGTTGCGCAGGGCAAATTCGTTCGGCAACGGCACGACCATCACTTCGCGTGATTCCTTGCCGTCCGCGTTCGGGCCTACTTTAATTTTGATTTGCATGCCCGCGGTGTTTTCAAAGAAGCTATAAACTTCCGCGGGCGGACGCACCTCCCGGCCTTCCACTTCCAGCAAGTAATCGCCTACTTTCACGTCCACGCCCGGCTGTGTCAGCGGCGCGCGCAAGTCGGGGTTCCAGTTCTCGCCGTTGTAGATGCGCGCGAAGCGGTAGCGTCCGTTTTCAATTTTGTAGTCCGCTCCCAGCAGTCCGCCTTTCACTTGGTTGGGTTTGGGAATGTCGCCCCCGGCAATAAACATGTGCCCGATGGTGATTTCCCCGAGCATTTCGTCAAAAAGATAGTTGAGGTCGGCGCGTCCGCCCAAACCCTTCAAGTACCCCGCGTACTTCTTCTCGGCGGCGTTGAGGTCGAGCCCATGATGGTTCGGGTCGTAGAGGAAGTCCCGCTCGATGCGCCACACTTCGTGGTACATCTGGTTCCATTCGGCGCGCGGGTCGACGTAAGTTTCCATTTCGTCCACCTTCAGCGCGCCCTCGCCAGGTTTCGGCGCCGCATCCGTTTTTGCGATGCACCACGGTTGGTGCTCCTGCCAATACAAGACTTTTTCGCCATCGCCCGACACGGCAAAGGCGCGGATGCCGCTAAGAAATGGCTCGGTCTTGCGCGTCGCAAAATCAAATTTCGAAACGGTGATCGGAGCCGGCTCTCCGAAGCGCGGCACGTCTACGATCTCCGAGAGAAACAGCGTTCCTGCCTTACCGGTATCCAGACCAACGTAGTTGGCGGCTCGAATCGGAAGCGCAACGATGCGCTGGCCGATTCCATCCAGGTCAACGACAACCTTGACGGCTTCTTCTTTTTTCTTTTCGTCCTTCTTCTCGCCTTCTTTGCCCTTGTCCGCGTCCTTCGCCTTGTCCTCTTTCTTCTCGTCCGCCGCCTTTTCTTCGTCGCTTTGCGGCTCGACCGGGGAAGGATCGCCCTTCTTTAAGACGGCGGCGTAGATATTGCGGAGGAGCGGGTGCTGCAAGCTCGACAAATCCAGCCAGCCCGCGGTCAAGCCCACATCCGTGCTCGCAGCAAAAAACAGCGACTTTCCGCCTTTGTCGAACACCGGATAGCGCGCATCGCTGATGCCGTCGGTAATTTGCGATTCCTTGCCGGTGTCCAGCGAATACACGAACACTGTGTGAAGGTGATTTTCGAGGAACTTCGAGTACGTCAGCCACTTGCTATCCGGCGACCAGCTCTCATTCATCGCGGAAGTCGGATCGTCGAAGCGTTCCGTGGCCACTTTCACCGGCGTACCTTTGTCCACATCCACGTACCACAGGTTCAGGCGCTTGTCGGTGTACGCAATCTTCTTGCTGTCCGGCGACCACAGCGGGCCGTAGAAAAACGAAGGCGGATTGCCCAGATTGATTTTCTTCACCGCGCCGGAGCCCGACTGATCCACGAAGTGCAGCGCGTACTCCCCGGACTCATCGGAAAAGAACGCGATCGACTTTCCATCGGGAGACCAGGCGGGATCCCGCTCCGCCACCGCGGGCGTGTGCGTCAGGTTCCGCACATCGCCTTTCTCCGCCGGCACGGTGAAAATCTCGCCGCGCGCCTCCAATACTGCGCGCATACCGGAAGGGGAAATCCCGGCGTTCTGTATTTTGTCGCCAACTTTTTCGTAGTGTGGCCGCGTGGACGGCAGGTCGCCCGCGATTCGAATATCCACCTTCGTGGATTTGCCGCTCGACGGATTGAAAATGTAGATTCCGCCAAACTGCTCGTAAACCAACGCGTCCGGCCCCGCAGAAAGCGACTTGAAATCGAGTCCCTTGTTTTCGATGACCTGCCTCACGGTTTTCGCCTTCGTATCGTAGGCGAAAAGCGTCACCGGTCCGTTGCGGTCGGACAGAAAATAGACCGCGTCGCCAAACCAAACCGGGTTTTTGTCGTTCGAATTCTCGCGTGGCACCTTCTCAAGCGCAAGGTCGCTCAGCCGCACGATGTAAATCGGCGTGGTCTGTCCCCCTCGATATCGCTTCCACGACGTTTGCCAGACTTCGTTCGGAACATACGCGATGCGCGTTCCGTCCGGGGAAAACCACGCCGCTTCTCCGCGCCACATCGGCAAAACTTCCGCCGGACCACCCTCCACGGGAACGGTGTAGAGCCGGTCGAAGTCTGCATACGATTCGCGATTCGAATGAAGCAGTACCTTTTTCCCATCCGGAGTCCATCCGGTGGCGATATCCACCCCCGGATGCCACGTCAGCCTCTTGGGCTCCCCGCCTTCCGCTGGGATCACGAACACATCCACGTTTCCGTCGTACTGCCCGGTAAAGGCAATCGACTTCCCATCGGGAGAAAACACCGGCGCACCCTCGTGGCCGCCCGTGGTGAGTTGCCGCGCATCGCCGCCTTCGCGCGCCACGCTCCACAGGTAGCCGCCATAAGCAAAGACCACCTGCGTCTTGCTAAGCGTCGCCGAATGCGCCAGTAGCGGCGTCTCCTCTGCCGCTCGGGTCTTTCCCGCGCAAGTCAACGTCAGCAAAGCACCTGTCATCACTGCCATTCGAACGCGCACGTCTCCTCCAAGAAAACTTGCAAATCCCTGGATTAACCGTTGTAGGTGCGCAGCATTGCTGCGCCCGCCGCGCTACCTCGGCGGCTCACTCTTCCTTATGTCGGGGCGCCCTTTGGTTAATCCTGTAGGAACAAAGGGCCCGTCCCCAAGTCAAATCTCGAATCATTGCCGCAAACCCACGTGGAGTGGCCGCTTTTTTCCCCAGCCGACGGACTCTATATTTTCTCGCTTCGATAAATCAAAGGCGAAAACCGCCAATTCGATAAGACGTAAAACTCCCAAGAATGTTGCAGAAAAGACAGCCCTCACGGTACCAACGCAAAAACCCGCACCGGTCCGCCTGACCCGCCTTCCAACTTAATCGGCGCTACCAGCAAAAACGCGCCGCTTTCCGGCAGCCCGCTCAAGTCCGCGAGATTTTCCAGATGATACAACCCCGAGCCCAGCGCGAGATGATGCACCGCAAAATCTGCCGACGCCCCGTAGTCTACGCTCATCGTATCGCATCCCAGCCCGTTGATCTTCCGCCCGATCAACAGCTTCACCGCTTCGACCGAAAACCCCGGAAAATGCATTCTCCCTTCCGGGTCCAGGCCTCGGTACTTCTGCGCGTCCGGCCAGTACGCAGCCCAGCCCGTTCTCAGCAGAACAATCGCTCCCGCGGGAATTCGCCCGTGCCGCCTCTCCCGTTCCTCCACGCGCGCCGCCGGAAGTTGATAGTCCGCATCCTTCCCGCCTTCCGCGCGCACGTCTATCACGACGGCCGGCCCAAAAAGCTGCTTCACTGGAATCTGATCGACCGTCGTTTTTCCCGACGGAAAATGCACGGGCGCATCCACATGGGTCCCGTAATGCTCCCGCATCCAGAAGCTGCGCGTGAAGTATCCCTCTTTCTCCACCGAAGCGTTGACTTTCGCCTCAAAGACCTTTTCATCTCCCGGCCACGGCACCAGTTTGTCGTTGATCGCGTAGCTCAGATCAAGGACACGCGTCTTGCCGCTCGCAATTTCATCTAGCATGGAATCCCGCTTCGCCATTTGTGGAAGCATCGTCAGAACCGCAACGATGCCGATGGCCAGAAAACCAGTGCCCTTTATCGCCAAATCCGGTGACCGCTTGCGCAAACACGCTTTCGCCTGAATGACTGGAACTGCTCAAGAAACACAGCGCTCGCATAGTGGCTCTGCGTCTCGCATCTCTCACACTAAAAGCGGAGTCCGCCGTAAGCCCGCGCCTGCCTGTTGACTTGCGTACCGAACAGACGGAGCATGCGCGACAATACCACGAGTTTTGCTTCCTTCCAATTCGCGCGGGGCGGGCATGGCGATGCGCGCCCTTCAGGTCGCCCGTCGGCAACGAACTCCCTTGAGTTTGCCCCATTTCGCAGATTCTTCTGCTGGACCCTCTCGCTGGTAACGGCAACCCTGGTCTTCCAGGCGGTTGCACCGAGCCGAGCTCAGGAGAATCAGGGCGCCGGCTCCGCAAGCGCTGATCTCGCGCAATCGAGGTGGCAACGCAAAGAGTCTTGAAGTAGCTTCGCGAGCGGCTTTTCGGCCCGGATCTCACAACGGATTCTCTTCCACTTGGCACCGAAAACCTGCACACCGTCTCGTCAACCACAAAACCCCTGGCCCGCAAGGCCAGAGGCTTGCGCAAGGTGCGCGCAAGCATTTTTTTGGTATTTTGAGCCCCGGGAGACGGGGCGCCAAATCCGCTCGTCAGGGCAACGGAATTCCCGGCGTAGGCACGATCCCGGCCATCCTCAGAATTTCTTGATATTCCGCGTCGCTGATGGGCGAAATGAGCAGCCTCACGTTCTTAAGCAGCTTCATTTTTTTCAGCGCCGCGTTCGCGCGCATTTCTTCCAGCGTCACCTGCCGCGGCAGCTTTTCAAACACCCGCAAGTCCGCCACGAGATTTTTCCCTTTGTGATTATGCGGATCGGGATACGGGTCGCGCGTCACCTCCGCGATGGAATACAGCGACCGCTCCGGCGCCGAGTGGTAACACAGCACGCGGTCGCCCTTGCGCACCTGTTTCAGCGCGCGGATGGCGTCCGGCTTGGCCCCCGCCCCGTGCCACATCTCTTTGCCTTTTACGAAAAGCGTGTCCCAGTGGTAGTGGTGAGGGTCCGCGCTGAAGATCCAATAATGTCGTTGAGCAGGCGTTGTCGACATTGCACGCTGAAGTCCGCAGAACTATACACGGTGGCATCCAAAAAGCGAAACAAAATGTAGGAGCTATTCCTGCGAAGACGGTTTGTCTGTGGAAAGACAGTGCCGCGGAAAATTTGGCCTAGAGACCGGAATATCTCTTTTGTTTTCAGCTATATAAGCCGCGCTATCCTGCATCCACGAAAATATCCTCGCCCCTTACCTCGACCTTGTAGCAATCCACACCCACCGCCGGGTTCTGCTTCACCTTCCCCGTAGTGACGTCGTATTGCCACCCATGCCAGGGGCAAGTCACTACCGTCCCGTTCAGCACTCCTTGCCCAAGCGGCCCGCCCCGGTGCAGGCAGGTATTGTTGATGGCGTAGTATTTGCCCCCAACGTTTGCCAGGGCCACCGCCTTGCCTTCCACCTGGAACTCCCGGATCGTTCCCGGTGTGATTTCATTCGTCTTGGCAGCTCGCACAAGCGCCATGGGCTCCAGCCTCTCCTCTGTTCCTATTCTCTGATCTCTACCGGGGCTCCGGCGTCTGCGCCACCATCACGCCCTTCTTGAAATCCTCCACCATCTCCGGCTTCAGCCGTATTTCCGTGGGCCGCTTTGCCAGAGTCATCTGGTCAATCTTGTCCTGCAGCTTCATCAGTCCGAAGAACAGCCCTTCCGGCCGCGGCGGGCATCCCACGATGTACACGTCCACGGGAACAATGCGGTCCACGCCTTGCAAAACCGAATATGTATTGAACGGCCCGCCCACGCTCGAGCACGCTCCCATTGAAATGCACCACTTCGGGTCCGGCATCTGCGACCACACGCGCTGAATCACGGTTGACATCTTCAGCGTCACCGTACCCGAAACGATCATCAGGTCCGCCTGCCTCGGCGACGGCCGGAACACTTCCGCGCCAAATCGCGCCATGTCAAACCGCGAAGTCGTCGACGCGATCATCTCGATGGCGCAGCACGCCAGCCCGAACGTCAGCGGCCACAGCGCGCTCTTCCGCGCCCAGTTGAACACATAGTCCACCGATGTAATCATGAAATTCTTTTCGAACCGTTGGTCTAAAACACCCATCTGATCATCACTCCCACAAGAGCCTCTGTAGTGGCGGGTCTTCAGACCCGTTCTTTGCCCTTTATCTCCGTGGAGTATATATGCAGCGGGAACTCGCGTCAAAACTTACGGCTTCCGCGTTGCCGTCCACCGCCCATCGGCTCGGCCTTCTACCTTCATACGACCGCCGGCGGAGTCTCCGTCGAACCAGCCGGAAAGCGTGGCAAGAGCGGGCGCGACCGTGCCTTTGTCGTCGACGGGCCAATCCACATTGAAGCTGAGCTCCACGTAGCCGTTGCGCCACGTCCCGGAAATGGAGCGATCTTTGCCCATCTCGCCGGACCAGCTTCCCGTCACTTTATTGCCGTCGCGCTTGAGTAGCACAGTTCCTTCAATGGGTCCGGCGTCGCTCGAACACTTGACCTGCCAGTTGCCGCTGGCGTCCGAGCCATTCTTTACCGGCAGCGGCGTGGAATTCATGATACGCAAGTTTGAGAAATATGCCTCCTCGCCTTGATAACCCCAAAGCGCGACGCCGCCCCGCAAATCTTCGCCCTTCAAGCCGTCCACAACGAGGCTTGGATGCTCGGACCCGTTTATATAAAGCCTGGCTGAGCGGCCCTTCACGCCGATCTTGACCTTCATCCAGGTCTCGGTTTGCAACTCCTCGTGACTCTCGTAAACCCAGGGCCACTCGCGGCGCAGTTTGTACCAGCCAAAGTCCGGTTCGGAGGTGTATTGCACCGAATGGTTGCGCATCGCCTGGTCGTCCGCGTATGAGTTCCCCGGCCGCAGGTAGAAAAGTTCGTAACGTGATGCATCCGGTCGCGCCCGGAAAGCGATGCCTACAAACCCAGGCATTCTCACTTCCGGGGGCGTGGTAATTTTCAATGCGATGTCGGCTTCGATGGTGCCGTCCTGAAAATCTGTGCCCTTCAACAGCGCGAAGCCGTCCTTTTGCACGTCCTTTGTCAGGCGCACAGCTTTGCGCCCTTTGTATTCGACGGCTCCGGCTTTCGTGTTAATCAGGACCAGGTCTTTCGTGTCGCTCAGCGCAAACGTTTGAGCGTAGGACGTAGGCTGACTGAAGATAGCCCAGGCCAGCAAGAACGCGGAAACTTCTAGAGCCCTCCTTCCGAACCGCATGACTTGAGACATAATCTTCTGCCCTCCATCGCTAAATGCGGTGGCATCCGTGTCCCTTATAGCATGAGGTAGCCGGAAATAAAGCATGAGTTGGCCACGAGTGCGACATTGTCTCGCAGGAGCGACCTTAAATGCGTTGAAAGGGCCCGCCTTCATGCAAGGTGGATATGGACGCTAAGCTCCCTATGGTCCGCAGCATTTTTTGAATTTCTTTCCGCTCCCACAAGAACAGGGCTCATTCCCTCCCACCTTAGGGGCTTTCCGAATTGGGGTGTCCCAGCCAAGCTTGACCTTGCGGTGTTTGTTCTCTTCAAAGCAGGCCCACCAACTCATCTCTTTTTCCGCATCATCGATCAATCCATACCGCTCCTTTATAATTAGCGCTTTCATGGCGGCTTCTTTGCCGACGCCGAGCGCGCCTTCGATGTCCTCCCACCGGATGTAGTGGATGTAGAATGGATCAATTAGCCCCTGCTCGTGGACCCGGCGAAGATCTTCTCTCACTTCTTCTGGGCACAGATCCGTGCAACGACTGGCCAAGCTATCCCCCATAAGGCTATAAGTCCGTTCGAGCGTGCGGAACAAACCTTTGAAGTAGGCCATCACTTCGTCCCGGCTTTGCTTGCCGCAGGCCGCCAGTGTCACGAGACCCTTGAGGGCCGCTGAGCGGACATATTCGTTTGCCCGTTCGTTTTCCACGAGCGAGGCCATGCCGGTCATGTCCCCGTCCGAAACCGAAGCAAGAATGGTGTCCAAGCCTTCCGTCACGGTGTCGCCTGCCAAGTCGAAAGGCTGGGCACACTGCGCTCACAAGGTTGCCAGACGGGTCTCTGGACGATCCTGGCGAAGGCAAAAAAATGCTTGCTGGTGCGCTCGCGGCCAACTCATGCTTTAAGTGACAATCCGCCTTGCGCCTTGCGCTGCGCCCTCCCGCAAAAGCCCGCTCAACATCCGCATAGACGAAGGATCCCGTCTTTCCGTTTGACGCCAAAGGCAGCATGAGCGGCAACGCCTGCACGCGCTCGATCACTGCTCGAAAGAAGTTCGCAACGCGCGTTGAGTCGCTCGCCTCATCCTGTGGCAGTCCTCTTTGCAAGTCAAACCGGAACTAGCTTCCAGTTCCGCTGTTTTCGAATCAACCGCCGAACGCCTCCGCCAAGGTGCGTTTGCCAGCTCGAGTCAGCTGCTCGATGGCTTGAGGGTGCTTGCTTTGCTCGTGGCTACGGGTTCTCTGAGCTTCCGCGCCAGGAATTTCCAGTAATTGGCGGGTCGCAAACGCTGTAGAAAGTCGATCTGATGGGCATCGATACCGACGAGGATCCGTGCCTCGCGCCGCTCCACACCACGCAAAATCGCGGCCGCCGCTTTTTCCGGCGAAGTTCGCGCCAATTGTTCGAACCGCGCGAGACTCTCCTCTCGCCTCGCCGGAGAAGCGGCCGCTCCCAGCCGCGCATGGCGTGCGATGGAGGATCGAATGCCGCCCGGATGGACGCAGCTCACAGCAACATTGCTGTCTTCGAGTTCGTGGCGCAGTGCTTCCGTAAATCCGCGCACGGCGAACTTGCTGGCCGAGTAAGCGGCTTGGCCGGGCGGCGCGATAATTCCGAAAAGGCTCGACAAGTTCACGATGTGCGCGCGCGGCTCGCGTTTCAACATCGGCAAAAAGTATTTGACCCCGTAGACGGCGCCCCAAAAATTGATGTCCATCAGCCAGCGGAGATCGTCGAGCGAAATCTCTTCAAAATTTCCGTGAAGCGCGACACCGACGTTGTTGATGAGCAATGTGACGCGCCCGTGGCGCGTGTGCACGTCG
Source organism: Acidobacteriota bacterium (assembly GCA_003224085.1). GTDB lineage: Bacteria > Acidobacteriota > Terriglobia > Acidiferrales > UBA7541 > Acidiferrum. Next base: position 57,750 of record QHYK01000066.1, on the reverse strand, counting down.
GCTGCAAACGCCTTTACGCTTTCTTCTTTTGCGACGTCGACAACATGGGCGGTGATGAGCGGGCCATTCTTCGCGGCTGCGTCCACTGCCCTGCCTTTTTTCGTCGCGCGCAACGCGCTGTTTTTTTCAAGAGACTGCGCCGTTTGTAGCAGGGTCGCTTCGTCAATGTCGGCCAGTGCAAGGGCTGAGCCCGCTGCCGACAACTGCTGCGCCAGCGCCCGGCCAAGTCCGGAGCCCGCTCCGGTCACGACGGCCACGCCGCTGCTCAAAAATGACATACGAGTACTTCCTGGGAAAGCGTTCCTCAAATATTCGCCAACGATTTCCTTCCCGTAAAATGTTCGCGCGTTTTCACTGCTTCACGCCGTGGACGAGCAGCGCGCCTTCCGCTTTGAACGCGCGGAGCTGTGCCGCGTCGCGGAACCACCGGCCGGTGTACGCGTCCGGCGTCGGCGAGCGATCCGCAATGCGTTCGTGCTGCACTTCTCCGAAGCCTGCGGCGCGAAACAATTCGCTCCACTCTGCCGCCGAAAGCAGATGTGTCTTCACTGCCAGCAAATCTCCCCACTGGTGAGAATGCGGATTCTCGCAGTAGTAGTTGATAAGAATCCGGGCCGAACCGCCAGACTTCAGCACGCGAAAAATTTCCCTGATGCCGGCGGCAGGATCGCGCCAGTAGTAGGACGATTCGACTGAAATCGCGTGGGCGAAGAAATTCGGCTCCCACGGAATTTCCTCGACTTCGCCGGTGACGAACATCAAATTTTCAACATCCACGCTGGCGCGCCGCGCGCAGCGAATCATTTCGTCGGAAACGTCCATTCCCACGACGCGCCCCTGGGGAACATGTTTTGCCAGGCGCCGCGAAAGCCAGCCCGCTCCGCACCCGACATCGAGAACATTGTCAGCGGCTGCAAGGCGCATTTTTTCGAGCACTGGCAGTGTAATGGGCAGGTGCTCCTGCTCCATGCCCTCGCCGCGCCCGGCTTCCGCCCAGCGATTAAACTCTTCCCGCAGCACCTCGCCAGATTGCGGCTTCGTCGCGCCTGGTTCCGGCGAATCGGCCAATTACACCGCCCTGCCGCAGTTAGGGCATACTTGCGCGCCCGGCGGCGCGAGAGTACCGCAGCGGCTGCAGAATCGGCCGGAGCTCACCGGAACGCGGTGCACCTGAAGAGTTTTGCGTTCCGCCACCGCCCAGATCATGGCGACCCACCAGCCGATCACGGTCCAACCAAGAAAGAAGTTCACCAGAAAAACGCCAAGAGCGTCTTCCAGCAGAACGATCGCGACAATCGTGGGCAGAAAATAGAGAAGCACCATAAAAATCACAAACTCCATGCTCTCACCTCCTCAACCCAAACTCTCCTTCTGACACACCATGTGTCTCTAAAACCTTCGTACGCAGTGACAGCAACTTGCGAGGGAGCAGTTTCTGGCTGCTAGGATCAACCAGGAATCCCAAACTCTCTGGAGCAGTTGCGCCAAGGTTCCCTTCCCCAGGCTCACCGAAAGCGGCCGCAACCGCAGCTTTCTTTCCGTCGATGGCGAGCAGAATGCCGGTCAGTTCGCGTTCAATCTCACGGCCGTCCGCAAGCGAGAAGGCGACTCGCGAGATCGGCTTTGCACCGAGCTTCGGCAGAACTCCTCTGGGAATCCAAGACAAGGTCACGCCGGTATCAACAAGTAGAGACGCTTTTTCGGCTTGGCTGGGAGCAGCCAGATTTGCCAATTTCACTTTGACCTCAAACATGCCCACGCAAATGTCGCCTGTCGCGTTACCCTCCAGCACCCTGGACCTTGACGAGCAATTCGGCGAATTTTTGTTTGCGCTCGGCCTGGTCCTGGCCGGACTCGGCTTCGGCCATTTGCGTGATGCTCATGGAGCAGAACTTCGGCCCGCACATGGAGCAGAACTTCGCCTCCTTGTAGAAATCGTCGGGCAAGTTTTCGTCGTGCATGGCACGCGCCGTTTCCGGATCGAGGGACAACTCGAATTGCTTGTTCCAATCGAACAAGAACCGCGCATAGCTCAGCGCGTCGTCACGGTCGCGTGCGCCGGGACGATGGCGCGCTAGGTCGGCAGCGTGCGCGGCAATTTTGTAGGCGATGACGCCCTGCTTCACGTCGTCGGGATTCGGCAGGCCGAGGTGTTCTTTCGGCGTGACGTAGCAGAGCATCGACGCGCCATACCAGCCGATCATCGCCGCGCCGATGGCGCTGGTGATGTGATCGTAGCCGGGAGCAATGTCAATGACCAGCGGCCCGAGCGTGTAGAACGGCGCTTCGTGGCACCATTCCATTTCCAGATCCACCTGCTCTTTGATTTTGTCCATCGGAATGTGGCCGGGACCTTCGATCATCACCTGAACGTCATGCTCCCAAGCCTTTTTGGTTAGTTCGCCGAGGACTTTCAGTTCGGCGAACTGCGCCTCGTCGCTGGCGTCCGCGATGCAGCCGGGGCGCAAGCCGTCGCCGAGCGAAAAGCTCACGTCGTGTTTTTTGAAGACTTTGCAAATTTCGTCGAAATTCTCGTAGAGAAAATTCTGCTTCTTGTGATGCTCCATCCAATGGGCCATCAGCGAGCCGCCACGGCTCACGATGCCGGTAATGCGCTTGCGCACAAACGGCACGTGCTCGCGCATCACTCCGGCGTGAATGGTCATGTAATCCACGCCCTGTTCGGCCTGCTCTTCGATGACTTCGAGCATCAGGCTGAAAGTCAGATCTTCCGGGCGCCGCACGCGGGAAATCGCCTCGTAGACGGGAACCGTGCCAACGGGAACCGGCGAAGCGTCAATGATGGCCTTGCGAATTTCAGGAATGTTTCCGCCGGTCGAGAGGTCCATCACCGTGTCCGCGCCGTAGTGGACGGCGTGGTGGAGCTTTTTCAGCTCCTCGTCGATGTTGGAGCTGGTGGCGGAATTGCCGATGTTGGCGTTGATTTTGCATTTGCTGGCGATGCCAATGGCCATCGGCTCGAGGTTGCCATGATGGACGTTCGCGGGAATAATCATGCGTCCACGGGCGACTTCGCTGCGGACCAGTTCCGGCTCGAGTTTTTCGCGTTTGGCGACGTAGTGCATTTCCTCCGTGATGGCGCCCTGCCGCGCGAAATGCATCTGCGACATGTTGCGTCCGTTGGACGCCTGCGTGCCATTGCCGTGTGTTGAGGGTGTGGTCCCGGATTGCTCGCCACCCGCCACTTGCCACTCGCCACTGAGCCTTTTCTCAATCCAGCTATCGCGCAATGCCATAATGCCCTCTCAGACCGTGAAGACGCAACTTGTGACTCGTGCCACGAAATTCTCCGTCTCGCACAACCAGAAATTATGGCACTGCGGCTGGGATGCGGCAACCGCAGAGGCGGTGAACCCGCGCTCTTTCTCCCGTAGGGGCACGACACGTCGTGCCCTCTTCCGTGGCACAGGCTTCCTGCCTGAGCCCTAACACCATCCCTAGCGCGCCTGCTGGGGCGCCAGAAAGCCAAGGACGGCATCAATTAACAGAGCGGGTGATCCGCGCCATCGGTGATGATTTTGAGTGTCGGAATCCATCGCCAGATAGCCGTCGCCTTTACAGGCATCGCAAGGAGACATCACCCTAGGTATATTCTCAAAAGTCCAAGACGCCCGTGACGGCACAGCCTGGAAAATTTGCACGTGACTCATATCGTACCCGTCCTCGCTTGCGCATTGCATGATGCGAGCGATCTGCCGCCCTGCCATGCGTGAGCCGAAGATTATCCGCCATGACCGCCTGAGGGCCGCGGGCTTCCCCCGGGCTCCCGATGACCAGACCGATCTCTCGCGAGAACTCCTCCGCGGCTTCTCAAAATTCTCCTCCGCCGAGGATCTTCGCGAATATCTCACTCGCCTCCTCGCCCTGATGGCCAAAGGCGGCGTTTCGCCCCCCCGCCTCAACGGGTGGCCTTCGGTTCAAAGCGAAGGCCACCCGAAGTTTTTCAATGCGAGCTAGTTGGAAATCGTGGCGGTGGTTCCGTCGAATTTGGTGATGGAGACGGAGAACTTCTCGTTGTAGCAAGAGGCGCGGTCCTGAAGGACCCTTAGCGCAACCGCCTCCCCGAAGAGCAACGATTGGTCGGTGTCGCTGCGGTAGTGAATGCCGGCGTGGATTCCGTGGCCGAAGCTGACGTTGTGCGCGATTTTGGCAAGTTCGCCGTTCACCGTCAATGAGGGACCTGAGTAAGGCTGCAGAGAGAGGCCATCGTCGGACGGCATGACGGGGTTGGGGATAGTCCAACTTCCGTTGAAGAAGAACTTCAGAACGGTCACGCAAGCGCCGCCAACCGTACCGTGTCCGGTTGGATACGACGGGTGAGTGGGGCAGCCTTCGGAGAACGCCTGCGAGAGCAAGTAGCTTCCATATTTGTTGAAGCTTTGCTGGACAGCGTTGGAGTAAAGGAGCGTTTTGTTCAGCTTGCAGCTTACCTGACTCCCCTGGCCAGTTTTCATCAAATGGACGAGTCCTCCGGTGGCCTCCGGGCGGAGACGGCGGTGGACATACCATTTCTGGAACCAAACGGACTTTAGCGCCCGGGTAGCGACTTCGTTGAGCGTGCCGGCGAAGTCTCCGCCGCCAAAGGTTCCAAAGCCGACTTGGGTTCGCGAATTGTTGTAAGGCAGACCGGGATTTGGAGGGGCGCCCATGGTCATCAAGACAAGGAGGGCCACGAAGTAAGCTTGAGAGAGAACGTCCACATGCGTGAAAGATGCCCAGTCCCGTCCATTTCCCGGGTACCGGACCTGGGGATCCACTTGCACCGGGATACCGGTGCTGCCCCCCGTCTTGGACGGTGAGCCAGTCATTGAACGTGGTCAGGAAGTCTTGCCCGGAATGGAGGCTCTTGCGCGGCCTGCTGAGCCATGGCGTTGGAAGGGTATTGATCAAACGGAACGTCGCGCAGCAAAGAGACCCAGTACATTTCAACCATTTCTGTGGCCATTTGCGGGCTGGCCAAAGTAGGCGGAGCCAGGACGGTCAAGTTGTGCGCATCCATACCTTCCAGGTCATAGGCGAGACCGGATTGCGGGTTCGTGAGCTTCACCGTGCCGCCCAAAGTGATGTTCTCGAAGTCGGAGGGATTACCGCTTGAAAGTGCATTAATGAGGCTCTGGTAGGCGCTCAAATTTACGCGACCGTAGGTGTCGTGCGGCAAAGTTTTGGTGAAACTGCCGCATTTGTCAGGATAGAGGGAATCATCGCCATTGCACGGATGTGAAACCAGCGGTTGATTGAAGTCGGCTTGAGCCACACTCTCGCGAAGGTTCAAGCACGCTTGAGCGCGCGCCGCGTCGCCGAGCGGACCAATTTCGCAGGCAGAGCCGGAGCCACCCGAGGATTGCGCGTTTGCCGTGGATTCGAGGTTCAGCGTGCGAGCAGCAACAGCCACAGCCGCCGCCGCACCCGCCTGGAGCAAAAAAGAACGACGACTGCGAGCTCTTCTTTCCACCTTTCGTCACACGGATAGTTATTCATCCAGGAATGCCTCCATAGTTTTTAGCGTTACCCCCTGCGCCCGGAAAGATGCTGGGAATCAGGCCCAGCTATGTTCTGTATCGGGGAAGGGCCGTCTGTAGTCGGAGCGACTTCGAGTGGTCTGCGGGAAGTACTTGCCCAGTCCCGCCCCTGGCTCCCCCCCGCCAATAGGTTAGCTAAACCTTGCACCTGCTGGAGCGCGGAGTCAATTGTGCAAATGTATGGTTCACAGGAATGTCACGGTTAAAGCAGAAAAGTAGATTCGCGGGCGAAAGTGGTAGGAGTACGCTCAGTACGATATAACCAGCCCGGGGCCCTGTGAAAACTGTTCGAGTAGTTTTGGTTGAGGATTCGCCTGTTTTTCGGTCCGCTTTAAGGTCCCTTCTTTCCGGACGCGGTCTATCCACAACAGTCTCCAACGGTATGCCGCCTTGGAATAAAGCAAACCTTCAGCCGGATGTGGTATTCGTTGACGTCATGCCGCCTTGGAATAAAGCAAACCTTCAGCCGGATGTGGTTATTCGTTGACGTCGGAACGTTCGCGAAAAACGCTGAAGCGCTCGAGCAGTTGATTCGAGAGTATTCTCGCGTCGCTCCTGTCCTGCTGCTTACACGAGAGGACCGGCTAGAGATGCTTCTTGCCGGACTGAAAGGCGGCGCGGTGGGGTTTGTGGAGCAGAGCGCTTCGATCAAGGACCTGCAAAAAGCAATCTTCGCGGTGGCAGAAGGAAATACTTGGTGCGATGCAAAAGCTTTTCAAAAGGTCATGAGTTTTCTTCCCGCGCTGCCCTATTCAAGAGAACTAAAACTGACCGAGCGGGAAGAAGAGGTCCTGAGCCACGTAAGCCTGGGCCAAAGCAACAAGGAAATCGCCGCCCATATGGGTCTGTCACCGCAGTCAGTGAAGGTGTACGTATCTTACTTATTAAGAAAAAGCGGAGTAGCGAACCGCAGCGGTTTGGCACATTACGCCGTCGTGCGGACGCTCGCAAAAACACAACCATCACTGAAGATGGCGCGAGTCTAATCCCAACAGACAAACGGCTCTGTTGCGCAATGGGCCTCGCGTGAAATTGCAGTAAAGTACTTTCGCGTCCGGCGTTAAGCTGAGTCTGGAATGGGGTAAAGACCGGATTGCTTGCAATCCCACGCCCGTTACATTGAGTGCGCTAGGTCACCGGAACGGCAAGTGCAACCTTCAACGTCCCCGCCGTCCTGAAGAGCGGAGTTCGGCTCCGGCTTGAATATGGCCTAACCAACCTGAAGCACGATCCAGGAAGACCGTAAAAGCGAAACCGGGAGGATCGCCTATGTCCTACGATCCAAGACTACTCTTTGAGAGTATAGCGGCTCTTTTGAAAGAGAATCCCCGCAAGACGCTGGAAGAACTGTCGCAAGACCTGCAAGTGAGCAAGAGAACCATCAAGAAGACCGTGCGGTTGTCCACCGGCGGAAATTTCAGGCACTACCGGGAAGAAGTCCTGATGGATCGGGTGAAGGGCTTTTTCGCGAAACAGCCGGGTGCGCCGATCAAAGTGTTATCGATCGACCTAGGCTTCAAATCGCCGAGTTCGTTCGCGCGCGCGGTGCGGCGAGCGTCGGGCGCGTGCCCCGGGGAGCTGCGGACGTTCGTCACCGGCGAGCATCCCGGTGCGGAGCAACATGCATCGTTCTACTGAGGAGAGTTTGAACGGGGCCGCAGGGCCGGACATTTAGAGGATCATTATTGGTGGGAAGTGTTCTGAAACTCCTTGTTTGAGTGATCGGTTCCTGTTGCATTCTGCGCCTGTTCCCTGCTCACCGAGTTTTCTCCAGCATTTAGGAATTCGAAACAGACGTTGCGGTTAGCCATGACGGCGCGGGCGAACAGCCTCGGGTCGGACACGACACAGCGGTTGCTCAAGCTGCCTCGGGCGTTGTTCTTCGCGATTCACAAGGACATGGCCGTCCGCGTTCTGGGCGGATACAGCCTGCTGGTCCTGGCCCGTTGAGATAGCAGAAAATCATTCGAACAAATCGGGGTGGGCGCGAGAGATGCGCTGCCAGAGCGGCTGGAACTGGAACCATCCGGCAAGATGCGAGCCGACAAGGGCGTAAGTGTTTTTTGCAGTTTCCGCGGGAATCTTGCGGGGTTCACCCGCGGCTTCGGCCAGCAGTTGCGCCTGGCAGGAGCGATCCATGGTAATGAACCACCAAGCGGCTTCGTCGACGGAGTGGCCGACGGTGAGCAAGCCATGGTTGCGCAGAATGGCGGCTTTCTTCGTTCCCAGAGTGTGAGCAATGCGGTCGCCCTCAGAGGTTTCTTCGACGAGGCCCGTGTAATCGTCGAACAGGACGTGATCGTCGAAAAAAGCACAGGCATCCTGCGTGAGGGGGTCGAGAAGACGGCCCAGCGAGGACCAGGACTTTCCATAAAGGGAATGCGCGTGAGCGGCGGCAATCACGTCCGGGCGCGCCGCGTGAATGCGAGAGTGAATGGCGAAGGCGGCGAGATTCACTTCAAAGTGGCCTTCGACGACTTTGCCGGAATGATCCACCAAAATCAGATCGGAGACACGAATCCGGCCGAAGTGCATGCCGAAGGGATTCACCCAGAAACAGTCGGCGTGTTCGGGATCACGGGCGGTGATGTGGCCGGCTACGCCTTCGTCAAAACCAAATTCGGCAAAGAGACGAAAGGCGGCGGCGAGGCGCTCCTTGCGATGCCGGCGCTCTTCGGCGGGTGAGGCAAAGACGGGTGGACGTGGAACGCGCTCCATAAAGGTGCTGGGCGCGGGAGAAGCGGCGGATGGCGATGGTTGTGGCATGGGAACCTCCTGAGGATTCGGGGACACTATAGCTTGAGAAGAGTTGACAGTCGACAGTTAACCGTCGAAAGAGGAGGTCAACAGTTGAAGAGTTAAAAAGTCGAAGATCGAAGAGTCCCGTCCGTCGCTTCGCTAGCAAAAAACGCCCCGAGGAAGCGGGGCGTTTCGGGAGCAACTGTCGATTTTTTGGTGAGCGAAAGCTCGCACCAAACTGAGAACTATACTACGGCTTGGTCGGGTTGGTGGTTGGTGTCGAAGAAGGAGCCGGCTTGGCGGCGGGCTTCTGTGGCGCGGGGGCGCCACCCTTTACCGGGTAGGCCTGGTCATAGAGGCGCACGATGTCCTGCGTGAAATCCACTTGCGTTGAGAAGTACAGAATTGGATTGTTCTGCGCAGAGGAATCCAGGACCATCGTGTAGCCGTTCTCGCGGGCATAGCGGTCGAGGACGTCAACCATTTTTTTGCCGATGCGGTCGATGACGTCGCCTAAGGCCGCGTTCGAATCCTCTTGCAGTTCATTGTTCTTGCGGTCGAATTGCTGCGTGAGGCGCTGGCCCTGCGTGGTCAAGCGCTGAATCTCGTCCTGGCTGCACTTGCCTTCGCAGGCGGCGAGACGCTGACGAAGATCGTTGATCTGCTTGTTCAGGTTTTCGAGTTCGGTCTGGCGCGGCGCGAACTGGGACTGCAGTTCCGCCTGCGCCTGCTTGCCTTCGGCGGTGCTGCCGATGGCCCCGCGAATGTTGATGACGCCGACCTTGCCGGTCGCGCTCGGCGCTGGCGCTGCAGCCGAAGGCGACTGCGCGCGAACGACGGCGACAATCAGAAGACCGGCAGCGGCGAGGGCAGCCGTATGCATTATCAATCTGGAATTCACTTTATTCTCCTTATTCATTGGTGCGATTCGGAAAAAAGCCGGAACAACCGCAAGCCAGCTAAACTCGAGTTTCCCCACTCCCCCAGCGGGTAAAACGAAGGTACTCGAAACCCGAAAGTATAGCCGACGCGCTTCCGTTCCTGCAATGCTGCCGTTAACTGTGGCGGCACCCTTGGGCTGCGTTTTGGTCCAGAAGGACGCAAGTCGCGCCCCTTAACCGCTTCCTGTCTTCCGCCGTCAATTGGGCATGGGGAAGAGCAAAACCCGCATGTTCGCCTGATCCACAATGACCGCCAAATTCGTGAACTGGTCAATGGCCACGCCAAACGTGGGCGAGCCGGGAATGCCGAGAGTCTGGTGTGTCTTAAAGGGGCTTGCGATGGTGTCAACGATAGAAATGGTGTTGCTCGCGGAGTTGGCCGTGAGCATGGCGCCGGTCTGCGGATTGATCGCCAGAGAAGTTGGGTTGACGCCCACGCTGACCGAGCTGCCGCCACCGCTGTCAGGGTTGTACTCCGTAATGGCATTCGTCCCGCTGGAATTGGCGAAGAATACGCCACTATTCGTGGTGCTAGTCGCTACGGCAGGGTCGAAAACAATGCCTGTGGGGATGCTGGAGACAAAACCGGGGGAAGCGGTGCTGATGTTTGGCGGGGCTTTATCAATATCGATCGGAGTCAAGGAACCGCTGGGAGCAGAAGCATTGCTCAATTGGATCGAGGCAACGACTGCCAGGCCTTGATTATTCGCGCCGCGATCGGGATCGATGGCTACCGCGGTAGGTTGCTGGACGCCGCCGATGCTGGTAGCGGTCAGAGTTGTGGGCGGAGTGGTACCCGAAGGCGGGAAGAGCAGCGCGAGATTAATCATGCTGATGGTGTTCGAGCCGGTGTTCGTGACGATGGCTGCACCCGTAGCCTCGTTGATGGCCACACCAGTTGAATTAGTGCCCGTGGTCACGTCCCCGCAAGGATTTGAACCGCACAGCACGGGGGCGGGAGGACTCTTGGTCAAGTCCATGACGGAAGCGGTGCCAGCCCCGTTGTTGGCCACCACAGCCAAGCCTTGATGCTGCCAGATAGCAATGCCCTGCGGATTAGCTCCAACGGAGATGGGACCGCCGAGGAGCTGCCCAAAGGTGGCGCTCGTGGGATTAAGGTCGATCTGCACAATACTGTTACAGCCGGTAACGCTGACTAAGGCAAAAGGCGAGAAGGGGCCATTGGCGATCTGGTCGGCAATGGCAACGGAAGCGGGCATGGTGTTGGTGGGACTTCCGTTGGCCGTGCACACTTTGGAGAGATCAATCGACTGAACGACAATGAATTCGACGGCATTGGATTGTGCGCCGCTACTGAGAACATCGAGCGCGAAATGATGGGGCATGGTGAGGGCGGAGGCCGGGATAGTGACGTCGACCTCGCGGCCGCCGTTAAGGGGCGCACCAACTGAGCCGCCCTGGGTGGTGATGTCGACGCCGTCGAGGCGCACGGTCATGCCGGAAGCAAAGCCGGAACCGAGGATTCTTACACCGGGCAAATCACAAGTGGCCGGTGGCGTCGGATTGGTGCAGGTGAGCGCGGCTTGAGGAACCAAGGCGTTGGGGATGCCGCCGATGGTGCCTTGTCCAGCATTCGGCGGACTGGGGACAATTACTTCCGAAATGTGAGCGGGCTTGACGGGAGTGGCGCCGCCTAAGTCGACAACGTCGATGGCGCCGCTGCCGGACTTGACGACAAATGCTTGATTGGTGACTGGATCAACCGCCAAGCCTCCAAAGAGGGTGAGCGAGTTGGTAGTGCCGTTCTGAACCGCAAGAGTGGCAGTGCCTGTCCCGCTCAAGCTGATCTGGCTAGACACGATGGGATTGACCTGACAGGCAGAGGAACTTGCGCAGGCAAAAGCATAGCGCCGGTGGCTGACCGGATCAGAAATAGAGACCTGGTTCAAATGCGGATTGTAGGAAACCAGCAAATTCGTGAATGGCTGCCAAGCCACATCCGCCGTCGGGAGCAGTTCCGGCGAGCCTGTGGAACAAGTGGTGGTGAAAGCAGTGCAGTTGGGGGAAAAGAGGATGGAGGATGTGGATTGGTCCAAGCCGCTAAGGAGGTTGATTTGTGCTCCGATGTTGCCGGTGGCGTTGACATCGGCAATGGCGGCTGTGCTGGTGATGGGATTGATGGCGATCCCTTGAGACGTGTTGGTGAGCCCAAAAATTTGGTCCGGCTGACTATAGAAAACTTCGCCCCCGCAACTGGTGGCCCCGGAGGGCGGTTGGCACGCGTCCGTGGCGGTGGTATTGGGAGGGGCGTAGGTAAAGGTGTTGTTGCTGGTAACGCTGACGGTAAACACGCCATTGAAGAGGGCGTTGTTGGCAGAGTTTTTCGCCGTTAGTCCGGTGATGAGCACCGAGCCGACAAAGCCGGGAACCATCGTAAGCGGGCAGGGATTCTTAGTACTCGATGAGGTTGGCGAGACGCCAGGCGGACACTGAGTCGTGTCAACAGCAACCGTCACAACTCCCCCCGAAAGCGATGCGGAACTGACCAGATTAGCCGTGGAAGGTTTGGTGACGTCAACTTCCCGAACTACTCCTGATCCTCCGGGGGTTACCAGCGCCGAGTGGCCATGGGAAGACACAGCGACCTGCGGATAGGTGCCCGTGTTCAGCGTAACCTGCGAGAAGAGGCATTGGCCCGCTTTGGTGGAAGACGGAGTGAGAGCGTGATCCAAGGGACATCCGTAACGGTTCGGCGTAGTTGACGAATCTGGATTCAAATTGACGATAAAGCCGAGGTTTGCGACAGAGGAGGTGGAGGTCGAAGAATAGGCTACCAGCGCCAGATGCGAATCCGGGTCCACGCCAATGGAATAAGGAAGGGGCGCGGGACTTACAGAATTCTCCAAGGCTCCTGAAAGACTTATGTTGAAGGGTGTAAAGGCAGACTGCGTAGCTCCTGGAACAGGAACCTGCAAAACAGTCACGGACTGGTCCCCGTAGTTGACCACCGCCACCGTGTGACTCGTTCGATCCACGGAAATGCCGGTAGGAACGTTGATGGTGTAGTTCGCCGCAGGATTGCTGACGTAGGGACAGGTGCTTCCCGGCGCGGGTGATGCAGACGGAGTGCAAGGCGCGCCGTTGCCATCGATCGGCTGCAATGTTGTGGCAGCCCCGCTGGGATTCGAGGAGCAAGGAACTGTCGTGATGCCGTAGAACTGCAATGCGCTGGGCACGGCGGGGGTTGCCGATGGCGAACCCGCCTCGGCCACAACCAAAACACCTAGCGCTGTGTCGATGTCCACAGCGCTCGGATTCGTGCCCGCGGGGATCGAGCTCAAGCACGCCGGAATGGCCGGCGCCTTGGTGGAATAATCCGGGAAAATGGCTATGTTGGTGACGGAAGCGTTTGGAGGAGTGGGAGCCGGGCTTGCGGTGCTGGCAACGTAAAGTGGATAGAGGCCAGGATTGTTCGGGTTGATGCTGCTAGCGGGAAGCGAAGTAACCAACTGACGCGAACTGGAGCTGGTTGGATTAATTAAGAGGTCGTTTCCGGGAGACTGAAAATAGGCCCGGATGAAATTGCTGGGGCTCGTAACATTCGGGCCAAAAGGACCAAAATAGCCGCCGTCGATGGTGACTGGAAAGTTCAGCGTCTGGGCGCCCTGAACAATATCGTCCGGGACCGTGGCCGTGCTGGTCGGACGCACGGGCATGATGGTGAACGTCCCCGCGCCTGTCGCCGTGCAGGGAGTCCCTGCGGCAATGGTGTTGCACGGTTCGGCGGGGTCCACAACAGAAACGGTCACCGGCCCTGCAGTGGCCAAGTCCTCGGCATTGAGACGAAGCCGCGCGCCCGTGGAACAGGGAGTCGTAGTGGAACAGGTTGTGGAGCTTGAAGAGGAGCTTGAACTGGAAGAAGCAGGGACCGGGAAGAGGACTTTGATTTGCCCGGAATCCGATTTTTTTATCCTCTGGACATTGCCAGGGTAGGTCAGGGTAATGGTCGTCGCGGATGAGATATTCGGCGCGTCCAGATAAATGTCCCAAAGCGTGGCACCTTGGGGGGCAATCGTAGGCGAGATGCCGTTGAAAGTAATGGGCCCGCCAGGAGTGAGGGTGATCGTCCCAGGGACATAGCGCGTAGGGTCGGCTTTGGACACCGCGAAGATAGTGACGTTCGCGGGCGAATTGGTGTTGTTCGTTTGCGCTGGGGTAATAGTGGTCGGCACAGCCGGCGGCGCGGTGTAGATGACGGTGTTGGGATTGTTGGGGTCGGGGACATTGAGCGAGCCGCAGGTCGGGCTGCAAGTCGCGAGCGGAGTGTACGGGTTAGGGTTCGAGCCGGCGGTGGGATTCGGAACTTGCTGGGTCAGCGCCCAAGTTACACCGGTGGTTTGTCCGATGTCGTTGATGAGAAAAGCGGTGAAGGTTTGTGGTTCGTTGACGGGAACGCTGGCGGTGGTAGGGGTAAATGTTATGCCGATGCCGGAGTTGAGGGTGAGGTTGAACGTTCCGGTCCTCGAGGTGTTTTGCACCGATTGCGCTGTAGCAATGATGACGAGGCCTGGATAGGTCTTTGGGTCAGGCAACTTGGTTGTAGCGGTAAAGACTTCCGTTCCGGTGGTCTGCTGGTTGCTAAACACACCAAAAATCGTGTGATTGTCGTCGGGGGGGGTGACGGAAGTGTCCTGCGGACAGTTGAGTGGTTTGGATGTAGTGGTCTTGCCGTTGGAATCGGTCGTCGTGGTGGTGTACTGGCAGACGGGAGTCCAATTCACCTTGGGGTTGTTCGCGCCATTCACGGTGGCGGTCAGAGTCGTGGATTGGCCCAAAATGAGATTCATGCCGGAAGAGGAAGTAATGGTAACGGTGATGACATTGGCGGCGTTGCCTTTGCCACCGCAGCCCGATAAGAGCGGGCATACGGCAGCGAGCCCAATCCCAACTACATTCCAGACTGCTCGTAATTTCACACCCACGATTTTCCCCCACACTTTGTCGCCGGTTAAGATTCCTCAGAGGGCCTCATGCTTACTCTCTTGCCGGGTCCTGGCAAAACTCCATCCTTTTCTTGAGCCTCTACTCGCTCGCATCAGAACGTGCGGCTGACGGTGAAACGGAACGTCGTCTTGGGCTCGAAATAGTTCAGCGCGCCGGGATTATTCAATACATGCTGGCTCAAATACTGCTTCCACGCATCCCACACTACCCCCTTGAACTGGGCCGGCAAGGTCCCCACTTGGCCGGGGTTGGGACAGGTTACCAGTGCATTGGCCGTGCCAGCCGGTTCGCAAATCTCGGTGTAGTCGATGTAGGGAGGCCTTGCAAGTACTTCTTGGTAGAGGCGGTGCACGTTGTACGCATAGTAGATGCGGAACGGCGCTTGGATGATGGGAAGCTGCACAACGAACTCGATTCCCGTGGAGCCGCGCCAGCGGAAATTCGTTCCTGGCGCAATCGCCAACTGCCGGGTAAGACCAGAGCCCAGCGGAGGCGCGAGCGCGGCATTCGGCAAGGCTTGCCCGCCAATCGCCTTCGTCGGATCGATTAAGCTTTGAAATCCGTCAGCATTCAGCTGTAGCGCGCTGCGGCGGAGAATGCCGTCGGTTCCGGTATCCAGGAAAAGGCTGGCTTGGACAATGTTGCCAACAATAGGAATGCGATATTCGACGTTGGTGAAACCCTGGAGGTCGCCGCCGGGAAGAGTCGCAACGTAGATCAGCGTGGGAACATTGAAGAAGCATATCCCACCCACGCAGCTCGAACTGTGATATTGCAGCGTCGTGCTCGTTTGCTCGGGAATGAAGGTGACCGGGGAAATAGCGCGAATGTCGTAGCCGCGGATGTCGCTTTCGCCGCCCATGTAGAAGCGGCTGAAGGGCGGGACTTCCTGTCCGGCGTAGCCCATGGTGTGCGCGGCGCTGAAGTGCAACCCGATCACGTTGCGATGCTTGTTGATGGGGTGGAAATACTTCATGTCCACGACGTTGGTGATGGTTTTGACGTTGCCGCCGAGCCCGGAGACGCCCGCCGAATAATAAAAACTCTTGCCGCGGGTCGAATTGATCGGGTTGTCGACCGTGTTGTAGGAGATCGAGGGCGTGATGGTGCTGGAAACGATGCCGTTCAGGGCGCTCGGGCCCGTCAAGCTGCGGAACTGCAGGGACTCGAACAAGAGAGTGGAAGCGGTATTGAATGACTTGATGTTCGTGCGCGTCAAACCATAATTCAAGCCAAAGCGCGCGAAAGAAAGCTTGCGAAGCGGATACTGGGCGAAAACGGTGAAGCCCGTGCTGTTTTGCACGTAGTTCTGGACGTATTGCGGGTTGATGCTGACCTGTTGCTGGAAGAGGATGGATTCCTGGCGGGCCTGGTCAAAATTATAGCGGGAAGAAAACACCGTGAAACCCGTGGAGATCGGCCGGTCAAACAAGTAAGGCTCGGTGAAGCCGAACATGAACGTGCGCGTAAGGCTTCCAAACTGTGCGGAGAACGTCAGCGTTTCGCCGAGACCGAGGAAATTGTTGGTCTGGTAGGTGAGGCCGATAAAACTGCCGGCCAAGCCACTGACGCCGCCCTGCAAACCGATGGACTGCTTGCCTTTTTCCTTGAGCTTGAGGGTAATGTCCACGGTTCCGGCTTTGCTGTTGCGCTTGATTTCGGCGGCCTTGTCCGCTTCGATTTTGTCGAAATAGTCAAGCTGATTGAGGCGAAGGATGCTGAGCTCCCACAGGCGCTTGTTGAAGAGCTGGCCTTCATCAATCATCAGTTCGCGGCGAATGACTTTGTCGCGGGTGGTGGTGTTGCCGCTGAAGTCGATGCGGTGGACGTAGTACTGTTTCTGTTCGTCGAAGCGGAGCGTCAGGTTGATGACCTTGTTGGCATCGTCTACTTCGGTGTCCGGCTCCGGCGTGAAATCAATGAAGCCGTACTCGCCATAAATCTTGCCGTAGGTTTCAAGGGCTTTGCGGACTTTTTCGGTGGAGAAAATGTCCCCTTGCTTGAGAGGGAACGCGGTCTTGAGCGCATCCACTTTGAGCGACAGAGCCTTGTCCGGGTCGGAGCTGACGATTTTGAGCGTGCCCATGCGGAAGCGTTCGCCCTCTTCGATGGGGATGGTGATATTGACGGCCTTGCCGTGGCCCCTTCCGGTGATGAGCGGAACGCCCAGGCGGGCGTGCGTGGTGTCCACATTTTCGAGAATGGGCTCGCCCACGGAAACCTTGAAGTAGCCGTTGTCGCGGTAGAGTCCGCGAATGCCGACTTCGAGGTCTTCGCTCAGTTTCTCCCGGTCGTAGGTTTTCGTGAGCACCGGGATATTCATGAAATAAAGAGGGATGGCATAAGGGCGGTCGTGGCGCATGGCGCGAATGAGCTTGCGATCGCTGAAAGCGTGATTGCCCTTAAATTTGATTTTGCCGACTTTGACCTTGGGGCCTTCCTCGATCTTGAAAACGAGAATAACGGCGTTGCTCGAAGCAATGCGTTCATATTGGGGGGTGACTTTCGCGAACTGGCGGCCGTGCTCACCCAGAAGTTCTTTCAGCACTACTTCTGCCTTCTTGATTTTCGTGGGATCAAACTGGCTCTCAACGCTCAGACCGACTTTGCGCTCTTTGAAGCGGTCGAGGATGTCCGATTCGGAAATGGAGTGCATTCCGTCGTATCGGATGCGCCTAATCTGCGGGCGCTCCTTGACTTCGAAAATAATGATCTTGCCGTTGGGGTTCTTGGCGGAATCTTCGACGCGCAGCCTCACGTCCTCAAAGAACTGGGTGTTCCAGAGCGCCTGAAAGTCGCGGCGCAAAGTTTCTTCGCTATACGGATCGCCCTTGCGGCTGAAGATGCGCGCCTGCAACGTGTCACTGCGCACGCGGCGGTTGCCGATGAACTCGATGCCATCGATGACAAACTGTTGCTGCCCGGACGGTTGCTGTGCGGCAGCGGGCTGGGGAGGAGTCGGCGCGGAGTCCTCGACCATTTCTTTACCGGTGATCAAATCGAGGGAGGCAGAGAAAAGTACCTTCTTCGAGGAAGCGCCAGCGGGGTTGTCGTTCGCAAAACCGCGGGGAGCGCTCGCAAATAGAAAAGCGAGCGCGACGATCTGTGTCACGCGTGCCGCAAACCCCTCCGACGGCAAACAGACTCTCCTTTGAGCGGCCGATGGGCCAATCAAGGCCGCCGCCCCCCAAGCACAAGATGTTATTCTCCCGCCGAGCCCGGTATGGGCCGGCTGTGCGATGTTTCAGATTCGCTAGTGGACGACCGGGGTTGCCTCGCCGACCGGACGGAACGACAGGCCCTCCCCGGCGACATATATCTGGAGTGTCGCGGGCCTTTGGATTCCACCCTGGATCAGCGCCTCGGAGAGCGGGTCTTCAACGTACTTTTGCAGAGCCCGGCGCAATGGACGCGCACCATAGCTGCGGTCCGCGCACGTTTTCTCGAGAATCCACTGACGAGCCTCCGGCGTGAGGACAACCTGCACTTGCCGGTGGATTAGGGTATCGTTCATCTGGCCCACGAGCAAGTCGATGATGCGGAGCAGGTCTTCGTCGCCGAGCGGGTTGAAGATTATAACCTCGTCCAACCGGTTGAGGAACTCCGGATTGAACGCCCGCTTCACTTCGTTCATCACCATGTCTTCCATCGTCTTGCGGCCGGCCTCGTCAAGACCCGCCTGGAAGCCCAAGCCCGTGCGCTTCTGCAAGTGCCGCGCGCCCAGGTTCGAAGTCATGATGATGATGGTGTTACGGAAATCCACTGTGTTGCCGAGCCCGTCGGTTAGTTGTCCGTCTTCAAACACCTGCAGCAAAATATTGAAGACGTCCGGATGGGCCTTCTCGATTTCATCCAGCAGGATGACGGAGTACGGCGTCCGGCGCACGCGCTCGGTCAACTGACCGCCTTCTTCGTAGCCCACATACCCCGGTGGTGCGCCGATGAGCTTCGAAACGGAGTGTTTTTCCATAAACTCCGACATGTCGAAACGGACCAGCGACTTCTCCGACCCAAACAAAAACTCCGCCAAGCGGCGGGCCACTTCGGTCTTGCCCACGCCGGTTGGACCGAGGAAAAAGAAGCAGCCCACCGGACGCATCGGCGACTTGAGGCCGGCGCGGCTGCGGCGAATGGCGCGAGCAAGAGCGGTGATGGCCTTGTCCTGGCTGATAACGCGCTTGTGGAGCTCGGGCTCAATGCGCAGCAGTTTCTGCTGTTCGTCTTCTTTGATGGAGGTGACAGCAATGCCGGTCCAGCGAGCGACAACTTCCTCAATGTCTTCGCGGGTAACCACGCCCGTCGAAGCATCGTCCAACTTATATCTTTCGCGAAGGCCGCGCAGATTTTCCTTTTCCTTGCGCTCTTCTTCGGAATAGAAGCGAGCCTTTTCAAATTCGTGATTGGCGATCGCCGTTTCCATGCGGTGAGTGATGAATTTCACGCGTTTCTGCACTTCACCCACTTCTTCAGGAACCGTGGCTTGGCGCAGCTTGACGCGCGCACCCGCCTCGTCGATTAAATCGATGGCCTTGTCGGGAAGGAAGCGGTCGGGGATATAGCGGTTAGAAAGATAGACCGAGTAGCGAAGCGCTTCGTCCGTGTAGCTGACGGCGTGGAATTTTTCGTAGCGCTCGCGAACACCTTGAATCACCTGGATGGCCTCGTCTTCGCTGGGAGCAGGAACCTTGACGGCCTGGAAGCGGCGCTCGAGCGAACGGTCCTTCTCAACCGATTTGCGGTATTCGCTGGGCGTGGTGGCGCCGATGCACTGAATCTCACCACGAGAGAGCGCGGGTTTTAGAATGTTGGCCGCATCCAGCGAACCTTCCGCGGAACCGGCCCCCACCAGGGTGTGCAGCTCATCAATAAAAACGATGGCGTTCTGGCTCTCCATCAGCTCTTTCATGATGGTCTTGAGGCGCTCTTCGAACTGGCCGCGGTACTTCGTTCCGGCAACGATCAAGGATAGATCAAGGGAAAGGATACGCTTGTCAGCAAGAAACGAAGGAACATCGCCGTCGGCGATGCGCTGCGCCAGACCTTCGACGATGGCGGTCTTGCCAACGCCCGGCTCGCCGATCAGTACAGGATTATTCTTCGTGCGGCGGCAAAGAATCTGAATCACGCGCTCGACTTCATTTTCGCGCCCCACCAACGGGTCGAGGGAACCTTCGCCGGCCGCTTGCGTGAGGTCGCGGCTGAATTCTGCAAGCAGGGAGGTTTCTTTTGGCCGCGCCGCAGCCGTTTTTTCACCGGAGGTGCGCGCGAGCTCTTCACGCAGAGTCGAGAGGCGCAATCCGCGCTCCATCAAGATTTCTGACCCAAAGCACTTTTCTTCGCGCAGGATGCCGAGCAGCAAGTGCTCCGTGCCGACGTGCTTGTGGCCAAGCCGTTCGGCCTCTTCCGCGGCCATGTTCAGGATGCGCTTGCATTCGGCACTCAGGGGCACTTCGACAGAAGTAGAAATGCGCTCGCGGATGGTGATGCGGGCTTCAATCTCTTTGCGAATGGACTCGATCGAGCCTTGTTGTCGAAGGAAGCGATTGGCCAGGGCTTTGTCCTCGCGCATCAAGCCGAGCAGCAAATGCTCGGTCTCAATGTAAGGACTGCCATACTGACTGGCCTCGTATCTGGCAAAAAAGATTACACGACGCGCTTTCTCTGTATAACGTTCGAACACGTTAGCTCGCTTCTCCCCCGGGGAACCCACCCGCGATGGCCGCAGCTTCGCGGGACCGCAGAACGCCGTGTTCCAGCCCCAGGATGCGGTCACAACGCGCGGCGAGCGCCAGGTTGTGCGTCGCAATGAGCGACGTCAGCTGGTGCACGCGATGCAGTCGTTCCAGCAACTCGAACATGGCCCAAGCATTCTGCTCGTCCAAGTCTCCGGTAGGTTCATCTGCCAGCAGCACCGACGGCCCGGTGACGAGCGCCCGAGCTATCGCGACGCGCTGCTGTTCCCCTCCCGAGAGTTCGCCCGCGCGATGATCAGCCCGGTCTTCCAGACCGACCTCCGCGAGCCACTTCCGCGCCTTCTCGAGCGCGGAGGTGAATTTCTCGCCGCGCACTAGCAGCGGCATGGCTACGTTTTCCGCAGCCGTAAAATCCGGCAACAACTGGTGACGCTGCCACAAAAAACCCACGGCGCGATTTCGAAATTCCGCGAGCCCCTCGTCATCACTTGTTTCAATCGCTTTCGAATCGAAGTATACTGTACCGCTCGTTGGCGTGTCTAGCGCCGCCAGCAGGTGCAGTAGAGTGCTCTTGCCCGCTCCCGAGGGTGCCACCACTGCCACCATCTCGCCTTTGCGCAAAATCAAGTTGGCATCCGTCAAAACCGATACATTTTGGGAGCCCCTTCCGTAAGTTTTTTTGAGGCCGCGCGATTCCATTATCACGCCGGCGTCCAGGGATTCATGGGTCGGTGTTCGATTGGCGGGTTGTGCGTCGGACTTCATTCGCTTTACAGCATCTTCTATGCCTGAACCCTGCTGAGGATTAGATGCTCTTGGTGCATCCTACGTGCCTTCTTGGCCTTGTGCAAAACAGAGGGAAATGACCCAAACGCTTTCCCTTTTTCGCCAGTCTCTTGCCTGCCGAAAAAACGGCACTTTGCGCGCCAATTGAAACACTCCTAATCTTTCCATTTTCAGCAGTTTGCGGCGCGCGCTGGCACGCGCCAAGGGTGAGGGTAACGCCCCAGGCCCCACCCACCTTTTTCTCGACTCGCTTAGGAGCAAATCGCGCGCCAAACCGGAGCCAGAATGGGTTTATTTCCTTCTTCTTTTGGTCCCCTATTCAAAACGCAGAATCTCCACCGGAAGCAGCCGCACCGCTGCGCGCGCTGGCAGAATCGTAGCTCCAATGGAAATTGCCATCGCTACCGCCGCAATCCACAGCCCGTCGAACAGACTCGGGTGAAAAGGCACGTTGGGAACTGCGTAAACCTGTGGATCAAGCGGGATCAGATGATAGCTCCCCGAAACCAACGAGAACGTGTAGCCCAAGAGGAGCCCAGTGATTGTGCCAACGGCTCCGATGGTGATTCCCTGCCAAAGAAAAATCTTTCGGATCTGCTCGCGGCGCGCCCCCATCGAACGGAGCACCGCGATATCTCTTGCCTTGTCTGTGACGGTCATCGAGAGAACCACCAGGATATTGAGCCCCGCCACGAAGGTGATCAACCCGATGAAAATGGCGGTGACTAGTTTTTCCAAACGCAAGGCGCGGAACAATGCATGATTCGCCTCCATCCATGTTGTGACGGAGAAACCCCGCCCGACAGCGCGTTGGATTTCTTTCGCAATTTGCCCAGCACGCTCTGGCTGGCTTAAGCGGAATTCCAGCACATTCACCAAATCACCAGCGCCTGCAAGTCCCTGCGCGGCGGCGAGCGTCAGAAAGCACCAATTCTCATCGTAATCGTAGAAGCCGGAATCAAAGACCCCGTTGACGCGGAACCGCCGCGTTCGGGGAAACAATCCAAAAGGCGTCAGCCTTCCTTGTGGGCTAGTGATGGTCACGTAGTCGCCGGGCGAGATTTTCCATTCCCCGGCCAGTTGTTTGCCGATAAGCAGCCCATCCATGCCATCCGCGTCCGGAGAAAAGTCTAGCTTACCGGCGACAATACGCTGCAAAGCTTCGTCGCTTTTGAGCTCGCGTTCCGGATCGACTCCTTTGATGACCACGCCGCGCGCCTCCCCGCCGAAAGAGAGCAAAACGGTCTGATAAACTGCTGGTGTAACCGAGCGCACGCCGGGCGTGGCTGCGAGTTTCGTTGCCATTTCCTCGTAGCTCTTAATCCCTCCAGAGCCCGGGCGCGTGAGCGAAATGTGGGCCGTCACGCCGAGCAAGCGATCCTGAAGCGTCTCGCGGAACCCCGTATTCATGGACAGCGCAATCACCAGCGTGGCGACGCCCGCGGCCACGCCCATGACGGACATCAGCGTAACCAGGCGCAGCACGGCCGGGCGGTAGGGGGACAGCAGGTAGCGCTGGGCTACGAACCATTCGAATCGCATTGTCGCCGGAAGAATACGTTACGCGCCGTGCGCTTCGGAAGTGCTATTTGATTCTCCGCCACCCTCGGGCCGTAACAAGGGAAACAGGATGACGTCCCTGATGGAGGGCGAATCCGTAAGCAGCATGGTCAAACGGTCGATGCCAATTCCTTCTCCAGCGGTCGGCGGCATGCCATGGCAGAGCGCACGGATGTAATCCATGTCCAGCTGCTTGGGCATTTCTTCGCCGCCCTGCGCGATCTGCGCCAGGAACCGCCGTTCCTGCTCGGCCGGATCATTCAATTCGGAGAAGCCGTTGGCCACTTCCATTCCCGCCACGTAAATCTCGAATCGCTCGGTCAATGACGGATCTTCGGGCTTCTGTTTCGATAAAGGCGAAATGTCCGTGGGGAAGTCGTACAAAATGGTCGGCTGAACAAGCTTGTCTTCCGCAATGGTTTCAAAGAGCAGGCCGGTCCACTCGCCATCGGTTAATTCGCCCTTCGACGCTGCATAAGGCGCTCCGCTCTTCTTTGCCCAGGTGTTATATCTGCTGGTCGCTTCCCGGGCACCTCCGGCCGAAGTCAGGGTTGCAAGCGTGGGAGCTTCGCCCGCTTCTCGCGGCCAATACTTCGCAATCGCCTCGCGCATGGAGAGGCGCTCGATTTTAGAAAAATCCAATTCGGTGTCGCCGTACTTCACGGTTGTCGATCCCGTGATGCTTTTCGCTAGCATCGCGAACAATTTTTCATTCATGTCCATCAGGTCGCGATAATTGCTATACGCTTCGTAGAATTCGAGCATGGTGAATTCGGGATTGTGCTGCGTGGAAATTCCTTCGTTCCGGAAATTCCGGTTGATCTCGTAAACGCGGTCAAACCCGCCAACAGTCAGCCTCTTCAGATAAAGCTCCGGCGCAATGCGCAAATACAAATCAATGTCCAGAGTGTTGTGGTGCGTGACGAAGGGACGCGCCGCGGCCCCGCCGGGGATGGGGTGCATCATCGGGGTTTCCACTTCGATATAGCCCTGAGAATCGAAGAACCGCCGCAGTTCCTGGATAATCCGCGCGCGCGTGACAAAGACGCCACGGGATTTCTCGTTGGCGATAAGGTCCAAATAGCGCTGCCGGTAGCGCAATTCCACGTCCGTGAGGCCGTGCCACTTCTCCGGCAAGGGAAGCAGCGCCTTGGCCAGGAAGAAGATCTCGTCCACCCAGATGCTCAATTCATTCGTCTTGGTACGAAACAGGTGGCCGCGCACGCCGATGGAATCGCCCAAGTCCAACACATGAAACAGTTGGAATCCCCGCTCTCCCACGGCATCTTTTTTCACATAAATCTGGATACGCTTCCCCGCCCCCTGCAGATGCGCGAATCCTGCTTTCCCCATCAGCCGGATGGAAACAATGCGCCCCGCGGCGCGCACTTCGCGTTTGTTTGCCTCCAATTCAGGTCCCGTGGAACCGCCGAAACTTTCCACAAGTGTGGCAGGCGTGTCCGTCCAACGGAACTCATGTGGATACGGGTCGTGCCCCAGCGCCCGGACCTGCTCGATCTTTTTTAAGCGCTGCTCAAACTGGTCGCGTGGCTCGAATTCCAAAGAGAACAATCCTTTCGCTAAAGACGGAGACCGAGTATAGCGGCGCAAAGCGCATGGGAGCAAGAAACGGGCAATGTCAATCGAGTGAATAGGATGGAAGACAACTGTCCGATACAGCACCGGCTTGCACAAGGAAGGCGCAAATCTCTAAAGTAGGAGAAGAGGCTGCAAGGACTTTTGGTTAGCCGGCACCAACCCGTGGTTGAGGGTCACAAAGAAGTGGTAGGAATAGAAACGCCTTTGCTATACTCTACCCCCTGTGACTTGGGAGGCCCTTCTTGAAAGCCCGCAGCCGCCCCCCCCTATCCCGTGGCAGGTCCGTTCAACAGGACTGGCGCACATGCCTGCCTGAAGAAAAGGCTTTAATATTCCAAGAACACGAACACGATCTGGATTCCCTTTATTACATGTTCAGCGTTTCGCTCAATGAG
Organism: Acidobacteriota bacterium; assembly: GCA_003224085.1. Lineage (GTDB taxonomy): Bacteria > Acidobacteriota > Terriglobia > Acidiferrales > UBA7541 > Acidiferrum. The sequence continues at coordinate 33,532 of QHYK01000066.1, read as the reverse complement.
GCGATTGAGCTCAAACTGACGGGGCTGCCGGCTCAAGCCATGAGCGCTATCAGAGTGAGTTCAGAGCTTTGCGCGCGTCTGACTCGCCCGCTCGCCGGAACCCTGCGGGCGTTGCACGATCATGCCAAGCATTACGGAACTGTTCCCAATGCGGCCCCCTTGGATCCGGAGAACTATCATGGGCCAAGAGGCCAACGCTCGGCCCGCATGAGCGGTTTGCTGGATAAGGTGCTCTTTTCCCACCGACTTCAGTTCCTTCACAAAGTCAGCACGCTCGAGGAAATGGTAGAAGATTTGGATCGCGACTTTCGCGGTGTCGCCGACCACCTTGCCGGCGGTCTGTATCCTGACCCGGAGCGTGGCTGGCACGAAGTCGATGCCGGCCATTACGATCTCAACACCTGTCTTCGGGAAACCATAGTTTTGCTTAAATCTTTCCTTGTTGTTCTACCGTCTGGACAGCTTGGCGACTTTGAAAAAGCTGTCCACGGCCAATCGCACCTTGCCAGTGGCGATCCGGCCGCTCCGCGCCATGGACGAATGGGCGCATTCGCGGGACAATAACCGTACCTGCTCGCCTGCAGGAGCCTAGGGCTGAAGGAAGGTCCCTCTCGAGGTGTCTTTTTAGCTCGCGCGGGCGAAAGTCAGGACAACTCTAGGGGGATACGGTGCATCCGAACGGGTGGATGCGCCGCAATTGGACCGTTGGCCCGAAACCGACCAAGCGCTCCGCATGCGTCGACTTCCCGGCAGGCCACCAAACCGGTGACGGAAGCGGAAGCTATCCGGTTGGCCCAGGCGGGTGACGCCGCCGCGTTTGAGTTTCTGTATCAGTTGCATAGCCGGCGCGTTTACGCCCTGTGTCTCCGGATGGTGAATAACCCGGCTGACGCGGAAGACCTGATGCAGGAAGCTTTCCTTCAGCTCTTCCGCAAAATCGGGACATTCCGGGGTGAGTCGGCGTTCTCCACCTGGCTGCATCGCATGACGGTCAACGTTGTGCTGATGCGGCTGAGGAAGAAGTCGCTCCCGGTGGCTTCACTCGAAGAAACGACGGAGCCCGACGAAGAAACAGGCGGCCCAAGAAAAGATATTGGCGCACCGGATTTGCGCCTGAGCGGTGCGGTGGATCGCGTCAATTTGGAACGCTCGGTGGAAAAACTGCCGCCCGGCTACCGGACGGTGTTTGTGCTGCACGACGTACAAGGCTACGAGCATAACGAGATTGCGGAGATCATGGGTTGCTCGGTTGGAAATTCGAAATCGCAATTGCACAAGGCGCGCACTCGTCTGAGGGACTTGTTGCAGGAAGAATTGCGCTCCCAGGCGCGGCAGCAACGCCACGCCGCAAGAACGCAGACGGCGCACGACGATTGAGTTGCAAATGAGCGCACTTAAGGGTTGGGTGTGATCCCGTGACGCCAAAAGTTGGGGCTCTAGTGAGAAGCTGAAAAAAGCGGAGCCGGCCGGCCCATCGGCTGCCATCGGCTTGGAGTGAAGCACCATGCAGTGCAGGGACGTCGAAGAGGTTCTGGAGCAGGATGGCCTGGCGCCATTGCCGGAAGCAGCGCGGATGCACGTAGCTCGGTGTCCCCACTGCCAGGGGTACCTCGCCGACCTTGAAACAATCGTTTCAACGGCGTATGAGTTGCCCGCTGAGGTCGAGCCGCCCTCTCGCGTCTGGACCTCCCTCCTGGCACGGCTCGAGAGCGAAGGCATCATAAAGGAATCGGCGGCCCCCGCAAGGGTTGCGCCGGCATCCTGGTGGGATGGATTCGGTCAACTGCTCCGCAGCCGCGCCCTCGCGACCGTCACGGTTGGCGCCGTCATTGCCGCCGCCGCGCTTCTGCAATTGCGCCAGCCTTCCGAGAAGGCTCTCCCCCCGGTTCCACCGGGCATCCAAGTAACGCTGGAGCAGTTAAACCAGCAGGAAGGCCTTGTCAGGAACATGCACCTTGCGGGCGCCTCTCCGGTGGACGTGGCCCTCGAGCAAAACTTGCAGCAAATCGATGATTTCATTGCTGACTGCGAAGGCCATCTCAAAGCCGAGCCGCAGGACGAATTGGCGCGCGAGTATCTTTACAGCGCTTATCAGCAAAAAGCGGAATTGCTTGCCGCGATGATGGATCGCGGAAGGAGTGTTAACTAAAATGTGCACCAGGTCGATGGGACGGAGCATCACGCTGGCTTTTGGCGCCGCAGCTCTGCTTGGCTCAAGCACGGCTTCGATGGCGGCTAGTCCGCGCATCGAAAGGCATTTCGTCGTTAACGGCCGACCTGTGGTGGTGATACAAAACGTGGCCAACGGCCGAATCGAAGTGAAATCCTCTAAGAGTCAGGAAGTCGCCGTGATCGCCACCCAAAATTCCAGCAAGATTAACTTTGAGATGGAGCAGGCAGGTGACCGAATCGACGTTACGGCAAATGTCGCGGATGCCTCCGCGTCGCCCCTCGATCTCGAAACCAGCTTGCAACTAACGGTGCCGGAGGAAACAGAACTTCAGCTCAAAACCGAGAACGGTCTGATTTATGTGGAACAGGTCATGGGCGATATGACCCTGGAGAGCTTCGCCGGGGAGGTCCACCTGAAGGAAGTCTCCGGTTACATCATAGTGAAGACCACCGGCGGTTCGCTGGTCTGCACGCAATGCGCGGGCAAGCTCGATTTCAATTCCGTTGGCGGAAGCGCTCAAATCCTCCAGCCTGCTCTTACCAACGTGAATCTTCGCACCACTACCGGCAATATTCTCTTCGACGGCGATTTCATCCGCACCGGTCTGTACTCCATGAAGAGCGGCAAGGGGCTCGTGGAAGTGCGTTTCTCCGGCAATGACTCCTTCGATCTCAAAGCGCAAACCGCCACTGGCACCGTGGACAATCAGGCGGCCGCGTTTCTCAAGCCTGACTCCCACGGCACTGTTCGTCGCTTCGGCTCGAAGTTTCGCGGGCTTTTCGGCACCTTCGGTGCCGGCCTAGCCAAGGTCGAGCTCTCCACCTATAGTGGTACAATTCGAATCTTGAAGCGCGACTAAGCCCTTCGCGCTTCCCATCTGTGAGCACTACATCTCCTTCGCGCGGCCTCCCGCGTGTGCCGATTCTTTGCCTCGCCGGCTTCATGGGTTCCGGTAAGACCACCATTGGCACGCTTCTGGCGCGGCAACTTGCCTGGCGCTTTGTCGATCTCGACGACCGCATCGAGGAGTCAGCCGGCCTTCCTATTCCGCAGATTTTCGACCGCCTGGGCGAACCCTTCTTCCGCCAACTCGAAGCCGATCAGCTCCGCGCCGCGCTTGGCCGCGCTTTAGAACTCAAGCAAGGCACCATCCTGGCTCTTGGTGGCGGTACCTACGCGCAGCCTGGATGTCCGGAATTCCTGCGTTCCGCGGGTGTTCCCGTTCTTTGGCTCGACGCCCCCATCGAGGTCCTGCTTTCCCGCTGCATGACCATGACGGGACGCCCCCTGTTCCGGGACGAACCGAGCTTCCGCGCCCTCTACGCACAACGGCTGCCTTCTTACCAGCTTGCCGACTATCGCGTTGACAGCTCCGGCGAACCCTCCGAAATCGCGGCTCACGTCCTGCGCCTCGGGGTTGCTCCTGGAGGAAACCAAGCGCATCTCGCCGTTGAGAAACCCCTTCCCTGAGGGACAATAACCACGGGGGTAAGACACACCGTGAATTTCAAAGCCGCATGCTCGGGATTAAGCGTGGGGATTTTTGTCTGCGCGGCGTTTTCTTTCGCCGCTCAGAAGAAAGCCGCGCCCGGCGTCTTTATCCAGGACAAAGGAAAGTTCACCATTAAGCTTGCTGGGCAGATCGTCGGCCACGAAGAGTTCGAGATTACGCCCGCGGAAGGCGGCTGGGTTGCGAAAGGCGCTTCAGACATCAAGCCTCCCCAAGGCGCTCCGAGCAAAGTCACAGGCTCCCTCACGCTGCAATCCGACGGCACTCCTATCAGTTACGACTGGACCACGCAAACCGACAAAACCATGAACGCGCACGTCCTTTTTGCCAACGGTGTAGCCAAAATCAGCATCCAGGTCAAAGGCGCAGACCCGTTACATCCCTTCGAACAAGATCTCTCCTTCAATACTCCGCGGATCGCTATTCTGGACAACAATCTTTACTATCAGTACGGCATCCTCGCCCGCTTGTACGATTGGTCCAAGGGCGGCGAACAAGATTTCCCCGTGCTCATCCCGCAAGAATTGACCCCGGGCACGGTCAAAGTGGCCTCCACCGGCTCTGCCAAAGCCGATGGCAAAACCTACGAAGGCCTGAAGGTCGACTCATCCGACTTGGAAATCCAGCTCCTGCTCGACAACAACCACCGCCTGATGCGCATGGAAGTTCCGGAATCCAAAGTCTCCGTCATCCGCGAATAGTTTCCCCGCTCAGCCCACGAAATACCCCTTCACAAAGAAAAAACGCGGCGCAACCGGGGGGTCACGCCGCGTTAATTTGTTTAGATTTTTGAGACCGGAATTATCTTGCCAGCGTCCTCAGAAACGCCGGCTTGCTCGCAGCGCCAAACGGCCCGCTCGGCCGCACCGCGTAGCCTTGCGGATGCAGGTGCGCATGCGCAACGCCGTTCGAATGGCCGGTCCCGATATGTCCGGCAAGATGGCCATTCGCCGGCGCGCTTTGCGGAAGCCGCGCCGGATTACCGATAGGGCGGAGATTCACCGGTGCCGCTTGAAGGTGATCGCTAATCGCCTGCAGCCTCTTTAGGATCGACTGCCATTGCTCCCAGTCCAATTGCCGCAGGAACGGCCGCAAACCCTGGATGAACGGATCCTCCAGCAGCGCTTCGCCGTCCGATTCCGGGATGAAGAACCGGTTCAGCCCCACGTTTAGCGCTTCCGAGATTTTCTCGAGCGTGCCGAGGCTGGGCGTCATTTGCCCGCTTTCGATTCTTGAGAGATAGGAGCGCGACACTTTCGAGCGCGATTGCAGTTGGCTCTGGGTCATCGAGCGCGATTCTCGCAACTGGCGAATTCGCTGCCCGATGTTCTCCACCGTTTGCTGATTCACGAGCTTCTCCGAGGCTGGCTCGGCCGTCGCTTCCTCCGCCGGCGCCGGCGGGGGAATCATGAATTCCAGGCGCTGAGGCAATGCGCGCACGCAACGCCGGCAATTTCCCGTGCGCGTCCTGTACTGTACCAATCCACACGTCTTGCAGCGGATCACTTCCCGGTCCATTTCGAGCGTGTTCATCTCGTCTTTATTCAATTGTGCCGACACCGGTGCTCCTTGCTGACGTTTTTTCCGGCGTGCGGATAGGGGAGGAACGTCGGAACGTTCTCACAGGGGGAAGACAGTTACTGGCGCGATGGGAGTATCGTGTGAACCGCGTTTTCTTGTCAAGAGTATTTTCGTACTTTCTTTGCGAGGCTTCCGTTTGTTCTCCCTTTTTACGCCCCCTTTTCGCTGTCCTTTCGTCCAGCCGCCCCTTCCCCACCCTCCTTTTTCCGCCAAGCCTTGTGCACCCCGCACCTCGCTCCCCTACAGATTGTGGTCACTTTTTTGCGCCACTTTGTGCTGACCTACCCTAACTGCGTGGTCTCCCATTCAGCAAAGCCCTGCCCTATCACCACCCGCCTATAAATTCGGCTGCACGCGCACCTTTATCTGTTCCTTGGCTTCCTTTATCCCCTCCGCTCTTCTGTCCCTACTCCTTACCTCCCTTCCCCCTTCCTTCGCCCCTGCGCTAAACTATTTCTTGTCTCTTCGGGGGGCCGCATGCCGACGCGCGAAGACGCCTGGAAATTGCTCTGCGAATATACGCAGTCTGAATCGCTCCGCAAACACATGCTCGCCGTGGAAGCCTGCGTGCGCGCTTACGCCCGCAAATCTCGCTCCGACGAAGAAACTTGGGGCCTCGCCGCCCTGCTCCATGACTTCGATTACGAGCGCTGGCCTAACCACGAACACTCTCCCGACCAGGGCCACCCCTCGGAAGGCGCAAAAATCTTGCGCCAGCAGGGCTACGCCGAGGAGATCGTCCGCGCCATCCTTTCCCACGCCGATTACTGCAACGTCCCACGCCAGTCCGCTCTGGAACACACGCTCTTCGCCTGCGACGAATTGGCCGGCTTCCTTACTGCCTGCGCCTACGTGCGTCCGTCAAAAAGCATCCTTGATCTCGAGGTTGACTCCGTGAAGCGCCGCATGAAGGACAAACTCTTCGCCAAAGGGGTTTCACGCGAAGACGTTCGCAAAGGCGCCGAAGAACTTGGCATCCCGCTTGAACAGCACATCGCCTTCTGCATCGCCGCCATGCGCGAACACGCCGACGCCCTCGGCCTTGGCGGCATAATCGGCCAGCAAGCCGCCTCGTCTTAATCTCGGACTAGGCCTCCGCCAGCCTCCTGCCCTGGGGCCTCGAACTTCTGCCCCCTCCCACAAACGCCCTCGGATCGGCCCGGGCGTGATATGTTGCCCGTCACAGAGTTGTACCGTCTTTGCAAAACCAGCTTGGAGGAGAACATGCGCCACTTCTTCGCGGCAATCTCTGTCTTGTTGTTTAGCGCAGTGACCACCACGCCCCAGTCGGCCCCGCCCAAACCTGACGTTGGCGCAACAGCAGAAGAAGACATTGCTCGTATCATGGGCTATTCCTTGGCGCGGGGAGGAGCATCGACCTTCCTGGAAACCCTCACTGACACCATTGGTGGCAGAATTACCGGAGGTCCTGAATCTCGAGCCACCGCCGAACTCATTCTCAAAACCCTGAAAGAAGCGGGCTACCACAACGCGCACTTCGAAGAATACGAACTAGCCTCGGTCTGGGGGCACGGAACAGCAAAGGGCGAAGTGATCAGCCCGGTCCGCCGCGCCTTGTACATCGGCTCCTACGGATGGGTTCCGGGCACCGCAGGCCCCATCGAAGTGCCGTTGGCGGACTTCGGAGCGCCCAGCGAAAACCACGTCCCCACGCGCGAGCAAGTGCGCGGAGCCGCCGTCATCGTCGACCTGTTGAGCAGCGGTGTTTCCTCCGCGTACGCGGGATCACGGGTCATGATTGCCAGGCAACTCGCCCAGGCAGGTGCCGCGGCAATGTTCATCGTCTCCGACAAGCCGAATCGCATGGTTTACACTTCGGCCTTTGGCTTTTATCCCCGCGCTCCTCTCCCCATCCTTTCCATAGCCGCCGAAGACGCAGCGCTTCTCCGGCGATTGCTTGCCAAGGGCCCCGTGAAACTCCGGCTCGACGTCCAGAACTCTTTCGCACCCGGCCCGGGCCGCGAACGCAACGTCGTCGCCGACCTGGAAGGTTCAGACGCGAACGAAATGGTGCTATTGACGGCGCATTTCGATTCCTGGGACCCCGCGCAGGGCGCCAACGACAACGGCGCCGGTGTTGCCACGGTGCTCGAAGCCGCTCGCATCCTTGAAATGCTCAGAATTCGCCCCCAGCACACCATCCGATTCGTGTTTTTCTCCGGCGAAGAACAATTGGCCAACGGCTCGCGCGCCTACGTCGAACAGCATCACGCCGAGCTCGACAAAATCCGCGCCGTCATCAACACCGATTCCGGCGCCCAGGCAGTCCTCGGCCTTCAGCTCAATGGCCGACAGGACCTTGCCGCAGCCACGAAAAAACTGCTCAAGCCGCTGGCTCCCCTCGGCGCCGACGGCGTCTATATGGATGCCGACTTCGATTCCGACCACGAATCCTTCATGGTGGCTGGCGTGCCGGCATACGCCTTGCGCGTCGAACGCGGCGACTACGACGTGCGGCACCACACCATCGTCGATACCTTTGAAAAAATCGATCCGAGCCTGCTGGGTATTCACACCGCCGTGATGGCTGTGCTTGGCTGTCAATTTGCCAATGCCAGCGAGCGGCCCGGCCGCCGGCTATCTCCCGTCGAGGTTGTAGGGCTTCTGAAAAAGACCGGTCTTGAGCCTTTGTATCGCTTGGAATATCCCGACGCAAAACCGTAAGGGCGCGGACTTTCGCGCGGCAAGCCACTCAGGCTAAAATAGAAAGAAATGCTCACTCAAATTGAAGGATTTGACGCAACCGCTACTCGCCATCCGCGCCGCAAGACCTATGGCGTGAAGGTGGGACAGGTCCAGGTGGGCGGCGGCGCGCCCATCGTTGTCCAGTCAATGACCAACACGGACACCGCCGACATCGAATCCACGTTCAAGCAAACCGTAGAACTGGCCGAGGCCGGTTCCGAAATTGTGCGTTGGACCGTGAACGTCCCCGAAGCTGCAGCGGCCGTTGCGGAAATCAAGAAGCGCCTGCTCGACGTCGGTTGCCGCGCGCCCATCATCGGCGATTTTCACTACAACGGCCACGTCCTGCTGACGAAATACAGGGAATGCGCCGGGCAGCTTGACAAATACCGCATCAACCCGGGCAATGTTGGCGCGGGCCAGCGCCGCGACGAACAATTCTCCACCATCTGCAAGATCGCGGTCGACAACGGCAAGCCCGTCCGCATCGGCGTCAACGGCGGCTCGCTCAATCAAGAGCTGGTCATCCGCAAGATGCAGGAAAACACCGACAATAATCTAGGCAAAGATTCCGAAGAAATCATCAACGAGTGCATGGTCATTTCCGCTCTGGAATCGACGGAACTGGCGCTCGAATCCGGCCTGCGCCACGACCAAATCATTATCTCCTGCAAGACTTCGCGGCCCCGCGACCTCATAACCGTGTACCGCGATCTTTCCGCCAAAACCGAGCAGCCTCTCCATCTCGGCCTCACCGAAGCGGGCATGGGCATGAAGGGCCAAATCTGGTCGGCGGCATCACTGGCAATTCTGCTCTATGAAGGCATCGGCGACACGATTCGCATCTCGCTGACGCCGCGCCCCGGCGGCGATCGCCGCGAAGAAGTCTACGCCGCCTGCGAGCTGCTGCAGGCTCTCGGCCTGCGCTCGTTCGCGCCAAGCGTGACCGCCTGCCCTGGTTGTGGCCGGACCACCAGCACCACGTTCCAGGAATTGGCCGAACGCATTCAGGGCTATATTCGCGACAACATGCCGGTCTGGAAAACGCAATATGAAGGCGTCGAGAACATGACCCTCGCCGTGATGGGTTGTATCGTGAATGGCCCCGGCGAATCCAAGGCCGCCAACATCGGCATCAGCTTGCCCGGCACCGGCGAAGCCCCGCGCTGCCCCGTGTACATCGACGGAAAGAAAGACGTCACCCTCGAAGGCACTTACGAGGAACTCGCCGCCGCCTTCCAATCCCTCGTCGACAACTACATCGCCAAAAAATACCCCCGCAAAACCGCCGAAGCCCTCTGGCACCGAGGCTAGCGGGACGACAATGAAACAGCTCCTTTTCAGGTCGTTGGTCGTTGCACTACTTATGGGCGCTTGCATGGGGATTTGTCGACTTTGTCTTATCCGTCCACGCGAGCATAAGATACGATCCGCCCATAAGTGCGGAGGAGGGATACAAACAGCGAGAGGTCCTCTCTGCTTGAGGTTGCCTCGTGACGTCGCTGGTCATGAACTCGCTCGTGCGCTTTCGAAAATCTTGAGCGATGTGAGCACCTACTTGGATGTTTCACGCGGCACTTATTAAGGCTCTGATCGAGTAAAACTCCACAACCCTTGGCTTGCAAACGCTGTAGAACCGACGCCCGCAGTGGCCTACGACAGGCGCGGCGAATGAGCCTGTCGGTCATCCAGCAACTGGTAGGCCCAGTGTGCCCCCATGGCCATGGCATGAACCTCGAACGCCAGGCGTGTGGGGTCCATCTTCGGGTCCACGTGCCCCGCTTTCTGAGCTTCGTTGACCGGCGGCCATTGGCGCATGCCCAGCATGCACGACTCCGAAGTCCCATTCGAACCGAAGCTGGCCTCTCAAGTGGGCCGCTAAGAACGGGCGAAGAGAGCTTCTCTCCGGCAGCGCCAACAAATCCCAGTCCTCGCTATCCAAGCCACTGTGGATTTTGGTAGGTCCCGTCGAAGTCGTGGCTCGTTTTGTACCGTTCGAACTCGCCGTTCCGTGCGGCTTCCGCGGTTCGTGCCAAGAGTGCATCTCTTTCCGAGGCAGCGAACGGTTTAAACGAACGCGCCGCGTCGAGAGCCTGTTGCAGATTCTCCATCGATTCGCAGCCGGTGATGACCACGCTGGTCGGCAGGTTCATGGCGTAGTGGAGACATTCCACCGGCGACAGCGTCTTGCTCCGAAGCAACAGCCCGGAGCCCATCGGCTTCATTCCCAGGACGCCGATTTCATTCTTCACCAGCACGGGAAGGACTCTTTTCTCGAAGCTTTCGTAATGCGCGTCCATCGCGTTGAGCGGCATTTGCACTGCGTCAAAGTGAAACTTATGCGAAGACGCCGTCTCGAGCATCTTCAAGTGAATGTCCGGACTCTTGTGCCCCGTAAACCCGATGTAGCGAGCCTTCCCCGCTTTCCGGGCCTCCAGAACCGCTTGCATGCCACCATCTGGCCCGAAGATGCGCTCCGGATCCGTTGGCCGAATAACCTCATGGAACTGGAGAAGGTCGACGTGATCGGTTTGCAGCCTCCGCAGCGATTCCTCGAGCTGCGCCGTAGCCGCCTTGCGCGTCTGGCCGTCGATTTTCGTCATCAGAAATGCTTTCTTCCGGTAGCCGTCGGCCAACGCTTTCCCCATGCGGACTTCACTCGCGCCGCCGTTGTAGTCCCAGCAGTTGTCGAGGAAGTTGATCCCGCTGTCCAGGGCGGTGCGGATGATGCGGATGCTCTCTTGCTCGCCGGGCACGCCAAGGTGGTAACCCCCAAGCCCAACAAGGGAAACGCGTTCCTGCGTTCGGCCCAGGCGGCGGTACGGGATTCCATTTTCCTCGCCTGCGGCCCAGAGCTCAGGATCGGCAAGGCCCGCCAGAACCGAGCTGCCTATCACCCCTCCTAGGAACTTCCGGCGAGTAAGGTTTTCGGTGCTGGGCTTTTTGGCGGGATGTTTCTTGTTGCGCATAAGAGGTGCCTTTCTGTATGCTTCTGCAAAAAATCAGCCTAGAATCGTGCGGCGCAAAGCGCAAGACCAGGGTTGACCAGGCCAAATTCCGCTGGGCGAAGCCCTGCGACCGGCCTCCTTCCGAGGCTGTGCTAAAATTTTGAGTTGTTTGGAACCTATGGGGAAATCGCCGTGAAAATCAGCCGGGAAGACGTGTTGCGCGTGGCAGAGCTGGCCTACCTGGATTTGAGCGAGGCCGAGCTCGAGACTTACTGCGCGCAAATTGACGAAATTCTCGAGTACATCGGCAAGCTCAACGAGCTGGATACCTCCAAGGTCGAGCCCATGGCTCAGGTCTTGGCCGATGACCAGAGCGCGGATGCAACTCTGCGCGAGGATTTGACCGTGCCCTGCGCCGTCGGCGAAGACGTTTTGCGTCATGCGCCCGATCCTGAGCCGCCCTATTTCCGCGTCCCCAAGGTGATCGAGCGTTGATTTTGTAACGCCGGCGTCTCGCTGGGCCCATTTCTGGCGAATTGGTACGGGCGCAGCATGCTGCGCCCCAGCTTGGGACGATTCAATGAATTCAAGACGCAGGGCATGATAATCGCGCCCTTCGGAAAAAATTACCTTTGCCATGACCGCCAAGTGGACCATCGACGGCATCAAAGAAGCCCTCGCGGCGAAGAAAATCTCCGCCCGCGAGCTTCTCGCTGACTTCTACAAGCGCATCGAGGCCCGGAATCCCGAACTGAACGCCTTTCTTGCGCTTACTCCCGAGCGCGCCGGCCGCCAAGCCGACCGAGTTGACGCTCTCATCGCAAGCGGCGGTCCTCTTCCACCCCTCGCAGGCGTTCCCGTGGCCGTCAAGGACGTCCTCAGCACGCGCGGCACAAAAACCACCTGCGGCTCGAAAATCCTCGAAAACTACATTCCTCCCTACGACGCGACCGCCGTTGAACGCCTCGAGGCCGCCGGCGCCGTCATTTTGGGCAAAACCAATTGCGACGAATTCGCTATGGGCAGCTCCAACGAGAACTCCGCCTACGGCCCGGTGAGAAACCCAAACGCGCCCGACCGCGTCCCTGGCGGCTCCAGCGGCGGCTCGGCGGCGGTTGTCGCAGCCGGCCTTGCCGTCGCCTCGCTCGGAACCGACACGGGCGGCTCCATCCGCCAGCCCGGCTCTTTTTGCGGCATTCCCGCAATGATGGGCAGCTACGGCCGCGTTTCGCGCTATGGCCTGATTGCCTTCGCTTCTTCGCTCGACCGCATCGGCCCCCTTGCCACTAAAGTGCGCGACGTCGCCGCCATCCTGCAAACCATCTCTGGACGCGATCCCAACGATTCCACTTCGACGACGGCTCCCGTTCCGGACTACGTCGCCGAACTCGCGAAGCCTCTCAAACGCCCGCGCCTCGGTATCCCCAAAGAGTATTTCGCCGAAGGCATGGACTCCGGCGTCCGGCAAAAAATCGAAGCAGGCGTCGCACTTTTCCGCAAGCTCGGCTGCGAACTCGTCGAAATTCGCATGCCCCACACCGATTACGCCATCGCGGCCTACTACATCATCGCCACTGCCGAAGCCAGTTCGAACCTCGCGCGCTACGACGGCGTCCGCTACGGCCTGCGCATCCCCGATGATTCCCTCCTCGCCATGTATCGCAAAACTCGCGGCGCCGGCTTCGGCCCCGAAGTGAAGCGTCGCATCGTCCTTGGCACCTACGTTCTCTCCGCCGGGTACTACGACGCCTACTATCTGAAAGGTCAAAAAGTCCGCGCTCTTATCGCCCGGGACTTTCGCGCCGCCTTCACCAAGGTGGACGCCATCCTCACACCCACTTCTCCCGTTCCGCCCTTCCATCTGGGCGAGCGCACCAGCGATCCGCTCCAGATGTATCTCGCCGACATCTATACCGTTACCGGCTCACTCGCTGGCGTTCCCGGCATCTCCGTCCCCTGCGGCAAAATCGACGGCCAGCTTCCCGTCGGCCTGCAAATCTTCGGCCCGCCCTTTGGCGAAGCCCGCGTCTTGCAACTCGCCCACAGCTTCGAACAGGCGGGCGGCCCCGACGTCTAAGAGTTTGCTCAAAAACAAAAAAGCCTGTCATTCCAAGGAGCGAAGCGAGCAGCGACGAGGAATCGCTCTTCGCGCCGCTCCCGCTCTCTTCTAGCGGCGAGCTGCCTCGCGGGGTGCCTCGCCTTTTCAGGTTTCGCTTGCGAAATAGCGGGCCATTCTGCGCCTCCCACCTGGTGCTATAAAATGAGGCCGTGCCATCGCTCCAATCCATCACCGAGAATCTCGCTCGTGCGGAGAAGCAATTTTTGGCCGCTGCCGACGCCATTCCTGCCGATCAGTGGAAGTCCTGCCCTTGCGAAGGCCGCTGGTCGGCCGGAGAGCTCGCCTGCCACCTAATCCAAGTCGAGACACTCATCATCCAAAACGCCGGCAAGCTCCTGCAAAACCCACCGAAACCTCGACCCTTCTCGAAGCGCTTTCATCTTCCCATGGCCCTAGTGGAGTCGCGCCTCATCCCCCGCAAGACGCCCATCCCACTGGATCCCGCACTAGTTTGCGAAAAGGATAAAATGCTCGCCCATCTCCGTGAAGTGCGTCAGCAAACCAGGGTTTTTCTGGAGGAGAAAACTAGAGGAAAGAACCTAAGAAAATATCACATGCCCCATCCCTTTCTTGGCACCCTGAACCTCCGCGAGTGGTTCCAAATGATCGCTTCCCACCAGATTCGGCACACCAAACAGCTGAAGGAAATCGCCGCGCATCTCCCGAAAACTGTAACAACTTTGCATAAGTAGAACTTTCCTTCTCCTCGCTCCTCCTTCTTTCGCCTTCGTACTATTCGTTTGCCATCACAAAATATGCGGAAAAACGGCCGTTTTTCGCGCGTTTAGGGGACAGTACTAGCCGGAAGGTTTTTGGCATTCGAAACGGAACGACTATTGCTCGGAAGAAATAGGAACAAATACGATGCTCACAGCATCTAAGAAAAAGTGAGAGCGTAAATTGGGCCCAAGTCCGAGGAGCAAGGCCATGGTCACGGTCAAGTCGAGTCAAAAGATTTTCACAGATTCGGAAGTTTCCAGTCTCACGGGGATTTGCGTCGAGCACGTACATAATTTCGCCAAGACCCGTCACCTCGGCTTCATCGCCCGCGCCGCTGAAGCCGCCGGCATAAAGGCCGATCAGTGGCTCTTTACGCTTTCCGACCTCATGGTTCTGGTAACCCTGTTTCCCAAGTGCACTCACTAACGTCGCCGAAAACGTAACAACGTAGCAACGTGACAAGGTAGCACCCAAAACCGGGATTTTTGATGGCTCGCCAGAGAGCCAATCGTATTTAGGTCTCTTTGGCGGGGAGTGCGGCGGCTTGACGCCGCCTTCTCCGCGCCTAAGCTTGCTTCGCGTCTTTTCTTCTCCTGCCGTGGAAACTCAAGCAATGACCCCGCCCAACCCGGTTGCCAGGACAAAAGCTCAGGGCGTATGCTGGCCTTTCGAGGGTAAACTGGGCTGGTTCCCCATGCATCGCAATACTAAGAGAACATCCATGAGACTCCCTTTTTTGTCCGTCTTGGCGTCCTTGGGTGTGTTTCTGGCAGCCACGATTGTCGCCGGACACCCGCGATCCGCCAGGCCCGTCGGCGGCTCGCTCCAGGCCCAGTCGGCCAACCCAGCGCCAAGTCCAACGAGGGACAAGGCACCCCGCGACGACAAGTACGTCCTGCCGCGCGGCAAGAAGCTCATGCTGAAGGATGGCTCATTCCAACTCGTGCGCACCTACGAGCGCAAGGGCGACCGCGTCCGCTACTACAGCGTCGAGCGCGGCACTTGGGAAGAGATTCCCGCGGCCCTGGTGGACTGGGACGCCACGGCCAAAGCCGAAGCCGCCGAGAAGACCGACGAAGAAGCCTTCGCGCGAAAAGTCCACACGCAGGAAGAAGCGCAGCGCATTGACACCGTCATGGACGTGGACGCGAGTCTGCAAGTCGCGCCTGGCGTGTTCCTGCCGCCGGGCGAAGGCATGTTTGTCATTGACGGCAAGCACGTCACGCAACTCGAGCAGGCCGGCGCCGAAATCCGGGCGGACAAGAAACAGTTTCTGAAGCAGGTGCTCGTGCCGGTCCCGATCGTTCCGGGGAAGAGAATTATTGATATTCCCGGCCCCCGCGCCAAGGTGCGCATGTCCGGCTCGAACCTCGAGTTTTACCTCCGCGAAGCGCCCCCCGACCCGGACCGCGTCACCCCGATCGAGAAAAGCAGCCGCCCGGGCGAGTCCGGGCCGGAAGTCGAGCTGGTGCGCGCCACGGTCAAGGGCGGGAAGCGGCAGTTGGAGTCCATCAAGAGCCTCTTCGGGCAACAAATGGAAGAGAAGCGCCAGACCATGTCGCTACAGCGCTGGGAGATTGCGCCGACTGTGTTCCGCTTCACCCTGGGCGAGCCGCTTCCTCCCGGGGAATACGCCTTGGCGGAAATTCTCTCCGATGGCATGAACCTCTTCGTCTGGGACTTTGGCGTGGACGCTGCCTCCGGCGCCAAGCCCCCAGCCTCCAAATGACGCGGCTTCGCCGAGTGGTTAGCTTAGTGCTCTCTTTCATAAATACGATAACGTATTATTTGCCGTTTTTGGCCCCTCCCTGCTATGTTCGCTTGGGGAGGGCACTAATTTGCCACGAAGAAGCCCGTACAAGATCGTCCTTACCAAAAAAGAGCGAGGGGAGCTGGAACGACGCGCCAATAAATATACGTTACCATATTTTATTGTGGCGCGGGCCAAGATGATCCTCCTCGCTGAGCAGGGCCTTTCGAATGACGAGATCGCCAACAGCCTCAGTACGCGCCGCGAGATCGTCAGCCGCTGGCGAAAACGGTTCTTCGAAAAACGACTGGGAGGCCTGGAAGACTTTCCCCGCCCCGGCCGACCCCGGGTTTTTTCCCCCAGAGCTGGTCGTGGGCGTTAAAGCCGTCGCCTGTGAATTCCCTGCTCACGTGGGCGAGCCGCTTTCTCGCTGGAGTGTGGCCGAACTCGGCTCCCATGTCCGCGCCTGTGGGCTGACGGCCTCCCTCAGTGACACCACCATCTGGCGATGGCTGAACGAGGACGCCATCCCGTCCTTGGCAGCATCGCTGCTGGATCTTTCCGCGAGACCCGGATTTTGAAACCAAGGCCGGACGCATCCTGGAGTTGTACCAACGCCTCTGGAAGGGCCGTAAACTCGCTACGAACGAGTTCGTTCTCTCGGCCGACGAGAAAACCAGTATTCAGGCGCGCTGCCGAAAGGCGGCCTCTTTACCCGCACAACCCGGTCAGCCGATGAAAGTCGAGCATGAATCCGAGCGGCGGGGAGCTTGGGCCTATCTGGCCGCCCTGGACGTCCACCAAGCCAAACTCTTCGGTCGCTGCGAAGCCAAAACCGGAATCGCCCCCTTTGATCGCCTGGTTGATCAAGTCATGCAACAGCATCCCTATCGCCGGGCGCGAAGGGTTTTCTGGATCGTCGACAACGGTTCTTCGCATCGAGGTCCCCGGTCAGTCCAAAGGCTCCAGGGCAAGTATCCCAACCTGGTGCTCGTTCACGGGCCCGTCCATGCCAGTTGGCTCAATCAAATCGAAATCTATTTCTCGATCATCCAACGAAAGGTCCTGACGCCCAACGATTTTTCTTCTCGGCAGGAGTTGGTAGGCCGTCTACTGGCTTTTGAGCGGCATTATGAAACCATCGCCCGGCCTTTCCAGTGGCGTTTCACGCGACACAATCTTACTCGACTGCTGCGGAGACTGGGCCACCCTGCGGTCAAGGCAGCCTAGAAAATACGTGACCGAACATATGAAACGGCCGACTTAGCTTTAAGTAAGGCCGTAAGCCCACCACCTTCCTGGGACTTGGCAAAGAGGATGTCAAGAGAAAAATTCGTCCCTCTCCCCCCGCGGAGGCCGGGAAGTTATAGCTTGTATCCAGTCCCGTCCCGGTGCTGGAGAGGTGGGTGGGAGGCTATTTGGGCTGAGGTTCAGGAGTCGGGGTCAGGACTTCCCTAAACAGGGCGAGGACGTCGGAGATGCGGAAGGGCTTCTGCAACAAGAAGGGTTCGCCGCGGGAGGGAGTTTCCGGGCCGAGGTCCATCAGGTCCCCGGACATGTAGACGACAATGGGCTTTGGCAGACCGGCGGCGACTGCGGCTTCAAGGAGGCGGGCAGCGGCTTGGCGGCCGTCCACGAAGTGGCCGCCGGCGGAAAGGTGCAGGTCGCAAAGCAGGATGTCGTAGCCCGGGCGCGCGCCATTTTCAGGTGAGGACGCAACAGCGTCCGAGGAGCGCCCGCCATTGTCCCCGATGTCAGTGTTCAAAGACATCGGGCCGTTTTCCCAGAAGCGTCGAATGAGAGCGACCGCGTCTTCGGTGGTGGCGGCGCAGTCCACGCGGAGGCCCTGGGCGAAGAGGCCTTCCTGCAAGAGCAGGCGCAAGCTTTCTTCGTCGTCGAGGACGAGCACGCTGCGGCCTTTGAGGATTTCGGCCGAGGGCGTCATGGCCATGGCGTTCGGGGCCGCAGATTTCGCCGATGCGGCGGGGAGGGAAGGAAAGCTGGATTCCTCGGGCGCGACGCCAAGCATGCCCACGGCGGAAGAGGAACCGGCTCCCGCTTCGGAAGGAGCGGAAGTTTCGAGTTTCTCCGCCAGCGATTTTTCCGCTGGAGCGGGCGGCAGAGAAACGGTGAACACGGTGCCGCCGGCGGGGAGCGCTTCGGCTCCGATGAGCCCGCCGTGCTCGCGAATGATGGACATGCAGATGCTCAGGCCGAGGCCGGTGCCGCCGCCGGGGCGCTTGGTGGTGTAGAAGGGATCGAAGATGCGCGGCAGGGCTTCGGGGCGAATGCCGACGCCGTCATCCTGAAACGTGATGCTAATGCGGTTGCCGCTGAGGCCGGGGCGAATCTGGAGGCGGCCGGAATCGCGGACTTCGCGGATGGCCTGTTCGGCGTTGGTGACCAGGTTGAGGAAGACCTGGATGAGCTGGTTGGCGTCGGCGATGACGCCGGGCAGTGTGGTGTCCGGGCGAAAATCAACTTCGATGTTGTTGCGGCGCAGCGAATGTTCGTGGAGCTGGAGCGTGCGCTCGACGAGATTGTTGACCTCCACGAGCTTCTTTTGCGCCGAGGCGGGACGTGAAAACTCGAGCAGGTTCTGAACGATGCGGGCGGCGCGGCGCGCCTGGCGATGCGTCAAATCGAGCTGGCGGCGGAAGGATTCGTCAGCCGGAGCGCGCTCGCGAAGGAGTTCGGTAACGCCGAGGACGGCAGTGAGAGGATTGTTCAGCTCGTGGGCGACGCCAGCAAGCATCTGGCCCATGGCGGCGAGTTTTTCCGCCTGGATGAGCTGCTCTTCGAGGCGCTTGATGTCGGTGACGTCGCGGCCAGAAAGGACCACGCCTTCGATGTTACCCCTTTCATCGGAGAGCGGACTGAAGGTGAAACGAATGCGGCGCCAATCGCCTTGCTTGTGGCGGACACGGAGCTCCATGGAAGCAACGGTCTGCTTCCCGGCAAGAATGTCCTTGCGGATGGATGTGGCTGCCGGCAAATCCTCCGGATGGGTGCGGCCGCCGAACTCCATGTATTGCGCTTCCTCAAGCGAGTAGCCCAGCACGTCCTTACAGCGCGGGCTGATGAAGGTGTAATGGGAGTCGGCGTCGAGTACGAGGATCAGGTCGGGGAAATTGTCGACCAGGCGGCGTGCGAATTCCTGCTGTCGATGGAGGCGGTGCTCCATCTCGCGGCGTTCGGTGATGTCCATGACCGCGCCCTGGTAGCGAACCACTTTGCCGGTGTTGTCGCGAACGGCGGCGGCGCTGTTGATGCAAACGATGGAAGTGCCGTCCTTGCGCAGAAGCGTGATTTCGCGGCCTTGCACCATGGGCTGAGTCTCGACTTGGTGCTTCAGTGCTTTGCGTTCTGCGGGATCGACGAGGATTTCGGAGACTTGCCGTTTGAGCAAGTCCTCTTTGGATTCGTAGCCCAGCATGCGCACCAGCGCGGGGTTGGCGTCGAGGATGCGGCCTTCGGGCGTGGTGATGTAGATACCTTCCTGGAGGGTTTCGAAAAGTTCGGTGAAGCGCGTTTCGTTGCGGCGAAGAGCGGAAACGTCGCGCGCAAGAACGGTGATGCCATTGATGGTGTCGCCGCGCATCATGGCGTGGGCCACGCAATCGAAATAAAACGGCGCGGATTGATTCTTCAGCCGAACCTGAACGACACCGGTCCAATGACGGCGTTCCATGAAGCGCGGCCTGGCCCGCTCGAGGAGATCGGTTTCCTGCTGGGAACCGGCCTGAACAAATTCAGCAAGCGGGCTGCCGATGACTTGCTGGAATGGCGTGTCAACCAGATCGGTAAAGATGCGGTTAACGGCGCGAATCCTGCCGTCCATGGTGACGGCCATCAAAATGTCGTCGAAGGAGTCGATTAAATCGCGGTAGCCCTGCTGCGAGCTGGAAATGATGTCGAAGAGCTGGTCTAACTGCTTGTCGCTGGGCGGCTGCGTGTCGCGCTCTTCCAGGCCGCGCAAGAGCCCGCGAAGCTCGGAAATTTCGCGGGTCTTCTTCCACATGTAAGCGCCGAAGAGAAGCACGAGAACGACCAGGCCGACCGGCAGAGCCTCGAAGCGGTGCGTCAGGGAGCGAAGCGAGCCCCAGGAAGTCCAGGCGTAAGCGAGACCCAAGAGAAAGAGAATAAGATAGGTGAGCCGCCAAAGCTCATTCTGGCGTTTTTCGAACTGCTCGAAGCTCGAGGAAAGGGCGGAGCGGCGGGCCTCTTTGGACGAAGAGCTCTTCTTGCCGCCCTGCGCGTTTTGGTTTTTATCGTTCATTAAAAGGGACGAAGGGCCCTTGAATCGGCCAACCGCCGGCCATGCGAGTCCACTTCATTGTATGGACTCAACGAACCGGCCTTCAACAAAAGCGCAATGCAGGAGTTCCTGTAAGGCAACGGTCTATACGTCTTGAACCAGAAAGGGCGCCGGGAAAAAGAAACGGGGCCCCAACTGGTGGTGGGGCCCCGCTTGAACCCAGTTGCCCGGTTTGGCCTTCAAGGCCAAAAGCAAGTCAGGTTTTATGCCGATCGAGTTCACCCAGAGAAGCGAGGTTAGCCCTCGGTGGCGGCGTCGGCTTCGGTGTCTTTCTGGAGGAAATCGAGCGCAGCCGCTTCTTCAGCGGTGAGCTCGGCAGCTTCCGGAATTTCCTCGACCGGAACAGGAGCGGGCATTTCCGTCAACAACTGAATGTTGCGGTAATGCTCGAGGCCCGTGCCGGCAGGAATGAGCCGGCCCATGATGACGTTTTCCTTGAGGCCGCGGAGATAGTCCACCTTGCCGGCAACGGCCGCTTCGGTAAGCACGCGCGTGGTTTCCTGGAAGCTCGCGGCGGAGATAAACGAATCCGTCGAGAGCGACGCCTTGGTGATGCCCAAGAGCAGCGGGCGGCCCGTAGCAGGACGACCGCCGCGCTTGATGGCTTCGTCGTTCTCCTCGCGGAATCGGAACTTGTCCACCTGCTCTTCGAGGAGGAAGTTGGTGTCGCCAACGTCTTCGACCTTGACCCAGCGCATCATCTGGCGCGCGATCACTTCGATGTGCTTGTCGTTGATGTTGACGCCCTGGAGGCGGTAGACCTCCTGAATGGCGTTGACCAAATAAGCCTGGGTGAACTTCTCGCCGAGAACGGCGAGCAGGTCATGAAGGTTGAGCGGACCGTCAATCAATGCCTCGCCGGCCTTGACGTGATCGCCTTCCTGCACGTTGATGTGCACGCCGCGCGGGATGGAGTATTCCTTGGTGGTCTTGCCATCCTCGCTCTCGACGTAGATCTTGCGCATGCCCTTGGCGATTTCGCCGTAGCGGACGACGCCGTCAATTTCGCTGATGACGGCGGGATCCTTGGGCTTGCGAGTCTCGAAGAGTTCGACGACGCGAGGCAGACCGCCGGTGATGTCCTTGGTCTTGGTGGTTTCGCGTGGAATCTTCGCGAGCACGTCGCCGGCCTGAACATCGTCGCCGTCGCGCACCATCAAGTGGGCGCGCGAAGGCATGAGGTATTTCTTGCGGACTTTGCCGGAAGAGTCGCGAATCAGAATTGCGGGCTGATGCTTTTCATCGCCCGGCGGCAGAGTCACGACGTCCTGAGAAAGGCCGGTGACTTCGTCGACCTGCTCTTCAATGGTGACGCCGGTCTTCAAGTCATCGAATTTCACCGTGCCGGAGGTTTCCGTCAGAATCGAGAAGGTAAACGGATCCCACTCGGCGAGAACCTGGCCGTGGGTGACGTGTTCACCGTCCTGAACGCGGAGGCGCGCGCCGTAAACGACGTGGTAGCGCTCCTTCTCGCGGTTCTTTTCGTCCACGATGGCGATGAGGCCGGAGCGGTTCATGGCGATGAGCGTACCGCCGCGACCTTCGACGTGCTTAAGGTCCACGAACTTGACGACGCCGTTGTTGCGGGCTTCGAGAGTAGAGCGCTCGGAAACGCGCGTAGCGGTTCCGCCGATGTGGAACGTGCGCATGGTGAGCTGCGTGCCGGGCTCGCCGATGGACTGCGCGGCGATGACGCCGACGGCTTCGCCAAGTTCCACCATGCGGCCGGTGGCCAGGTTGCGGCCGTAGCAAAGCGCGCAAACACCGCGACGCGATTCGCAAGTGAGCACAGAACGGATGCGGACGCGGTCGATACCCGCGCCCTGGATGGCGTTAGCCAGCTCTTCGTTGATTTCCTGGTTGACGTCAACGATGACGTTGCCCTCGAAGTCCTTGATCTTGTCGAGAGAAACGCGGCCCACAACGCGGTCGCGAAGAGGCTCGACTTCCACGCCCGCCTCGATGATGGGTTCGACGTAGATGCCATCGGTGGTACCGCAGTCGTACTCGTTGATGATCACGTCCTGCGCCACGTCCACGAGGCGGCGAGTCAAGTAGCCGGAGTCGGCGGTTTTGAGCGCCGTGTCGGCGAGACCTTTGCGCGCGCCGTGCGTGGAGATGAAATATTCCAGCACGGTGAGGCCTTCGCGGAAGTTGGAAGTGATGGGCGTCTCGATGACTTCGCCGGAAGGCTTGGCCATCAAGCCGCGCATTCCGGAGAGCTGGCGAATCTGCTGTTTCGAACCGCGCGCGCCGGAGTCGGCCATGACGTAGACAGGGTTGATGTTGCCTTCCTTGTCCTGGCCTTCGAGGGCCTTGAACATTTCGTCGGCAACTTTTTCGGTGACGTCGCCCCAGATGGCGATGACTTTGTTGTAGCGCTCGCCGTTGGTGATGGCGCCGTCGAGGTACTGTTGCTGGACTTTGACGCCTTCTTTTTCGGCCGTGTCAACGAGCCTGTATTTATCGCCGGGAATGAACATGTCATCGATGCCGATAGAGATGCCGGAGCGCGTGGCGTAAGTGAAGCCCAGCGCCTTGAGGTGATCGAGCAGAACGACCGTGTCAGCAAGGCCGAAGCGCAAGTAGGCGTAATAGACGAGCTGCTGAACGCCCTTCTTTTTGAGAAGCCCGTTCACGAACGGGAATTTTTCGGGCAAGTGCGAGTTGAAGATGACGCGACCGACGGTGGTCTGGATGAACTGACGTTCCATCTTCACTGGCTCGGTGTGCGTCACGTCCTGGTTATCGTAGGCCGTGGTGAGGTCAATGACTTCGCCGGTGTAGCGCAAGCGAATTGGCGTGAGCAGTTCCACTTCGCCGGCTTCGAGCGCGAGGATGACGTCTTCGGTGGAACCGAAAACGCGGCCTTCGCCCTTGGCGCCGGGCTTGGACTTGGTCAGGTAATAGATGCCCAGAACCATGTCCTGCGAGGGCACGGCGAGAGGCAGTCCGTGCGCGGGCGAAAGAATGTTGCGCGAGCTGAGCATCAGTACGGACGCTTCGACCTGCGATTCCGGCGAAAGCGGAATGTGCACGGCCATCTGGTCGCCGTCAAAGTCCGCGTTGAACGCTGTGCAAACCAGCGGGTGAATGCGGATGGCCTTGCCCTCAACGAGCGTCGGCTCGAAGGCCTGAATGCCGAGGCGGTGCAGCGTCGGAGCACGGTTCAGAAGAACGGGATGCTCGCGAATCACGTCTTCCAGGATGTCCCAAACGACGGACTCCTGCTGCTCCACCATTTCCTTGGCCTGCTTGATGGTGGTGCAGTGGCCCTGGGCTTCAAGCTTGTGATAGATGAACGGCTTGAAGAGCTCGAGCGCCATTTTCTTCGGCAGACCGCACTGGTTGAGCTTGAGTTCCGGGCCGACGACGATGACCGAACGGCCCGAATAGTCCACGCGCTTGCCAAGAAGGTTCTGTCGGAAGCGCCCTTGCTTGCCTTTTAGCGTGTCACTCAAGGACTTGAGCGGGCGGTTGTTCGTGCCGCGCAGCACGCGACCACGGCGGCCGTTGTCGAAGAGAGCGTCGACGGCTTCCTGCAGCATGCGCTTTTCGTTGCGGACAATGACGTCCGGCGCGTGCAATTCCATCAGCTTCTTCAACCGGTTGTTGCGGTTGATGACGCGGCGATAGAGGTCGTTGAGATCGGAAGTGGCGAAGCGTCCCCCGTCCAGAGGCACCAGCGGGCGCAGCTCCGGCGGAAGCACCGGAATCACGTCGAGAATCATCCATTCCGGCTTGTTACCGCTCTTGCGGAAAGCTTCGAGCACTTTTAGGCGCTTGGCATACTTGATGCGCTTCTGGAGCGAAGGATCGGCCTTCATCTTCTCGCGGAGCTCGTCAGCAAGCTTGTCGACTTCGACGCGGCGGAGCAGTTCCTTGATTGCTTCCGCGCCCATCTTGGCGGTGAACTGGCCAGGGTATTCTTTCTGGAGTTCGCGATACTTTTCCTCGGGCAGAACTTCGCGCTCGCGAAGGACAGCGACTTCGCCGGGATCCACAACGACGAACGCTTCGAAGTAAAGGATGCGCTCGAGGTCACGCATGGAAATGTCCAGCAAATAGCCGATGCGGCTGGGCAAGCCCTTGAAAAACCACACGTGCGAGCAGGGCGAAGCCAGCTCGATGTGGCCAAGGCGCTCGCGGCGGACTTTGCTGAGCGTAACTTCGACGCCGCACTTGTCGCAGATGACTCCGCGGTGCTTCATCCGCTTGTACTTGCCGCACAGACATTCCCAGTCGGTGACGGGGCCGAAAATCTTCGCGCAAAACAGGCCGTCACGCTCGGGCTTAAACGTGCGGTAGTTGATGGTCTCCGGCTTGGTGACTTCGCCATGCGACCACGAACGAATTTTTTCCGGACTTGCCAGACTGATGCGGATGGAATCGAAATCAGCAATGAGGCTGGCGCGATCATACGGGCTGCTGCGATACAAGGTTGTTTCCTCCCTCCCTGACTTTCATCAGGGCCGCGGTCGAATGTTTCTGGAACATCCGACCGGCTGAGAACCCCTTACAAAACTGCAGGTCCAAATCGTCCGCTCCGCAGGGGGCACGATAAAATCGTCCCCCCACGGGAGCTTTTTAGTCCGCGGCTTTCTCGACCGGCGGCTTCTGCCGCTTCATCAACTCGACGTCGAGACAGAGCGACTGCAACTCGCGCACGAGCACGTTGAACGACTCCGGCACGCCCGGCTCGATGCCCGCCTCGCCTTTGACGATGGCCTCGTAAATTTTGGCGCGGCCGTAAACGTCGTCGGACTTCGCCGTGAGCAGCTCCTGCAGGATGTGCGCGGCGCCGTAGGCTTCGAGCGCCCAAACTTCCATTTCGCCGAAGCGCTGTCCGCCGAACTGCGCTTTGCCGCCGAGAGGCTGCTGCGTAATCAGCGAATACGGGCCGATGGAGCGCGCGTGAATCTTGTCGTCTACAAGGTGCGACAGCTTGAGCATGTAGATGTAGCCGACCGTAACCGGCTGGTCGAACTGGTCACCGGTCATGCCGTCGAAAAGGTTGATCTTGCCGAGGTTCGGCAAGCCGGCAACTTCCAGCAGGTGGCGGATTTCCGGTTCGCGTGCGCCGTCGAACACGGGCGTGGCGAAGGGGATGCCGTCCTTGAAGCCTTCGGCGTATTCGATCAGGTCGTCGTCCTGGAGCTTCGCGAGCGACTTCCAAATCGCGGTTTCGCCGAAAACTTCCTTGAACCAGCGGCGCAAAGATTCGGCTTTGACTTCCTTGCTGAACAGGCGCTTCAAGCTGTTTCCTAGCTCCTTGGAAGCCCAGCCTAGGTGCGTCTCAAGAATCTGGCCGACGTTCATACGCGAAGGAACGCCGAGCGGGTTGAGAACGATTTCGACCGGCGTGCCGTCGGGAAGGTACGGCATATCTTCCTGCGGAACGATGCGGGCGATGACGCCCTTGTTGCCGTGACGGCCGGCCATTTTGTCGCCGATGGAGAGCTTGCGCTTCATGGCGATGTAGACTTTGACCAGCTTGATGACGCCCGGAGGCAGTTCGTCGCCCTTCTTGAGCTTTTCCTTGCGCTCTTCGGTGATCTTGCGGAGCACGTCGATCTGGCGCGAAGTCATCTCCTCGATTTCTTCGATCTTCTCGATGAGAAGAGGATCCTTTTCGTTGAGCTTCAGGCGCTTGAGGTTGCGCGTGGAGATTTTCTCGATGAGCTCGCGCGTCAGCTCGGTGCCCTTGGTCAACAGGCGCTTGTTGGTCTTTTCGTCGTGCAAGTCGGCCTGCAGCACCTTCCCGCCCAACAGGTCACCAAGACGCTTGAGGCGCTCGTCGGTGAGGATGCGAATTTCGTCGGCCAGGTTCTTTTCCAGCTTAAAGACCTGGTTGGCTTCGATGGCCTTGTGGCGCTCGTCCTTTTCTCCGCCCTTGCGGGTGAAGATCTTGACGTCCACGATGGTGCCCTCGATGCCCGGCGGGCAGTACAGCGAAGCGTCGCGCACGTCGCCAGCCTTTTCGCCGAAGATGGCGCGCAGCAGCTTCTCTTCCGGAGTGAGCGTGGTTTCGCCCTTAGGCGTGACCTTGCCGACGAGGATGTCGCCCGGCTTGATGACCGCGCCGATGCGGATAACCCCGCTTTCATCGAGGTTGCGCAGGAACGATTCGCCGATGTTGGGAATATCGCGCGTGACTTCCTCGGGACCAAGCTTCGTGTCACGCGCTTCGATCTCGTACTCCTCGATGTGGATCGAAGTGTAGTAGTCGTCCTTGACCAGCTTTTCGCTGACGAGGATGGCGTCTTCGAAGTTGTAGCCGCGCCACGGGAGGAAGGCCACGAGCACATTGCGTCCCAGGGCGAGTTCGCCGCGGTCGGTGCACGGGCCATCGGCGAGAACCTGACCTTTCTTGACGCGATCGCCGACGCGAACCAGCGGCTTCTGGTTGATGCAGGTGTTCTGGTTCGAACGCTTGAATTTGATAAGCTGATAGATGTCCGCGCCCACCTCGCGGCTGAGAACGCCGGAGTGGTCGGATTCGACGCGAACGATGATGCGCTCGGAGTCAACCTGGTCCACGATGCCATCGCGCTTGCAGAGCACGACGGCGCCGGAATCGCGCGCGGTGACGCGTTCCATACCGGTGCCGACCAGCGGAGCCTCGCCCTTGATGAGCGGCACGGCCTGGCGCTGCATGTTCGAACCCATCAGCGCGCGGTTGGCGTCGTCGTTCTCGAGGAACGGAATCAAGCTGGCGGCCACGGAGACGAGTTGCTTGGGCGAAACGTCGACGTAGTCGACTTCTTCGCGGTTCTTGAGCACGAAGTTGCCGGCCTGGCGGCAGTTGACGAGTTCGGTGGTGATGCGCTGCTTTTCGTCGAGCGCCACGTTGGCTTGAGCGATGACGTACTTGTCTTCTTCCCAGGCGGAAAGATAGAAACAGTACGGCTCGTAGACTACTTTGCGGCGCTTCAGCTCTTCGTTGAGCTCTTCGACTTTGTCGCGCTCGACGATTTCGCCGGCTTTGAATTCGCTGTCGCCGGCGTTGACGATTTGCACGTAGTCGATGATGCGGCCGCCCTTGACCTTGCGGTAAGGCGATTCGATGAAGCCGTAATCATTGATGCGCGCGAAGCAGCTTAGCGAGCTGATGAGGCCGATATTCGGACCTTCCGGCGTTTCAATCGGGCAGATGCGGCCGTAGTGGGTCGGATGCACGTCGCGAACTTCGAAACCGGCGCGCTCGCGCGAGAGACCGCCGGGGCCGAGAGCCGAGAGGCGCCGCTTGTGCGTGATTTCGCTGAGCGGGTTGGTCTGGTCCATGAACTGGCTCAACTGCGAAGAACCGAAGAATTCGCGAATCGCCGCCATGACGGGCTTGGCGTTGACCAGGTCGTGCGGCATGGCCGTGGACATTTCCTGGTACACGCTCATCTTTTCCTTGATGGCGCGCTCCATGCGGACCAGGCCGATGCGGAACTGGTTTTCGAGCAGCTCGCCGACCGCGCGGACGCGGCGGTTGCCGAGATGGTCGATGTCATCGACCAGGCCGATGTTCTTGCGCAGCTTGAAGAGATACTTGATGGCGGCGACGAAATCGGGCGTGTCGAGCGTGCGATTGTCGAGCGGCGTGTCCAGCCCCATCTTGATGTTGAACTTCAGGCGGCCGACGCGGCTGAAATCGTATTTGCGCGGATCGAAGAACATGCCGCGGAAAAGGTTTGTGGCGGTTTCGAGCGTCGGCGGATCGCCCGGACGCAGCTTGCGGTAAATCTCGATGAGCGCTTCTTTTGAGGAGCGAATCGCATCTTTGTCTAGCGTGCGCGAGAGCACCATGCCGATGTCGTCGCGCTCGGGGAAGAACACGTCGGCTTCGGTGATGCCGGCCTCGGCGAAGGCTTGCCAGAGTTCGGCGGTGAGCGGCTTGTTGGCTTCCAGCATGATTTCGCCAGTCTGGCGGTTGACGACGTCAGCGACGGAGTAAGCACCCTCGAGGTCTTGAAGCGAGGCGCGTACCTGCGAAATTCTTGCCTTAATCAATTCCTTGAATAGCGTTTCGGTGATGCGCTTGTGCGCGCCGACAATCACTTCATCGGTTTTGGGATTGCGGATTTCGTGAGCCATCTTGCGGTCCACGATGCCCGGCGAAACGTTCCAGAAAAGCTCCTTGTCACGCAGCGAGATGCGCTCAACCTGATAGAAAGTGCGCAGGATTTCCTCGTTGGACTTCATGCCCAGCGCGCGCAGGAAGATGGAGCCGAGGAATTTGCGCTTGCGGTCGATGCGCACATAAAGAATGTTCTTGGTGTCGTACTCGAATTCGACCCACGAACCGCGGTACGGAATGATTTTTCCCAGGAAGTAGGTGCGGTTGTTGGCGCTCTCGAAGAAAACGCCCGGCGAACGGTGCAACTGCGAAACGATAACGCGCTCGGTGCCGTTGATGATAAAGGTGCCGTTCTCGGTCATCAGCGGAATGTCGCCGTAGAAAACTTCCTGTTCCTTGATGTCGCGGATGGTTTTCGCGCCGGAGTCGGGATCCTTGTCGTAAATGGTCAGACGAATGGTGACGCGCAGAGGCGCGGAGTAAGTCATGCCGCGCTCCTGGCATTCGTTCACGTCGTACTTCAACTGCATGGCCACCGGGTCGCCGCACTTGTTGCAGAAAGTCGGGGTGTTCTTATTGAAGGTGCCGCACTTGTGGCAAATGACGTCGCCGGTCTGATACGGATTGGTGACCACAGAAGCGCCGCAATTGCGGCAGGTGGCGCGCAAGTGATGCAGACCCTTCAGGTTGCCGCACTTGCACTCCCAGTTGCCGATCGAGTAGTCCACGAACTCGAGCTGCGACATTTCGCGGAAATCCTTGATTGGAAACACGGACGTGAACACCGACTGAAGACCGCCGTCCTCGCGCTCGCTTGGCAGCAGATCCATCTGCAGGAAGCGCTGATAGGACTTCATCTGGACTTCAATCAGGTTGGGAATCTGGATCGAGCCCTGGATTTTCGCGAAATCCAGCCGCTGATGTTCCCTGGCGTGCTGATTGGTGTTCGGCATGCTTAGTCTACCTCATCCCTTTCGGGCAACCTGCGGAATAGTCGAAGCAGACACGCAGCCGCCGCGCAGCAGGACTTGCCCGAAGTCCGTGCGCAGACCGCTAACGGCGTTCCCAGCGGAACGCTTGGAGTGGTTGTAATGCCCAGCCTCAACGTGCGTAGCCGATGCCCTCTGGCACGGCCCCTCGCCCGAAAGGCCGCGCCGGTCCGGAAACCTGGTCGAAGGCGAAAACTACTTGATCTCCACCTTGGCGCCCGCTTCCTCGAACTTCTTTTTGATGGCCGCGGCTTCTTCCTTGTTGACGCCTTCCTTGACGGTCTTGGGCGCGCCGTCCACCAGGTCCTTGGCTTCTTTCAGGCCCAGACTGGTGACTTCGCGGACCGCCTTGATGACGTTGATCTTGTTGCCGCCGACTTCGGTGAGCACGACGGAGAATTCCGTCTTCTCTTCGGCCGGTGGGGCGCCGCCAGCTGCCGCCGCCCCACCACCCGCCGCAACGACCGTCGCCGCAGCCGCAGAGACGCCGAAGGCCTCTTCCATTTTCTTTACCAGTTCGGACGCCTCGAGCAACGTCAGCCCCTTGATTTCCTCCAGGATCGTATCGACTTTGGCCATGACTCTTTCTTCTCCTCTCAAAACTATAAATTTGAACTTATTGAGCTCACTGGGCCGCTTCGGGAGCGGGTGCAGCGCCGCCTCCGGCAGACCCAAACTTGTTGGCCTTGATGGCTTCGTTCACGGTGACCGCCAGGTTGCGCGGCAACGCGTTCAGCGCGACGGCCATGCGCTGCGCCGGAGCATTCAGCAGGAACATGATCTTGCTGATGAGCTCTTCCTTGGACGGCAGGTTCGCGAGCTGCTTGATGTCCGCGATGGATACCACGCGTCCTTCCACCACGCCGGACTTGAACTGAAATGCCGGAACGTCTTTGGCAATCTTGGTAATGGCCTTTGCCAGCGCCACCGGGTCGGCTTCGGTGTAGGCAATCGAATTTGTGCCGGTCAGGTTCTTGAGCAGGTTCTCGGCTGGCGTGCTGGCGCCGGCGCGCTCCGC
This sequence comes from Acidobacteriota bacterium, assembly GCA_003224085.1. Taxonomy (GTDB): domain Bacteria; phylum Acidobacteriota; class Terriglobia; order Acidiferrales; family UBA7541; genus Acidiferrum. The sequence goes on along the minus strand of QHYK01000066.1, from coordinate 3,632 downwards.
AAGAGTGTTCTTTACCACCTTGTATTTGCCGCCGGCGGCCTGCACGGCCCGGCGAAGCTTGGTGTCCTCATCCACCTTGATGCCCTGAAAGGTGGTGAGAATCACGGTCGAGACTTTGGCCAGCTCGGACTTCAACTTGTCGAGGTCTGCTTGTTTTTCGCTGCGCTTCTTCATAGATTTGCTCCGCTGCGCTCCAACGCCATCAGGCGGCTGTTGCCAGCGCCTCCGCTTCGGCCAAGTCGACGGTGATTCCCGGACCCATCGTCGAGGTCAGTGTAATTTTCTTGACGTACTTGCCTTTGGCCGCCGCCGGCTTGGCTTTGACCACGGCTTCGAGCACGGCATGGGCGTTGGCCGCCAGCTTGGGCGGGTCAAACTGAATTTTTCCAATCGCGCAATGGACAATGCCCGCCTTGTCAACCCGAAATTCCACTTTGCCGGCTTTGACTTCCTTGATGGCCTTGGCCACTTCAAACGTGACAGTGCCGGTTTTGGGGTTGGGCATCAGGCCGCGAGGGCCAAGTACCTTGCCGAGTTTTCCCGCCGAGCGCATCATGTCCGGCGTGGCAATCACGGCGTCGAAATCGGTCCAGCCTCCCATGATTTTCTCCACCATGTCCTCGCCACCGACGAAATCCGCGCCCGCTTCTTGCGCTTCGCGGACTTTTTCGCCGCCCGCGATCACCAGAACGCGCACGGTTTTGCCCAGGCCATTGGGCAAGCCCACGGTACCGCGCACCACCTGGTCAGAGTGCTTGGGATCCACACCCAGATTGATGGCCAGCTCTACGGTTTCGTTAAACTTCGTGTGATGCAGCTTCTTCAGCAGTTCAGCGGCGTCGCCGAGCTTGTACGGACGCGCTTCGACTTGCTTGCGCGCATTCTCCACGTGCTTTCCTGACTTCTTCATTTGGCTACCTCGTTCGGCCCCTAGCGCCTGAACTTCTAGGCTTCCACAACTTCCAGACCCATGTTGCGCGCCGTGCCCATCACGGTGCGCATCGCGGACTCCAGATTGGTGGTGTTGAGATCGACAAGCTTAATCTTGGCAATCTCTTCCACTTGCTTCTTGGTCACTTTGCCGACTTTGTTGCGGTTCGGTTCAGCAGAACCCTTGGCGATGTTGGCGGCGCGCTTCAGCAGCACCGATGCCGGCGGCGTCTTCAGAACGAAGGTGAAGGTGCGGTCGCTGTACACCGTCACCAAAACCGGGAAAATCATTCCGTCGGGTTCCTTCGCCGTTTTGGCGTTGAACTGCTTGCAGAAATCCATGATGTTCAGGCCGTGCGGGCCGAGCGCCGTGCCGACTGGCGGAGCAGGCGTGGCCTTGCCCGCCGGCAATTGCAGCTTAATCGTCGTCTGGATTTTCTTCGCCATCTTGGTTGGTCCTCAATCTTTCAATGGTGCTCGCCAATGCCATCCCCAGAGTCGGGATCAGCTTCTTAAACAATCCCACCTTCTTACCGCCTCAAGCTTGTCTAGCCCAGCTTTTCCACGCTGGCGAAATCCAGTTCCACGGGCGTCGAGCGGCCAAAAATCGTGACCGAAACCTTCAACCGGCTGTGGTCGCTGTCGATTTCCTCGACGCTGCCGTTGAAATTCGCGAACGGGCCGTCCACGATACGAACCTGCTCGTTGCGCTCGAAGACCACTTTTGGCTTCGGACGGTCCGTCGGAACATGGACGCGGTTGATGATGGCGTCCACTTCCGCTTCGCTGAGCGGGGAGGGCGAAGTGGCCGAACCGACAAAGCCAGTGACTCGCGGAGTCGAGCGCACGATGTGCCAGGTGTTTTCATCCAAGTCCATCTCCACCAGCACGTAGCCGGGATACGACATTTTTGGCGAAACCACTTTTTTGCCCCCGCGGACCTCCACCACTTCCTCCATGGGAATCATCACGCGGCCGATCTTGTCCTGAAGACTGAATGCCGCAACGCGGCTCTCCAGGCTCTCTTTCACTTTCTTTTCAAAGCCCGAGTAGGTATGGATGATGTACCACTGCATTCCCATCGGCTGCTCTTCCCCTTCACAAACCAAATTTCTTGAAAATCGCCTGAACAGCGCGTTGCACGCCCAAGTCGACTAACCAGAGAAAAACTCCAAAGAAAGCCACGGTGGCCATGACCACCCAGGTGGTTGACACCACGTCTTCGCGCGTTGGCCAAGTGACCTGCTTCAATTCCACGCGGGTGTCGTGGAGAAATTCCTTTACCTCGGCCAGCGAACCGCTGACTTTCTCGCCTACACCGGACGCTACTCCGGCGATGGCGCTGCCCTGTGATTCACTGGTCTTTACTTTTACCGCGTCCGTCGCCATCTTTACCTCATTCACTTCCGCGGAAGCCATTGCCCTACCGCTTGCAACGGTGTTCCGTTTCCCCGGAACGCCCAACTCTGGCAGGGGAGGAGGGATTCGAACCCCCATACCCGGTTTTGGAGACCGGAGTCCTAACCGTTGGACGACTCCCCTAAATGCAAATCCGGTCTGCCTTTAGACCCTCCGAGCAAGAACTATTTCACTTCTTTGTGCGCCGTCTGTTTGCGGCACGTATTGCAGAATTTCTTTGTTTCCAGACGCTCGCTGTGCTTCTTCTTGTTCTTCGTCGTCGTATAATTGCGGTTTTTGCATTCGCCGCACTGCAATGTAATCGTCTCGCGCATCGTTTTCCTGCCCTAGTGAACCAAGCCCTCAGTTCTGATCTCCCCGGCACTCACATCCATGGCTAAAACGTAGTCCCAACCGATCAACAGTAGATGCCCTCCATTCTGGTACTCCCTGCGCACCACAAGCCACCGTCATTTGACTCCGGAACATGGTCATGTCAACCCACCTGTGTCCGGTTCAGCTTGAACAGCAAGCATCGTCTGTAAGTTTTGCTCCATCCGCTGTCCGGCATCGGCAAACACGGAAAAGCACCCCTTGCAGCTTGTTTTCGCTCCTGCCCGCCCGCTGGCCATCCCCCAATAATGATTTCCATACTGCCGCGTAAATCTCCTAAGCAATCGCCGACTTCGCCTGATCGCTCAGATTCAGGAGCTGGCGCACCACAGATTCTGTAAAAGGCCATACTTGCGTTTCTTCCCAGCGCTGATTCCCTTTATCATAGCGGCACCATCCGCCGGGCCATCGTCCCAGCCGCTCTTCCGCACTGGTGAGCGCTTCCTGTATTTTGACTCCCCATACAAGATCGCGCTCTGTTTCTGGCCCCATTTCCTTTGGGCTGCAAATCGTAAACCGGAGAAACTGATGACTTTTCCAAACCTGCAGGCCTTCTCCGTACAACCCTTCGGGCGTGGTTTTTACCTTTAGTCCCCACGCCTGTCCCCAGCTTTTCAACTGCCCGCCTAAAGCTTTCAAGTCGTCCCGCAACAGCGAATAGTTGCGCTGCTCCTGTTTGTTCATAGCGACTGCTCCCCGGTCTCCGCGACGGTCCCCTGGCTGGGGCAGGGCCAGCCGCTGACGTTCTTACTCCAGAACTTCGGTGACGGCGCCGGCGCCGACGGTGTGGCCGCCTTCGCGAATCGCGAAGCGCAAGCCTTTCTCGAGCGCCACCGGCGTGATCAGCTGCACTTCGCAGCTCACGTTGTCGCCCGGCATCACCATCTCGACGCCCGGCGGCAGCTTCACGT
>QHYK01000065.1 GCA_003224085.1 Acidobacteriota bacterium | reverse complement strand
CTTAATCGAATATATCGATTAGGCGTATGATTGTCAAGAGAAAAATGAGAAAAATCGAAGGATTCTGGTTTTTTTTCTACGAATTTCCGAGGAAAAACACGGGGGCGAGCCCCTGCGAACGGTCACGTTCGCAGCGCCGCTGCTCGCATTCGACAGGGGTTAGGCTGGGGGTTTTTCAACAGGCTTTAGCTACTCTCCCAAGCGCCGATTTTTCGATAGCAGCGGCTTGAGCCAGCATGCTTGAAGGCAAATCTGCCTACCCTAGATTGCGGTGTCGTCTTGCTTTCCCCTGAGTGCCAAACACTCTTCAAAACGCCCCTGTTAAGTTCTTGAAAAACGTTAAGTTCTTGAAAAACAAGGGTTAGGATCTGCTGTCCGCAGATCTCCAAAAGTCACTTTAGGAGATTCCCTACATGGAGTTTCGTGTACTCACCGGATTGTTGCTTAGGTCTTGCCTTACTAGTCTAGATTAGGTCTGCAATCCAGCCTTGCCGACTCGGTGTGGAACCGCGATGTGCCCCGGGGATCTGCACGAGCGATTAAGTGATCAAGGTGGTGAGATGCCTGAGGCGTCATATCCTACCTATCCCGCGAGGCTGCTAATCCTAGGGCTGATTTTGTTCGGCGTTGCTGCCGGATCGGTTCCCTGCCAGGAAGACAGTGCAAGTCTGGCAAAGCGGGGGGAAAAAGCGGGTTCCAACCCAAGCCCCAACGCTCCTTCAGACCCCGTCAACACAACGAACCCCAAGTACATCATTGGGCCAGGGGACTTGCTTGACATTAACGTGTTACACGAACCCGATGTCTCGCAGAAGGTCTCGGTACGGATGGACGGCAAGATCACCGTGCCATTAATTGGGGAAATCCAAGCCAGTGGAATGATGCCTGACAACCTTCAGGCAACGATAGCTCAAAAGCTACATGAGTACATCAAGGACGCGGAAGTCACTGTGGTCGTTGAGGAAATGAAGAGCCGCCAATTCAGCGTCATGGGCGAGGTCGAACATCCTGGCTCATTTCCATTGACCAAACCAACAACCGTGCTGGACGCCTTGGCTCAGGCAGGAGGCTTCCGCGACTTCGCCAAAGTCTCGAAGATTCATGTACTGAGACGGAATCCCAGCGGAACCATAGTCTCTCTGCCATTCAACTATAAGCAGGTTTCAAAAGGCAAGAATGAATCGCAGAACATCGAGCTTCAGGCAGGCGACACCATCATAGTCCCTTGAAGGTCACGATCATGGGCCATTCGAAAAGAATTTTCTTCCAACTGGGTACTTTATTGGCGCTGGTGAGCGCTTCCGCTACTACTCAAGCCCAGCAGCCGCCCCTTGCTCCTAAACAGCCCGAGAGCAATTCACGCTACGTTACCGAGCAACCCGAGGATAGCGGACTTGCAGTCGAGCTGCACACGGCGTCGAGTTATGACGATAACATCTTAGGGGACAACGCGCACCGCATTCGCGACTTTGTTTTTGAAGAAGGCGGAGTTATAAGCCTCTGGAGCAGCAAGCCGAGTTGGAAGCTTGGACTGGAGTACCGCCCCAATGCTTTGTTCTACCACACAGCCAGCAATTTCAACCAAGTGGACCAGCGGCTGGATTTTAATAACGAGTCCCACCTGTCCAGACATCTGCTTCTTCGATTGAGAGATTCTCTGGATTACGCAACCGGCGTTCTGGAGCCTCGGTCGAATGGAGACGTTTCCCTTCCGATCGGCAACTCGTCTAATCTCAATAGCACAATCCTCACTCCCTTTGCCCGCCAGTTTGGCAATGACGCGTCGGGAGAAACCGAATATGACATGAGCCGCCGGAGCTCGCTTCATTTTTCCGGCGGACATGCATTCCGGCGCTTCAAAAACGTAGGAAATGCAAATGCCAGCGCAAGCCTCTTCAATACCCAGACCGAGGCAGGCGGAGCGGGTTATAGCTACCGGTTGACGAGACACTTTACTGCGGGTCTCGAATATCAGTTCCGGAACTACCGGTTTAGCCAGCTTTTTCATGACCGGACACAGGGTGTCTTTCTTAAGACGCTGTGGGATGTCAGTCCAAATGTGACGTTGAGTTTCTTTGGGGGAGCGGAATACTCCGACTCCCTGGGACAATTCCAAGTCCCTTCGACAAATCCTCTTCAACCTGGAACCGTCACAACCACACTGAGAACAATGCGATGGAGCCCAGGAGGCGGCGCCTCGGTGACATTTCGCTCCAATCAAACCGTCCTTCGATTGACGGCTCAGCAGCTTGTGGCGGACGGCGGCGGACTGCTGCCGACAGTAACGAATTCTTATGAAGGGGCGGAGATTCGACGCCGCATGGTTGGGAGATTGGATATCGCGTTAACCGCATCGAACGCAAGGTCCGTGGCGCTGCAAGGACTCACCGGAAAGGGAGCTGTGGACACCCAGTCCGGGGGACTGGCCTTCGAGTACCCGCTCGCTCCGGTTCTAAGCGTGCATGCGGGATACAACTATTTCCGCCAACGGACGAATCAGTTTGTGCCGCTTGCTTTAGATGCGGACAGGAACCGGTTCACGCTAGGGATTTTCTATCGCCCGCATGACTACAGGTTTTGAAGAAAGGACGTGTGCAAAAATTGGTGACTTGGTGATCTAAGGCAATTGGGGGAATTCCCTTTAGCTACTGTTCAGGTGTTTGCACCTATTCGGATGGGGGAGGTTCCCGATTGCCGGCAGAGTTATCGTTCATTAGGCTGCGCACCAAGTGAGAGCCTTCCCTGCGTGGGCTCAAGCAAGGTCCAGGGAACTATTCAACCGGGAACCGTCTCGGCGTTCAGACAACGGCCAGCGCGCAGCCGTGGCTCGCTGAAAATGTCTGTTCTGGCGGCCCCTTCTCAAGCGCGCTGGGAAGGAGGGCATCGTCCGGCGCAGCGCGAATGCGTGGGGTCACGGGAGCGAGGTAAGAAGTGGAAGTACATCGCCAGATGAATGTCGAACAATACTTGACGCTGCTGCTGCGGCGACGCTGGTTGCTTCTCATCACAACGGTCCTCGGAGGCGCAGCCGGCTTCGTTTTGTCGCGGGTAATCCCTCCGCAGTACACCTCACACACGATGGTCCTTGTGGAGGAACCAGTCGTTACCGACAACTACGTAAAGCCGGTGGTAAACGAAGATCTAAACCAGCGCTTGGCGAGTATGCAGGGACAAATTTTAAGCCGCACGAGGTTGCAGGATCTCGTTGAACAATTCCACCCGTTCAAGAAAGACTCCGGCCGAGTCCCCATGGAAGTAATGATCGAAGAGCTGAGGAGATCCATCAAAGTGGGGCCGTTGAATCCCATGCCCGGAACTTCGTCGCATGAACTGCCGGGGTTCACTGTGGATGTGACTCTGGGGGACGCCCGCCTTGCCCAACAAATCTGCGAACAAATCAGCTCCATGTTCAGGAATCAAAATATTCATCAGCGCCAAAAGCAGGCCGAGGATACGACAGAGTTCCTGGCCAAACAGTTGGAGGAAGCCAAGGTCAAACTGAACGAACAGGACGCGAAGGTAGCAGCGTTTAAAAGCCGGCACATGGGAGCCCTGCCAGAGGATGAAAAAACGAATCTCACTTTGCTGGCCGGCATGACGCCGCAACTCGAAGCCGTCACGCAAAGCCTGAATCAGGCCCGTCAAGAGAAAACATTCTTGGAATCCATGTTGAACCAACAACTTGCGGAGTTGAAATCCGCTTCCGATGGCCTGAGCTCCAAGTCGCTCGAGCAGCAGTTAAAGGATATGCAGGGTCAGCTCGCCGTGCTTCAGAGAAGTTACACGGACAAGCATCCGCGTGTAATCCAGCTCAAAAGTGCGATCGCGCAATTAGAAAAGCAAATCGAAGCCGGCCCCCCGAAAGATCAAACTGTGGCTGGAGAACTGAAACCGACAATTCCTGTTACGGAAACGCCGCAGATCCAACAGCTTAGGGCGCAACTGCATCAACAAGACCTGATCATCACCCAAAAGGCGAAGCAGCAGGAAGACCTGCAGCGGGAAATCCGCGTGCTTCAGAATCGGATTGAGTCAAGCCCCGCAATCCAACAGGAATTCCAGGCGTTGACGCGCGACTACCAGACGGCACTCAACTTTTACAATGACCTGCTCAAACGGCGGAATGAGTCGCAAATGGCCACCGCCCTGGAAAATGATCAACAAGCGGAGAAATTTCGGGTGATCGATCCGCCAAGCCTGCCGGAGCAACCTTCTTTCCCGAATCGGCGGCTCTTCACCCTCGGTGGAGTCTGCGTGGGGCTTGCGATGGCCGTCGGCATTGTTCATTTTTCGGCGATGCGCGACAGGTCCCTCCACACCAGACGCGACGTAGAAGCTTACCTTGGCGTTCCAGCCCTAGCCCTGATTTCTCACACCGGGAGTGCGGGGAAAATCCGTTACTTAACAAAGGGCGGCATTCCCAAAAGACGGCCTGAATTGAGTTTGACAGGTTCGTCTTGGAAAGAACGAAATGTATAGAAAGTTTTTCGGTTTGCGAGAAAGCCCATTTAAGGTCAATCCAGATCCCCGCTATTTGTTCCTGACGCCGGGGATTCAGGAAGCATTGGCCAGTCTGGCGTATGGGATTAGGGGCCGGAGAGGCATCATCTTACTGACCGGCGAAGTGGGGACAGGAAAGACAACCTTACTGAACATGGTCCTGAACTGGCTTCGCCAGAACCGTGCCGCCACAGCGTTCATTTTCAATCCGCACTTAACCACCGGTGAGCTATTCGAGTGCTTGCTGGCGGATCTCGGAATCCAATGTGGATCACGCTCGAAGAGCGAAATTCTAATGCGTTTGAATCGGTGGCTGCTGGATCGGTACTCCAATGGCCAAACCGCTGTGTTGATCGTGGATGAGGCGCAGAGCCTTTCCGACCAAGTGCTGGAGGAAATACGGTTTCTCACGAACCTGGAGACGTCGACTGAGAAACTCTTGCAGGTCGTGCTGTCGGGCCAGCCCGAGCTTGAAGAAAGACTCCGGCAACCGCATCTGCGCCAGCTTCGCCAAAGGATTACCGTGCGATGCAAAACCAATCCGCTGTCGCTCGAGGAAACGCAAGGCTACATTGCGGAGCGTCTGCGGATTGCCGGAGCAAACGGCGGGACCTTGTTTTCTCCGGAGGCTGTCCAGACTATCTATCGCCACGCTGGAGGAATCCCGCGCGTAATCAACGTGCTTTGCGAACATGCCCTAATCAATGCTTTCGCCGATCAAGAAAAAACAGTTACGCCTGCTCACGTAGAAACCGTGGCCCATGAATTTGAACTCGACAGACCTACGGCGTCCGCAAGCGCGGAAAAAGAAAACTTGTCATCCGTTGAGAAAGTGCTGCGAGATTTGTCCGCGGTTCTGGAACGAATGCGTCAGCCTGCCCCCTTGGCCGTTGAATCCGGGAAAGGAAGCTAATGAGCCGAATTCATGAAGCTTTGAAGAGGGCAGAAGAACAAAGACCTCCCTCCTGGAAGCCAGCCGAACCCACTCCCTTGCGGTTCGGCGGCGAGCGTTTGGCTCCCGGAGTGTTGCAGCCCTCACTCCAGCAAGAAATGCCCACGGCACGGCGGTGTCTGGGACTTGAAGAATTGAGGCGCCGCTGTCTAAAGCCGGGTTGGAAATTGAACGCGGACTACGATGTTTTCTCTACGAAACAATCTTCGGCCTTGTGTGCCGAGGAGTTTCGGACTTTGCGCTCCCGCCTCTACCGGCTTCGAGAGAAGAGCCCGATCCGCACGCTCCTGGTTACGAGCACGCTGCCTGGAGAAGGAAAGACCTTTGTTGCTCTCAATCTAGCACTGGCGATTGCCCGTCAGCCCGAAAGGCGCGCCCTGGTAATCGATGCCGACCTTCGAGCCTCAAGGCTTCACGTGCGCTTGGGTGCGCCGTCCGCGCCTGGTTTGAGCGACTATCTCAATGGGCGAGCGGACGAATATTCCATCATCCAAGCAGACCCTAAAGTCGAGCTCTTCCTTGTTCCCGCCGGGAGGCCCGTGCACAACCCTTCGGAGTTGCTTGGAAATGGGCTATTAAGGGACTTTCTTCATGGAATGAGCCCAATCTTCGATTGGGTCATCGTCGACGCGCCCCCCGTTCTAGCTTTGGCCGACGCCGGTATTGTTGCCGAGTTTTGCGATGGAGTGATTGTTGTGGTTCGGGCGGGTCAGACTTCTCACGATCTGGTCAAGACGACCTTGCAAGAGTTCCGCGGGATCAACCTGCTCGGCGTAGTGTTGAACGGCGCCAACTTAGAAGCGAATTACAGTTCCTATTCGGGCTACGCCGGAGTTGGAATGGACAAGAAATAAGAGTCCAATCGCCCAGTACGTCCTGGGCGGTGGCCCCGCATTGAAGCTCCACAGTGCGATTTAGAGTCAGAAACTTGGGACTCTCATGGCGGTAGCTTGTGTTGCAGGTAAGAGAAGACCGTCGCAGGCGAGCGATCGAACTGAACGAATATGAACCCGATATGCGCAGCTCAGGCTCATCCTTGGTTCGCGGTGCAAACAAGGACAAGGTATGAACACTTCGCTGCAAAACAGCTTGTCGGCCGAGGCTACGACGTTTTTTTGCCTTTTTACTACTGCAAGAGGCGTTGGTCAGATCGGATGCAGGAACTCGAGGTACCGCTCTTTCCAGGCTACTTGTTTTCTCGATTTAATTTATTCGACCGTCTCCCAATTCTCACCACGCCTGGAGTGATCCAGATTGTGGGAAATGGAAAGACGCCCATTCCCGTAGATGAGGAGGAGGTCGTTGCCCTCCAGGCTGCGGTCAAGACGGGATTGCCCAGGCATCCCTGGCCTTTTCTAAAAGTGGGACAAAGAGTCAGAGTGGAATACGGACCACTCTCCGGCCTGGAAGGTTTTCTGCTCAATTTTAAAGGGCGCTACCGCTTGGTGCTGTCCGTTTCCCTGCTCCAGCGATCGGTGGCCGTGGAAGTTGATAGCGCGTGGGTGACTTCCATTCCACAGCAACCGGCACGAACAGCCCCGATCGGCTCTTCCGCTCTCTAAGCTCTCTGGAGGCTGAGGCGTTCCGGACGAGCCGTTGAAGTCTCAAAGCTTGCAATTCTCAATGCATGGGTCGAAGTGACTTCGCGGCGGCAAACGTTATGTGCGGCATAGCCGGCATCGTTGGTAGGAAACACGAATACTCCGCCGAAGCAGCGGAGGTCCATCAGATGTGCCGGACCATCGTCCACCGTGGTCCGGACGATGAAGGAATATATGCGCACGGACAAGTTGCGCTGGGCATGAGGCGCCTAAGCATCATAGACCTGTCGACAGGGCACCAGCCTATCCATAACGAAGATGGTGATGTGTGGGTCGTTTTCAACGGGGAAATTTACAACTTCCCCGAACTGCGCCACGAACTTGAAACCCGCGGACACCACTTTTACACCAATTCGGACACCGAGGTAATTGTTCATCTGTATGAGGAACACGGTGCTGACTGTGTAAAGCAACTGCGCGGAATGTTTGCTTTTGCAGTATGGGATCAGCGAAGAGAGAACCTGCTGCTGGCTCGTGATCGCTTCGGGAAAAAACCGCTGTACTACGGAATGGATGGCGTACGGCTGCTATTTGGGTCGGAAATCAAGGCGATTCTAGCCGCCGCACCAGGGCTCGCGGAAATCGCTCCACTCGGACTGTTGGGCTTTTTCCACTTCGGCTACATCCCCGATCCAGATACGGCGTTCCAACGCATCAAGAAATTGGCGCCCGGACACGTTCTGGAATTCTCAGATGGGCTGACGCACGTCCGGCAATATTGGGATCTGCCTCCATACGGGACCTACGAGCCCCCATCGGAGCAGGAGTGTTTTGAAGAACTCGAGCACCGATTGGCTGAAGCCGTTCGCATACGCTTGATCAGTGATGTTCCGCTCGGAGCGTTACTGAGCGGAGGTGTCGATTCCTCGATTGTGGTAGCGCTGATGGCGCGATTCAGTTCGCGCCCGGTCAAGACTTTTTCGATTGGTTTCCCCGAGGAAGACTTCAATGAGAGTGAGCATGCCCGGTCTGTCGCTCAGCAATTTGGGACCGACCACCACGAGCTTTATGTGGAGCCAGACATCGAGCAGACCCTAGAACTATTGACGAGCACGCTCGAAGAACCCTTCGGGGATTCCTCGATGGTCCCTACTTACCACGTGTGCCGCCTGGCCCGGCAGCACGTCACGGTAGCGCTGGCCGGAGATGGGGGAGATGAACTGTTCGCCGGATACGACCGTTACGGATCCTATCTCCGTCGTAGAAGAATCCTGTTGTTTCCGTTCGGAGCGGGGCTCTGGTACCGAAGGCATTTTCACCCCATGGTTCCTCCCAGTTGGCGCGGGCGTAGATTGCTTTACAACCTTTCTCTGCCCCACCGTGAACGCTATTTAGACGGAATTTCGGTCCTGCCCACTAGTCACCGGGAAAGGAATATTTTTTCGAAAGATTTTCTGGCTTGGGCGAACCAGCAGCAGTCGCCCTATGATGCGTTCTTGCGCCTTCTGCGCAGCCATCCCACCTCGGACCCATTGAGCGAAGTGCAGTATCTCGATGCCAAAACTTATCTCCCCGGAGACATATTGACGAAAGTGGATCGCATGAGCATGGCGAATTCGCTGGAGGTCCGAGCCCCGTTTCTGGATCATCCCTTGGCCGAATGGGCGGCAAAGCTGTCGCCGCGTTGGAAGTTACGAGGTGGAGAACTTAAGTATGTACTGAAAAGGCTGGCCGAGCGCCTGAAAATCCCCAAGCGATCCGTATACCGTCCGAAGCAGGGCTTTGCCATGCCCCTTCGTCATTGGTTCCGTGAGAATCCCGCGCCTGCCCTGCTGGACATTCTGCTGGAGCCGAAGACCCTGCAGCGAGGATACTTTGCGGAAAGCGGGGTGCGGCAACTGCTGAAGGAACACCGCATGGGAATCCGAGATCGCTCCTGGGAGCTCTGGCAAGTGCTGGTCTTCGAACTCTGGCATCGGAACTTTTTAGAAAAGAAATTCGCGACGAAAACAAGCACAGAATTTCTACCTCTCTTACCTTTCGGTGTGTCAAGCGGCGGCGCAAATGCGCCAGAATTAGCCAACGCATAGCCACCGAGAAGAAAAAAAGGAACGAACAATGGCGGTGTCCCCGGTAACATTGCGAGCGCCACGACAAGCATATCCTCCGTCGCCGACTTGTTTGCCACGCAAAGGCACGCGTGTGCTGATGTTTATCCAATCGCTCGAATTGGGCGGATCGGAGACACAATGCGTGGAAATCGCGCGGCACCTCAGAAAAGAAGGATATGAAGTAACAGTTGGCTGCATGAAGGCTGACGGTCCCTTGAAAACCACGTTACACGATGCCGGCCTGGAATGCGTGGAGTTTCCAGTTCGAACGAGCCTACTTCGGCCAAGCACTCTCGTGCAGATGTTAAAGCTGGTGGCTTTCATCCGCAGAAGACGGCTCCAAGTCGTTCACACGAACGATCTTTACTCGAATTTGTTTGCAGTCCCTGCGGCCTGGCTGGCCAGAGTCCCGGTTATCATCTCGAGCCGAAGAGATTTGGCGCGCTGGTGGTGGTATACGCCCGTAAGACGCAAGATCCTGAGGAGGGTTCAGGACCTTTCCACGCGGATCCTCGTGAACTCGGAAGCCGTTCGACAGGAGTTATTGGTGAGGGATAGTTTTGCGGCGGAGAGAATCCACGTGGTTTACAACGGAATCGACACAGAAAAATTCATGCAAGTATCTCCCGACAGGGAACGCTTGTTTCCGGGTATCTCCGCCAATCACAAATTAATCATCATGGTTTCCAACATGCACACCGCCATGAAAGGCCATGGCGACCTGATTGAGGCCGCGCAAACCGTGCGCGTGACCTGCCCGGAGGCAAGAATCATCCTTGCCGGGGATGGCGAGATGCGCCAGTTCTTTGAAGACCAAGTCAAGGCTGCTGGACTGAGGGAGATGTTCGTCTTCCTGGGCCATCGATCAGACATTCCTGCCTTATTAGCTTGTTGTGACATCGGTGTTCTTGCGTCACGGTCGGAGGGACTGCCAAATGCCGTCCTGGAGTACATGGCTGCTGGCTTGCCAGTTGTGGCGACCGCGGTCGGTGGCGTACCGGAGATCATAGAAGACGAAGTTAACGGACTTTTGATTCCCCCGGAGAACCCTGCTGCTCTCGCCGCAGCCATCCTGAGGTTGCTGAAAGACGAACGACTGTGCAAAACACTGGGGAAAGCGGCGCGTGAGAGAACTCTGAGCCAGTTTAATTTTGCAAGCGTAATAGCGAACCTGCGCCAACTGTATAAGGATCCGCGGCATACTCGAGGTCTTCGCCGCGCCCTTCCCGCAAGCTCGCTTAGCCGAGTAAACCAGCGTGGTGAAAATGTCCAGTAGCTCTAGAAGAAACCCTCATCTCTAAATGTAATGATGTCCACTCCTCTGATTCCCGCCACTGCCGAGGCCGTCGACCTCAATTCGAGTCTTCTGCACTTGGCCGGCTCGCCGTGTCGGCATTTTTCAAGAGCCGAAGGCCAGGCAGTACGCGTCTCGGTCTACGGCTCTTGGGAGCAGCTTAAAAAGCAGGTTTTGTCATGGGAAGCAATCCTCGCTAACAACCGCGCTTTGTCCATCTTCTCCACGCCCGAATGGCTCGGTTCCTGGTGGAAAGCGTTCGGCGCAAATAAACAAGTGCTTGGTTTGGGTTTTTCCACAGAGGACAACTCACTTGTTGGCCTGGCGTTATTTTATTTTGACGAAGTGAAGAATCCGCTTTTCGGCAAACTAGCCTTTCTGCGCCTGGTCGGTGACGGTTCTGGAGACTCCGACAATCTCGACTTAATCATTCAATCGGGATTCGAGAAAGCTTGCGCGCAAGCGTTAGTCCGCTGGCTAGGCAACCAGCGAGACTGGGACGTCTGCTTTCTAAATACACTTCCAGAACACTCCCTTGCAGCGACCGCTTTGAAGCATGATCTCGAAAGAGCCAGGTGGACCTGTGTGTTAGAACGTTCACCGAATTCGGCCATTTCGCTTCCGGCTTCGTGGCCGCAGTATGTGGACAGTGTTTCTCCAAGATTTCGCCCTCTTGTGACTCGCTATCCGCAACGACTGGTCCAGAGGTATCAAGTGCGTATCTATCGGTGCGAGCATCTTGACGATCTTTCGCGGAGCCTGCGAATTCTTTTTTCTCTCCACGCGAAGCGATGGAACTCTGTGAATCAACCCGGTAGCTTTGGCTCTTCCGAGCGAAGAAAGTTCTACTTTGAAATGGCGAAGTGCTTCCTCAACAAAGGATGGCTGGAATTGTGGCTTTTGGAATTGAATGGTGTGCCTGCGGCCGCTCAATACTGCTTCCGTTATTCCGATACGGTTTGTGTCTTGCAGGAAGGATTCGATCCCGGATTCGCTTCGGATAAGGCAGGCTATGCCCTGCGCGCCGCCGCGCTCAGACATTTTATTGAAACGGGCGTGAAGAAGTACGACTTTCTTGGCGGACTGGATCCGCACAAGCAGAACTGGGGGGCGAAACCAGGTTCCTACTTAAACTTGCAGTTTGCGCGGCCGGGAAGTCTTGGCAGCCTCTACCTCCGCTACACAAATGCCATGACCAGAAGCAAGGAATGGCTTCGCGGCAATCTGCCGGCGCCAGCCTGGAACATCTTGCATTGGATAAAGCTCCATCTCGCAGAAGCCGAGTCGTCCTCAGTCTAGCCTTGCGACTGCCCGAATCGGAATAGTTCAAAGAACGAGAAAAGCCCCACGTGAAAATCCTGCAAATCGGGAATTACCCTCCACCGGCCTGCGGCTGGGCGATCCAAACGAAATTACTGGTCGAAGAAATTCGCCGGCGCGGGCATGTGTGCCAGGTCCTGAACATCAATGAGAACCGGAAGAAGAAGTTGGCCGAGTACATTGACGTTCAAAACGGTTTTGACTACCTCTATAAGCTGCTTCGCTTTGCCGCAAAAGGCTACCAGTTCCAAGTGCATGTCAATGGCCAGTCCAGGACAGGTTATGTCCTGGCGCTCTTGGCTGCTTTGGCCGGCCGATTCAGGGGTCGCCCCATAACTCTGAGCTGGCAAGGCGGACTGCAACAAAAGTATTTTCCTAGACCCAGGGGCCAGCTAGTACGAGAGGCGTACAGGCTGCTCTTTCGCCTCTGCGGAAAAATTGCCTGCAACGATCTCCAGATCAAGAGGGCGATTGAAAGTTATGGCATTGTTTCCCATCGGGTTGCCGCGATTCCGGCATTTTCCATACAAAACTTGGAATTCCACCATGTGCCGCTGGAACCACCGATTGAGACTTTCCTGAATAGCCGTCATCCGGTCTTTTTTTGTTACGTTTCCTTTCGACCAGAGTACCAACTCCCAATTCTGCGAATGGCAATGAAGCAATTCCGCCAAAAGTGCGAACGCGCGGGATTCATTTGGCTGGGGTTTCCTTCCAAGGAATTACCGTCGGCACAAGAATTCGTGGCTTCCTGGCCAGGCGGTGAACGAGAGGGCTTGCTGTTGCTGGGAAACGTGGACCACGACACCTTCTCGACATTGCTTTCACGGTGTTTTGCGTACATCCGCACTCCCGCCTGCGATGGTGTTGCCGCGTCAGTATTGGAATCGCTGGCCCTCGGCGTCCCCGTCATAACCAGTGAAAATCACAATCGGCCGCCTCAGGTTACGACCTACACCGAAAAGGATGCAGATGATCTGTGTCAGAAGCTTGTCTTTGTCACAGAACACTATGCGCGGGTGAAGGAACAAACAAAGTTGCACGGTGCCGAAGACAACATCGCGAGAACTGCCGACTGGCTGTTGGAAGAGAGTCTGCACCGCGCAAAAGAACTAGCCCGGGATTTCGCCAGTGCTGACTAATCATCCCTGGATCAGGCGTTGCAAACGCCTCACCGAAATGGGCTGGAACGAAATCTGCGCGCGAACCCACCAGGCGCTTGCAAAACATTGCGATCTCGCCATGTACAGAATGGGTTTTTCTCTCTGCAAGTCGGACTTGCCGAACTGTCTGGAGCGCAAAGGGCGCTTTTTTTTCCCGAAGGAAGAGTTGCGTGGAATCCTCTCTGCTCTGTGGGAAATGCTTCCTGACGCAGCGGAACAAATTGTGGAGCGTGCGGAACAGATTTGCCAGCATCGTTTTGATTTGCTGGCGTACGAAAAGGTGAATTACGGCCCGGAAATCGATTGGCACCTGGAGGCCGTCCACGGCAAACGCGCTCCCTTGCGTCCATGGTTTCGCGTTCCGTACCTGGACTTTCAGCAGGTCGGCGATTCGAAAGTGATCTGGGAGCTAAATCGGCATCAGCACTTCGTCACGCTCGCGAAGGCTTATCGTTTGTCGGGCGAAGAGCGGTATGCCGAAGAGCTATTTCGGCAGTGGTATAACTGGCAGGACCAAAATCCCTATCCGATGGGAATTAATTGGGCAAGCAGCCTGGAAGTGGCGTTCAGAAGCCTCTCTTGGCTGTGGGTTTGGCATTTGCTCGACGATTGTTCGGTTCTTCCCCGGCAGTTCCTTGAGGACCTCGGGCGCGCCCTGGCCTTGAACGCGCGGCACATTGAGCGATTCCTTTCCACCTATTTCTCTCCCAATACGCATTTGTTAGGCGAGGGAGTGGGACTGTTTTTTATTGGCGTCTTATGCCCGGGGCTTCCGTCAGCTTCGCGGTGGCGGGAGTGTGGTTGGAAAATCATCCTGGGCGAAGCACAGCGCCAAGTGCGACCGGATGGAATGCATTTTGAGCAGTCCATGTATTACCACACCTATGCTTTGGATTTCTTCCTGCATTCGCGCATCCTCGCAGGATTAAATCGCGTTCCCATCCCCCAGCATCTGGACCACACGATTGGAAAAATGCTCGAGGTCACTTCAGCTTTCGCGGCGTGCGGAAACCTGGCTCAATTCGGGGATGACGATGGGGGTCGTGTCTTTGACCCAAGTCGCAACCAGCACAAGCACCTGCTTGATCCCTTGCCCATAGGAGTAGCGCTCTACAACCGGCCTGATTTTAAAGCGGAGGGAAGCCAAATCACGGAAGAACTCCTCTGGCTGCTTGGAGAGCAAGGCCTCGAGCGCTTTCGAAACCTCCCACTGCAGAAACCGAGAAACACTTCTTTCGCAATGGAATCGAGCGGAGTCTACACGATGCGTAGTTCAGGTCCAGTTTCCTACCAGCTAGTGATCGATGCCGGACCACAAGGCGCGGGACGCTGTGGTCACGGTCACGCAGACGCACTCAGCGTGCAGTTTTCAGGAAACGGCAAACCACTGCTTATTGATCCGGGTACCTTTACCTATGCGGATTCCACCAACCAACGAGATTGGTTCCGTGGGACAGGGGCTCATAACACGATTCGAGTTGATAGCTCGAACCAAGCCGAATGCGCCGGGGCCTTTGAATGGCGGGGAAGAGCCAACGCCGCAGTCCATACCTGGATAACCGGCGAAATGTTTGATTTCTTTGTTGGTTCACACGCTGGCTATTCCAGGCTGAATCCACCAGTCCAACATCGTCGCTACATCTTTCACTTGAAGTCACGGTTCTGGGTGATACGGGATGTTCTCGAGGGAACAGGAATGCACGAACTGGAAGCCTCTTGGCATTTTGCACCGGGTTCTCTCCACGCTATCCCGGGAGGAGTACTGTTTGTCAGTAATAAGATTGCTCCTCTGGCTCTGTTGTTCATCGCGGACAGCAGCTGCAAAGAGAAGATATCCGAAGATTGGCACTCCCCGGTGTATGGAAGAAAGGAGGTGTCGCCCACGTTCCGCGCGGTGACACGCGCTCGGTTGCCCGCGGAATTTACGACCATGCTGATCCCTGACATGGAGGTCGCCGCGCATCTGGGTGTTCTCCGATCAATTGAGCCAGGGCACAGAGGAACCGCGGTTACGACTCTTCGATATTCGACAGCCAACGCTGAAGATCATTTCTTCTTTGCCGATAAATCGGCCAATTGGCTGGTGGGTTCTTGCGCGAGCAACGCCCAATTCTTGTACTGTTCGACCGATTCCAACAAGACGGTGAGCCAGTTCGTCATTTGTGGTGGCAGCTACTTCGCATTCAATGGCCGTCGACTCTTTGACGCAAGTCTGCCCGTGAAGCACAGCGAATG
This sequence comes from Acidobacteriota bacterium, assembly GCA_003224085.1. GTDB lineage: Bacteria > Acidobacteriota > Terriglobia > Acidiferrales > UBA7541 > Acidiferrum. Next base: position 40,175 of record QHYK01000065.1, on the reverse strand, counting down.
GAGCCGCGGTGGAGATGGGCAACGGATCTCCCAGCCCTTTGCGCCGGCTCCCAAGCATGAATCTACGCCGAAGCTGATCGAACATCCGGACCTGCCAAGCGCGATTAGGCAGTATCTAAGGGCCAGCATGATCGAGACAGATCACCTTGAGTAAGAAGAAACGGTTCAGCCGAACGTAAAAAAAGCCTCAAAAGCAAATCTATGTGTGGAATTTGCGGAATTCTCGACCTGCGCGGCGACCGGCCTCCGGATGAAGAGCTGGAAGCCATGTCGAGGGTTCTGCGTCATCGCGGACCTGATGATCGAGGAAGACTCTTCTCCGGTCCTTTGGCGCTGGGCTTCCGAAGATTGAGCATTGTAGACCTGTCCCGCGGGCACCAGCCGATGTGCAACGAGGACCGTAGCATCTGGATTGTGTTTAACGGTGAAATTTACAACCACGCGGAACTTCGTCCAGATTTGCAACGGCGTGGCCACCGTTTTACGTCCAACAGCGATACTGAGGCGATTGTTCACTTGTATGAGGAATTTGGCGATGACTGTGTTGGCCATCTCCGCGGCATGTTTGCTTTTGCAATCTGGGACGCGCCACGCAGGCGCCTCTTGTGCGCGAGAGACCGGCTGGGAATCAAACCCTTCTACTACACGATGACAGACGACCGGTTCGCCTTTGCTTCGGAAATGAAAGCGCTCTTCGAACTGCGAGACTTCCAGCCGCGCCTTAATCGGACTGCCTTACCTGAGTTTTTTGCTCTTGGCTATTTCTCGGCGCACGAAACGCTTTATGAGAACGTGTACAAGCTCCTTCCAGGCCATCGCCTGTGCCTTGATCTTGCGGCCGAAAACGCCCAACCCCAAATCACTCAATACTGGGACCTGGATATCAGTTTGCCCGAGCATCCACTCAGTGAGTCCGACTACGTAGCACATTTCCGCGACCTGTTTACGGACACAGTCCGCGCTCATCTCATGAGCGATGTTCCACTGGGCGTTTTCTTGAGCGGAGGACTCGATTCCAGTTCCATCGCCGCGGTGATGGCTTCTCTGAGAAAAGAACCCATTGAGACCTTCTCGGTAGGCTATTCCGAAAGCGAATACAGCGAATTGCCTTATGCCCGTGCTGTCGCCAAGCACATTCACGCGGAATACAACGAAGTTGTCCTTGGCCCTGAAGATTTTTTTGCCAGCCTGCCTCAGCTGATTTGGCATGAGGATGAGCCTCTGGTGTGGCCGTCAAGCGTCGCTTTGTTTTTTGTGTCGCGCTTAGCCAGCGAAAAGGTAAAGGTCGTCCTCACAGGCGAAGGCGGCGACGAGCTCTTCGCCGGTTATTTGAAGTACCGCGTCGCTCTGTGGAATCTGCGCGGCGGCCCCCTCTATCGAAGATTTGTTCCTTCATTCATCCAGCAGGCAGTGCGCAAGGCCTTGGCATCGGGGTTTGGTCCGGACTGGGCCCTGCGCAAGCTGCGGCATTCCTTTCTCTACCATCCGGACAATTTTGAGCGGATCTACTTCGACAACTTTTATGCCGCGTGTCCCCAGCACGAACAGCCACTGCTGTTCACGCGCGCGTTAAACGATGAACTTACTGACATCAATGCCTATGCAAATTCGATGCAGTATTTCCCTGCAAACGGCTTGAACGGAAACGCCCTGAATGCCCTGTTGTACATGGACATGAAGACGTACCTGGTCGAACTCTTAATGAAACAAGACCAAATGAGTATGGCCGCGTCCATCGAAAGCCGTGTTCCTTTCTTGGATCATAAAGTCGTCGAGTTCGCCGCCAACCTGCCTCAACGCTTCAAGTTGCGCTTTTCGTCCGGCAAGTATCTGCTCCGCAAAGCGATGGCCCGGCGGTTGCCGCCCGCGGTTCTCCGCCGCAACAAAAAGGGCTTCCCTACCCCGATTCGGCCGTGGTTAAGAAATCAGCTTTTTGAAAAACTCAACAGCGTTCTTACGGACGGGCGCATGGCGGAGCGACAACTCATCGAGCCAAGCTACGTTCAACATCTGCTGAAGGCGCATCGTCAAGGCGTTTGTTCCGCAACCGAAGGCTGTTGGCGGCTTCTGAATTTCGAGTTGTGGTGCCGGATTTTCCTCGACCGTGATAGCGATGCGGCGAAGCCCCACCCAGCCAGCGGGCAGACGCCTTTTTGCAAACCATACGTTGCAACGCAACGCCAGACGCCTCCGCCCTCCTAATCAGCGCATGAAGATATTGCTAACACTACGGCAGCCTCTGTTCCCCGCCGACACCGGCGGAAAAGTGCGTTCCTGGAATATCTTTTCGCGCCTTGCAAAACGCGCGTCCATTCATGCTGTTTCTTTTGCCGAGCCAGTTTCCGACGCTGCCTCCATTTGCGAAATGCAGAGCGTTTTCCAAAGCTACACCCCAGTATTCTGGCAGGAAACCAAGAAGTACTCGCCCAGATTCTACAAGGAGCTCGTGGCCAACCAATTCCGCTCCTTGCCCTACTTTCTCGCAAAGTGCAGCCTGCCCGATTTTCGAACCGCTGTTGAGCACCTGTTGGCGAATGAGCAGTTCGACCTTCTCTTCTGCGATTTCTTGCACACCGCCGTCCCTTTGCTCGAATGCACCTTTAAACCCAAAATCGTTTTTGAGCACAACGTTGAATTCCAGTTAAGAAAACGGAAATGGCAGGTGGAAAAACATCCTCTTCGCAGGATCGCGTTCGGCTCGGAATGGAGAAGAACACGGCCGCTCGAAGCAAGGGTTTGCCGCTTGTTCGATCAGGTGCTAACGGTGTCTGAAGAAGACCGACAAATGATTCATCAGGAGTTTCGAATCGATCATGTCTCCACTCTCCCCACTGGCGTAGACACCGATTTCTTTCACCCGTCCGCGAATCGCACACGGCCGGGAAGGCTGGTTTTTGTCGGCTCTATGGACTGGGACCCGAATGAGGACGGAGTTGTTTGGTTCCTAGAGAATATTTACCCGCTCGTCCGGAACGCAGCGCCAAACGCAAGTTTCGTTGTCGTAGGGCGAAATCCCTCTTCGCGCCTTCAAGCGATCGCGGCCAAGACTCCTTCCATGGAACTCACGGGATGGGTACCCGATGTTCGGCCGTATCTTTCGCAAGCGGAGGTAGTCGTTGTCCCCTTGCGGATTGGTGGCGGCACACGCATCAAGATTCCAGAGGCGATGGCCATGGCCAAGGCCGTGGTCTCCACTCCAATTGGCGCGGAGGGGCTGCCATTTCAGGACGACAAGCAGATTCGCATTGCACGCCATCCCCAGGATTTTGCCCAGACCGTCGTTCAACTTCTCGAAAACGCCTCGCTCCGGGACGCAATTGGAAATGCCGCCCGCAAAGAGGTGGCCGTCAATCACAGCTGGGAAGCAGTCTTGCGCAAGGTCGAAGAGGTTCTCGACCGGGTGGTGTCGAACGGCAACCAGTCATTCGTGGACACATCCGTTAGTCAACCTGCCCTGGTGATACCTTGAGGGAAGCAACGTTATACGTCATCGACGAGGCAATCACAGAGTCGAGGCCTGCTCCATCGCAACCCCTCAACCGAAGCGCGCCTGTTAGCTTTTTCTTCGTACTTCTCTTCACCTTCGCGATCTATGCGCGGCCAGAAGATATTCTTCCGTCGATAGGTCAATTTCACGTCACGTTCATTCTGGGTCTTTGCGCCGGCTTGAGCTATCTCGGGTCCTACCTTTTAGGGAATGCCCCTTTGGTCTGGACAAGGGAGTTGCGCATCGTTCTCTTTCTGACGGCTTGTTTTGTCGCAGGAGTGCCATTCGCTTATTGGAGGGGCGGCGCCTTTCAAGTCCTGACAGAAACTTGGCTTAAGACTCTGACTATATTCTTCCTGCTTACGCAGACTCTGGTAACGCTCGGTCGCCTCCGTAAGATTCTGTGGGCCATCATTCTGAGCGAACTTCTCGTTTGCGCCTATTCCGTCGTGCAATCTTCCCACCTCATCTGGATAGGCCAACGTCTGCTGGGAGTAAGTCAAGACATCCTCGGCTGGAATTTCCTTGGCTTGTCTGCCGCGGTAACTATTCCCTATATCGCGGCGATTTATATCGCCCAGCCGGGCTTTCTCAGAACAAGCGTACTCATCTCTTCTCTTTTATTTCTGATGTGGATGTTGGTGCTAACGGCATCGCGCGGAGGATTGCTGAACGTGCTTTTCTCTGTGGCCTTGACCTGGCTTATCGTCCTCCGGGGAAACTCTCGTGCGAAAACTATAGGAATTGGCATTGTCGCTGTCTTGCTGGTGGCTATTAGCCTGGCGCCACCGGTCTTCTGGGAGAGGATGTCGACCGTGTGGTCCGGGGCGCAAGGTTCCCAGAGTGAGGTCGCTGCGGCAGCTAGGATGTCGCAAGAAGAGCGTCTAGGCCTGCTGAGGCGCGCGATTCATTACACTTTCCAGAATCCTGTTGTTGGCCTCGGTCTTGGAAACTTTGCGGTCGCCAGCGGCACTGAGCTTGGTCGGCCGGAGGATTGGCTGGGGACTCACAATACCTTTGTCGAGATCTCCTCTGAAGCAGGAATTCCAGCGTTAGTGCTTTTTGTCTCCCTTCTGTGGACCGCAATCCGTCGCATGCAAGCGTTGAGCAGGACACTTGCCGGAAGCCCGGAAACTTGGGAACTCAAACTGATGGCGCGCGCGACGTCGGTTAGTCTGCTGTCCTTCGTTTTTGGAGCATTCTTTGCCCATCTTGGTTATGGATGTTTTCTTTACTATCCCGTCGCCATGGCCGTTGGCGTTCAGCGGATCGCTCACTCGATCCAGGAGCCTTCCTTCTCTTTAGCTCTTCCCGTGACTGATGATCTTCAACCTTCAGCAACGAATTGGGGCCCATGACCATGAATGTATCTATGTCGAACTCCGAAATGGTCTTTTGGATTTGCATGAGCCTGGTCGCCTACAACTATATTGGTTACCCGCTCGTTCTATTCCTTCTTTCAATGCTATCTCAGGCAAAGTCGGACCTGCTGTTCCTTTTCCGTCGCGGAGGGCGCCGTTGCACCGCTTCAACCCAGTACCTTCCACACGTTACGGTTCTGATGTCGGCCCATAACGAAGAGGCCGTCATTCAGCCGAAGGTGAAAAACACTTTCGAGACAGAGTATCCAAGCGAGCGTCTCGAATTCTTGATCGGGCTTGACGCACCTTCGGATGCGACTGCGGACCTGTTGAGCCCAATGACTTTTGACCGGCTCCGCGTAACGCACTTCAAAGATCGCCTGGGCAAACTGGCCGTTCTGAGAACCCTCGCCCAACAAACTTCCGCTGAAATCTTAGTGATTACGGACGCGAACACAAAGCTCGAACCCAATTGCATTCGCAACCTGGTTCGCCACTTTGCGGACCCGCGCGTAGGCGCCGTCAGCGGAGAGGAAAACCGCGTGACCTCTCCCGGGTCGGACCCGGCCGCCGAAGCTCTCTATTGGCGTTATGAATCTGCCCTCAAGCTCTTGGAAAACCGCTTGGACTGCACGCTTGGAGGCAACGGCAGCGTATTGGCGGTCCGCCGCTCTCTCTTCCAGCCGCAAAAGCACACCCTTATCGAAGATTTCCAAATTCCGCTAGAAATTCGCTTGAAAGGCTATCGCGTCATTTATGATCCCGAAGCGGTTGCCGTCGAGGAAATTGCTCCCACGCTCTCGGCGCAGTTTGCGCGCAGAGTCAGGATTGGCGCTGGCAACTACCAGACACTGTTCGCCAACCTGCAGTGCCTTAACCCTTTAAAAGGAATGCTGGCTTTCTGCTTTTTCTCTCACCGGGTCTTGCGCTGGTTCGCACCGCTGCTACTCATCATTGGTTTTTGCTGCAACGCGCTACTGGCTGGTCAGGGAGGATTCTCGACATTACTTGCTGCACAAAGCGCATTTTATCTTTGTGCCGGCCTCGGGTTTTTGTGCAAGAAGAATGGGATACGAGTTCGACTCTTCTCCGCGCCCCTGTACTTCTGTTCCATGAATCTCGCCATGCTTCTGGGGTTGCTCCGATATCTCGGCGGAGGAAAGAAACTTACCTGGAGTTCCACGCCTCGCCGGACTCAGACGGAGTCAATCGTAGACAAGGAAGGCAGCAGAAATCCGCACCACCCCGCGGCGCCGCATCATGCGGTTAAAACTGACGCTGGCGGCCAAAGCGCATTTCAAGGTAACTGAAATGGATGACTTGTTTTTCCCTTGGACGAGTCAATGTCCGGAATCCGTTGCCAATCCGCTCCCCGGTTTCATTCATTTGAGGCCTAGGCAGCCAATCACGCCTGCACCAAAAGCCAGCTGAGCTCCTGTTAGCCATGCGCCGTTTCGTAAATTACTACCACTTTTATCTGAGAATCGCGACTTATGCGCTGCCGTTCTTTTCGTTTGGCGCTGCCAGATACATTCGTCGTTTATTTAGGCACCCGGACACCGGAATTGACCAGTATAGTTATTTCAACCTCTTGCTCTTCACTACCATTGTCTGGGCCATCGTTAGCGAATACTATCGGGTCACGAGCGTCCAGGAACTCTTTCGCGAACGCACGGGAATCAAGGCCGCCTTTCAAGCCTGCGCCACTACCTATGCCATGCTCCTCGGGCTGCTCTTCTTCTTTCACCTTTACCGAGACCTTTCCCGGGCCTTCCTTGCGCTCAGCGGCATGACTTTGCTTGGTGTATGCCTCGCGATGCGCGCTTTGTTTCGATTTCTTGTTTATAACCATTCTGGCCTCCGGAACCCGAGTCGTGTTTTCGTTATCGGCGCAGATCGCTTCGCCCGCCGCGCAACCCACAGATTGATCCGCGGGCCGCTCTCCTTTTGCCGCGTGATCGGCTACGTGAACCTTCCGGGTCAGGCAGTGGCGGTCGACAACGCCCCTGTATATACCTTTCAGCAGCTCGTGGAAAAGATGAGCGGGGGCGCCACCGCCGACGAAATCATCATCGCTCTTCCTCCCAACAGATTCTCCGATATCCCGGAAATCATGAAGACAACGGAGCGCTTTTGCCTGCCAGTGCGTGCGGTCCTTGACTTCGGCGACCACATGTTAATCCGAGAACGCCTGTTCCAGTTCGGACGTTTACAGATACTCGATTTAACCGCTACTCCGACAGAATCCATTCGCTATTCTTTGCTGAAGCGCGCCTTCGACCTTGTTTTCTCGACTCTGGCCCTCCTGCTTGCGGCCCCATTGATGGCCATGATTGCGGTTCTCATTCGTCTTACGTCGCCTGGCCCAATCCTCTTCGTTCAGGACCGTGTTGGGCTTAACGGAAAACTATTTCGAATGTATAAGTTTCGGACCATGAGAGTCGTAGAACCTTCCGAGAGTGACACACGCTGGACTACATCCGGCGATCCGCGCCGCACGCCACTCGGAACCTTCCTGCGCAGGACCAGTTTGGACGAGTTACCGCAGTTCTTTAACGTCTTGAAAGGTGACATGAGCGTCGTTGGGCCTCGGCCTGAGCGCCCGCGTTTTGTCGCAAAATTCCTCAACGAAGTGGCGAGATACAACACGCGCCATCTTCTGAAAGTGGGAATCACGGGCTGGGCTCAGGTGAATGGATGGCGCGGCGACACGTCCATCCGAAGGCGCGTGGAACACGACTTGTTCTACCTCCAAAACTGGAGTTTTGCTTTCGACATAAGGATCATTTTTCTGACGCTTTTCCCAAAATATCGCAACAAGAATGCTTACTAGAGTTTGATTCTCAACTCGTTTTTCTCATCGGAGATGCAGGCTCACTCAGCTTGTGAACTTCAACAGAAATGAACAAGCGTATTTTGATCATCTCTAACGCTCGCCCCTCCCGAGCGTGGAACTTTGCAAACCGCATTCTTCGCGAAGTGCCGGGCATTGAAATTTGCGGCATCGTCCAGCGGTCCATTGGCTCCCTGCCTTGGGTCCAACAGATGATCGCGGCAGGAAAAACGCGAATCGCTCATCCCACGCCTTCGTGGGCCGCGAAGGCGCAGTCCCTAATTCGCTTCATGGCGGATAAGGTTGTCGATTGGTTGCTCTGGCTGGTGCACGGGTCCCCTTCCCCTCTCAACAATCCGAAGCGATTGACAATGGAAAGGCTGCGTCAGGAATGTTCGAAGGCCGGATGGCCACTTGCCATCGCCGCCCAGGGTGAAGAGGCGCGCGCCGTAACTTCTATTTGCCTTTCAGACGTCAGTCTCGTCATTCTTCTGGGAGAGTTTTCATCTGTTCCGGAACTGCCAGTCCATACATCAAACGGTTGCATTCGCGGTCGTACTTACAAGGGAAATAACAACGCGAACGGTTCCAGCAACGACGTTTTAATCCACATTGAACAGCTGGTGGCGGGCGCCGGAGCTTCGTTCACAATCTTCACGCAGGTCCTCCCCTGGCAACCGTTCGATGGGACGTTAGGCTTTTCACTAAAAGCTGACCTCATCACGGACGATCTGCTGCTCCAGACGGCTGCGGCTTTGCTCTCTGGCGGCCGAGGCAGCGCATCCACGGTCGTATCGGAATGGGCAAACCGGATTCTCGCCCCCTCCTTGTCAAGACCAACGGGCGTGCTCCCCGATACTTTCAAAACCGCGCGTTTCGGAAAACGCAGCCGTTCCACCTGGAAGCTCTGCCTCGATTCTCTCTTGCTTTGCTCGCCGGGAATCCTTTGCCGGAATTGGTATCGGCGCATAGTCGGGCGCTACCCTGTGCTCATTCTCGCGCACCACCTGGTATCAGATCGTCCTCACAGAATGGGGGTCTCTACGGAGGTTTTTTGGCGGCAAGTTCTCTTTTTGCAAAAGCACTACCGCATTGTGAACCTTGCCGAGAGTGCCCGACTTCAGCGCCTGGGTCAGATAAATGTTCCAACGGTAGTTCTGACGTTCGACGATGGTTACGCGGATAATTTCCTCAATCTTCGCGCCGTGGCCAATGAAGTAAGAATTCCATCGACACTGTTCATTACCACGGAGCCGGTGGAAGCTCGCCGGGAGTTTGACCATGACCTTGCAGCGGGTGTGAGAGGCTTCTTTCCTTTGACATGGGAGCAAATCCAATATTGGAGCTCTTGCGGAACCGAGTTCGGCAGTCATACCCGCACCCACTTTGACTGCGGCTCCACCGACCTGGAAACTCTGCGATCGGAGATTATTGGATCAAAGAACGAGCTGGAAGCGCATCTTAAAAGGCCGGTAAACTTTTTCGCATTCCCTTTCGGAAAACCCGAAAATATGTCTGCTGAAGCGAAACACCTCGCGGCTTCTGCTTACAAGCATTACGTCTCTACTTTTGGTGGCGAATCCCTCCCGCAGGTTGGCAAGCTTCCGAGCCATCTGTTGAGAAAGGCGTTCTATGGAAATCTATGGGAGCTTGAGCTCGAGTTGCAGTCCGTATTTGATGCCGTGGACTCGATAAAAAGGTGTCTTTATCCACAAGCGATCCGCCCTCCGACTCATTCAAGGAGACTCCCTGCAGTCCAGTGATGCCTTCGTCGATTCGGACTGTCAGCGCCTCAACCACGCAAACAGCCATCGGCTCTCACAACAAGAATCCCTGAGTCGATAGAAAGCTCGCTGGAACTCAAAGACCAATGGAAGGAGGTAAGTATTGTGTTGGCAAACAAGTTAGGCTTGAATTCGGAGCTTCCGCTTGAGACCGGAAGACTCGTGTCTGGCGCGAGAGTCGCTGCTCTCGGCAGTGCGGCGAAACACGTCGAACTTTTCTCCACTTGTCCCCAATCCTTTGGATTTGATAAGGGGTCGTATGCCCACCAAGTCAGGAGCGTAGCTCGCTGGAGCGAGCGCTGCGGTTGCAAGGGGATCCTGGTTTACACGGACAACTCACTCGTGGACCCTTGGCTTGTGTCTCAGATTATCGTAGAGAACACAAAGAGCCTAAGCCCTCTCGTGGCGATTCAGCCCGTTTACATGCACCCTTACTCCGTCGCTAAGATGGTGGTTTCTTTTGGCTTCCTCTATCACCGGCGGCTCTACCTGAACATGGTTGCGGGCGGTTTCAAGAATGACCTCGTGGCGTTGAACGACCCAACTCCGCACGACAAGCGGTATTCCCGTCTGATTGAATACACCACAATTATCAAGCATCTCCTGTCTAGTCCGGCACCCGTCATTTTCCATGGGGAGTTCTACAGGATCGACCAACTGCGCATGATCCCTTCCCTTCCTCCAGAACTGCTTCCGGAAATATTTGTCTCCGGATCATCGGAAGCCGGATTGGACGCGGCGAAAAAACTTGGCGCGACTGCCGTGAAATATCCCCGCCCGGCAAAGGAGTGCGAGGCCGAACCCGCAAACAACGGCTTCAAGTCGGGGATTCGCGTGGGAATCATCGCCCGAGAAACCGAAGATGAAGCCTGGGAGGTTGCCGAGCAACGATTCCCGGAAGATCGCAAAGGCGAACTTACTCACCAGCTGGCGATGAAAATCTCTGATTCCTTGTGGCACAAGCAACTCTCGGATACCGCAAACCAAACTCGCGCTATGCGGAGTACCTATTGGCTGAGGCCCTTTGAACAGTACAAGACCTTTTGTCCTTACCTGGTCGGCGGCTATGAGGCGGTCTCCAACGAATTATCCCGCTACATCTCATTGGGATACCGAAGGTTCATTTTGGACATTCCAGCAAGCGAAGAAGAGCTGCAACACGCCACTGCCGCATTTAATCGAGCCCTGGAAAAGGTCGGACTTCCTGCCTGAGCCGACATCCCACACACAGGGAAACGAATATCTGTGACCGCCGCGCTGCGCGACAAAAACTACCAGCACCAATGACCAAGAACAATTCATTTCGAAGCCTTGCAAGCGCATTCCTGGAATCCGTTGAGCTTTTCCCTGATCGAACTGCGCTGGTTGTTGACAACGCGTCGCTGAGCTATTCGCAGCTCTGTCGCAGCGTCAGCCAAATCGCTTTGGCGATTCACCAGAATGAGCAGCGGGCTTATCCCCTCGCGGCCGTTTGGGCGCATCGAAGCCAAACCGCGTACGCGGGTATCCTTGGCTGTCTTACAGTGGGCAAGGGATATGTCCCGCTAAATCCGAAGTTCCCTCTGGAACGCACCTCTCGCATGCTGGCTCTTTCCGGTTGCACGACCCTCATCGTCGGCAAAGAGTGCCTTCCTCAGTTGTCTGGCTTGCTGCAGGCGGCGAATCGGTCTCTGACCGTCATTCTTCCGGAAATAACCGCTTTGGAATTCCTGGCGTCGGACAATCCTCTCCATCGGTTTGTATTTCCCGGGCAATTAACGAGCGGAGAAGATTTTTCTCTCCTGCAAGCGTCCGGCCCGGACTCTCCGGCTTATCTTCTGTTTACGTCAGGGAGCACGGGCGTGCCTAAGGGCGTATTAATCACCCAGGGAAATGTGCGTGCGTACGTTGACTACATCTGCGAGCGCTACGAAGTCGATGAGCACGACCGCTTCTCTCAACAATTTGATCTTACCTTTGACCTGAGCGCTCACGACAAGTTCGTGTGCTGGGAACGTGGGGCAGCTTTGTACTGTGTGCCCGAGAAATCCGTCATGGCGCCCGCGAAATTCATCCGCGATCATCAGCTCACCATGTGGTTCTCTGTCCCCTCCGTTGCCGGGCTGCTCTCCAAAATGCGTCTCCTCTTCCCGAACTGCTTCCCTTCGCTGCGCTGCAGCCTCTTTTGCGGCGAACCCCTGCCGGCAGCTTATGCGCAATCCTGGCAGGAGGCCGCTCCAAACTCCATCGTCGAAAACCTCTACGGACCAACCGAAGCCACCATCGCCATCGCCCACTATCGCTGGGATTCGGAACGATCACCGCAAGAATCCCTGAACGGCATCGTTCCCATCGGTCAGGTTTTCCAGGGACAGCATTGCCGAATCGTGGATTCTCATGGAAAAAGTGTCCGCGCCGGCGAAGCTGGCGAGCTCTGTCTCTCCGGCTCGCAAGTCGCCACAGGTTATTGGAACGAACCCGCAAAAACCCAGCAGCAGTTTGTGCATCTTCCCGGTTCGGGAGAACTCTTGTGGTATCGCACCGGCGACCTTGTAAAACAGGATGCAGCCGGCAACCTCTGCTACCTGGCGCGCATGGATCAGCAAGTCAAGATTCGCGGCTACCGTGTGGAGTTGCAAGAGATTGAGGCCGTGCTGCGGCGCGCCTGCGGCACCGACCAAGTGGTTTCGCTTCCCTGGCCGGTCAACAACGGCAGCGCTGAGGGGGTTGTGGCCTTCGTCTCCGGTGTCAAGACGCTCGACCGCGACCGCGTCCTCACAAGTTGCAGCGATGTTCTGCCCGAATACATGGTCCCCAAGAAGATTTATCTCCTCGACGAGCTTCCTCTGAACCCGAATCAGAAAATTGATCGCGGGAAACTTGCGTGCTTGCTCCAGGGTGCCGCGTGAAACCGGCCGCCGAAAAAGAACTCATCGACTTGGTCGTCGGTTGGGTCAAGCAGAACGGCCTCAACGGCTCGAGCCACGCGGAGATCTCCGGGAACACGAACTTGCTCGAGAGCGGGCTCTTGGACTCCTTCGCCTTTGTCGACCTTATCCTGTTCATCGAGAACTGCACTCACAAGAAGCTCGATCTGATCGACGCTGACCCGGAAGAGTTCACCGTCGTGAAGAATCTATGCCATCTCGCTTTGCGAAATGGCCACTAAGCCAGCTGTAATCGCCTGACAGGGCCAATACGGGGACACTAACCAACCTTGCGAAAGCTTCTCAGCCGAACTAGCAGCGGGGCCACAGAGCCTTTGGCGCCGAGCGGACTCGTTCCGCCCGTTTGCGGCGCCCGCAAGAATGTCACAACGCTTTCCAGAACAGACGCTGCGCACAGCGCGTGTGCCCTCACAAAAAGAATCCGGCCGTTTATGCCCGAAGATATTCCGCAAGTCGCCGAGCTGCACAAAAGAGTGTTTCCCGTGAATTCCCTTTCCCTTCGGGAACTCGAGCTCCACCTCCGTGAGCTCTTCTTTGAAAATCCTTGGTGCGACGAAGACCTCTCTTCCCTGGTTTATCGGGAGGACGCCGGAAAAATTGGTGGCTTCTATGGCGTGATACCGCGGCGAATGCGAATGAACGGCCGCCCGATTCGTGTAGCCGTTTCCACCCAGTTTATGGTGGATCCTGCGGTCCGAAATCGTTTGGCCGCAGTGGAGCTCCAGAGCGCTTTCTTTGCCGGGCCGCAGGATTTGTCCTTCACGGATGGCGCGAATGAAGCAAGCCGCAAGATTTGGGAGGGTTTGGGAGGCTTTACCGCCTTTCCCTACAGCGTTCATTGGATGCGTCTCTTGCGCCCTGCCCGCTATCTGGTCGAGCGCGGAAAGGAATGGGGTCTTCCTCCTCTCATCGAATTCGCTCTTCGCCCAATGTCCGCCGGCGCCGACTTTGTCGCCGCGCACAAGCGCCGAAGTCCGTTCCATCAAACGGAACACTCCCCCGAGGAAGATTTCAGCTGGGAAACGTTGCTTCAGCAGTTGCCAAAGTTCGCCCCAGCAAAGTCGCTCTGTCCCCATTACGACGAAGGCTCTTTGTGCTGGCTTCTGGAGCAGGCCAACGCGAAAAAAAGCCACGGTTGCCTGCGCAAGGCCTTAGTTCGCAATGATAGAGGGCAGATTGCCGGTTGGTACATGTATTACCTAAAGCCGAATGGCACAAGCCAGGTGCTGCAGCTTGTGGCCACCAAGAACTCCATCCGTCGTGTTCTACGTCAGCTCTTCTATTATGCTTGGCGTTCGGGATCTTCCGCGGTTTCCGGGCGCCTGGATCCCGAATTCGTCACAGAATTTTCCGAGGAACGCTGCCTGTTCAACTTCAACGGCCCATGGATGCTCGTGCATTCCAAACGGGCGGACCTCCGCGAAGCCATCCAGCGCGGCGACGCGTTTCTCACCCGGCTCGAAGGCGAATGGTGGATGCGCTTGCAAGGCGGCTAACCCGGACGAATCACAACCAATTGCCCACGGAATTGCTTGCATGAAAATTCTCGGAATTAGCGGTTTTGAAGGCTCTATCCCTTTCAAGAAGGCCCATTGGCCCAATCTCGAAGACCGTGAATACCGCATTTCCCAGGGACATGACTCCGCTGCAGCTTTATTTGTTGATGGTGAGTTTATCGCTGCCGCCGCTGAAGAGCGCTTCAGCCGGAAAAAGCATACGGGCGACTTTCCTATCGGCGCTATCTCTTACTGTCTTGCGGAAGCCGGCATCGCACTCAGCAACCTCGACGAAATCGCTCATTCTTTCGATTTCGCGCCGCACCGCACGCTTCACAGTTTTGATCCCGTGACTGCCGCTCTCTATAAAGATGTCTACTCGCGCGAAGCCGTTCTCGTCCAAGTCGCTCGCTACCTGGACAGCTATCCTGCCGATCGCGTTCGCCACGTCGGCCATCACTTAGCTCATGCCGCAAGCGCCTACTTCTGTTCCGGCTGGGACGAATGCTTGGTCCTCGTCGTCGATGGCATGGGGGAAGTTCAGAGCGCCACCGCTTACCACGCACGCAACGGCAAACTGGAGAAGCTCCAGGAAACCCCTGCCCGGGATTCCATCGGCATTCTCTATTCCGTTGTGACCTTGCATCTCGGGTTCGACTTCAATGCCGACGAATACAAAATCATGGGGCTTGCGCCTTACGGCAACCCTGCGCGCTTTCGGTCATTGTTCGAGCAGGCCGTCGACCTGCACGAAGACGGAACCATTCGCATCCCTCTCCTTCGCCTCAATCGCACTCGCGACGAACGTGAAAACTACGTCGCCACGCGCAAATACCTGACAGAACATTTGATCAAGCCGCGAAGTCCTAATGATGAAATCACAGACGTCCACCGCGATGTCGCCGCCGCCCTCCAGGAATGTCTCGACCGCGTCATGCTGCACATGTGCAAACACTTCGGAGAGCGCACCGGGTTGCGCCGGCTGGCTCTTGCCGGTGGCGTGGCTCTCAATTGCACCGCCAATGGAAAACTGCTTCAGTCCGGGCTGTTCGACGAAATCTTCGTGCAACCGGCCGCGGGCGATGACGGCTCGGCGCTCGGAGCCGCCGCCTTGCGTGTCTCAGAGAATGGCGGTATTCAAAACGTTCGCATTCCAGTCCCGTTCTACGGCCCGGCTTATTCTCTTTCTCAAATCGAAGCAGCACTCAAAGAATTCGGCAGCCGCATTGCAGTTCACTCCTTTGAAAACCTGAACGAGACTTGCGCACACGCCGCAGGCCTGATTGCCGATGGCCGGGTAATCGGCTGGTACCGCGGCCGCATGGAATTCGGGCCCCGCGCCCTCGGCCATCGCAGCATCCTGGCCGATCCGGGACATCCCGAAATGCGCGATCGCATCAACGCCATGGTCAAGATGCGTGAAGCTTTTCGCCCTTTCGCCCCTGCGGTCACCTTGCGGGAAGTCCACAAGTGGTTTGACGTTCCTCCGTGCGCCGAATTTCCCTACATGATTACAACCGTAAACGTTCGCAACGAGGTCCGCAGGCACTTGCCGGCCATTACGCACGTCGACGGCTCCGCGCGCGTGCAAACCGTTTCTGCCGCTGACAATCGCGAGTTCCACGCGCTTCTAGAGGCCGTTGGAAGAACTACCGGGCGCGAAATGGTGCTGAACACCAGTTTCAACGTCAAGGGCCAGCCCATTGTCAACACTCCGCGGGAGGCCATCGAGACTTTCATGAACACCGGCATCGAATTCCTGTTTCTTGAAGACATCTTGGTCGCACGCCGCTCCACGAAGTACGCAACCCAGGTGCGCGCGTTCCATGAGGTCGGCGTTGCCATCGGCGCTGACGAAGCAGGTCGCGGGAAATGAAATTCCACGCCGGGGCTCTCGCGGTTCCCTTGAACAAACACGGAAAAAACCGCGCTGACGCGTGACACAGCAAATCTCTTGAGGCGCCATGCGCATCTCCCTCATCTTACGAGCCGTTACGACCAGTTGGGTCTCCGTTGTCGCTAACGCCTCTGTCGGAATCTTTCTCACTCCCTACGTCTTGCATCGCTTGGGCGACGAGGCCTTTGGCGTCTGGATCCTGACCACCAACCTCGTCGGTTATTACGGCATTTTGGATGCCGGCGTCCGATCCGCCATCCTTCGCTATGTTTCCAGGAATAAGGAGCTCAAGGATCAGAAAAGCGTCAACGAGGTTGTTTCAACGGCTTTCTACTATTACCTCGGCGCTTGCTTTCTGGTCATTCTCGCCACACACATCTCGGTTGATCCCGCTTCTCGCTTCTTTTCCATTCACGGTCACGTCCTCCGCGACTTCAAGTCTCTCTTCTTGCTCGCCGGCCTCATTCAGGGCCTCACCTTGCCGCTCATCGTCTTCGCCAGCTCCCTCGAAGCCGCCGGCCGTTTCGATCAGGTTTATCTCACCAATGTCGCGTGTCTCGCGCTTCGCGTCGTGGCCATCATTTATGTGCTCCGCATGGGCGGCGGCTTGTTTGCTGTCGGCGCCACCACGATCCTTTCTCAGTTGCTCGCCTACTTTGTCCAGGTGCCTCTCGCTCTCCGCGCGCACCCGGGCTTCACTCTGCATCCCAAATGGATTCGCATGGCGGTATTGGGCAACATGCTTCGCTACGGTTCCGTCAGCGTAGGCGTGGGCGTCGCCGAGAGGATGCGTACCTACATCTACCCCATCCTCATCGCGCGCATTCTCTCGCCCGTAGTCGTGACCATTTTCGCCCTGCCTATGAAGATTCTGTCTTTCCCCACCGAAGGCATCGGCACCATGACCGAGATCATGAATCCGCTCTCCAGCCAGCTCGAAGCCCGCAACGACTTCGCCAAGCTTCGCGAACTCATCCAGATGAGCGTTCAGAGCGCGTTTCTCCTGCTCGCTCCCCTCGCCGCTTTTCTTTTCGTCTTTGGCCGCGAGCTGTTCACCCTTTGGGTGGGCCCTCAATACACGATCGCCTATCCCCTGCTCGTCTTGCTGATATTCGGTGTTGGCGTTGCGGCTACACAGTGCTGCGTTCAATCCATACTTTTCGGCATCGAACGCCATCGGCAGCTGTTCTGGTTCCGGCTTGGCGAAGGACTTTCCATCACCGTGCTCGGCGCTGCAGCCCTGCATGCGGCAGGTCTGCTCGGTCTCGCCGTCGTCATGGCCGCGACCTTGCTCACCACCAGTTTGTTTCTTGTTCCCCGCCACTTGTGCAAGATCTTGGATCTTCCCCTGCGCCGCTATTTGCTTCAGGGCTGCCTCAAGCCGTGTTTGTTGGTTCTACCCATAGCCGCCACATTCGTCGTCTTTCGACACTCTTTCAAGATTGATACTTGGCCCGACCTGCTCGCCGCCGCCCTGGCCGGCAGTTTCGTTTACGCTCTGACTCTTTTCCTGGTATCCCGCAACGATTCCAAACCCGCTTTTCGTGTCCTGCGGCTCGACATTCTTCATGTCCTCGGCCGCAAAATCTGGCTTGCTCCCGAATCCAACTAGCCGCCACCTCGCGGTCTGATAAAACGGTCGTCAGGCCATGCCTTTTTACGATCGGCTGAAAAACACAGAAAAATTGCCAGGGCTGTTATCGAGCCAAATCAAATTGATGTTTCCACTGGAGTCTACCGCAATACGGGGGAACTGAGAGTTACCTGAGTTGTTTGAGACGTTCACTGGTAAAGAGAAGACCGCTTGTGCTTGCGCATGTGGGGCCATTACCGCTAAAACGAGAACTGCGAACGTTACTACCGTCCGCCAAATCACTTGGCCCAACACACTCTTCGCCTCGATCATGAGACACCCCTCCCTTGGTCTTATTTTCCATCCGCGTTTTCAATCCGCGCCGGCGGCTGGGTGGTGTGGTAGGGGCTGATGTAAGAATTTGATGGCCGGATGCCGGCCTTGCAACTCGCTCCAAGCCTCTTTCGAAGACCGTGCCGAGCTTCGAGCGGTTCTAACCTGCGTGACAGTACGGTTAGGGGCCAGCGCGCACAATCAGATCTTTTGCTGAACTTCAAGATGGGCGACGCCTGAGGCCCTGAAATTTGGCTTGTCCTTCCCTTCCTACATACCGAGCACCGATTTTGGCCGAATCCTGAATTTGGCAGGGGAAACGGAAAACGCTTATTGCACAACATCCTTAGGCACTTAGGCAGGATTCCAGCAATCACCCGATTCTGAGCCACTACGAGCCCTGCTAAAAGCAGTCTGGCGCCCTCGGAATCACTCGAAACAACCGGTGACAGCGTGAGGGATGGGCTTTACGAACATTGCCATGCGGCTGAAAAGAGAGACTCGATGTCGAGCCAATATAGAGTAAAGGAGCGGGTTCAGTCGGTCGTCCCAGAGCAATCCGATACTTCGCCAATCCGGCAGTTTTCTCAAGAGTCGTATTTAGCGCTCGGGACTCGCGGCAGAGCGCTAGGATTGCGGGAAATCGTGCTGTGGTGTCTGCTCTACGCGATAGCGGTGGGCGGTCTCTTGTACCATTTCGGGGGACCTCGCCTGAGTGACGACAGTTACCAATACCTTAGCGAGGCTGAGAATATCGACAACGGGTACGGTCTCAAGACCTCGGTCGTACATTTCGATACGGAGCGCCTGAGCGGCAAACTTCCGGCGCCGCTCACCACATTTCCTCCTGGTTATCCGCTCGCAATCGCGGCACTTGCAGAGACGCACATACCCCGGGAGATTGCTGGACTGATTCTGTCTCTAGCTTCGTTCATTTTCCTCGTTCCTCTGATCGTTTGGACCGCGGGGTTGCTCGGACTGAGCTCGATGGCAACTCGAATAGCGTTGCTAGGGCTGCTCGGCAACGGCTTAGCAAGTGTGGAGGCCATCTCGGTGGCAAGTGATTCGCTGTTTACAATGCTCTCGTTTGGCGCTTTGGTGTGCTTTCTCCGTTATGAGCGGGAGAAAGCGACTTCCACGGCTCTTGCAGGCAGTGTTCTGATCGCCTTTGCATTCTGGGTGCGCTATGCGGGGTTGTTTCTCTTCGCCGCGGCCGTTGTGCACCTAATTTGGCAAGCACTCGTGCACCGCGATCGTAGGTCAGTGACGGCGGTCGCCTGCCTGTCACTGCCGGCGGGGCTGATCGGCTTTCTGCTGATCAGGAACGCAACGCTGACAGGCTCCTGGAAAGGCGGAAATACCAAAGTCGTGACGCACGCGCTTCCAGTCGTTCTAAAACAATTCGGCGCCTCTACGTTTCACTTGTTTTTCGGAGAATTGCCGAGCCGGTTGGGTCCAAAGCAGGTGATATTCGGCGTTTGCTGCTTGATCCTGTTATTAACCGTAGCGTGGGCCATCGGCAGTAAGGGCATCCGTTCGGCGATTAGCAGTTTATTCCCGCAGGCAAGGCTACTCGTCGTTTATATTGCAATGTATTGCGCCAGCATGATTTACACCAGCATGTCTAGTGTTATCACGAACCAGAGCAGGTATTTCTACCCCCTGATGCCCGTTTACCTCCTTCTGCTCGGCATTATTGTGACGAGGGTACAATTCCTGTTGAGTGCCCGATCTGTTCGCATCGTATGTACGGTGTGCACTGTTCTCCTCATCAGCTCCTACTGGGGCATCAATCTAGAAGCCACCGCAACGGAGAAGCCAGGCTCATCGCATAGGAGCGTGGAAGCGAGATTTGCGATGCCAGACGAGATGGGCAGAAGCTTATCGTCCTGGTTCCAAGCAAACGTGCCGCCCGAAGCGGTCCTGGTTGCATCCGACGGCCAGGCGACCGAGTATGCCCTAAAGCGAAGGACGATCAGCCTTGTCAGTTCTCAATACAGCGATCAACCTTGGGATGAGACTGCAGTGCGAACTCTCATGGGGCGATACAGAGCCGAATATCTAATCCTATATCCGGAGATAGACCCAACGATTGAGCCGGTCCAGCAGGAATCGGCGTTCTTAACGGCTCTCGTGCAAGGGCAACGGCCGGAATGGCTTCAACTTGCGTCGGAGAACAGCCGCGTTATGATTTTCCGGCGTCTTGCGAAAAAGGAACGGTCACAAACAACAAGCATAACTACATCGCCCGAGATTTTAAGAAGTCGTGCAGAAGCTCCTCGCAAGGTTCCCGCTCAGCCTCCCGATTGTGGGCCTTTCGGGCGCAAGGCCTCTTCCTAAGCAGACAAGCCCTCGCCAGCTGTTCTTATTTCACCTTGATTACATACACGTCTGAGCACTCGTTGGGAACATGCATATGCGTGGGGCAACCGTTGGGATAGGACATGTTGCTTGTGAAGACAACGTAGCGTCCGTCCCGGCTGATAACGGCATGCGGCTGCGCCCAGTAGCTTTCCGCGCTCCGAGAACGCGCATGAGCGAGGCGATAAACGGCGGTGCCGTCGATTCGAACCAGCATAATTTCGTCCTCATAAAGCTGCCAGTTCTTGGACGACGGTGCTTCGAATTGTTTGTTGTCGTTGAAGAGTTCGGGCCCCGGTTTCCGGTCGTCGAAAAAGGAAATTGCGGCCCAAGGCTGGGATGCGCTGCCCCGGTAGCTGATATGCCAGCTCGGCTGGTTGTCCAACAGGCATGTGGCGGAGAGGCTGTTTTGCTGCCGGATGTCCAGTCCCCATTTGCTTGGGCAAGGGTTGGTAAAGCCCTCCAGCGAAGAAGGGTTGTCCCTCCCGGCAATGACCGGGTTCCCGCTCATATCGTAACCATGGTCATAGTGGCTGGTCATGCTGTCCTGCAGGTGCACTAGCGCTGAGCCGTCCCATAGACGTACGCCTTGCTCTGTACCCGTACCGTTTTGCGCAAACCCAATGCTCAACAAATTGTTTGCGGTCAACAGCAGCTTGTGGACGCAGCCGGGCTGCGATGTCTCGGTGATGTTGCCATCCAGT
Source organism: Acidobacteriota bacterium (assembly GCA_003224085.1). Taxonomy (GTDB): domain Bacteria; phylum Acidobacteriota; class Terriglobia; order Acidiferrales; family UBA7541; genus Acidiferrum. The sequence goes on along the minus strand of QHYK01000065.1, from coordinate 19,419 downwards.
TTGCAGGTTGTCGTATAGACCGATGTCTTTGTTTGTTTGGAGAGGGACCATACAAACACGTCCATGGTGTTGTCGGGATTCTGCCCCATCAGCGCAAGGTGATCTCCGTCCTGGGACAAATCCGCCGCATCCGGGGTCACGACGCCGCGATATTCCTTGAATGTGTGCAACGCCGTACTCCTAACAGAATTCCCCTTGATCGCCCCTTGGTAGAGAATCTTCCCCAGCGCGTAGTAGAAATCATCTCCCTCCCGAGCATCCCAAACGGGGTGCCCATTGTTCATTGTAGGCATCTTCTTTGCGGGCACGACGACGTTGCCGTTGTTGTCTCGAACGTGCCAGTCACCATTGTTGGAGGTGATGAAAACCAACGCGCCCGCCGCATTCATTGGCGAGACCGTCGAGTAGAAGTTCATGAAGCTGGGATGGGTTCCGTCGGCCAGCATTTCGCGGCCGCCGTCGGTTAATCGCTTGACGGTGCAGCCGAAGACAGGATCGACATAGGCCTGGCCAGCGGCCGGAGGTTTGAACGTGGTCCAGTCTGGTGGAATGCGAATCTGTTTATCGTCGGACTGCCCACAAATTGCGCCCGAAGTCTCAGGTGACCTCGGTGATGCGGCCGGCTGGGCGTTGCCACTCGTGAAACAACCGGCGGTTACCAAGGTCATAGCCGTCGCGAGGGCAATTCTTCCTAAGAACATGCCGAGTACAATCCTCGCCCCCATCCGCAGCGTCAAAGGCTCAAGAACCTTGCCGTGGCAAAATCCGAGGAAGCAGAACTATTTGATAATTTTCGATCCAAGGATTTTGAGTTACTAGCAGGTGTTCACCTGATGCTCGGCGCTCTAAAATGACGGGGCATTGGATCCCTTCTCTTGAGATTCTGGATTCCAACGCTTCCGCGGTTATCTTAAGTTTCGGATGATTATTTGACTTGGATGAAGTAGACGTCGGAGCATTCGTTGGGGACGTGCATGTTCGCGGGGCAGCCGTTGGGATAGGCCATGTTGCTGGTGAACACCACGTAGTTCCCATCCCGGCTGATCGTCGCGTGCGGCTGTGCCCAGTAGCTCTCCTGGCTCCGCGAACGCGCCAGCGCCAATCGATAGATCCCCGTGTTGTTGCTGTTGGCATTGTTGGCATCCACCCGCGCCAAGATGATTTCGTCCTCATACCGCTGCCAGTTGCTGGATGACGGCGTCTGATAATTCGCATCACTGGTGAAATACTCCGGCCCCGGCGTCCGCGTGTCAAAAAAGGAAATCGCGATCCACGGCTGCGACGCGCTCCCCCGATAGCTGATATGCCATTCCGGCTGGTTGTCCAGCAGACAACTGGACGTAAAGTTGCCCTGTTGCCGCACATCCAGTCCCCACCCACTCGGGCATGGGTTGGTAAAACTAGCCAGCGAAGAAGGGTTATCCCTCCCGGTCGTTATCGGACTCCCGTTCATGTCGTAACCATGGTCATAGTGGCTGGTCATGCTGTCCTGCAAGTGAATCAAGGAGGAGCCGTTCCACAGCCGCACTCCTTGCTCGGTCCCCGTCCCGTTCTGGGCAAACCCGATGCTCAACAAGTTGTCGGCGCTCAGAAGCAGCTTGTGCACGCATCCTGGCTGCCCTGTGCTGGTGATGCTCCCGGATATCGTGCACATGGTCGTGTACACCGAGGTCTTGGTTTGCTGGCCCAGCGACCATACGAACACGTCCATCGTGTTGTTCGAATTCTGCCCCATCAGCGCCAGGTGATCCCCGTCCTGCGACAGATCCCCCGCGTCCGGCAAAACGATGCCACTGTATTCGCTGAAGCTGTGCAGCGCCGTGGGCGTCACCGAACTGCCGCTAATGGTCCCCTTATACAGGGTGTTATTCGACGCGTAGTAGAAAACGCTTCCATTCGCGGCATCCCACACCGCGTGACCGTTCATACTGGGCATGTTGGCCGCAGATACCACGGTGTTCCCATGAAGGTCGGATATGCGCCAGCTACCGTTGTTGTAGGTGATGAACACCAGCGTGTCGCTCGCGTTCATGGCCGTCAACGTCGAGTAGAAATTCATCAGGCCAGGGTGCGTACCATCGGCGAGGGTCTCGCCGCTGCCATTGGTCAAGCGTGTGACCGTGCAGCCAAACAGCGAATCCACGTAGCTTTGGCTCACTGCCGGAGGGGTAAAGCCGGTCCAGTCGCTCGGCACGTGGGTGGAGGTGTCTCCGGAAATACCGCAGATGGGCGCGCCGCTGGCGCTCTGGGTCACCCCGCTCCCACTCAAGGAAATGGTGGCGGGGGAGTTGCTGGCATTGCTGGCCACCGAGACGCTGCCCGTCACGCTTCCTGCTGCGGTGGGAGCAAAGGTCACGTTCAGCGTAGCCGTCTGGCCGGGTGTGAGTGTGGCGCTAGAGCCAACGCCGCTGGCGCTATAGCCCGCCCCCGAAGTGTTCACGCTCGAAATCGTCACATTGGAGTTCCCACCGTTGGTTAGCGTAATCCCCAACGAAGGGCTGACACCCACATTCACATTTCCGAAGCTCAAACTGCTTGGACTCGCGGTTAACTGGCTTGTCGCCGAGACTCCCGCACCCGTTAGGGCAATCGTTGTTGGCGAGTTGCTGGCATTGCTGGCCACCGAGACGCTGCCCGTCACACTGCCGGCGGCGGTGGGAGCAAAGGTCACGTTCAGCGTGGTCGTCTGGCCGGGTGTGAGTGTGGTGTTAGAGCCAACGCCGCTGGCGCTGTAGCCCGCCCCCGAGGTGTTCACGCTCGAAATCGTCACATTGGAATTCCCACTGTTGGTTAGCGTAATCCCCAACGAAGGGCTGACACCCACATTCACATTTCCGAAGCTCAAACTGCCTGGGCTCGCGGTTAACTGGCTTGTCGCCCCTCCGGTACCTGCTAAATAAACAGTAGTTGGCGAGTTAGTCGCATCGCTCGCGACCGTGAAGCTGCCAGTGAGATTGCCCGAAGAAGAGGGGGCAAATTGAATTTGCAAGGTGGCGCTCTGGCCCGGAGCGATCGAAGACAAAGGAGTTCCCTTTGTCACCGTAAAAGCGGTCCCAGAGACTGTGGCTTGAGAGACCGTCACGGATGCCGATCCGCTATTGGTCAGAGTTACGCTCTGCGTGGAGGTGCTTCCGACAGAAACACTTCCGAAACTAACGTTGGAAGGGCTTGCCGAGAGACTCTTTGATCCCGTGGACTGCGTGCTCACGCTGGTATAGGCGGCACAACCCGACAAAGCTCCTACTTCCAGCACAAGCGCAAGAAGCAGAACAAGTATGGTTAAGCGGCACGAACCTACACACAACTGCCGCGATCGGGAATAACAGACTCCCGTCTTTTTGGGTTCCATTTTTTTCCTAACGCTGAAGCAGCATTGGGGCTGGACCAACTGCTCGCTGAAGTTCTTCCAAACTTCCGACAAGGTGTGCTGGAACATCACCTTAGAGCGAAAAACGGATCGCAAAACCGTGGCCGGGCTAGCTGGAGGCGCGGCTGAATACGGTCACCTGCTCGCGTCTCGAGGACTGGGTTGGCTGGATGAGCTGTAACTGTGCCGAAGGTTTCTTATTTGTGATCCCGGTTGTGGCAGGGAGGATAGAAGTTCACCCGAGAAAGCGATGCCAGTGAAACCATGAAACTTGCGACAGACTTTTTGCCGGTGATCTGTCCAGCGTGGTCCGACAGCGGTACTACTGGAGAACGAAGGCAAAGGGTTGAAATGCGTCGGGAGGAGTTTGGCGGAGGTTCGTGAGTGCTGCACAACCTGGAGAACGCTGAGTTCGCGAAGGAAATCTGGAGTGAAAGTGGTTGGAGAGAACCGGAAGGAAGAGAACTAAACGCGTTTTCCTCTAATACCGCGTCGGGAAGATGCCTGCGCAGAAATTCAGGGAATGTACTGATTTCAGGGTTATCCCTGGCTTTGTTAATTGCAGTTTATCAGGACAGAAGTTCGCAACGAACTTGTGCGCTGAGGCACGCCGTGGCTACAGATGTTGGTCTGACGCTTATCTGGTCTGAAGCTTATTCAGTACCTGAAGGCGAGGACTTGGAGGTTATGCTTGCGGCCTAAATCGCACATTGAGACGGTGCTGTGCTGAAATTCGTGTCCATTCTCAAGTCAGGGTTAGCGCGGTTCTCAGCAAGCACCAAACCCCGGCGGCTCACGATTTTGTTTGCAGCTGCTCTAGCCATCGGCAAGGTTTTTGTTCTTGCATTTCCTTCCAACATCAACCTGAACGTTAACACGGATTACTTTACGGACTACGAGCCGACGGCAGAAAACATCTTGAACGGCCGGGGAATCGCGGGAGCCGACGGTCAATTGGAAACGAGATACCCGCCCGGTTATCCCTTTTTCCTAGTCGTAGCGTACAAAGTTGGAGACGTATTTCACCTGGATCGTGAGAAGGTCATCGTTGGTTTCAATCTTATTACGGGAGCGGCCAGCTCGCTCTTTGTCTATTTGACCATAGAACTGCTCTTTGGAGCGTCCATCGCCCTGCTCACATGGTTTCTGTGGACGAGTTATATTCCCGGCCTTGTCACCATGCTCCTCCCTAACAGCGAAGTGCCGTTCATGCTTTTCTTCTTTGCCGCCGTGTGGGCTTTCTGCTTTGGAGCTTACGGCGGAAGAGCGTCTGCGAGAACCGGCGTTTTTGCCGGGCTGTTCTTGGGCGTAGCGGCCTTGGTGCGTCCCATAGCGGTCTTTCTACCCTGCGTTTTTGTCGCTGCTGCCTTCGTGTGGACATTCTCTTCCAGCAAACCAGAGCAAAGAGACAAAAAAGCGGGACTTAGGATGGCCGCAGCTATCGTGGCCGGCTTTGTGCTTTCGATAGCTCCATGGGAACTCTTCGTTCGCGCGAAGGTGGGGCAATTCATTTTGCTGTCCAGCAATGGCCCGGCAAGCATATCCGAAGGACTTGTCTTTGGACTGACACCGGCGTCCGCAGGAGAGCAGTTGAATATGTCCACCCACTTGCGAGACCTGATGGAACGCGCGAATTGTGAGAGGGGTGGCATGCGCACGAACAGCGCCATCCTACGATTTGTGTGGAATGAGAGCGTGCAGAATCCCCGCGGTGTTGCGGAATTGGCTTTTCTAAAGATGCGGAGAGCCTGGTATGGAATGTACTCCAAAAGCCACGAGTGGCCCCTGATCGCCTTGCAGTTGCCGTATCTCGTCCTTGGAGTAACCGGACTTGCGTCTCTGTTTGAGACTCGCAAGGAGAATGCCGCTCAAGCGGCATTCCTGTGCAGTCTGGTGGTGTATTTCTGGGCCATGGCCTGCGTGGTCGTGCCCCTGCTTCGGTACATGGTTCCATCGATGGCCTACGTGATGGCGTTTGCGGCGGTCGTTTTGGAAATGGTGTGCTCTCGACTAAGCCTGGAAGGGCATTCGCCTATTCGGCGCTCCTGGCAAGAGACTCCCTGAAGACGGAAATCAGGACTAAGGGGCCGTTCGAGATCTGAGTCTGTTGGGCGACGGGTGGGAACCTCCCCAGCGATACAACACTGCCCCTATTGCGGTTCCAAGCGTGTTCGTAAGAATGTCGGTCGTCCCAGAATCCCGCATCGGGATGAACCACTGGAGAACTTCGATTGTTAGGCTAAAAACGGCGCCCAGAAGAATGGCAATGAACACGATTCTAGGGGTCGCTTGTCCCCTAGAGAGATACATGCAGAAGAAAAAACCGAACGGAACGAACCCCGTGATGTTAATGAGTACGTCGTCAAGGTAAGCCCGGTTGCGGTAAAACTCCTTCCAGAAGGGCTTCAAAAATGGCTTGTAGGGGATGTTAAAGACTCCCGGTATGACCAGATCGGGCCCGGAAGAAACCTGATTCCGCACAACATTCCCGGCGCGCTCGTCAAAGGCGTACAGGCCAACCGGAGAATCGTTCCGTACGGCCGTCAGCTGCCCGCTTAGCCAAGCCAGGTAATGCCGGGAAACTTGATCGGATGCGATCTCGCGATCAAAGACGGCCATTCCGAATAGCTTTCCCGGCCAGGTGTCGTAGCCGTCCGGAGAGCAACCCACGATCAGTTGTGCAGAAATATCCTTGCCCGAAATTCGGAGTCGCGCGGACTTCTCGACTGGAATTCCATCCAAATAAACAGTTGTGCCTGCTTTCCCTGAACTGATGGTGATGAACTTTCTCTTGTGGGCTTGAAAAGCCCGCGGGACCCAGAGAGAGAGCATCGCAGAGTGATGGATGGTAGGTTTGGGCTCCTGCAGAAGAAGAAGATAGCTCTGGGCCTGCCGCAGCCGAATTCGCTGCGGATTTGCGGGAGTAGAAAATGAAAGCAGGCTGGTGGAGTCAGTATCCTGAGCTGGTTCGAGCCATATCTCCAGACTCGCGCCGGCCGGCATCCCAGATTCCGTCAATTCGAATTTCCCGGAACTTAAGATGATTCCGCCCCCGCCGAAGCGAAGGCCATTTTCATCACCTAACCAGGCCGCGTGATTCGCAGGAAAAGGGTTAAAGGGCCAAAACGCGGCGAAAGCCATGCCGCAAAAGATGAGTAGACAAACTGCGGCAAGGAGCTTCTTTTTGTCGATTTTTTGCAAGGGGGCTGGGTTCATTAATCAGGAATAGTTCATCGTGGCCAGAGAAGATCAATCAGCTGATTGGCTGATCGTCTTCCCGGATGAGCACCTTAAGGTCTTAGAGCCTTGACGGCCGTTGTAGTCCATTCGTGCTGCGTGAGATCCGCGACTCCAGAAGCTCCGCCGGACTCACTGTTTGCAGTGTCCCAGACTTTCCGGGTCAATTGCTGAATGGGCTGCAACTTCTTCTGAGCCAGGGATTTGTTCACCGCCGGCAGTTCCTTAGCGACAAGATTGTCGAATTCAGCTTCCACATCCCCCAATTCCTTCTTCAGCGAATCGATGCGCGCTACCTGATAATCAGCCGGGCGCCCTTCGTAAAAGACAAAATCGGCGTAGAGACCTGTGGTCTTTTCGCGAATGCGCTCTTCACCCGTGATGGCACCGCCCTCCTTCGTGGCCACGATTTTCTTGCGAAGGTCATCGACTTTTTGCGAGAGGTCCTCGAGGTGTTTCGCGAAGGCCGCGTCGCCCTTCACTTTGCCGCTGCGATCCGCCAATGCGCCGCGCACGCCGTTGATGCGGTCGACGTCGAAGCTCATGTCGCCAAGCAAATTGTAGACGCGCATCGCAGCGTCGAGCTCCATTTTGCGATCTTCGAGGCTGAATTTGGCGCGTGGATCGAGCGTCACGACGAGCTGTGTAGTGTATGTCTCGGTTCCGCGGGTCATCTTCACCGTGTAGGTTCCGGGCAAGATTCTTGGCCCCTGGGCGGCCTCGAACGCAGCCGTAGCTGCGGGGGGAACACGGGGCGCCCTGATCCGCATTGGCCATTCCACACGGCTGATGCCACGGCGGCTGTTCGGCGGAAGCGTGTCTACGAGTTTTCCTTGTTCATCAAAAATCTCGAGTTTCATCTTCCCCAAAATATGACGTTTTTTCTGATAGTAAGTAATCACCGCGGCGTCCGGCGGATTCGGCCCTGTGTACACGGCGCTTCCGTCTGCCCAGCCACCATTGGCTTCCAGCCTTTGCTGCGCAGGCTTTGCCGTAAGGAAGGCGGCCTCTTGGCTGATAACTTCAGCAGTCAACTTTCGCAGCGGCGTGATGTCGTCCACAATCCAGATGCCGCGGCCATGTGTAGCAATCACTAGATCCGACTCGCGCGGATGCACCACGATATCGCGCACGGCCACGCTCGGAAAATCGCGGCCTTTGTACTGCGCCCAATGCTTCCCGTTATCCAGCGAAATCCATAGACCAAACTCTGTTCCGAGATACAGAATGTTTCGGGAAACCGGATCTTCTTTGATCACATGGGCGTAGCCGCGGACGCCGCCATCGGCTGCGACCACCGATGCCCAAGTCTTCCCATAATCTGTTGTCTTATAGACGTGCGGGTCCATGTCCCCAAACGTGTGGCGATCAAAAGCGGCATAAGCTGTTGCGTTGTCATAAAACCCCGCCTCAACCCACGAAACCCAGGAGAATTTAGGAAGATTCGGCACATTGCCGACAACGTTCGTCCAGGATTTTGCCCCGTCGCGGGTGAGCTGCAGATTGCCATCATCGGTGCCCACCCAAATGGTTTGTCCATCGCGCGGCGACTCGCTAATCGAATAGATGGTCGTGTGCATCTCGGCGTACGAATTGTCAACGGTGACACCTCCGGATTCCTCCTGCTTCTGCTTTTCGGGATCGCTGGTCGTCAAGTCAGGAGAGATGCGGTCCCACGTTTGACCATGATCTCGGGAACGGAATAGAAACTGGGCACCGATATAAATCGTGCCCTTTTCATTCGGGCTCATGTGTATCGGCGTATTCCAATTAAAACGCAGCTTCCCTTCCCCATAATTGGGCTCCGGCTTGATTGGCCGGCCTTCCAGCGTTTGCAGGTTCACGCGGCCGATGAAGCCCCCTTGAGATTCTATATACGCGTAGTCTGCATCCGCCGGATCGCGAAATGCCCAGAAACCGTCCCCGCCACCCAGGTTTTCCCAGCGGCTATTGGAGATTCCGCCCGGGTACTGCGAATCGGCCTTCCAGACGCTGTTATCTTGCAGCCCGCCAAAGACGTGATACGGATCGTCGTTGTCTACGCTCACGTGATAGAACTGCGAAATCGGGAGGTTATTGCCTTTCCACCAGGTGTTTCCTCCATCGTAGGAATACCACACGCCGCCGTCGTCACCGGCAATAAGATGATCCGTGTTGTCGGGATTCACCCAGACGGTGTGGAAATCGCCGTGTGCCCCATTACCGATTCCGCTGAAGCTCTTGCCGCCATCCTCGCTCATGATTAGTGCGAAATCGGGCTTGTAAACCTTGTTCTCGTTCTTCGGATCAACGATCAAATTCGCGAAATAAAAAGGCCGCCACACCATCCAGTTGCTGCGGTCGCCTTCTTGCCAAGTTTTTCCGCCATCGTTCGAGCGAAACAGCGCGCTTCGCGTTGACTCGATCATGGCGTAAACGACGTCTGGTTTCGAAGGAGCAATGGCCACGGCAATGCGCCCCCAGGGCTTTGCGGGCAATCCCTTGGCGCTCTTCTCATCCAAGTCCTGCCACGTTGCGCCGCCGTCCGTGGTTTGGAAGAAGCCGCTGCCGCTGGGCGCTGTCGGGCCTTCGCCACCGGAGCGGAACGTCCAGCCTTTCCTTCGGAAATCCCACATGCCCGCAAAAAGGACCTTTGAATCCTGAGGATTCATCGAGATCATGGAGCAGCCGGTCGACCGATTCGGGCCCTTTAGGATTTTGTTCCAGGTTTTGCCGCCATCCGTTGTCTTGTAGACGCCGCGGTCGTCGCTGTCGCTCCAGAGTTTCCCCGGTACGCATGCATAGACCGTATTGCTGTCTTTAGGATCGACGAGAATCCTAGCGATGCGTTCCGAATCCGGTAAACCCACGTTGTGCCAGCTGTCGCCACCATCGGTCGACTTATAGATTCCGTCGCCAATGGAAGTACTGTTGCGCGTCCAAGCTTCACCCGTGCCCACCCAAACGGTCTTGGGCGATTGGGGATCAATCGCGATGGCGCCGATGGATTGCACTGGCTCCTTGTCGAATACGGGCTTGAACGTCGTGCCGCCATTCATGGATTTCCAGACCCCGCCGCTTGCCGCACCCACGTAAACAGTAAGCCGCCCTTCCGCTTTGACCGCAGCGATAGCGGCGACGCGGCCGCTCATAGCTGCGGATCCGATATTTCGGGCGCCAAGGCCGGAAATGGTATCCGCATCGAATTTGGCGTCTTGCGCATGCGCGGCGGCTTCCAGGGTCAGCAAAACAGCAACGAACAGTATGCTGGCGCTTAAACATCGAGTTGAGTTGTGCATGGCGATCGTCCTCAGCAAAACTTTAACGCAACAACAATCCTCGCTATAGCTAGCCTTGATGGATCCCAAGAAATTCTTGCTCCGGGAGAATTTCACTTTCCGGCTGACGGCTTCTTCGCTTGCGGCTCTGCGAGGGGCATCGCAAAGAGCGCGTCGTCCAGGTCCAGGTTCTGCTCGATTTTCTCGACGGAGAACTGCTGGCGCGAAGAACTGCCCTTTTGTGCTTGTTCCACGGCAAAGGGGTAATAGATCCCATTCACCTGCTCGTAGTCTCCGTAATACAACTCCGACTCCTGGAGCGCGCCGCGAATCGTGGTTTGAATCTCCACTTTCAGCTCAAGGAAGGAATCGGTATCGAGGTAGTAGTAGCGAATGTCCCCGTTTTTCATGCTGAGTTTAATCTTGTAGCAGTCCGTTCCTTCCATCGAATCGTGCCCCACAAGTTCCGCGGTGTGACCTTTCTCCTTGTAGTCCACTAGAGGGCCGTCTATGTCTCCGTCCACGATCAAGCCTTTCATGTCGTCTGCCGACATCAGGTCAGGATCTTTGCGTCCGTTGAAGGGCGAAATCTGCCAGCCAGTCTTCCCGTCGTATGCTTGAATTTGCGCCATGCCCTGAACAATGAACTCTTCCCGCACTTTGCCGGGACGCTTGTTTTCTTGGCGGAATTGCGCGCGAAACGAGCCATCGCTGAACTTCACCGTGGTGCGGAGTGTCTTAACGGCTTTCAGCTTTTCCAATCCGCCGCGCGCATGAATATTTTTGGCGATGATTTCATCCACGTTTTGTGCATTCGCACCGCTGGCGCCTACTGCAAACATGGCGAGCACAGGCAGGAGGAATGGTCGAACCTTTACGAATTTAGGAGTGGGACGGGCATCTCTCATACGCTCCCCCAGAACAGGCTAAGTGACTCGAATTGGCTCGACGGCAGACAGAAAGGACTCGGGCCAGACCTTTGTCATACGGACGAAGCCGGCCCCACTTAGTTAGCAAACTTTCCCCGCGCTGCCAAGACATTTTGCTTGGGCTTGCCGGAAGTTGGCAGTTTTGGGATGAGGGCAGCGGTCTCAGAATTCAAGATGCAATTTGAAAGACGGCACCAGCACGGGGCCGCGATCCCGGTTATAGCCCGGGTTGTTGATGTGTTGGAGGCCGGGAGCCACATAGATTCCGCGCCAAACGTGCGCCGTGTAATAGGTTTCGACGATGTTTTCTCGGCCATAACGAAGCGCGCCATCACCGAGCAGGAAACCGAGTCCCCCATCGGCGAGATAAATCTGATGGTCTTTGCAAATTCCATTGGTCACCACGGCCAGGCCAGCACGGTCGTATACGCGATGCCATAAAGCGCCATTAACGCCTATGCCTCCCGCGAAAGTCTGATCGACTTCAGTGTAGGCGAAAGATTCCGTTTTGCCATTGCCCCATTCAAAACGGCCGAAAGCGGTGAGATTACCAGTCAGGTTTTGCTCCAGGTTAATGCCGAAGCCGTATTTGCGCGTGATGTGCCAAGGATGGTTGGTTATGTCCAGCCTGGCAACAAGGCCTTTCTGAAATTGCGCGATCACATGGCGATAAATGCCCATGTTTGCGTAATTCGCGAAAGCCAGCAATCTGATGACACCCGCTTTTTTCGGAATCACCCCGTGACCTAGTTCGTACTCGAGATTTTCGGCATGGGCCTGCCAGGGCTTCCACACCAAATCAATGCCATTGGCCACCTTCGGCATGAGCCCTTCGGCGAAACGGAATCCCCAATTACGGTCTTCGTAGTCCGCCGTGAGGCCGACCGTGTAGCCGCGCGTCTCTGCGGCGTAGTCATAAGCGCCATTATTGTCGACCGTCCAGTTCGTAAATTGGAAATGGGTATCCGAGCCTGCCGAATTCTGATCGAAGAAATCCACCATGCTGAATTTGCCAAAGCGAAATTCCAAGCGCCGTCGCGGAAGTTCCCTGAACAGCGACAAGAAGTTGCGTTCATTTGCGACCTTATCCTTGCTCAAGGCGAATACTTTGTGGATCATCCCGCGGCCAAGATAGGGCGCTTTACTGAGCAAGGGGTTGCGAACGATATCCAAATCGGTATTGCCAGCGAGACCGAGACCCGTGCTCAGCGCCGCTCCGCCCGCTTCTTCAATGTCCACGAGAAATTCAGTTGAATCGTTGAGCTGAAACCCGGTGTACAACGTCAGAACTCGTGACGTCGCTTTCTCATAATTCGGATTCAGGCTGTTTATTCCACTGTAGGCGGCGTGGAAAGGAGGATGCGTCTGAAAGATGAAATTCGACTGCCCGGAAAGCTATAGGTGGTCCGTCTCCAAATGGGGGAACATCGTTGGCATCGGATCGTCGAGCGCTTCGCCTGGCGTTTCGGGATTTGCGGGCTCAGGTTTTTTCGGCTCGTCTTGAGCCCTCAGACCTGCCGTACCGATGAACAGAAATAGCCAGGCGGTGAGGAGCCGCAACCAAACCGAGTTTGAAACACTCCGAAGCATCAGCTTTTCCCCGACGAGATTTCCTCAAATGGACACTGCCGTGGTATTCCCAGCCTGGTCCAAACTAAACCGGGAGTGGTTACAACTGGATGAACAGAAAGTGATCGGCCAGCTGGAAAGCGTCCTGCGCGCGCTCAACAAAGACGATTCTTGCTTCGAAGTTCTCCAGCGCCTTTCCGCCGCCCGCGGCGCAATCAACAGCCTTATGGCCGAACTGATGGAAGACCACATCCGCAACCACATGCCCCGCAACTCCAAGTCCTCAGAAGAGGCCGCCGACGGCGTGATCCAGATTGTGCGCACATATCTCAAATGAATTCTTACCCCGGCAAGCACTGGAATTAGAGAGTCGCCTTTCGGTTCGTTTTTCTGTATCTTCTGTGCATCCCATTCCGAGACCCAGAATCGAATCAACCAAGGGAGATTTTTCGTTGGGCAGGACCATTTCGGCTCTTCTACCTCTTGCGCTCTTTGTCCTTGTGCCGGTGGCCCGGTCGCAAGCCGGTCCGGTCGAGGGTCAGCACGAAGTCCAGATTTGGACCGGCGGAGGTCATGGCACGAATGGAAGCCAGTCCAGCGACGGCGTTTGGAATATCGGCCTGCGCTATGGCCTGATTCTGAGCGCACCTCACGGGCCCAGCTTTCTCCGAGGCCGCCTGGAATATGCCGTTGAAGCCGTGCCGGCCTTCCTGGTTTTTCAAAAGCAGAATACCGCCTATGGGGTTGCCGTGAATCCATTCGCATTTAAATGGGCGTTCGATACGCGCGGGAGCGTCGTTCCCTATCTCGAAATTGGCGGCGGCACGCTTTTCACCAACACGCAAGTTCCTGCGGGAACTTCGGGGATCAATTTCACGAGCAGCGGCGCCGTCGGTGTGCATTTTCTGCGCAGCAAGCACAACCTGAGCACCGAGCTCCGCTTCATGCACATTTCGAATGCCGGCCTGGCGACTCCCAATCCGGGTATCAACACGGTCCAACTGCGTTTCGGTTTCGGCTGGTTCAGCCAAAAGGAATAGCGCGGGATGAGAATGTTGACCATCTCTATTGCCATTATTGTTGCGGTCCTGTTGGTTGTCGGAATTACTGCCGTCCGTGCCGCGCGCCATGCTCCCAAAGCACCCGAGGCGGGGACGCCTGCGCCGGACTTTACTTTGAGCGCGCAAGACGGCAAACCTCTGAACTTGCGCGATTTTCGCGGCCGGTGGGTCGTCTTGTATTTCTACCCTAAGGACTTCACCGGCGGCTGCACTAAAGAGGCGCGCAATTTCCAGCATGACCTCGCGCTTTACGAGCAGAAAAACGCGGTCATCCTCGGAGTCAGCGGCCAGGATGAGGCTTCCCACGAAAAGTTCTGCGCCGCCGAAGGTTTGCATTTCAAGCTGCTTGCTGACCCGCACTGCGAACTTTCCGCGCGCTACGGCTCCGTAGTGGATCTTGGCGTGGCCAAACTTTCCGCGCGCCACACCTTTCTTATCGATCCGGCAGGCGTGATTCGAAAGGTGTATCTGAAGGTCGATCCCGCAAAACACAGCGCGGAAGTCCTGGCGGACCTGGCCGAACTGCAAAAACCTGCGCCTCCATCCTAAGCTCGGATTTTCTCAAGGCCTGGAAATTCCCGCCCAAGCCGTCCTGCGCGCTCTCTCAATTCCCGCACGAAATGTCTGCCGCAACCGCCGGCATGCTCGCCACCGGCGCAAGATTGTTCTTGCCGAGCAGCGTGTTGAGCGCTTCGACGTCTTTAATCTTCAACTCCCGCCAATCAGCAATTTCCTCTTTCCATCCTTGGCAAACCCGGCGAAATGCCGCAAACGACTGCTCGGAAGGCGCGAAGTCCGCTCCATCCACGAGCGCAATCAAAGCCGTTAGACTGTCATTCACCGCCATCAGGCTCATCCCTTTGGGAGTTTCCAGAAGCGGTGTGGCCTCGCCTTCCAGAGCGCCTGCCTTTTCATCCAAAGCTTTAGCGGCACCCGCAACCGGGTCTTCCTTGGGCCGCTTCATCAGCTCACTGAGGCGCGCGCGCAATTGCTTCACCTGTTGGTAGGCATCATAGTTCCGCCCCAGCACAGCAGAACTTTTCAGTTGCAGGTCCAGTGCACTCTCCAATTCATTTCGCGCTGCGTGAACTCGAGGGTCCTGCTTTACTTCGAGGGGCTGCTCCCACACTTGGTCGCCTGCCGTTAATCGAACTTTGTATGGTCCTGGCAAAACAAGCGGTCCTTCAGGCGGCAGCGGTGTCGAGCCCACGATGGCCGCAATCGGATAGTTGTAAGGAGATTGCGCGTGCACCGCCTGTGGATCGGTATAGCGCAGGTTCCACGCAAACCGATGCATCCCCGGTGACTTGGAAAGCGGCTGCGGATGCGCGAGCCAGTATTCCGCCACAAATGGCAGCTCGCCTTCTTCCTTTGGGATTGGCGCGCTCGAATAACTGTGAATCCTGTTTCCCGACTCATCGCGGATTTCCACCTGCACTTCGCCCGAGAAATTCGGCGGAAGATAATAGTTAATGATCGCCCCGTCCGGCGGATTTTTTCCGGCCGGGACTTCCGGCGGCAGCGGTGTGTCTTGATTCTCGTCGCGCCGTACGCGGATTGCCGTCCTCGGAGCAAATAGATGCGCTGCGCCCGCCGCCATTCCCGTACTAATTTGCCTAAGCGGCGTCACATCATCGAGAATCCAGAACGAGCGCCCATACGTCGCGGCCACCAAATCGTCTTGCTCAATCGCTAAATCGTGAATCGACACGACCGGCATGTTGAGCCGCAGCGATTGCCAGTGATCGCCATCGTCGAACGAAACGTAAACGCCCTTTTCCGTTCCCGCATACAGCAAACCTTGGCGAACAGGATCTTGGCGTACCGTTCGCGCAAAATCTTTCTCGCCGATTCCGCTGACAATTTCTTGCCAGCTTTCGCCAAAGTCGCGCGTCCGCAAAATGAGCGGACGCAGATCATCCAAACTATTGCGATTCACCGCCGCATATCCGGTTCCGGAGTCGAAGTGCGATGCTTCAAGGATGCTTACGACGCTCCATTCCGTTACCGCG
Source organism: Acidobacteriota bacterium (assembly GCA_003224085.1). Lineage (GTDB taxonomy): Bacteria > Acidobacteriota > Terriglobia > Acidiferrales > UBA7541 > Acidiferrum. The sequence goes on along the minus strand of QHYK01000065.1, from coordinate 3,987 downwards.
GTTGGGGTCACATTTTTCCAGGCCTTTCCACCATCTTTCGTGACCTGGATGTTTCCATCGTCGGTCCCAACCCAGATCACTCCTTCTCTTACCGCCGACGGCGCAATCGTTAGGATCGTTCCGCGCCGTTTCTTGGAATCCTTCTCATCCGCACGAATCCGCGTCAAATCTGGACTGACTTCGTCCCAACTTGTGCCTGCATTGCTCGTCTTCATCAAAAACTGCGTCCCCAGATAGAGCAAGTGCGGATCCTGTGGCGAAAAAACCATAGGGATTGTCCAGTTGAAACGGTATCTGGTTCCTTGAAGAATTGGAGCTGGCGAGATATCACGCACTTGCCCGGTAGTCTTGGAGAGCCGGACCACACTGCCACCCGGTCCCGCATTGTAGACCACGTGGGGGTCCAACGGGTCCGGAATGGTATATCCGCTTTCTCCCGGACCTGCGGGATACCAATCCCGTTCCGTGATCTGTCCGTTGTTCCCGCGGCTCGCGATTCCCGCTGTGCCGCTGTCCTGTTGCGGCCCGTACACCCAATACGGAAACCGGTGGTCGGTTGCCACTCGATAGAATTCCCCGGTTGGCTGGTTGTACCAAGGGCTCCACGTCTCGGCGCCATTCATGGTGATGGTTGCCCCTTGGTCTGTGCCAAGAATCATTCTTTGCGGATTCGTCGGATCAATCCACATGGTGTGGTAATCATCGCCGCCCGGCGCTCCTTTTATTGCCGTGAAACTCTTTCCTCCATCGGTTGACCGGTAGAAATTCTGTAATGGCACATACACCACGTCTGGATTCTTCGCATCTAGGAAAATCTCTCCCATGTACCAAGACGTTTCGATGCGCCGGTCTTCGGTTATTGTCTGCCACGTGACCCCGCCGTCATCCGAACGGAACAGGCCGCCTTTTTTCTCCTTCGCTTCAATAATCAAGTAAACGCGTTTCCCCTGCATTCCCGGCGCCACCGCAACGCCCGAGCGTCCCCAGTTTTCTGTTGGAAGCCCGTTTCCCGTAATTTGTGTCCAAGTGATTCCGCCATCTCTCGATTTGTAAAGCCCGCTGCCCGGCTCAAACGGTTGATCTTTTACGGTCGGCTTCCAGATCAAGTGCCACAACGTCGCGTAGACGACTCTCGGGTTGCCGGGCTCGAAACAAAGATCGACCGCTCCCGTGGTGTTATCCTTGAACAAAACCTTCTTCCAACTCTTCCCGCCATCTGTGGACCGGAAAACGCCGCGCTCTTCATTCGGCCCATAGGGATGCCCAATCGCCGCTACCAGCACGATGTCTGGGTTTCGAGGATCCACCAGGATGCGGGCAATATGCTGCGTATCTTGCAATCCCAGGTGCTGCCACGTTTCCCCGCCATTGGTGGATTTGTACATGCCATTTCCGTAGGTGACATCGCCGTAGACCGTGTTCACTCCCGTTCCCGCATAAATAATGTTGGGATTCGACGGCGCAACGGCCAGCGCTCCAATGGAAGGCGAAGACTCTCCATCAAAAATCGGCTTCCACGTGACGCCGCCATCCGTAGTTTTCCAAATGCCTCCCCCGTCGGCACCCAGGTAATAAACAGCGGGATTTCCCGGCGCGCCTGCTACCCCATTTACTTTGCCCGCGCGAAATGGCCCGATCATTCGCCACTTCATTTCCGAATACAGCGACGGGGGAACGTCCTGCGCGTAGGAGATCCTGGGCGTCGGGATTCGCATGGCCAAGACAAATGCAAAACAGAGTGCCACTTTAAGTTTCATAGCGCGTCTCCCCTTCAAGTTCGGGCGGCAAATCGGAGAGGATCCTCTGGCGGCCAAAAGCGAGCAAATGCCAAAAGACATATCGAGGCGAATATGCAGACAAGGCGAGCTTGAACGCGGCCCCAAAAAGACTGAGGGCGCATCAGCCGTTAGACTGTTGCGCCCCCTTTCAATTGTGCCGCAAAGTTTCTTAGGCTTCCCGGCTCAATCTGGCACGGAAGATAAACCTCCCCATCTGGCCTGGCAAGGGCTTTCTGAAAGTCTCCTTGTGGAAAGCTGTGCACGACTGTGCAAAAGTAGCGAAGACAGACAGAGGCTGACGGAGAGGCACAGCTATGACACGAGAAACATTTTCGGCCTGGCTGGACAAGTACGGCCGAGCCTGGAAGTCACGCGACGCCGAGTCCGCGGCCGAGCTCTATTCGGAAGAGGGCACCTACCAAGTAACACCTTTTCTCGAACCAATGCGCGGGCACCAGGCCATTCTTGAGTATTGGACCCATGTGGCGCGAACGGAAGAGCAAGTTCAATTTGGGTACGAAATCCTGTCACTAACCCAAGAGCTTGGAATTGCTCGTTGGTGGGCTTCGTTTGTTATCGCTCCTCAAGGGCACAAAACCAAGCTGGATGGAATCTTGGTTGTTGCCCTCGACGACAAAGGAAAGTGCACGCGCCTTCGAGAGTGGTGGCACAAACAGCAGATGCTCGAGAGTTAGGGGTCGGTCTCCGCCTTTTTGCGTCGTGGGCGGAAGAGTTCGCGACCAAGCGCCTTAAGGAAGCCGCGGCCCCAGATGCCAATGAGCAGTGCGGCGGCGAAGATCAGGATGGCCTCGAGGCTAGCCCGGCCCTCCCGCGTCCAATAAACTTTGTCCTCAAGGTTGAGCCAAAGCGCGAACTCATCCAGAGTGAGTGCGGCACCGACACCGTAAAGCAGCGACATCAGACGGCTCGCGAAAAGAGACGACACCTTCGTGCCTGTGCCCACCTCGATCAACCAGCAAAATCCGACCACCAACAAAAGGAGAATCCCCCAAACCAAGTGGTGCACGTGAGTGCCGCGAATGTAGATGTAATGAAACGGGCCAATATTGTGCCCAGCAGCGTATGCCATCGCCCGCGCCAGGCCCAAAGTCAGGAAGAACCCTACCGTGGCAAGAAACAGACGTCGCCGGGGACGGTCGCGGACATGCTGGTGAAACATCTCGGCAATACGTGGCTGGTGAAGGCACAGGAGGATGAGTCCCGTAATCAGCAGAATAGACAGGCCGAACCACCAGGCTCCTTGATTCATGAGAATATCCCCTACCCTTGAGGTTAATCGAAATCGAATATCCCTAGCGGGAGTTTACTGCGGGTTCGGTGGGCAGATTCCCTAAGAGTTCTTTTTTGTGCAGTTTAAGGCGTCCGGTTGGTATTACCCGCGGTGGGTAATCTGCAGCCAGCAGCCGGTAAACGACCAGTTGCTTCTCCTTCCACAGTCCGAGTAAACGCAACTGCGCACGATCCAGAGGATCTTCTGCGGGAGCCACGGTCTCGCTCTGCTCCGGCAAAATCTGTTCGAAGGCGTCCCAGAAGGCTTGCGAAGTAAAGCGCTCGGCAGGAAAACCCCACTCGGAAGCGAGGATGGTCTGCTCGTACCAGTTGCTGACTTCGGTCTTCGGACCGGGATCGCCGATGCGGTGAATGGCGGCGAGCAGCAGGTAGTGAGCCGGGCCGGGGCCGGAACGCGGAGAGGGCCACAGGGATTCCAGTAGCGGCCACACGCCGGACTGTTTGGCAGCCAGCCACAAGGCGCCGGGAAGACCGAAGTCTCGCAAGGTGGCGGAGAGAGGGACGGGGGCGGTGTTTTGCTGGAGGAGTTGGGCGAGTTTTTCGGCGGTGCCCAGATAGGCTTGCTGGACGATGCGGGGTTTACCGTCGACGCGGGCGCTTTCGACGAGGTAGTAGTAGAGGCGGTGGCCCTTTTTCTTTTTGACCAGGCTAGCCATCAGGGGTAATACATAATCAAAGAAGGGAAACCGACCTAACTCCTACGGATGGAATGATTTAGTGGGAATGCGCAAAGGTTCGGGAGCGCACTCGCAGTAAACTCCGGCTAGCGGGAGTTTACTCGGGATTCCGAAAAAACAGAGGTAAGTAGCTGAACGGAAAGAAATTGAAGGAGCAGCCCGCGTATTACCCTTGTCGGCTCTCCCGCAGTGCGTCCAAGCCCAGCTGTTTGGCCAAGCTT
>QHYK01000064.1 GCA_003224085.1 Acidobacteriota bacterium | reverse complement strand
CAGGGTTTCTTTCGGGCATCAGGCATGGCGGGACTATAATCACCGCACCATGAAGGCGGAGGAAAACTGTCAGCTCAATTTTCGAGGGAGTGGATCAGTTCTGGCGAACGAGGGTGGGTAACTTTTGAAAAGCGCCGAAGACAGATGCTGATTGCGCCCGATTCTGCGTGAGAGAGCGCGGGGGAAGGTTCGTGCTGCAAACCAGAGACAAAGTTTACAAGCTGGATGCGCAGGTTTTGGCGGAGCCGTGGGCAGGCCATAAAGTAAAAATCGCCGGGATGCTGGATCCCAAGACGAACGTGATTACCGTGGAGAAGATCGAAGCGGAAGCCGCCGGTCCCGGCAACCCGTCAAAACCCCATTCCTAACCTATTCGCTCCGTTCACCGAAAGCCTCTCTGAGCGAGCCACGAATGCTACCACTAGATCTTGAAGATTTTTTCTAAGCTCACCACAATTCCTTGTGCCCAAAGGCCCCATTTCGATACGGACTTAAATCCACAACTTTCTTAGGAAAAACCCACGATTTCTCTTGACAAGGACCGAAAACGGGGTACTATGGGGCGCAAAGTGGTAAGAAGTGGGAAATAAGGGCGTCGAGTAGCGGTCCGTAGGGCAAAGTAGAACGTTTGCGTAAGTTGTGGTGAAAGTGGGCATTTTGGCCGTCCTAGACCACATTTTCGCGGTCGATTCCGGCAAGCGGGTCGGACGGAGCGGGGCGCATGAAGCTGCGGGGCAACTGTCCAGCGAAGGTGGACGAGAAGGGTCGTCTGAAGATACCCGCGGTGTTTCTCGAGCAATTGAAAGAGTACGGAAACCAGTTTTACATCACCAGTACGACCGGTGAGACGGCGCGAATTTATCCGCTGAAGGTTTGGTCGGAGATTGAGGACAGGCTGGAGAAGATGCCGAGCACGAACCGGGCGAAGCGGAAGTTTTTGATGCGGACCAGTTATTACGGGCAGACGGTGGAACTGGATGGGCAGGGAAGGCTGCTTCTGCCCACGGTGCTGCGGGAATCGGCGCAAACCAAGGGGGACGTGGACGTGCTGGGCAACTTGGACTATTTGGAAGTGATGAACCACGCGCGAATGCTGGATCAACTGAAGAATGAGCCGTACACGGACGAAGACGACAAGGCATTGGAAGACCTGGGAATTTAGAAAAGGCAGTGTCCAGTGACGAGTGGCGAGTGGCGAGAAGGCAAGGACGCGCCACACACGCCGGTGATGTGGAGAGAGGTGCTCGAATGGCTGCGCGTAAAGCCGGACGGAACGTACATCGACGCCACGCTGGGAGCGGGCGGACACTCCGAAGCGATCGCCCGGAAATTGACCTCTGGAAGGCTGATCAGTCTGGACCGGGACGCACAGGCGCTCGCCATGGCGCGGGAGCGGCTGAAGATCTTTGGGGCGAAGGTGACGGTGGTGCAGGCGGCGTTCTCCCGGATAGCGGAGGTCGCACAAGAGTTGGGGATTCCGCCGGCGGAAGGGGTCTTGGCCGACTTGGGGGTTTCGAGCATGCAGCTTGACCAGGCAGCGCGGGGGTTTTCCTTTCGCGAAGCCGGTCCGCTGGACATGCGCATGAACGCCGAGGATGAGTTGACGGCGGAGGAAATTGTGAATCGATGGCCGGAGAGAGAGCTGGCCGATTTGCTCTACCGCGAAGCGGACGAGCACGATTCCAGAAGGATCGCTAGGGCGATCGTGCGAGCGCGGCCGATACGCGACACTGCGCACCTGGCAGCGACTGTGGCAGGGGTCCGAAAGCAATGGGGAAGGCAGAAACTGCATCCCGCAACAAAAACGTTTCTGGCGCTGCGGATAGCGGTGAATCGAGAGTTGGAGGAACTCGGGCAGTTTCTTTCTCGGACCCCCGCCGCAATGAATGCGGGTGGCCGCTGGGTAGTATTGAGCTATCACTCGCGGGAAGACCGCTTGGTGAAGCGCGCGTTTCAAGAAGGTGAACGGGCAGGAACGCTCCGCGTGCTCACGAAACACGTGATCCAGCCCGCCGAGCAAGAGACGGAGGACAACCGGCGTTCGCGAAGCGCGAAACTGCGGTGCGCGGAAAGAGTGTAATCATGAGGAGCGGGAAAAAAGCAAGGGCGATGCGCGAATTTCAGACCGTCAAGCGAATCGACAATTCGCGCCTGGTGCGCCACGTCGAACCGGTGAAGCTGCGGTATTACTACCGCACCCTTGCGCTCGGCGTGTTCGTGGCTGCTTTTTTTATGCTCTACATTTATCAGCACTTTCGCTGCATTGATTTGAGCTTTCAACTGGAGCAAGTCAAAGCGAAACAGGTAGAGGCCCAGACGCTGAATTCTTCCCTAAAGCTGGAGATTGCCAGCCTGCGCAATCCCATGCGCATTGACGTGATTGCGCGCCGCCAATTGGGCTTGACCGAGCCTCTGCCGACGCAAATTCGCGAGTACGACTCTCCTCCGGGAGCCCAGGTGGCCGTTGCCAGGTTCGTACGGCAGAACCGTTCGCAATAAACGTGCTTGCGTTGGAATCACCGCGGAATTGGAGAGATTTGCACCTGCAGCAATGAACCTTGAGGCGTAGCGCTGGCTGAACTGAACCGACCATGTCCCCATACCGCGCGCACGTCGTGAAGGCTGACCGCCGAGCGGTTATCGATAGGCGTGAGTTCACCGCGAGTGAGCGGCTACTCCTGGTTGCCAGCGTAATGCTCGTTTGCGTCGTTGCGGTTCTCGGTCGGCTCGGCTATCTGCAACTCTTCCGTCACAGCGAGTATCTCGCCCACGCGGCCCGGCAGCAGCAGCGCACCATCGAAATCACCCCGAAGCGCGGTTCCATCTACGACCGCAACAGGGATCCGCTGGCCATGAGCATCCCGGTGGACTCTGTGTTCGCGGTTCCCGTTGAAATTGGGGATCCTCAGCTTGCCGCCCAACTGCTGTCGCGGGTGCTGGGAATTCCAAGCGATATGCTGGAAGCAAAACTGGGCTCAGCGCAAAGCTTCGCCTGGGTTGCACGCAAAGTTCCGCCAGACAAAAAAGAAGCGGTCGAAGCGCTCAATCTGAAGGGCGTCTACTTTCAGAAAGAGAACCAGCGGATTTATCCAAAGCGGGACCTTGCCGCTCACGTGCTAGGTTTTGTTGACCTGGATGAAAAAGGCTTGGGCGGAATCGAGTACGAACTAGACAATCAGATTCGCGGCAAAAGCGAAAAGATTGTGGTGATGGCGGACGCGCGTCAGCGCTGGTTCGATGGCGTCGAGGCGCAGCGCGAACGCGGTGCGGACGTAGTCCTCACGCTGGACGAACAGATACAATACATCGCGGAACGGGAACTCGGCTCAGCCGTCGCCAAAACGCATGCCATCGCCGGCACCGTCGTGGTGATGAATCCCGACAATGGAGAAATTCTCGCGCTGGCAAATTGGCCGAGGTTCAATCCCAACGCGGCGAATGAGGCGTCTGCGGAAGCGCGGATGAACCGCGCGGTTACGGCGCTCTACGAACCGGGGTCAACTTTCAAACTAATCACCCTGGCGGCCGCATTCGATCAAGGGATCATCCGGCCTGAGGAAGTGTTCGATTGCGAGAATGGCGCCGTGTACGTTGCCGGGCATCGGATTCGCGACCACAAGCCGTTCGGCTTGCTGACGGTTTCCGACATCCTGGCGCAGTCGAGCGACGTAGGCGCGATCAAGATTGCGCTGCGGCTGGGAGCGCCGAAATTTTACGACTACATTCGCGCGTTCGGATTCGGCCAGCTGACCGGTGTGGATTTGCCTGGTGAAGGCAAAGGCTTGGTCAGGCGATTGGAGAACTGGTCGGCGATTTCCATCGGATCGATTTCCATGGGACAGGAAGTGGGCGTCACGCCCATCCAGCTAATTACTGCCGTTTCCGCCATCGCCAATGGAGGAATGCTTTATAAGCCCCGCGTTGTGGCGGAACTGCGCCGCGACAATCAAGTTCTACCGATGGAAGGTCCCTCGGCACCTGCCGAGCCTCGGCGCGTCATCCGGCCAGAGACGGCGGCGACGCTGCGCCGGCTGATGGAAGGCGTAGTGCTGAACGGCACGGGGAAGCTGGCGCGCCTGGAGGGCTGGACCGCGGCCGGGAAAACCGGCTCTGCGCAAAAGATTGACCCCTTCACGGGCCGCTACTCTCGGACCCAACTGATTGCCTCCTTCACTGGGTTTGCGCCTATCAACAATCCCGCGGTAACCATTCTGGTGTCGCTCGATTCGCCGGTAGGGGAGCACGAGGGCGGCCAAGTGGCAGCGCCTGTCTTCAAGCGCATGGCCGAACAAGTGCTGCCGTATCTGGACGTGCCGCGGGACGTGCCGATCGAGCCGCGGTTGATTCAAGTTGCGTACAAGGATAGAAATGCATCAAACTTAGCAGCGCTCTCGGACTTCACTCCAACTGATTTTACAGCCCAACCGGACCTACCCCCAGCCGAACTCTCCGGGACAAGTGCGAGGAGCGCAAAAGATCCGCTTCCCGCCCTGACCGTTGCAGTGGACGAAGGCGGCGATGTGCCCGTCACCGTGCCGGACTTCTCGGGAAAGACCATGCGAGAAGTGACGGAGACGTGTTGGAAGCTGGGGATGGAGCCTTTTTTGGTGGGCAGCGGTCTTGCGGTAAGTCAGGTACCGGCGGCGGGAATGAAGGCACGGCATGGGGCGAAACTGACGGTGCAATTCGGGGCACTGCCGACAAAGATCGCCAAGCCGAAAAGGAAGGTCAGGCATTAGGATGAAGATGGCAGTGGGCCCAGAACAAAAAGTGAAACATACCACTGCGGCCAAGCAGGGAAAACCTCTGAAACACTCCGTCCAAGACGATGGAACGAAAATCGGAAAGAAACTGAGTGAACTGCTGCGGGGCGCCGACGCAACTTTGCCGAATTCTGCCGACCACATTGAAATTCAGCAGGTGAGCTGCGATTCGCGCAAAGTGGACAAAGGCGCACTGTTTTTTGCGTTGTATGGTGCGAAGGCGGATGGAAACGCGTTCATCGAAGACGCGGTGAAGCGCGGCGCCGTGGCCGTTGCCAGCGAGGAGCCGGGGCCCAAGAAGGTGTCACGCGGAGTGCCGTGGGTTCAGGTACGCGACGCGCGGAAAACTCTGGCGATGGCCGCCGCGAATTTCTTTGACCATCCGGCTGATGCGTTGCAATTGGTAGCGGTTACGGGAACGAATGGGAAGACCACCACGACTTCTCTGGTTGACGCGATCGTCAAAGCTTCCGGTGCCAAGACCGGCTTGTTTGGCACCATTGCCTACCACACACCGCGGGGCCACTATCCCGCGCCGAACACGACTCCAGAATCTGTGGATCTTCAAGGATTTCTTGCGGAAATTCGCGATGTCGGCGGAAAGTACGCGGTCCTCGAAGCAAGTTCGCACTCGCTTTCCATGGACCGGTTGTGGGGCTGCCACTTTCAAGCGGCAGTATTCACCAACCTAACCCGCGAGCACATGGACTATCACAAGACGTTTGAGGATTATTTCGCGGCGAAAAGGCGGCTATTTGAGGGCACCGGCGCTGGTGCGCCAGAAGTGGCGGTTTTGAATACGGACGACGACTACGGCAAGCAATTGGCCGGATTGGCGAAGAGCACCCTGACCTACGGCCTCGAATCCAATGCGCACATTACCACCAAAAAATTTCATCTGAGTTTCGAGGGCTTGTATTTCACGGCGCAAACGCCAAATGGAAAATTGGAAGTGACTTCGCCGCTGGTCGGGCGAATTAATGTCTATAACCTGCTCGCCGCGATTGGGGCGGGCCAAGCTTTGGGCTTTTCCAACGAAGTGATTGAGCAGGGTATCCGGAATCTCGAGAGCGTTTCCGGGCGCTTCCAGCGCATTGACATGGGCCAGCCGTTTCTGGTGATAGTAGATTACGCGCACACGGATGATGCGCTCGAAAATCTGATTCGCACGGCGCGCGAGCTCAATCCCAAGGGCCGCATCATCACGCTTTTCGGCTGCGGCGGATTGAAAGATCGCACCAAGCGTCCCGTGATGGGCGAAGTAAGCGGACGCCTGAGCGACCTGACGATTCTTTCGAGCGACAATCCACGCACGGAAGATCCGCTGAAAATCATCAGCGACATCGTCGTCGGTTTGCAGAAAAGAGCCGGCAAATATTTAATCGAGCCTGATCGTGAAAAAGCCATCGGCATGGCCATGGATGAAGCGCGGGCAGGCGACATCGTTTTGCTGGCTGGAAAGGGCCACGAAAATTATCAGATTCTTTTGGACCGCACGCTGGAATTTGACGATCGCGAAGTGGCGCGCCGCGCGTTGCGCGAGCGCGGTTTTGAAGGGCCGCAAAACGGCTCAGGGTTTGGCACCTAGCGCGCTTGTTCGTAGCCCAGTGACGAGGGCGCTCGGGCCCGGAAGCTTGGGGCAGCCAATCACGGACCTCTCTTAAAAAGGAGGAGCCCTCAAAACGTTGAAAACCGAACGCGTCGTGGGGTACTGGACTAAGACCAACCCTTTGAGGAACTTATGCGGTGGACGATTGCACAGGTGGCTGGTGCTTTGGGTACTCGGCCGGGGGCGGGACTCGACCCCCTGGCCCGGCTGGCCGGTGTGTCGATTGATTCTCGCACGATACGTGCCGGAGAGCTGTTCGTCGCCATCCACGGACCGCGTCACGACGGACACGATCATGTGGCGGGCGCGCTGGAACTGGGAGCGCTGGCGGCTATCGTGGCGGAAGCGCATCTACCGCGGTTTGCGGGCTGGGTGGGTGACCGCTGCATCCCCGTGGCCGACACTTTCCAAGCGCTCAAGCAACTGGCGCGGGCCGTGCGCGAAGCCTGGGGCGGGAAAATTGCCGGCGTCACCGGTTCGGTCGGCAAGACTACCACAAAGGAAATTCTGGCGGCCTTGCTGGGCACGAAGCTGCGGGTCCTGAAATCCGAAGGAAATTTGAATAACGAGTACGGGTTGCCGCTGACGCTGTTTCGGCTGGAGGAAACGCATCAGGCGGCGGTGCTGGAGATGGGCATGTCGCGCCGCGGCGAACTGTCACGGCTTGCGACGATTGCGCGGCCGGACGTTGGCGTGGTGACGCGCGTTTCCCCGGCCCATTTGGAATTTTTTTCTTCGGTGGACGAAATTGCACTGGCCAAGCGCGAGCTGATCGAAGGATTGAACGGCCGAGGATCTACAGCGGTGCTGAACGCTGACGATCTGCGCGTTGCCGCGTTTGGACCGTATGCGCCGGGCCGCGTGCTGACCTACGGGATCGAAAAACAGGCATTTTTCATGGCGGAAGAAATTGAAGACCGCGGTGCGTTGGGCTCGACGTTCGACTATGTAAGCCCCGAGGGACGCGTGCGCTTGGAGCTAACGGTTCCCGGACGTCACGCCATTGCGAACGCGCTCGCGGCCCTCGCAGCCGCAAGCGTTTGGGGAATCGGCGCGGCGGAAGCACAAAGCGTGTTCAACACGCTGCGCGCCCCCGCAATGCGCGGAGAACTGCTGCGCTTTTCGAACGGGGCGGCGCTCATCAATGACAGTTACAACTCGAGCCCGGCGGCGCTGCAAGCCATGACGGAACTGCTCGCGGCGACGCCCAATTTCCAGCGGCGGATTCTCGTCGCCGGGGAGATGCGCGAACTCGGAAATTCTTCGCCGGAACTGCACCGCGAAGCGGGTCAATTCGCAGCGAAAACCGGCAAGGTGGACTGGGTCATCGGCGTCGCCGGTGATGCTTCGCAAATTGCAGAGGGCGCGGTAGCCGCAGGCTCGCCGCGCGAACGGACGAAGTTTTTCGCAACGCCGCAGGAAGCCGCCGAATTTCTGGAAACTTTGGTCTCTCCCGGCGACTTGCTGCTGGTGAAGGGTTCGCGCGGCGTGAAGATGGAGCAAATTGTCGATGCGCTGATCGCCAAGCACGCGGCCGCGGGAGAGTTCTCTCGCCAGGAGGTGAGGCATTAACATGCTTTACTACCTCCTCGTCGAAGTTCTGCGGCGCTATTTCAGCCCGCTGAACGTGTTTCGCTACATCACCGTTCGAACGGTCTACGCCAGCCTTACCGCGATGTTCCTCGCGCTGGTCTTCGGTCCGTGGCTCATTCGCCGCTTGCGCGAACTCCAGATCGGCCAGTACATCCGCGAAGAAGGCCCCCAGGCGCATCAGAAAAAGGCAGGCACTCCAACGATGGGCGGCGTGCTCATCGTGCTTTCCACCGCGGTTCCGTCTCTGCTTTGGGCTGATCTGACGAATCCATTTATTCTGATTGCCCTTTTCGCACTGAGCGGATTCGCCATCATCGGTTTCATCGACGACTACGCCAAAGTCTCCAAGCAGCAGAACCTGGGCCTCACGGCCAGGAAAAAAATCTATTTTCAGGTTTTGGTGAGCCTGGTCGTCGGCGGCTCTCTGCTTGTGCTGCTGACGCGAAACGTCTACTCCACGCAGCTGGTAATTCCTTTTGCGAAGCGGTTTCACCCGGACCTCGTGATTCATTCGCTGATGGCAACTCCATACTGGCGGCCGCTGGCTTTTGTCCCGTTTCTGATCTTCGTGTGCCTGGTAATTGTCGGTTCCTCGAACGCGGTAAATCTCACGGACGGCCTCGACGGGCTCGCCATCGGTTGCACCGTGATTGCGGCAGGGGCTCTCACCGTTCTTACTTATGTCAGCAGCAATTTTCGCTGGGCCACTTATCTGGAAATCCAATACATCCCGAAAGTCGGCGAACTCACCGTTTTTTGTGGCGCCCTGGTTGGCGCATCGCTGGGATTCCTTTGGTACAACGCGCATCCCGCGGAAATTTTTATGGGCGATGTGGGCTCGCTGTCCTTGGGGGGAACGCTGGGAACCGTCGCGGTCATCATCAAGCAGGAGATTTTGCTGTTTTTTGTCGGTGGGATTTTCGTCGTCGAAGCGCTCTCCGTCATTTTGCAGGTGGCGTCCTTCAAGATGCGGGGAAGGCGCATCTTCCGCATGGCGCCGATTCATCACCATTTCGAATTGCTGGGCTGGAGCGAATCCAAGGTGATCGTGCGCTTCTGGATTGCGGCGCTGGTTTTTGCGCTGTTCGCGCTGACGACGTTGAAATTGAGGTAGGGGATTCGGTAACGAAACGAAAATGTCCGCGTCCATTGAGCTTCGGAACAAACGCGTGCTGGTCATCGGGCTGGCGAGAACGGGAGTCGCCACGGCATTGTTTTGCGCCGCGCGAGGTGCGCGTGTGACCGCAACGGATACGCGCACCGAGAAGGACCTTGGCGACACGATCGCTCCGCTGCGAAGAGCGGGAGTTGGCTTGGAACTCGGCGGCCACCGCGAGGAGATGATCCTGGGTGCGGATCTAATTATTCCGAGCCCCGGTGTTCCTGCCGACTCACCCCTGCTGCAATTCGCTCGCGCAAAAGGCGTCACAGTGTGGAGCGAGATCGAGCTGGCGGACCGCTTTTTGAAAGGGCGGCTCATCGGGATTACCGGTTCGAATGGAAAAACGACAACGACTTCGTTGATCGAGCACATTCTGAAAAACTCTGGTTTCCCCACGATTTTGGCGGGCAACATCGGCACGCCCCTGATTTCCTGCGTCGAAAAGACCAATGAAAACACCGTCACTGTTGCGGAACTCAGCAGCTTTCAATTGGAGCTTATCGAAAAGTTCCAGCCAAACATCAGCGTGTTCCTGAATCTCACGCCCGATCATCTGGACCGCCATCACACACTCCAAAGTTACGGTGCCGCCAAGGCGCGAATTTTCGAGAACCAGACGGAAACGGACAGCGCGGTGTTGAATGCGGATGACCCGGGCACAACGCCCTATGCCCCCGCAAAGCCGCAAGTGTATTGGTTCAGCCGGAAGCAGCGTGTGGCCCAGGGCGCTTTCACGAAGGAAAGCGACATTCTGTTTCGCCACGAAGGTGTGGAGGAAGCGATCCTCAAACTCAGCGATATTCCCCTGGCCGGCGCGCACAACGTCGAAAACGTTCTGGCAGCCGTAGCCGCAACGTCCCTTGCTGGCGCGCGGCCGGCGGCCATCGCCAAGGGCGTGCGCTCTTTTGCTGGAGTCGAGCATCGCCTCGAGTTCGTCGCTGAAATTGGCGGGGTGCGTTATTACAACGATTCGAAAGCCACCAACGTGGACGCCACGCAGAAGGCGCTCGAAGCTTTTCCCGGACGCATCCTGATTATTTTGGGCGGCAAGGACAAAAGCAGCGACTACACCGTGCTGCAAGCGCCGCTGCGCGAAAAAGCCATTCTTGCCCTTTTGATTGGCGCGGCCGCCGGCAAAATCGAGATGCAGATTGCCGGTAGTGTCGCCATCGAGCAAGCCGGAACTCTCGAGCGCGCTGTCGAAACAGCTGCGCACGCCGCGCGCGCAGGTGATGTTGTTCTTCTGGCGCCGGCTTGTGCCAGCTTCGATCAGTTCCATAACTACGAGCATCGCGGCCGCGTCTTCAAAGAACTTGTGCATCAGCTCGAGCGCCAGGCCACGAGCACCACTTCTGGAGGGCGGTGAACCAACGTGCCAAGACGCCCGGACAGTGACCGCTGGCTTTTTGGTGTGACGCTCGCGCTGTGCTTGTTCGGCGCGGTGATGATCTTGAGCGCCTCCGCGGTGACGGCGGAACAGTTGTACGGGCACTCGTACATCTTTTTGGCGCGGCAGTCGGCGTGGCTTCTCATCGGCCTCCTCGGAATGTTTGTCCTGATGCGCACGGACTATCACAAGCTGCGTCAGCCCGCTGTCGTTTATCCCGTGCTTTGCGCCGTCGGGCTGATGCTAGTCTGTGCGTTCCTCCTTGACCGCTCTCACGCCACGCATCGGTGGATTCGGTTTGGCCCACTGGGAATTCAACCTTCCGAGCTCGCGAAGCTTGCCGTCATTCTCTATCTCGCGTGGTTTCTGGACCAGAAGCGGCGCGGCAACGATGCCATGGAGTTTTGCAAAAAGGATTTCCTGCGCACGATTCTTCCAACCTTCGCGCCAATCCTTGCCTGTGCCGCGTTGATTCTTGCGCAGCCCGATCTCGGCACATCGGTGGACATCCTGTTGTTTGCAACCACAATTCTCTTTGTCGCCGGACTTTCCTGGAAATGGATTGCCACGGGCGTTGCCGCCGCTCTGCCCGCTCTCTACCTCCTCATCACCCTGGCTCCGTATCGCATGGCGCGCTTTCTCTCCTTCTGGGATCCCGGCTCAGACCCGCAAGGCGCAGGCTTTCAATTGCGGCAATCGCTGATTGCCGTGGGCTCGGGCGGATTCACCGGTGTCGGATTGATGGAGAGCAAGCAGAAGCTTTTCTACCTGCCTGAGGCGCACACCGATTTCATCTATGCGGTGATTTGCGAGGAACTCGGCTTCGTCGGCGCGGTGCTGGTCATCGCGCTGTTTGTCGTTTACGGGCGACGCGGCATCCGCGCAGCCTTGGCCGCCCCGGACGCGTTCGGCCGCTTGCTGGCTCTCGGAATTACGACCATGGTTTTGTGGCAGGCGTTGATCAATTTTGCTGTGGTTTTGGGAATGGTACCGACGAAAGGGATTCCGCTGCCATTCATCAGTTATGGCGGATCGAGTTTGTTGGTGATGCTGCTGGGCACCGGCGTGCTGCTGAATATCTCGCAGCAGGCCGTAGAAGCTTGAGGAGCGGGCGCGTCACGTGAAACTGGTCATCGCAGGCGGCGGCACAGGCGGGCACGTTTTTCCGGCGCTGGCCGTTGCCCGCGAATGGCTCGCCCGAGGAAAACAGAGAGAAGTCGTGTTGGTAGGAACCGAGCGCGGAATTGAGATGAAGCTGGTGCCGCAGGCGGGCTTGCCGCTCGAGACGCTGCGCGTCGCAGGCCTAAAAGGCAAAGGCGGGACAACGCTGTGCAAAAATTTGACCATGCTCGTTCCGGCCATGTTTGACGCGCGCCGCGTGCTGCGCAAGCACAAGCCAGTCGCCGCGTTTGGCGTTGGCGGCTACGCAGCGGGGCCCATGATGCTGGCGACGTGGCTGGGAGGTGTGCCCAACATCATTTTTGAGCCGAACGCCGAGCCTGGCCTCACCAACAAACTCCTGGCACGCCTTTCCAAGCGCATTGCCACTGGCTATGAAATTTCTGCGCAGGCTTGGGGAAAAAAAGCCGTCGTTACCGGCTGCCCCGTACGTTCCGAATTCTTTTCCATCCCCCCGCGTAAGCCGGGAAATCCTTTGCGCCTGCTCATCACCGGAGGGAGTCAGGGTGCGTTGCCCATCAACCGCGCATTTGTGGATTCCATGGACCGCCTCGCTGCGCGAAAAAAAGAGCTCAGCATCGTCCATCAAACTGGCGAACGCGACTATGACGCCGTCCGGACCGCCTATGCGCGGCGCGAAATCCTTGCCGAAGTCGCTCCTTTCCTTACCAACATGCCCGAGCGTTTTGGCTGGGCCGACCTTGTCGTCTGCCGCGCGGGGGCCATCACCGCCGCGGAAGTTGCTGCTGCAGGCCGCGCCGCCATCTTCATTCCTTTCGGAAGAGCGACCGACAGCCATCAATTGCGCAACGCGCAGGAAATGGTGCGCGCGTGCGCCGGGCGACTCATTACCGAGCCTGAGCTTACTGCCGAAAAATTAACCGGCGAGATTTTTTCGCTGCTTGACCGCCCCAACGAAATCGAAAAGCTTTCTTCGAACGCGCGTGCCTTGGCCCGCCCTCATGCCACACGCGAAATCGTCAACTTGATCGAAGAGGTCGCAAACGTGCAAGCAAAACGGTGAGGGGGAAACCATGATGGTCTCCTTTCGCAATTTTCAACGCATTCATCTCGTCGGCATCGGCGGCATCGGCATGAGCGGCATTGCCGAAGTTCTTCTCACGCTGGGATACTCGGTTTCCGGCTCGGACGTAAAGCTTTCGAATATCACCGAACGCCTGCAGAAATTGGGCGCGACCGTTTACGAGGGCCACAAGGCTTCGAACGCTGATGGCGCGCATGTCGTCGTGACATCATCCGCCGTGAAGCCGGACAATCCGGAAGTCATCGAAGCGCACCATAGCAAGATTCCCGTCATCCCGCGCGCGGAAATGCTCGCGGAATTGATGCGCTTGAAATACGGCATCGCCGTTGCTGGTGCACATGGCAAAACCACCACGACTTCGATGGTCGCTTCGGTGCTGGCCGCCGCGCATCTCGATCCGACATTTGTCGTTGGCGGCCGTGTCAATCAAGCCGGAACCACTGCTCGTTTGGGAAAAGGGGAGTACTTTGTTGTTGAGGCGGACGAAAGCGACCGCAGCTTCTTAATGCTCGCTCCGGTAGTCGCCGTCGTCACCACCATCGACCGCGAACATCTCGACCAGTATACTTCGCTCGAAGACATTCAGGACGCCTTCATTCAGTTCGTGAATCGCGTCCCGTTCTATGGCGCGGCGATTCTTTGCGTCGACGAGCCGAATGTTCAAGCCATCATCCCTAACGTGAAGCGCCCCATCATTGCTTACGGAACTTCGAGCCAGGCCGACCTGGTCATCAGCGACATAAAGCTGAATGGCTTAGAAAGCGAGTTTCGTCTCACCAACAAAGGCGACGACCTGGGCCTGTTCCACCTGTCGCATCCACCTGGGATGCACAACGTGCGCAATGCCGCCGCCGCTGCTGCCGTAGGCCTGTATCTCAACGTCGCGTCCGATCTCATTCGCGAGGGCCTGGCAAAATTCGCCGGTGTCGGCCGCCGCTTCGACATCAAGGGCGTGGTCAACGACGTCACCGTCATCGACGATTACGGCCATCACCCGGTAGAAATCCGGGCAACGCTCGACGCTGCCCGCGGCTGCAAGTTCAACCGTTTGCTGGTGCTTTTTCAGCCGCACCGCTTCACGCGCACGCACGATCTTTGGGACGAATTCTGCCGGGCGTTCAATCAAGCGGAGGTTTTAGTCTTGACCGATATCTATCCTGCCAGCGAGTCGCCCATACCCGGGGTGACCAGCGAAGCTCTTGCCAGCGCCATTCGGGGCGCCGGCCACAAGAATGTTCACTACGCTCGTTCGCTTCAGGAAGGCATCGAGGTTTTGCTCAACCAAGCGCGACCGGGCGATGCGATTCTGACCATTGGTGCCGGCAGCGTCAGCCGCGCAAGCAACGATTTCGTCAGCCTTCTCTCAGCGGAGCATCGGGCACAGCATGCGCGTTAGCGACCCCAAGTTGCTGAAAAGCTTGGCCGAACTCGGCGTCGAGCTCAAGCCCGCGGCAAAGTTGTCGGAATCGACTTCGCTCGGCATCGGCGGAACAACCGACCTCCTCCGCATCGCGAAGCACGAAAGTATTCCAGACTTGCTGCAACTCCTCGACGACCATCACATTCCGCATAGGTTCCTGGGCGGCGGCTCGAACCTGCTCGTGGATGACGGCGAGTTGCCTTGGGTCGTCTTGCAACTCGTCCCGTCCGATCCTGACATCGTTCTGGAAGGCCATCTCGCCCGCGTGGACGCCGCAACCGACCTTGGCCGCACCGTCAGCTTCTGCGCCAAGCATGATCTGGGCGGCATGGAAGGTTTGATTGGAGTTCCCGGCAGCGTTGGGGGGGCGCTTCGAATGAACGCCGGCGCCTACGGCATGCAAATCGGCACCTATGTCCGCGAAGTGAAGCTTTACCGTGCCGCCACCCGGAAAATCGAAACCCTCCGGGGGCACCAAATTTCTTTCCAATATCGCCACACTTCTTTTGCGACTGATGATATGATGCTCGCAGTGATTTTGGAACTACCCTCCAAACCGTACAACGAAATTCTAAAAGGCATTCGCATCTGCAACGAAAAACGGCGCTCCAGTCAGCCGCTGGGCCAAAAAAGCGCCGGGTGTATCTTCAAGAATCCTCCCGGTGCCTCCGCGGGCCGCATGATTGACGAGCTCGGACTCAAAGGTCTTTCCGTCGGCGATGCGCGCGTCAGCGATCGCCACGCCAATTTTTTTGTGAATACCAGTCACGCCTCCGCCAAGGACATGCTGGCGCTGATCGCCGATGTGCGCGAGCGCGTCCAGAAAGCTTACGGTGTGGCCCTCGAAAACGAGGTGGTGGTTTGGAACGCCTGAAGCCCATGCAACGGAACGCCACTGCGGCGGCGGAAGCCGGCGACCGCTACCGGTCCGAATTGACTGCCGACGATGAGCCGCGCTACTTGCGTCGCCAAAAGCCCGTCGAGATTCGTCGCAAAAAGCTGGGCGGTCGCGGCTGGACGTTCTACCGCCGCGTTCTCCTTTTCACTGTCACGGGGGCGGTGGTCACCTTTGGTGCGTATTACGGGACAAGGTTTGTTCTCTATTCGCCCTCAATGTTGTTGCTCAAGCCCGAGCAGATCGAACTGACCGGCAATCACGTGGTCACCCGCGAAGCCGTTCTAAAGCAATTTGTGCAGGACCGCAATCGCAGCCTCCTGACGATTCCGCTCGATGCCCGCCGGAGCCAGCTCGAGCAAATTCCCTGGATCGAGTCCGCGACCGTGCAGCGCATTCTCCCCAATCGCATTCGCATCGAGCTCACCGAACGCACTCCCGTCGCGTTTGCGCGCAATGGCAATGAAGTGACGCTCGTCGATCCCCATGGCGTGATTCTCGATCGTCCGCAAGATGCCGACTTCCAATTTCCTGTTGTCACCGGCGTTTCGGAAGACTTGCCGCGCGAGCAGCGCGAAAAGCGCATGCAGCTCTATCAGGAATTCATGAAGGCTATCGAGTTGGCGCGCGGCGGCTCGTCGCAAAATGTCAGCGAAGTCGACCTGTCGGTTCCCAAAGATTTGCGCGTGGTCATGAGCGGATTGGCCAGCCCAACCGATCCGCAAGCCGTGACCGTGCATTTCGGCGCAAGCGATTTTTCCGGCAAATTCAAAATGCTCGTCGACAATTTTGCGCAGTGGCAAGCCCATACCGGGCATGTGCAGTCGATCGATTTGCAATACGCGCGGCAAGTGGTTGTGAACTCGGACACCAGCGTGGGTACGGTGGCCGCGAGAGCAAAATAGTTCTCGGTCCAGGAGCGGCGGTTTGGCGAAGAAAGACAAATACCTGGTGGGGCTCGACATTGGCAGCACAAAAACTTCCATCCTCATCGCCGAAATCGAAGGCGAATTCGTAAAGTTTCTGGCGCTTGGCGCAGCCGAATCCAAAGGCTTGCGCAAGGGCCTGATCGTCAATCTCGATTCCACCGTGAGTTCGATTCGCCGCGCCGTCGAAGAAGCCGAAGGCGTCGCTAACGTGCCGGTGGAAGAAGCGCTCATCGGCGTCGCCGGAAATCACGTTCGCGGTGTAAACAGCCGCGGCGGGATCACGCTCGGTCCGAGACCGCGCGACATTGAAAGGGAAGACGTGCGCCGCGCCGTGGATGCCGCGCGCAACATTTCTCTTCCCGAAGACCGCGAAGTCCTCCACGTCCTACCTCACGAATTCATCGTGGATATGCAGGACAACATCCGCGATCCCATCGGGATGGTGGGCCAGCGGCTCGTCGCCAACGTTTACGTCGTTACTTCCTCGGTTGCGGCGTCACAAAATCTCGTCACCGCGGCCAACAAAGCCGGCATTCTCATCAGCGACACGGTCCTCGAACCTCTCGCGTCCGCAGAAGCTTGTCTCACGCAGGACGAGCGGGACCTCGGTTGCTGCCTGCTCGACATCGGTGGCGGCACGACAGAAATCATTTCTTACGGCGGCGGCGTGGTTCGCCACATCGGCGTCGTTCCGATTGGCGGTGACCATTTCACCAACGATCTTGCGGTGGGCTTGCGCACGCCCATTCCCGAAGCCGAGCGCATCAAGCGCCACCACGGCTGGGCTGCCTCCACTTTCATTCGGGACAACGCCGCGATTGAAATTGCCAGCGTCGGCCACCGCCCGCCTCGCCAGATTTTTCCGCACATGCTCACCGACATTATCGAACCGCGCGCCATGGAACTGCTTTGCCTGACGCGCGACGACCTCCAGCGCGCCGGGCTCGACGGCCAGATTCCCGCCGGGTTCGTTCTCGCCGGAGGCGGCGCGCGCCTGCGCGGCCTCGATGAAGTCATTGAGCAATCGTTCCATTTGCCGGTGCGCACCGCGGAGCCCAAAGGTTTGGCGGACCTCCCGGAACAGGTAGCGCAACCGGAGTACGCCACAGTTGTGGGACTGGTGCTGTCCGGCGCGAAGGCGCGCCGGGCCGGTCCGCATCGCTCAGGGACCCTGGTATCAAAATTGAAGGCCATGTTTGCCGGAGCTTCGTGACCGAGCCCGCGGGGCACGGCGAATTTGGGGGAGGTCGACAAAATATGACGGGAAGAGACGCGGGAATTCGCATGAGCTTCAGCGAAGAGCTGCAGCCGGCGAAGATCAAAGTCATCGGCGTGGGCGGGGGCGGGTGCAACGCGGTCAACCGCATGATTCGCGCCAAACTGGAAGGCGTCGAATTCATCGCGGCGAACACCGATTTGCAGGCTCTCAAGCTTTCGCAGGCGCCGGTCAAACTGCAGCTCGGCGGCAAGCTCACCAAGGGACTCGGCGCGGGCGCCAATCCTGAGGTTGGCCGTAAGGCCGCGCTCGAAGACACGGACAAAATCATCGAAGCGCTCGAAGGCGCGGACATGATTTTCATCACGTCCGGCCTGGGCGGCGGCACCGGCAGCGGCGCCGCGCCCGTGGTCGCTTCGCTCGCCAGCGAGCTTGGCGCGCTGAGCGTGGCCGTGGTCACGAAACCTTTCCTCTTTGAAGGCAACCGCCGCATGATGCAGGCCGAGCAGGCGCTCCAGGAATTAATCGGCGCCGTGGACACCGTCATCGTGATTCCCAACGAGCGGTTGATGGACACCGTCGAGCGCGGCACCAGCTTCTTCGACGCCTTTCGCATCGCCGACGACATTCTTCGCCAGGCCGTGCAGGGCATCTCCGACATCATCACCGTGCCCGGCATCATCAATCGCGATTTCGCCGACGTGAAAGCCATTATGCACGGCCAGGGTTACGCGGTCATGGGCACGGCCGTGGGTACGGGCTCGAATCGCGCCGTTGACGCCGCCAACCGCGCTATCGCCAGCCCGCTCCTCGAAGACAATTCCATTCAGGGCGCGCAAGGCATCCTCATCAATATTTCCGGCAGCTCCAGCCTCTCGCTGCACGAAGTTCACGAAGCCTCGAGCGTCATCCAGAAAGCCGCGCACGAAAACGCCAACATCATTTTCGGCGCCGTGCAGGACGACACGATGAAAGACTCCGTCAAGATCACCGTGATTGCCGCGGGCTTCAAGGAAGCCAACAAGAAGAACGCCCTGCCGAAGCAATCGTTCCTGCCAAAAACCTGGAAAGCGGGACGCGAAATGCTGGAGCCCCCGATGCCGCCCCCAAACGTGGTGCATCAGGTCCAGCAAAATGTTCGCGACATCAGCCCGGAAGTTCCGGAAGACGACTTGGACGTCCCAACGTTCCTGCGCCGCCAAGCCCAAAAAGTGTGACTTCCGCCTCTTGGCCCGATGGGCTTGGCCCATTTGTAGCGCCGGCATCCCTGCCGGCTTGAAGTGGCGGGGTCTTCACTTCAGGTAAAACTTTAGTTGGCAGAGGCCTAGTCTAGGGCATACCCGCTCCCAGCAATTCGTATCGTTATCACAATAAAGAAGTTACGAAATTTGACCGTTGGAAGGGATAGACGGTTATGGAGACCCAGCCGCTGACCAGCGCTACAAAAGGAGGGCACGGGCCTTGGCCTAGGACTACCCTCGGGACAGGCATATCGTGCCCCTACGACAGGCGTGCGAGCTCCTCCGCAAGTTGGCGGACTTCGGATGCAAAGGCAGCGTAGTCGCTGGTGGGGTAGGGAAGGACGGAGCCGAGGCCGGCGTGAAATTCGATGGCGCCGGTCGCGCGCGCGACCTCGGCGATATTGGAATGGGTGATGCCGGCTCCGGGAAGGATGATAGGGTTCACGACGACCGGCTGCTCCCGCTCATCCGGACCAATGATCTTCGTTTTGCGGACAGCGGTGGAGCTCCGGCTTACGAATCCCAGGGAGACTCGCCGAGAGTCCGCGATATTGCGATCCACAGGACTCCAGACACCGGAGATGTGGTCGCGCGCGGCGGCGATGAGTTCGGCCAGTTTCGCGGCGCCTTGCAGTGCGGTTTTCGCGCCGCCGGAACTGAGAATCCGCGCCGCGGCGGTTTGAATCACGGCTTCGAGGGCTTTGCGCAAGTCGGGGCATTCGTCGAACGCGCGGTGAAACGTTACGGGCAAGGGGCGTGCGAGGTCCACCAGTCTTCGTGTTCGCGCCATGTCGATTCGGCGATTTTCCTTCAAGATTCCCAGCACAACGCCATCCATGCCGCATTCGGTGGCGACGGCAATGGAGCGCTCCATCTCGGCGAACTCGGCTTCCGAATAGGCGAAGTCTCCCGCCCGCGGGCGGATCATCGAGTAGATGGGGACGTGCACTTTTTCGCGGACGGCGAGCAGCAGTTCGCGGCTCGGCGTGAGGCCGCCGACGGAGAGGTCGGCGCACAGTTCGATGCGGTTCGCGCCGCCGCGTTCGGCGGCGACGGCCTTTTCTACGCCGTCCACGCTGATTTCGAGCAGGAGTTTCCGGGTCATCGTTAGTCGTGTGGCAGAAGAAGTGATACACGAGGAATGTTGCAAAAGGAAGCGGGTTTTAAGCGAAAGAGAAGCGGAGAAGGTGAAGGGAGATTCCTCGACTACGCGGGCCGACCGGTTCGCAGGAGCGAACCGGCAAGGAGACAATCGGCCCGCTCCGCTCGGAATGACAAGGGGGGACTTTTTGTCTTGGACGTGTGGACCACACGCGCGTCGGGCACCAGCCCAACGCAACGCCTCGTGCCGCTTTGCTTGTCAAGCGAGGATTCCGTTCCGCGAGAAGAGGAGAAGAGGAGAAGATGCTTTTCCCACGGCGAAGCTGTGATAGGCTTAGGCCCCGAAGAACTCAGGATTGTACCCGGATTGGCGTCCAAGTCTGTCCGCGTTCCCAAAAACTTCTGCAAGGAGGCCCGCCATGAGAACTCGTTTCGCTCCCATTCTTCTTCCAGTGATTCTTATGACCGGATTTCTGTTGTCGTGCCAGGCGCCGTACCACCAGGCAGACGAACGCTACGTTTTCGTGGCCTTCAATACCAGCTTGCCGTATTGGCAGGAAGCGGCGGCCGGCTTGGAAGATTCCGCAAAGCAACTGGGGGTTAAGGCTGAGCTGGCGGGGCCGGCGAATTTTTCCACGAATGATGAGGTGACAGCGTTTCAGCAAGCCGTCTCGCAAAAGCCGGCGGGAGTCCTGCTTTCGGCGTCCAATCCGGAAGCTTTTCGCGATGCCATTAATGGCGCCATCCAGCAGGGCATTCCTGTGATTTGCGTGGATGCGGATTCACCGGAGTCAAACCGCATTCTTTTTGTCGGAACGGACAATTTTCGCGCGGGCCAGGAGAGCGGGAAGCGCATGGGCGAGTTGCTTCACGGTAAGGGGAACGTCGTGGTGATTACCATCCCGGGGCAATTCAATCTTGGCGAACGCGTGCGCGGCCTCGAAGAGGCGTTCAAGAAATATCCGGGAATCAAGATCACCAAAACGATTGATGACAAGGGCGATTCGCGGAACGCCTACGACGGCGTCACGGCTCTGCTGCAAGGGAAGGACAAACCGGACGGCATCATCGGACTCGAGGCCTCAGGAGGCGAAGGCGCTGCGGATGCGCTTCACCGCGTGGACCTGACCGGCAAGATTCCTATTGTGGCGTTTGACAAGGATCCGGAAACACTGGACTGGATTCAGCGCGGTGCGATCACCGCGACCGTGGTGCAGAAGCCGTATGTGATGAGCTACTACGGGTTGAAGTTCCTGGACGATCTGCACCACAATGCGGTGCACGAGTTCAAGGACTGGAGAACGGCGCCCACCCCTCCGATGCCGGCGTGGGTGGATACAGGGACCGCGATCGTCGACAAGAATAATCTCGCGGCCTTCCGGGAAGCGCTGGCTTCTCACGCGAAGCCGCCAATTTAGAAAGAAGCAGAGGGGGAAGCTAGCCCGGCGTTTGATCGAAAATCTTCGAGGCTACGCCAGTCCCAGGGAAGCAAAAGCGGTGATCGAAGTGCAGCCCAGCGCAACACCAAGCACGATTCCCGCGAGAACGTCGCTGAGGAAATGCATACCCAGGACGATGCGGGAGATGGCGATGTTCAGCGCAAGGAACACGAGCACGCCTTCCAGCGAAGGATAAAAGTAACTGATGACCAGCGCGATGGAAACGGCGGTCATCGTGTGCCCCGAAGGAAAAGAAAACTGATCGGGAGGCAGCACCTTCGACCAGCAATGCGGCTCAATCTGGCATGGGCGGGGACGCTGGCTGATGTGCTTCAGCGCCTTGAATAGAAAGATTCCT
Source organism: Acidobacteriota bacterium (assembly GCA_003224085.1). Classification (GTDB taxonomy): domain Bacteria; phylum Acidobacteriota; class Terriglobia; order Acidiferrales; family UBA7541; genus Acidiferrum. Next base: position 91,503 of record QHYK01000064.1, on the reverse strand, counting down.
ACCACCGCCGCCGCGCCTGCCGTGCTTACAGCGGCGAATCGCTGCGAACCGCCGAAGGCGAGCACAAGAAAACCAAGGGCGTACCAGATCCAGCCATCGCCCAAGCGCGTTGCGGTGATGGTCCAGATGCGAATCCATCGCGGCGCGCGCCACCGGTTCATGCGCCGCATCAACCGGTGATCGCGACGCTCGATGCGCATCCAGAGACTGCGCGCTACTGCCATTCTTCTACCTCAACACAATGCCCGGAAACAGACAAACACTCTCAGAAAGTAAGGATGCACAAATAGGCGAGCAGGATTTCCCGCATAGAATGAATGCGAGAGATTGCCGTTGACCGAAGCGCACCAGAATTTTGAGAGTGTCGTTTCATGGACGCCCTCAACTGGCCCAATTCGCTTCGAAACTCGGATCCATGTCCCAGAGCATCCGCTTTCTTGGTGCGCCGTTTTCCATTGCGGCGGTCCATTTTCTGCAAAAGCGGATTTCGTTCAGCCAATGTAAGGCCGAAAAAAGCGGCACAAGCGGAACAATAGGGGCAAACATGGATGTCCAGGGCTTGTCCCCGAAGAACAAGGCGATGATGCTGAAAACATCCGCCGTGATCCTGCCGTAGCTTCCGTGATTTCCGGCGACGCGGCCCCAGCCGGCGCGCAACCCCGCGAAAAATTCATCAGCCGTCCTGGCGCCCGGCACTTCCGTGTAGGTGAGTCCCACGCCGGCAAGGGCGTGCGCATCGCTGCCGGCTACGGCAATTTTCCCTAAACGCGCAGCCAGCCGTGTCGCGCTTTCGTTGGTCTTACGCCACATCTGACCGTTGCGCACTTCGTAAGCCGGAACATAGGATTCGAACCAAGCGAAGTCTTCTGCTGCCCGGCGGCCGGTTAATCCGGAGAAGACGTGATTGACGCTAAAGAACAGCTTGCGCTCGGTCAGGTACATCAGCAGGGAGACGAAATCTTTGGCCCGGCGCTGAATCTCGAGGTGGTCGCGTTCGTGGAGGTGGTAGACGCCAAGATGGGCCTCCGTGCCGCTGGGCATTCGAACGGTCACCTCTTCGCTGAGGAAGAAGTCGGGACGGGAGCGCAAGGCTTGCGAGCCCTCAATGGAGTCGTGGTCCGTGATGGTAACGGCCGACATGCCCCGCTGCTTCAGAAGGTCGTAAACTTCAAGGGGCTCGCTGTAGCACTCCTGACACAAGTGCTTGAGCCCGGGAAGGTTGAACATTCCGGAAGTTTTCGAATGCACATGGAGGTCGCAGCGCATGCGGATATTGTGGGTTGGGAATATGAACAACCTGTGAAGAGGCCGCGAAATCTGCGTAAATGTGCTTATGGAACTTATTGAGCACAAGCAAGTTGCACGGTTATCCACATGGCATGAAGAGTGCTCTGTTACACGCCTCACGGCCTATGGCACAATCTCCACAAATGAAGAAAATCCTTATCGTCTACCATGACGCAGGAGGAGGACATCGAAACGCAGCCGTCGCTTTACAGACTTTCCTTGCCGGTCAGCCGCGGGATTGGAGGGTGGAACTCGTACAATTTCAGGATGTGACAGACCGCCTGGACGTGCTGCGCAAGGTGACCGGCATCCGGATTCAACAGCAATACAACATTCTCTTGCAAAACGGGTGGACGCTAGGCGGCACTTATCTGCTTCGCGTGCTGCAAGGGACTATTCGACTCTTCCACAAACGGTTGGTCAATCTTCTCGAAAAGTATTGGCGCGAAAATCCGGCGGATCTTCTGGTTTCGGTCATTCCACATTTCAACCGGCAGATTTGCGAAAGCTGGACGCGCGTGTATCCGGGGAGGCCGTTCGTTACCATCATTACGGACTTGGCGGATTTTCCGCCACGGTTTTGGATTGAGCCGCTCAAGGAGCAGTATGTCGTTGCGGGCACGGAAAAAGCCGTCGAGCAGGCGCGCGCGATGGGGCATGACTCCGCGCATATCTTTCCAACGTCGGGGATGATTGTGCGGCCGGACTTTTATGTGTCGGACAGCTCTGATCCGGCGGAATTGCGAAAGCAAATGGGTTTGCAGCCGGATCGAACGACGGGAATGGTTTTGTTTGGCGGGCACGGTTCGAAGGTGATGTTGGACATCGCGGAACGTCTCGAGGCCGCGGCGCTGCCGCTGCAGTTGATTTTGATTTGCGGCCGCAACGAGGCGCTGGCTTCGAAACTGCGGTCGCACGCGTGGAAGATGCCCGTGCACATCGTGGGATTCACCAAGGAAGTGCACAAGCTGATGCGCGCAGCCGATTTTCTGATTGGCAAGCCCGGGCCAGGAAGTATTGCGGAAGCGATGATCCGCAAGCTTCCCGTGCTGATCGAATGCAACGTTTGGACGCTTCCGCAGGAGCGCTACAACGCGGAGTGGGTCAAAAAAAAGAATGTTGGCATCGTCCTGAAGAGTTTTAGGGACGTGGTGGGCGGGGTGAAACAAATGCTCGAGCCCGCGAGGCTTGCGGAGTTTCGCAAAAACCTCGCGGCACAGGACAACCGCGCAATCTTCGAAATTCCGGAAATCCTCGCAGCCCTGCTTGGCGAAGGGAGTGGAGTTTCCCGGTGCGCCGTTTCCGCTTCAACGCCAGCACTGTATAACGCTCTTGGAAAACGAGAAAGAGTGTGAGAACCAGGACAAAAAAGCCGATAGCGAATCGGAAGCTCTTCTCCTGGTTGAACAACCCCATTGGCAGACCAGCTTGTTGCACCACTGCGTCAGGCGATAGGCCCAATTCTTCGAGCCTTCGCAGTAGCGTACTCGAAACTCGGAATCGGTTCGTCATGGCTCACCTTAAGAGCGTAACTCTACTTTCGTCATCCCCCACTTCAATGCCGCGCACGCATCTCCTCTATTGTCTGTCGAACACGACGACATTATTTACCTTGCGTCCTTCCTCATCCGTACCCTTGAGCGTGCACGTGCGTGTCTTTCCATTCGTAGAAACCGTGCAGGTTATGATCATCGTGACCTGGCCGTCCTTCTTTTGAATTATTTGCGGCGTGTCGGCATCGATCCACTTGACCGTGAGTGTGTCTGCCCAGGGGACTCCGATCATCGGGTAGTCTTTCCCGTCGAATTTTGCGTCGAACTCGATATGCATCGGCTTGCCATCCGCGCCAGTTCCGTTGGCATCAACCTTGTAGCGGTTCATGCTTAATAAAATCGTCTCGGTCAGCTGTTTCGGCCCCGGTCCTGGGCTGTACTTCGACTTGGCAGGGGTTTAGCTTCCATACTCCTGAGTGTTGGCCGTCCGCAGTCGTTGTGGCGGCGAAGATGGCCAGCACCGCGACCAAAAGTGTAATCAGGCCAATAGAAATTTTTCTATCTGTAGGCATCGACACTCCGCAGGCTTTGCATGAAAGCGTTTCACAACTTGGAGAAGACTTCTTTTGCCACCGTCACCGCATTCACGGCCGTGGGCCAACCGGAGTAAAACGCCAGGTGTGTGATTTCCTCGATGAGTTCTGGCTTCTTGACTCCGTTTTCGAGAGCTCTCTGCAGGTGAAACCGCAACTGGTCGGTGCGATTCAAAGCAACCAGCGCCGCCACGGTGATGAGACTGCGGTCACGTTTGGAAAGTTCTTTGCGCTCCCAGATGTCTCCGAAGAGCACATTGTCGGTTAATTCGGCGAACTTGGGCGCGAGGTCGCCCATCGCCTGTTGAGCTGCGGAAGGTTCTCTATTCATGTTTGCTCCTATCAACGGTATATGTTTTACCTATCCTATCGACCGTCTGTAGCCCATCGCGATTCGTGACGAGTTCACAGGTCATTCATATCGTATCCCGGCTTCTTGTAGAGTCTGTCCCACTTGTTTTGAATGTCGGGTTTGTACACTTTCTCCGCCCAATCCCGAGATTGGACTTCTTCCATTGCTATCGACACCGACTCTTCTCCGTAATGGAGAATGGCCATAAAGTCTTTCGTGATTGCTTCAGCGAGCTGAGTTTTCTGCTGTTCGGATTTGCCGGGTCACAACTTCACGATCACATGAGGCATCGTTCTCTCCTTCCTCTCCGATTTTTTGGTCAGCTCTCGAAGAAAACTGCCACTCAGCGACCGCTCATCTGCTCGATGTGTTCGGGATAGCGAGCTCCTTGGACCGTAATCTGTGAGGCGGCATTCTCGATGTCCCGGAGATCGTCCGGCGTTAGTTCGATTGCCGCTGCTCCGATGTTCTCTTCCAGCCGCGTCAGCTTCGTGGTGCCTGGAATGGGAACGATCCATGGCTCTTGGGCAAGCAGCCAAGCGAGTGCGACCTGAGCGGGTGTCGCCTTCTTCCGCTGCGCGATCTTGCCCAGCAGGTCAACCAAGGCCTGATTCGCCTTCCGAGCCTCCGGCGTAAACCGCGGGAGTTGATTGCGGAAATCGGAATGGTCGAATGTCGTGTTTTCGTCGATCTTTCCCGTGAGGAAGCCCTTGCCCAGAGGGCTGTAAGGAACGAAGCCGATCCCAAGTTCTTTCAGCGTCGGCAAAACTTCCTTCTCAGGATTGCGATACCAAAGCGAGTATTCGCTCTGCACCGCTGCGACGGGCTGGACTGCATGTGCGCGACGAATCGTCTTTGCTCCTGCCTCAGAAAGGCCGAAATGCTTCACCTTGCCTTGCTGAATCAAGTCCTTCACCGCACCGGCTACATCTTCGATGGGCACGTTGGCGTCAACGCGGTGTTGATAGAACAGGTCGATGACATCGGTCTTGAGCCGCTTGAGCGAGGCTTCGGCGACTTCCTTAATGTGCTCTGGCCGGCTGTCCAAACCAGCCAGACCTCGCTCTGCCTTTGAATCAATTTTCCAGCCGAACTTCGTGGCGATCACCACTTGGCTCCTAAACGAAGCAAGGGCTTCGCCTACAAGCTCTTCGTTTGTGTACGGACCATAGACCTCGGCCGTGTCGAAGAACGTGACGCCGCGTTCGACGGCTGTGCGGATCAGCGAGATCATTTCCTGCTTGTCTTTGGGCGGGCCGTAGGAAAAGCTCATTCCCATGCAGCCGAGCCCGATGGCCGAGACTTCCAGATTGCTTTTTCCCAGTTTGCGCTTCTGCATTTGTTTCTCCTTCGAGTCCCTCTTGATGTTCATTTCAGTGAAGCCATGTCGATGGAGAAGCGATACTTCACATCCGACTTGACCAGCCTCTCGTAGGCTTCGTTGATTTTCTGGATCGGTATGACCTCAACATCAGCAGTGATGTTGTGCTGCCCGCAGAAGTCGAGCATCTCCTGAGTTTCAGCGATGCCGCCAATGGGCGAGCCGGAAAGGCTGCGGCGGCCCATGATTAGGCCGAACGCGGACACCGCGAGTGGCTTTTCCGGCGCGCCGACGAGTGTGATATTGCCGTCGCGGCGCAGCAAATTGAGGTAAGCATTTATGTCGTGATTCGCGGAGACAGTGTCCAGAATGAAGTCGAAGCTGCCAGCCTGCTTTTGCATCTCGTCCGCATTCCGCGAAATGACGACCTCGTTTGCTCCCAGCCGCAGTGCGTCCTCTTTCTTATTGGGCGAAGTCGAGAAGACCACAACGTGCGCGCCGAGCGCATCCGCAAACTTCACCCCCATGTGGCCTAGTCCGCCGAGACCGACGATGCCGACTTTCTTGCCCTTGGTGATGCCCCAGTGCCGCATGGGCGAGTACGTCGTGATGCCGGCGCAAAGCAAAGGTGCGGCTCCGGCCAGTTTCAGGTTTGAGGGAACGCGCAGGACAAACCTCTGGTCCACGACGATGCTATCCGAATAGCCGCCATAGGTGACGCCTCCCAAGTGCTTGTCGGGAGAGTTGTAGGTGAGCGTCATGTTCGCGCAGAACTGTTCGAGCCCAGCCTGGCACTCGGGGCAAACACGGTCTGAGTCGACCATGCAGCCCACCGCTGCGGTATCGCCAAGCTTGAACTTCGAGACCGCGGAGCCCACCTTGGTCACGCGGCCGACGATCTCATGTCCAGGGACGCAGGGGTAGACGGTCGGCATAAAACCGCTCCACTCGTTGCGCACTTGATGCAAGTCTGAGTGGCACACGCCGCAATAGAGAATTCCAATTTGTACATCGTCCGGGCCCGGCTCGCGGCGCCGGATCGTGGCCGCCGCTGGGCCCGATGTCGGGCTGCCCGCCGCAAACGCTCTCGCGACATAGGCTCGTTTGTCGTCGGACGGGCTCCCTTCCTGGAGCACGACTTTTTGCGTGGCTTCGCTCATTTCCTGAACCTCCCTTGTCGCTCACAACTTTAGATGTCCCCGCCACAGGAATGCACTGGCCGGACACGCCAATCTGCTTGCAAAACGCGCCATCTGGTTGGTCTTGAGTCAGTAGCTTTATCCGGTCGAAAGGGATGGCTTGCTCGACGAGGGTCTCCAAGGGTCGAAACTGATCGATAAGTTCCGCGCCTATCGCTCAGGAATACGGCATAATGTGAGCGATAGGGTTGGCCGCTATCGCTCAATGGCTTGGAACTGGCAAAACCCGGATTGGCCCAATTTTCGCTGGGATCGCACGCGCCTGGAAGCTGCCGAGAGGCAGTTTCTCGTCAACGGAGGCGTGTTCGTCGGTACCGTTCAGCACCTCGGAAAAGAAGAGTGCGACCAACTCACCATCGAGGCCATGAGCACGGAAGCCGTGACGACTTCCGAAATCGAAGGCGAGATTCTGGATCGTGCGAGCGTGCAGTCTTCCCTCCGCAAGCAACTAGGCCTTGCCACAGATGAACGGCGTGTTCGGCCTGCGGAACGAGGCATCGCGGAGATGATGGTTGACCTGTACCGGTCTTTTGCGGAGCCGCTCTCGGACGAAGTGCTATTTCGCTGGCATCGCATGGTGATGAGTGGCAGCCGTAACCTGAGAGATGTCGGGCGCTACCGAACTGGCGCGGGGCCTATTCAACTTGTGTCCGGGCCGATTGGCGAAACCAGAGTGCATTTCGAAGCACCTTCGTCATCGCGCGTTCCATCGGAAATGGAACGATTCGTCGCCTGGTTCAATCGAACTGCGCTTGGACGCGAAGCGCCGCTGCCCGCGCTGACGCGGGCCGGGATCGCCCACCTGTATTTTGAAAGCATCCATCCGTTTGAGGATGGCAACGGGCGCGTCGGGCGAGCCATTGCAGAGAAAGCCCTGGCGCAGAGCCTTGGCCAGCCGACGCTCACCGCGCTGGCGGCGACGGTTCTTGCTCGACGCAAGAGTTATTACGAAGCGCTCGAAGCCGCAAACAAAGAAAATGAGATCACGCGCTGGCTGATGTGGTTTGCTGGCGTCGCCATCGAAGCGCAACGCCGCACCATCGCGCTTGTCGAATTCCTGATCGACAAAACGAAACTGCTCGACGGACTCAAAGGCCAGCTAAATTCGCGGCAGGAAAAGGCGCTGCTGCGCATGTTCCGGGAAGGCCCGGACGGTTTCAAAGGCGGGTTTTCAGCGGGCAAATACAGCACCATCACGGGAGCCTCGCCAGCGAGCACCACACGTGACCTGGCAGACTTAGTAACCAAAGGCGCGTTGGTTCGCGAAGGCGAGCGCCGCTACGCCCGCTATCGCCTCAGAATTCCCTTGCGGCCAGTCCCGCATGTGTCCCTTACCGAAAAGGGTGAACTGGCAGCGGCGTAGCAGCCATAAGCGCGGATCTCCGTAAAGGATTCAGCGTTTCTCAAATTCCGCTCTTATATAGCGTTCGAGTCCGAGACGGGCAGGTTTCCGAATCAGAACACCAGGCGCAGGGAGCCCTGGATAATACGCGGTCCCCCGCCGCCGCCGCCCGCGGTAGTGCCCACTGCGGTAGCGGTGCCGCTGCCCAAGGTCGATGTGATTTTGCCAAAGTTCCCGCTACTCTGGCTGCCAACCGGATTGGAAAAGTTAGTGTGGTTAAAGAGGTTGAAGAAGTCCGCCTCAAAGCGCAGGTGGAGTCTTTCCGTACCCAAGGGAAAGAGCTTGGTTGTCGAGAAATTCCAGTTTTGCAGTCCGGGGCCGTAATACTGGTTACGGCCCGAGGTGCCCAAGCGGCCGGGATGGGGAGAAGTCGTCAAGTTCGAGAAATAAGTCTTGTCGAAAGCGGCATCCGGATTTGAGTTGTGACCAGGGCCGACCGGTAGATCGACTACATAGGTAAATACGGCGCGGTGCCGAATGTCGAAGGAGGATGGTCCACGATCCGCAGCTAGTTTGTTGCGGTCTTCAAGCCCGGCGCGTTCCCCGGTCGAGCCAAAGAACGACGAGCCGTCGTCAATGGACTTCCCGATGGTGTACGAACCCTCGAAGTAGATACCATGGTGCGTCTGATACCTGGCGATGGCTACGGCGCTGTTGTAGTTGGAATTCCCGATGTCCACGCCTTAATTTAGTTATGAGTTTGCGTAAGTTCCATTTTTAGAAGTTTGCCGTTTCAGATCATGCGGTAATGATGGTACTGGCCACAACGAGCAGTGTCAGCGTAGTGCCGGTAATAGGGTCGCAAGCGGACGGAGGCTCACCTGTCGCCTGAAGGCGACAGGTCCCACCTGATTCATTATATCATTGTCGGCGAAAGATCGTCTCATAGACGGCCGTCAAGTCGGCGCTCGGAGACCCAGAAACCTCCCATGTAGAAATCCATGACCTGGTGTTACTTCGCCGGAGTTGCAGTCGGCAGACCCTGCAACCGCTCCTTGTTAATCTTCAGCACGACGCCTGCGTTGCGGTCGGCAACCTCGCTTACTTTATACTCCGCCGACGTGCCCAGCACCTGTGCCACCTCGGAGGGAGTCAGCGCATATTTGTCTGTCAGCCAATTGGCCATATTCGTGGTCGCATCGCGAAATGCATCATCGATCGACCCGTCCAGCCCCACCGCCATGATATGCGTGGCCGATTCCACGCGGGGCCCCGGCACGCCTTTGCCTGAAATCACGTCAACCGTGAACTCCACCTCCATCGACGTCTCCAGCGCGTTCCCGTTCAACTCTCCATCGCCTTGCGCCGCATGGCCGTCCCCCAGATACAGCATCGCTCCCGGCGTCCTCACCGGCAAATAGACCGTCGCGCCCTCAATCACTTCATTGAAGTCCATGTTCCCGCCGTAGCCACCGGAATCCCCCGTCCCCGGAGCACCCGCAGCCGGTGGCGGCGCCGTTGCCACGCACCCCAGCATCGGTCGCAACGGCACAGAATAATTCTTCAAATGCTCGGTCGGCTTCTCCACCGTCGCGACGCCGCGCACCGTATCCAAGTGCCACCGCACACTTTTCCCTCCGTCCTTCATTTTCACAGCCCACTCGGTATCCACCCCCCGCGGAACAATATCGTCGTCACTCCCGGCCCAATCGCGGTTCAGGCGCAGCCGCGTCAGATGCACCACGAGCGTGTCGCCTGGCTCCGCGCCTTCCACAAAAAACGGCCCAGTCTCCGGATTTCCTCCCAGCACCCGCGTCACTCCTTTTTCATCCGTCCCACCCGCATCCACCGTAGTTGTATGAATCGTGTCTCCCGGCGCAACTCGCAGCACAGGCTCGTTCAACGCCGAAAATTGCCGGTAGAACTTCGTCGGCGTGAACTCATGCCGTTGCGGCGCACCACCCCTCCGTGCCGGCGCCAGTGTCGCCGTAAACAAATGCGTGCTGGGATGCTCTGGGTCGTCGGCATCCTTGCGTACAATTGTCCCGGAAATCGTTCCATCTTTCACCGTGGCGGTGCACTCCTCCGTCCCGCCGTCCTCGCCTTTCGCCACAAAATGCACGGCATTCCCTGTGGCCCTTCCCTCCAGCTTGTACCCGCCCAATTTCCCCGTCAGCTTTCCGCCCTCATCTTTGAGCTCCAGGTGAAAGTAGAGCGGCGTCCCATAGAAGTCCGCCTTCACAGTCCACTTACCCGTCAGGCCGCCGCTCGTATCGTCAGTCGTCCGCTGCGCCGCCGCTATATTCCACTCCGCCACCAGCACGACTCCTACCACAGAGAGCAACACGACCAATATGCTGCGCATTTTCCACACCTCGACTTTGAGATTTGCCGGATTCCTCAGGAGAAGACGAACGAAACCGCCAAAAGTTCCCCCGCGGGCCTTCAACCAGAACATCAAGCCCGATCAGACCCGCGCCTATAGACAAACCTAATCCGCATGCCTGGTTCAAAATGCCGACACCATTGCCACCTAAATCCGGCGTCAAGTTCTCTGTTTTCATGCAAATTTGCAAGAAAATCGAGGTTCTCTCCCAGAATTTTTGCAGCAGTCGATGATTTTTTAGAAAAGTAGCTTTAGCCCTCCAGCGGTTTCAACCTGTGAACTCGATGCAGGATCTTCTCTGCCCACGCGGTAAATTGGCTGGTGGTGAAAATCCCGGAATCGATACTGCTTGAGATTCCAAGAGGTAAAACCCACCCTCCACATCTGCTAACCGGCTTACCGGACAGAATCGTTGTAGCACTGACGTGTTCGGTAAGCGCGTCCAAGTGAACTGGTGGTTGCGGCCTCAACTTCCCAGAACCTAATTTTATGGACAGTTTTCTCGATTGCTGTGGAAGCCCTCCTACAATCAACAGTTCTTCGACCAGTTCTCTCTTCATGGCGGTAACATGCTCGTGACAGGCTGCCTTCTCACCAATGACCGTCAACAGCAATGTTGAAGCTGCTTGGAGGTACCACAACGCTTCCAAGCATTCCTACGCCAGCGTCCATAACAATCTGCATACCTTGGATTGGGACAATCAACCCTTGCCATTCAAGGCTTACACCACTCTAGAACCGTTGCGGTTGCCCCGAGAGGTACGCCAAACTGGCGTCGCTGCCCTCTCCGCGATCGCGGAGAGCATCCACCCGGTGGCCAGTGCCGTACCCGACTTGGAGGCGCTGGCCCAATTGCTGTATCTAACCGCCGGAATCACTCGACATCGAAAGCATCCTGGCGGCGATATTTATTTTCGCGCCGCAGCCTGCACCGGAGCGCTCTACGAAGTCGAGGTCTACGTTGTTTGTGCAAACCTTGTCGATTTGGAAGCAGGTGTGTACCACTTTGCGCCCGCCGAGTTTGCCCTACGCAGACTGAGGGCGGGAGACTATCGCAGTGTGCTGAGTGAAGCCACTGGTGGTGAAACAGCAATTGTCCATGCCCCGCTTACCATCATTTGTACGTGCACCTACTGGCGCAATGCGTGGAAGTATCAGGCTCGTACGTATCGCCACTTTGGCTGGGATAATGGCACTCTTCTAGCCAATTTGCTGGCGGTCGCCACGGCTCTTGGAATGCCTGCCAAGGTGATCTGCGGATTCCTGGACGCAGAGGTGAACGGATTGGTTGATGTCGATCCCGAGCGCGAGGTCGCCTATTCTCTCGTAGCCCTAGGCCATGTCGCAGCATTGCCGCAGCAATTTCTTTCCAAGCCCTCCATTCTCCATTTGGAAACCGTTCCGCTCTCTCGAAACGAGATTGTCTATCCAGCCATGCGCGAAATTCACGCTGCCTCCTCGCTCCGATCGGCTGAGGAGGTTGGGACTTGGCGTGGTAATGCTCCGTTCGCAAGACTACCGGCGCAAACGGGACCGACCGTTCAGCTCCACCCTTATTCGGATGCAGAAATGCCTCGTGATCCGATCGAACAGGTCATCCTTCGGCGGGGCTCCGCACGCAAGTTTGCCGAAGTGCCGATCGGGCTGCTCCAGCTCTCTACCATCTTGGATCGAGCTACCCGCGGTATACCGGCGGACTTCCTGCATCCCGAAGGGACGCAGCTGAACGAGGTCTACTTAATTGTGAACGCAGTCGAAGGTCTCGATGCCGGAGCCTACGTATTCCACCGTGACCGGCAGATGCTCGAACGCCTGAAAGCAGGAAACTTTCGCACTCAGGCTGGTCACCTGGGTCTGGACCAGGACTTGCCCGCCGAAGCCGCCGCGGACATCTTCTTCCTTGCAGACTTACAAGTCATTTTGGGGCGCTTCGGCAATCGCGGCTACCGCGCGGTGCAGCTCGAAGCCGGCATCTTGAGCGGCAAGGTATATCTTGCCGCTTACGCTCAACGCTTGAGCGCCACGGGTTTAACGTTTTACGATGATGACGTGATTCGGTTCTTTTCTCCTCACGCTCACGGCAAGAGCGTGATTATGTTGGTAGCGGTAGGCGAAAACGCCAAATCAGTGCTCTAGACGCGTGGGAAAGAAAATATGGGAGATAGACTTTTTCAAGGACTACAATCACATCAGGTCAGGGAACTATCGGGAATGGTGAAGGCCCGAGAGGCGTTTGTTGATGGACATCGCAGTGACCGAGCGCGCCATAAAACGTCCGGCTTGCCCAGTGGCCCCCGGTGGCGACTTCTCGGCCGTCTACACCAACACGTTCGGTTTCCGGGCAACCAATGTCACGTTGCAGAATGTTGGGCGCACTGTTTCCCACGTGAAGATTTATCTTCCGCTGGGCAGCAGCGAGGGTGATTACGAGATTCGGGTTTTGGCGCCAGGGGAAAAGGTACTGTTCACCGCGAACGGAGTGGCGAGCGTCCAACAAGAGATTATGCCCCTTAATAACCCTTAATGTCGAAGCAAATATGTCGTTTGCGAGTCGTGGTATGGTCAAAAATCTCAAACGCATTGAAAAGGCTTGTTTTGCCGGGCTCGCGATTTCCTCGCACAGCTGGTTTCTGAAACGTCAAGAGCATGTACAATTCGAGTTCGACGATCAAGTTTGGGGAGGCTCTGGAATGCTTTGGGCGCGGCTGCTCGCCTATGTCACCGGAACAGTCGATCAAGGACTCCTGTTGCGAAACGAATATCTAGCTGCGGTTGTGTCAGGTAGACGAGAAATCGTCGTGCTGTACGAAAGATGAAGGAGGACCCTTCGGAGCCGCCTTGTAGGAGGAGGCTTCAAACTGCCCTAAGCTGCTTCGGTCCAAAGGCCGCGGTGGTGAACGTAAAAAGGCGAGTGTCGGATGGCGGGGATGGACTAACGAATATCTCTACGACGTTCTCGGGCTGAGCGCCTTCATAAACGAGCACGCGGGAGAAGGGGACCGCAACGGACGTTGATCGCTTCGGTTTACCTCGAACTAAACCGGTCATCGCAATTGCGGTCATCCCTTGAACCGAAGCAAATCAGAACATCGCTCCCCGCAAGGGGAAAGTGCATCGCAAGATGCACACATGGCGGTGCGGACAACAGATGAGGGAGAAAGCTAATGCCGCTCTGTAATGGAGCGGATATCGGTTGCGTCAGCCACATCGACAACATCACCGAACGCGAAAGCGGGCTGACTTCCCTTTATGGTGCTTCACACGAGAGAACTTGACTAATCGGCTCATGAGGCAAGGCAGATGACGACAGCGCAAGCTGTTGGTGCGGTCTCACACGAGGCGGCGGAATGGTACGCCATTCATTGCAAATGTCCGGTCGCGCGACGCGATCGCCCAATTGGTCGTCTTCGAATCGGAATCCAGGCAACGGCCTGGTAGACTACTCATATCTCAGGGCCACCATCGGATCGACGCGCATCGCGCGGCGCGCGGGAACGTACGATGCGAAGAGCGCGACAACAGAAAGAAGCGCGGCCACCGCGACAAATGTCAACGGGTCAGTGGCCTTGATCCCAAACAGCAGAGACGACATCAGGCGCGCAACCGCAAGCGACGCGACAATACCGATGGCAACGCCGAGAACGGCGAGGCGCACACCTTCCCCTAGGACCAAGCGCAGAACGTCACGGCGTTGTGCACCCAGCGCCACGCGAACGCCGATCTCCTGCGTTCGGCGAGCCACGGAGTATGAAAGAAGGCCGTAGAGCCCCACAGCAGCTAGCGTCAATGCGACCGCCGCAAACACCCCGGCAAGAAGGAACAGGAAGCGTTTCTGGGCCGTCAAGCCGCCAAGGGCTTCCTCGAAAGTGGAGAATTCCACCGGGATATTCGGATCGAGCTCGTGAAAAATCGCTCGCGCCGGAGGGACGATAGCGCTGCTCGGTAATGCTGTGCGCAGAACAATCGCCGGCGAACCGTTGCCCATCCCGCGCTGGCGATAATCTACATAAACCATCGGAGACATCGGCTTATCCAATCCTTCCGCGCGAACGTCACCGACAACTCCGATAATCGTGAGCGGTTTCAGGATACCGTCCATGTTGCTGAAGTCGATGACCTGGCCAACAGGATTTTGATTTGGCCACTTCTCGCGGGCCAGGTTTTGGCTAATCAGTGCAACGTTGGGAGCGTCGGGTCCATCCTGCGCGTCGAACATTCGCCCCTGGATCAGCGGAATTCCTGTCGTGCGGAAAAATCCCGCGCTCGCGACAGCGCGATCGGCTTCCCCAGTCTGCTTCGTATTCTGGGCCATGCGTAAGCGCTGATCAAAGTTCGTAGGCGCCGGATGGCCGTTGAGAATCAAGAATATTCCATCATTAAACCCGTCGGCGTCCGCTACGGGGAGCGCTCCTGCTACTCCGGCCGATTCGACTCCGGGAATCGCTCGCACTCGCTCCAGCGCGCTGTCGAGGAATTGAGTCTGCCGCGCGACTTCCGCCTGTCTCTGCTGAGGCGTCAGGTCGTCTGGCGGCTGAGGCAGCGAGAACTTCAAGACCTGCAAATTTTCCCCGCTGAAGCCCGGGGTTACTGAGATTAACCGCAGAAAACTCCTGCCCAAGAGGCCAGCGCTGACGAGCAACATTAACGTAGCGGCAATCTCGCCAATCACCAGCGAACTCCTAGCTTTCTGGCTTGGGCTGCTGTAACCGCGTGCACCGGCACTCAACGCGTCTCCCAGGTCTACTTTGCCGGCACTCCAGGCAGCAAACGGTCCGAGGCCTACCACAACGGCCCATGTCGCAGCCAGCGTAAACAAAAGGACGGTTCCGTTGATGGAGATGTTCTGCTGCCGCGGCAAGCTTGCCGGAAGGATCGCAGGAAGCAATTGCGTCGTCCACGCGCCCAGCAGGGTTCCCAGCGCTCCGCCGGCAAGGGCCAAGGCCAGCGATTCCGCCAGCAACTGTTGGACGAGCCGTCCGCGGCCAGCGCCCAAGGCCGCGCGAACGGCCAATTCCTTGCGCCGCGCGGACGTGCGCGCAAGCAACAGTCCAGCGACGTTCGCGCAGGCGACCAGGAACAAGAGGATGACCGCGCCGAAAAGAGCGATCAGAGCCACGCGGACATTTTCGACGACGAAGTCGGCGAGCGGAATTGCCGTAGCATCACTCAGGAAATAATCAGAGATTTCGTTTTTCCCATACTCAGCGTGAATCCGGCGGGCAATCGTGTCCAGGTCTGTGCGAGCCTGTTCAACGCTCACGCCGTCGCGAAGACGCGCGATGCCTTCGCTGTTGTGAGACGAGCGGCTGTCAGACCATCCGTAGGGTTCGCGGGGCACCCAGACAGCTACATTTGCGCCGGCGAAATCGAAACCCCGCGGCATAACGCCAACGACGGAATACGTCTGCCCTTCCGTGGACAGATGCACGCGCGAGAAGTCAGACGCGCCTCCAAGATACTGTTGCCAATACCCATAACTAACGATCATCGCAGGCGTACCGTGAACGCGCATCTCGTCGGCAGAGAATTCACGGCCTCGAAACGGCTCCACGCCCAGCACCTTGAAAAAATCCTGAGAAACGAGGGCGATGTTCACGCGCACAGGCTCGCTGCCGCCAGAGACTGAATCCGGCGCGGTGAAAAACGTAGCGAGACCCTGGAGCGTGTGATTCTGCGAACGAAAATCCTGGAAGTTCGGATCCGCCAAACGCACTCGACGGCCGTTTGCTTCCTTTTCCCATACGGTCACGATTCGTTGTGGATTGGGATAGGGAAGCGGGCGAAGCAAGACAGCGTCAACTACAGAAAAAATTGCGGTAGAGGCGCCGATGCCGAGCGCGAGCGTCAGCACAGCAACCATGGTGAAGCCGGGAGATTTGCGCAGCATGCGCGCGGCATAACGCAAATCCTGCCATAGCGTAGTCATACCGCTTCCTCCCGTTGGCCTACGAGGGACACCCGAGCACGTTTCTGCCCTTGATCTTTGTACCCCGATCTGTATGTCAATCCTCAGCTTACAACGACCCGACCTGACGCTCCTTCGTCCGATTCTGGAATGGCGCGTCCGTAATCGAACACTTTAATCGCAAGCAGCTCGGCGAGCAATTGGACGGCGTAATCGGAAAGTTGCTTGGCGGCGGCGTCGCGCGAGCAGGTGAGGGATCGGGTCGGCATCAACTGGATGCCGCCTAACGCCCTTGTGTTGACTGGTCTGGCCACCTTCCGGGTGGCCACTCGGAGGTCATCCTTGGACCGAATTTTCCAGTGGTCACCTGCACGTATAGTCGCGTACTCGTAGAAGTGGCCGGCCCGATTCCGCGACGGATTTCAAGTCTAGGAGAACGCTGTTTACCAGGCAGTGGCCAATTGCGCTAACTGCGAAAAGATATTTCCTGGCTGATAGAATCAAAGGGGTCACGAGGCCGATGGTGGAAATCGCAAAAGACGAGGAATTTACTCGAGATTGGGATTGGTACGCCTTCGACGATGAAGGCAATATAGGCCACTTTACGACCGCTGGGTTGCGTGCACTCCCCAAGGCAGTGAAGCATGATAAAGAGGCCGCCGAGCGCCAACGTCTAGCCCGATATTTCTTTGAGGAGGCCAGCGATAGCGGTGGTTATTCTGTTCGTGACGGAGCCGAAGCCGACGCCGGTGGATGGCAACGGCAAGGAGCCGAAAGATATCTAAAGGACTTTGCTAAAATGGGGAGCAAAGGGATTTTCAATACAACACAGAGATGCGGCACGGTCACGGAGCCAAGTATTACCTCGTGGCAAAACCGGAATGTCCCTTGCGCGTGACCGACCTTCCCCCGGATTGTGCCGCCGATTGAACCAGAGTCAGGAAGAGTTCCCAGATCATCCCGCTTCAGGGACAAAGGCCGTTCCTGATCGCGTATCTCCTGCCAGAGTCCGCTACAACGCACGATTCGAAAATTTGAGTAGCATGATCGCCGTCTTTTTGGAAGGGAAGGCGGTGATTGAGGCCCAGTTTTTCTTGGCCGAAAGACAAGCCTGCAACCACCGCCGCCATAGACGGTGGTCATTCTACACAGCCTTGCCATTATCGTCGAGCTTCTTTGTGCCCGAGCCGCGGGCGCGCCTTCCGTGGAAGAAGAGCTGCGGCCTCGATTCTGTACCCGATGTGGGCAGGAACGGGATCGACGCCGACGTGGTCGGCCAGATCAGTGCGATTGTAAGGCGGGCTGCAGAGTCAGCCCGCAGCGGAGTACCCAAGTTTCCGGTGACACGGCAAGGGCCAACGGGGCTAAAATGCCTTTCCACGGAAGCGGGTCGCATCGGGCGGAAACGATCCACAGGACAACGTCACTATCAGACGTGTAGCCCTGCTATGCGCTAATGATGAAGGAAAGGAGACACAGCGTGGCGGATTCTTCTCTTTCGGGCATCGATGTTTCCTCGAGTCAGGGACTGGTTAACTGGGCTGCGATACCGAACCAGAATCTGTCCTTTGCCTTCCTACGGGCGACGCTCGGTGCGCATACGGCAGACCAACAGTTCGCTCACAACTGGGCGCGCATTGGCAGCGCTGGGCTGCTGCGCGGGGCTTACCATTTTTTCTGGCCGCTGTCCGCGGCACCAGATCAAGCAGACAATCTCATTGGGGTCGTTGGCAGCCTGGTTCCTGGGGATCTGCCTCCCGCGCTCGACCTGGAGGAGGCTTACCTCAAAAAAGATCCTCAGCTGGACGTTTGGACAACGATCGCGCCTGAGAATCGCTTGCCCAGGATTCTCGCCTGGCTGACGCGCGTGGAAGATGCCTTGGGCGCAAGGCCGATCATCTATTCCCGCCAAAATTTCCTCGAAACTCTGCTAGGTCCAAGCTTGCAGCACTTGGCAGCATATCCGCTTTGGATCGCCCACTATACCGAGGCAAACGAGCCTGATTTCCCGAGTAATTGGCCGCAATGGACGTTCTGGCAATACACCGACAAGGGCAGTGTGGAAGGAATCAAAGGATACGTTGACCAAGATAGGTTCAATGGCTCTCTCGACGACCTCAAGGCTTTGGGCAAGAGCTGAGTGCACGGTGTGCGACTAACGGTGAACCTGCACAGCGAAGGATTCTACTTGAAATTTTTTAACACATACGAGCCAACGCCCGTCGTTGAGTTCGGCACCAAAGGGCGCGAAATGAAATCCAATTTGACCAAAATTCCCGAACGGCCGGTCCTGCTGCCGCGAGACGCGAATGGGCCAGATGAATGCTCGGTAGATCGTGACTCCGAGAACCCAGAGTGCACTGTAGATAAATGCGCGAAGCATGCGGATTGTCTCAAAGACCTGGCGAGGGACCCTGCAAGGGCATCGCGCGCGATCTGCAAGGCAGTATCGGCCTGCGATTTTTCCTCGCGGCGTCCATGACGCCGGGAGGAGACGTAGTGCCGTTCGACTTCCAGCCCACGCTGGGTGGCTTGGATATCAACGGGAACCCTCTCTACCCAGCTACCAGGATTATCGACTCCGAGCACTTAGCGTCATGTTCCTGCGAGGGAGTTTCGAACATTCAGTATGGAGTCGTATTCCTCTTGGGATTTCGTTGATGGCCGATGGAGGAAAGGTTGCGTTAACGCGTGGCACCTGGGATCCAATCCCTGGTTACACAGTTTCGTCGCCAGCTTGACGCCGCGCGCTGGAGGTTTCTCTCTGGTGTTTTTGCTGTTTGCCTGGGGATGGAAGGAAGGGAACGCACACCATATCGAACGTGAACACCAGCTTGCTAGGCGGATCAGCACGGCCGTCACTCTACTGAGGGCTGGGCGTCTGAAGCGGCTCCAGAAGGTCGTTTAGGGAAGTGGAGCGGTGCGAAATGCGTTTTTGCTAGGAGTCCATGTGGCGAAGAACATCGTAATCTGCTGCGACGGAACGGGTAACGAATTCGGAGACCATAACTTGAATGTAGTCAAACTCTACGGCACGTTAATCGTCGATGGGCGTCAACAGGTCGCCTACTACCATCCTGGCGTTGGCACCATGGGCGCTCCCACCGCCAGCAACCGCATCAGTAAAGCATGGTCCATCGTAATGGGATTGGCGTTTGGGGCCGGTTTGCTAGCGAACGTTGGCGATGCGTACCGCTATTTGATGGACGTATTTGAGGATGGAGACCGAGTGTTCCTGTTTGGCTTTAGCCGCGGGGCGTATACAGTTCGTGCGCTCGCAGGTGTGCTGCACATGTTCGGCCTTCTCTGCCCGGGAAATGACGGCCTCATTCCCTACATCACTCAGATGTATGCCAGGAAAACGCGGCAAGCCGCGGGAATGAAACACACCTTTGACGTGGTAGAGGAGTTTAAGAAAACATTTGGCCGTCATTGTCCCCTTCACTTTGTAGGAGTATGGGACACGGTCAGCTCCGTGGGATGGATTTGGGATCCGCTGAAGTTGCCATACACGGGACAAAATCCCGACATGCTGATTGGCCGCCATGCGGTTTCGATCGATGAGCGGCGCTGCTATTTTCGAAATAATCTGTGGGGGCCCCCGCTAGAGAAGCAGGACATCAAGCAGGTCTGGTTTGCCGGAGTCCATTCGGATATTGGAGGATCCTATGCATATAGCGAGAGTGGATTGTCGCCGATCACGCTAGAGTGGATGCTTTTTGAAGCACGCTCGTTCGGATTGCTAGTGGATGCGCAGAAGGCCGAGGCAGCGCTTGGTGCGGTGAACCCGCCGCCACCAGTGCCACCCGATCCGCGGCAGAAAATCCATAACTCACTCATGTTCTGGTGGTGGCAGCTCGAGTTCCTTCCGCACTCCTACTACGACCACGTAGCAAAAAAGCCGCGGTGGCGAATCCCTTTAGGAGCGCGACGCTTCATCCCCTGATGGCTCGGTGTTGCATTCCACGGTGGGCGAAAAGTGTGGGCTAGACTCAAGTTACAGGCCCCCGAATCTTCCCAAAAATCCAGGGCAAGAGATTAGAAACCCGTGCTTGTTCGGGTGATGCTGAGGTGCACTCAAGATAAACTCCACTTTCACTGTAAAGTACACAAATCAACTGGGTTGGATAATTGGCAGGAGTAGGAAGATGACCTAGGCGAGGTCCTTCTCTCTGCTGAATCCAGGACGGAGATCAGGAGGATGAACTCAGTTGGGATGAGCTCCAAGAGATTCAAAGCGAAATCAGCATTGAGCGCCTACGGCCAGGTCTTCCTCCATTGCGTCGTTGTTGTGGCAGTACTAGCCGTCGGCTGCATCAACAATAAAGACGGCCGGAAACTAGATGTTTGCGCAAGATTTTTCCAAGAAAGAGTTGCGCGCGGTCTGGGCTATTCCTTAGAAAATAGCCTTAAAACCGTTTACTTTCAGTGGCCGCGTTGCGGCCATTTTCATGGTTCGCTTGTGACGCCGCAGGCGGCATGACCTATTCATATCTCAGCGCCACCATGGGATCGACCTTCATCGCGCGGCGTGCGGGGATGCAGCAGGCGAGCAGCGCGACGATGGTTAGAATCGCGGCCACCGCGACGAACGTTAACGGATCATAGGGCGAGACGCCGAAAATCATGCTGCTGATGAGTCGGGTGGCGCCAAAAGTGGCGATGACGCCAAACGCTACGCCGATTAAAGTGATTGTGATTCCCTGTCGGAGGACCATGCCAAGTACGTTCGTTGGTTTTGCGCCGAGCGCCATGCGAATGCCGATTTCGTGCGTTCTGCGCGTCACGGCATAGGCGATCGTGCCGTAGAGGCCGATCATCGCGAGGAGCAGTGCGAGCAAGCCAAAAATCGTCGTGAGGCGGGCGAACAAGCGCTGGAAGGAAAGGGCCTCACTGGTTTCTTCTGCTTGCGTCTTTAGGGCGATGAGCGGCAGGGATGCACCTGTTTGATGTACTGCGTTGCGCAATTCAGAAACAATGGTTGCGGGAGGGCCCTCGGCGCGGACCTCGAAGAACATTTGGCCAAGTGTTTTCGGGGACTGCGCATAGGACGCGTAGCCCTTGGGGTGGAGGCCTGGGTTCACGTCGGTGAGTTCGGCGGGCCGGACGACTCCGACGATCTCATAGGAGTTTGCGGGGTCGTATTTCGAACTCAGGCTAAAACGGTGGCCGATGGGGTTTTCCCATGGAAAATATTTTTTCGTGAAAGTCTCGTCGACCACGGCGACCTTGGGAGAAGCTGCGGTGTCCGTGCGTTGGATGCCGCGGCCAAGAACGAGGAGTTCTTATTTGACCAGCCGGAGAACGGCGCGTTTTCGATCAGGGTTGCGGCGCGGACTCCGGGAAGAGCCTGGACACGATCTAGCAACTGCGTATAAAGATTCACGAGCCGGGCGTCGTGATAGCCGGCGCGGGTGGGATTGAGGCCGAATGTGAGGAGATTGCGCTGGTCGAATCCGAAATTATAACTCTCAAAATTGGCGAGCGTGCGCACGAAAAGGCCGGCACCAATCATGAGCACCACCGACGCAGCGACTTGCACGACGATGAGCGATTCGCCGAGGCGATGCTTGTTGCGTGGATCCGAAACGGACACGTTGTCCTTCATGGCGGACAGGAGGTCGGCTTTCGATGCGCGCAGGGCAGGGGCGAGGCCAAACAGAATTCCGACGAGCATCGCGACCAAAAACGTGAAGAAAAGAACACGTGAGTCCGTGCCGGCATCGAGGATCATCGTTCCGTTGTTGGCTCTCGAGATTAGCGCGATGAGCGCCTGTGTGCCCCGATTCGCGAAAACTAATCCCAGGAGTCCACCTAGCGCAGACATGAGCACGCTTTCCGTGAGCAATTGGCGAATCAGGCGCGAACGCGACGCGCCGATGGCCAGGCGCACGCTGATTTCTTTTTTGCGCGAGTTGGCGCGCGCGAGCAAGAGCGTCGCGACGTTCGCGCAAGCAATCATCAGCAGGAGCCCAACTGCCACCATCAACATGTAAATCGGCTGCGCGGTGTAGTCCTGCACCACCGGCAGACCCTGGCTGCCTGGAGCTAGGATGAAATGCGGGATGTCGCTTTCTTTGGGCGCGTGCCAATCTGCGGTGACGAATTGATGAAATACGGCGTCAAGCGCGCCTTGCGCTTGCTCTCTGGTTACGCCATCCTTCAGACGCCCCATAATGTTGAGGCACAGCCAATCGCGCTCGGTGAAAACGGAATCCGTGCCACCGGGAGGCATGCTCCAAGGGCGCATATTGGGTTTGTCATCGAACGGAACCCACAAATCCGGCTCGGTGCCAACGGAGATGCCGTAGAAATTTTGAGGCGTGACGCCGGCGATGGTAAACCGGATGCCGTTCAGCGTGACGCTCTTGCCGATGATGGAGGGATCGCGGGCAAAGCGGCGCGTCCAATACACATAGCTGATCACCACCGCGCGCGGCGCGCCAGGGTTTTCATCGGCATCGGTGATACCGCGCCCCAAAAGCGGAGTAACACCAAGTCCAGAAAAATATTGGCCTGTGACCATCGCGCCGTCGGCCAGCGTGGGCTCCCCGTTGATGCCCGCGGTGGTGTTCTGGTCGTTAAAACCTAGTGGCACGAACGCGAAAACACTGGACATCACATTCTTTTGGGCGCTGAATTCTTTGAACGCCTCATACGAAAAGGAAAATCCCGACTTCCAGCCCGTCATCGAGAAATGCGGAGGCCATTTGTCGCTCTCCCATTGGAAAAGAACAAGGTGCTGCGGATCTTTGACGGGAAGAGATCGGAGTATGATGGCATTGATGAGGCTGAAGATGGCGGTGTTAGCGCCGATGCCGAGAGCGAGAGTGAGCACGGCGATGCCGGTGAAGCCGGGGGATTTGCGAAGCATCCTCAGCGCGTAGCGAACGTCCTGAAGGATACCCGCGAAAAAATTGCTGCTGCCCTTTCCCAACGCGACGGGCTCGCGATACAAGTTTCTCTCGACAGGGCGAAGCTTGCGAGCGAGGAAGTCTTCTCCCTGCAGTTCGTCGATGGCGGTGCGGAAAGCTGCGTCTTCAGACTGGCCAGTCACAAGGAGTTCCTGGTAGCGATCTTCAAGGTGCTGCGCGATCTCTTCCGCAATTTCCGCTTCCCGCGTTGGCGAGAGCTTTAGCGGAGCGAGGCGACGGAGGATTTCTGGCTTCCATTCAGGCATTTTCTGCCTCCGTGATGCGATTGATGCCAGCCACGAATTGCCGCCAGCCGCGAAGCTGCGAATGGAGGACTCGGCGACCCTGGCGCGTCAGACGATAGTAACGGCGGCGGCGCTGTCCGCTTTTTTCAACCCAACGGCCCTGCAGCCAGCCGCGTCGTTCCAGGCGGTAGAGCATTGGGTAGAGCGAGGCCACGTGGAAACGAATGGTGCCGCCGGAGCGTTGCTCGATGAGTTTGCTGATTTCGTAGCCGTGGCGCGGGCGAGCTTCGACGAGCGAGAGAATGAGGAGTTCGGAGCTGCCCCTTTTCCATTCCGTCTGTGAAATTGTTCTCTCCATATATGGCGTCACAACATATTCAACGACGGCGCGACCTGCGAGTCAAGTGGATGTTTCACGAGCCGACTATCCCTGGGGTTAGGCGCTTCCGAATGGCAGTTAATCAGGCTGCTTCAGGGATTGGGAATTGAGCAGACGTCCTGACGGATTGCGATGAGGCTGTATTCGATAACCGCACCCTGCGATTCTGGGCGAATGGGCACTCGGAGGTTATCCTTGGACCCAATTTTCCAATAGTCATCATGCACGTATAGTGCGGTACTCGTAGAAGTGGCTGGCCCGATTCCGCGACGGATTTCACATGTTCACAATCGCTGTTACCAGGGATGTGGATTACTTCCGCCTACCTCGCGACGCGCCGAAATCCGGGCTACGTGGATTCTGTGCGTCAGTGCTATCGCTTGTTTCGCCAGCCATCGACTGCAACGGGAATTGAAGGTACATTCTGACAAGATGGAGGGAATCGCGGAATGAAGAGCTGCGACGCAGAAATCCAAGGCCTTGGAACCAAACCTAGAAAAGCCAAATCTAAAAACAAAAAACTAAAAACTGAGAATTGAAAACGGATTCCAGAGTAGCGCGTTTTCGAAGCGGCGGGGATGCGGAAACCGCGGGCCCGCGTGGGAGTCAGGCGGAGGCGTGTGCAGGTGAGGCTTCGCGCATCTCGCCGCCCACCAGCGAAAGGCATAGCGTTTTGAGTCGCACATTTTCACGCAGCCGCCGTGAACGTTGGATGCCGCACAATGGCAATAGCATCCTCCAGCGGGGACGCTGCGCAGCAGAGAGGGCGTATTGGCGAGCAGAGGGAGCGAGCAAGCGAGAAGACAGATGCTTACCGTAACCAGGCGCAGGAAGGATGCCGTTCCTGAGAGTGTTCCAGTGCGGAAACTTTGCATGAGCCATTTTGGGTAGGCTTGGAAAGAAAAACCGATAGCGCAGAATGCTTGGGAGTTCCATTACCCGGGTAATTGAGGTGAATCAGAGTGTTTCAGCTCTCCCAGAAAACCGGCGCCGGAGGCTTTGAGAATCCAGGCGGAGTTCCGATTTGAATTTCGAGTCCGGTTTTGGAGCCCATCGTTGCGGAGCGCTACAACTCTAACTTTAACATAGGAAAATACTTAGCCGCTTTCTTGCCCCGTTTCGAGTTGGATGGAGCCTTGCATTATCCCCGTGTGCAGGCGCGTTTCGTTGACGAGCTGTGTGGAGAGACAAGGCAGGGGGAAGAGGCTTGCTTGTAGCTCCTTACAGATCGTTCCCACCTGCCTCGGAGAGGGAAGCTAGATGGATGACCCCACACGCTGGCGTGAAAACGACGCCAGCAATGGAAACGCGCCTTCAAGGGGCCCCGATCCCAAGCGGGGGCCCCATTTTTGGTTTTCCGTATGCAGTTTTAAGGACGCTAAGGCGTGGCCACGCAAGGCAATTCGATGAAACTCGCCTGGCTCGGCGAGTGATAAATGCGCTGCGCGGCTTTTCGGTAGTCGCTGGGTTTGGTCCAGAAAATACTCGGCACAAACGTTTGCGGATTGCGATCGTAGAGGGGGAACCAGCTGGACTGGATTTGCACCATGATGCGGTGTCCCGGCAGGAAAACGTGGTTCGCCGTAGGCAAGTTGAATCTGTAAAGCCGGGGCTTGTCCGGCGTGATGGCTTTGGGAGTCTCCAAGCTCTCGCGATAACGGCCGCGGAAGATGTCTGCGGAAACCATCAATTGGTAGCCGCCCATTTCTTCCTGGCCCGCGACTTCGTCGGGGTAGACGTCGATCAATTTGACGACCCAGTCAGAATCGGTGCCGCTGGTGGACGCGACCACGTTAGCGGTGGGCTGTCCGCTGATTTTGACGGGCTCGCGCAATTCATCAGAAACAAAGGCCAGCACGTCAGGCCGCCCGGAGGCTTCGCGCTGGTCGTCCACCAGCCATTGTGACCAGGTGAATCGGCCGCTATAGCCAACGGGTTGATTGGGGCGCGCGCGATAGGGAACTGGCTTCGCTGGATCGGAGATGTACTCGTCGAAAGGAGCGTCGTTTGGTTTTGGCGCGGAGAGACTTAGCCGCAATCCTGCTGATAGATAAAGCGGCGTGGCATGAATTGTGCAGCCACTCGCACAACCGGCTGGCCAGGCGGGCAAGCGCCTCCATCGGTTGGTGCCGGTCTCAAATGCGGTTACCGGCGCGACGTCGGCCTGCGGCGCTCCATCGTTTAGATACTGCGCGAGAAATGGCGCGAGAACTTCTTCGCGGAAGTACAGGCCCGTATCGCTGCTGAATTTCAATGCGCCGAGGGAGCTGCCGTCTTCGATTTCCTGGCCGTGATGCCACGGCCCCATCACCAAAAACACTTTGTCATTGTTTGTGTCTTTCGGCTTGATGGCTTTGTAGACCGCGATGCCGCCGTAAATGTCTTCTTGATCCCACAAGCTGTGGACCAGCATCGTGGGCACTTTCAGCGGCTGCGCGGCAAGAATCTTGTCCATCGCTTGCTGCTGCCAAAAAGAATCGTAGCTAGGATGTTCGAGAATTTTCCGCCAAAAGCCGACTTGTTCGAGTCCGTGAATGCGCCCGAGCTCTCCCGCCGAACCGGCCGCCATGTACTCGTCGTAATCGTCAAAATGGCTGACCCACCATTTGGCCTTGTTCTCGCGCGTGGCTTCCTGTTCGTAGATGTACGGCAGGTTTTGCTGGCGGAAAGCGCCATTATGGAACCAGTCGTCGCCCATCCAGCCGTCGACCATGGGATTCATCGGCACGGAAACTTTGAGCGCGGGATGCGGATTCACCAGCGCCATCAAGGGCAAGAAGCCGTCGTAGGAAATTCCGAGGATCCCGACTTTGCCGTTGCTCTCCGGAAGATTCTTCACCAGCCACTCGATCGTGTCGTACGTGTCGGTCGACTCGTCCACGGAAGTTGGATTCCACGGGCCGTGCAACGGACGATTCATTACGTAATCGCCTTCGGAATCGTACTTGCCGCGCACGTCCTGCACGACGCGGATGTAGCCGCCTTCCACTATGACTTCGGTCGCATTATCGTAGCCCCAGAGGGTTGGGCCGAGATGCTCGCTTGCCGCGTGCGAAGTAAGCGAGGTAGCGCTATACGGCGTACGCGTAAAGAGGATCGGCGCGTTCTTCGCGCCTTTGGGCACGAGGATGACGGTGTGAAGCTTGACACCATCGCGCATGGGAATCATAACGTCGCGGCGCGCGTGGTCCCAAGTGTCCTGCGAAACCTTGAATTGCGCAGGCGTTTCGCTGGGTAGCGTAGGCGGTGGAGGCTGCTGCGAAGCAGTTTGGGCTGCAGCCCTTGCAGTCAACAGTAGTCCAGCAATTGTATTGGCCAACAGCATGGACCGGCGATGGCGAACAATCCCAGTCATCTCAACTTCTTTTTGAAATCAGGCAAACGGTTCACCGCGAGTGGCACTAGAGCGCGGGGATTTTAACACAAAGGCCACAGAGTTCACGCAAAGCGGCAAGGCACGCATCGCACTTGCGTGTTCGCTCTAGGCTCGATCTCTGCTAAGGAGTCAGCGCCGCGGCCTAGTTGATGCGGCGGGCAACGGCGATTTTGGCTTGGCCGAGGGCGTGAGCCACTTGCGTTTCGCGCAGGCGCGAAGCGTCGTATTCGAAGGACAACTGCTTTCTCGAATCGTTCACCCGCAAACGGCGCAGGCCGTAAGTGTTCGCGAATTCTCCGAGGCGACTCAACTGTTCGTCCGTTAGGGCGGACTGAAGTTCATAGGTAACTTCCACGAGGGTCATGGCGGGATTATATCAACGTGGGGGCATTCCCGCGAATTCGGATGCAACCTCAAATCATCTAATATTAAGAGATGTCTGACATACCCATGAATCCGAAGCCGGCTGGCGCAAACCTGCCGATTTTGTCCGGCCCGCCCAAAGCCAAAGATCCCGTGTGCGGAATGTCGGTGGATCCTGCTAAAGCTGCCGGCAAAGTCGAGCATGAGGGCAAGGCTTACTATTTCTGTTCGAAACGGTGCGCCGAGCGGTTTGCGCTGGAGCCGGAGAAGTTTCTTGCGGCTCCTGGGACCGCGGGAATGGAGCATGGGCACGGACATGGACACGCGCACGTGCGCGCTACCGTTCACCCCGAACGTGAAGCAACGCATCACGCGGGAGCCCCACAGGCATCAGCTGCGGCGTCCGGGTCGTCAAAGGCAGAAGGCGTTCGTTACACCTGCCCCATGGATCCCGAGATTGTACAGATTGGCCCGGGTGTTTGTCCGAAATGCGGTATGGCGCTCGAGCCGATGGATGTGTTGGCAGAAGTGGAAGCCGATCCCGAGTACGATTCGATGCGGCGGCGGTTCTGGGTGAGCGCGGCCTTGTCGCTGCCGATTTTGCTGCTTTCCATGTTCGGGGAGAAGCTGGGCTTGCCTCTCTCCGACGCCGTTCGAAACTTGGTTGAATTCCTTCTCGCCACCCCGGTCGTGCTGTGGGGCGGCTGGCCGTTTTTCGAGCGTTTTTGGGCTTCGCTTGTCAATCACAGCCCGAACATGTTCACGCTGATCGGTATGGGAACGGGCGTGGCGTTTCTTGACAGCGCTGTTGCAACTTTCTTCCCACAAATCTTTCCCGCCTCATTTCACGGCATGAATGGCGCCGTGCCTGTTTATTTCGAAGCCGCCGCAGTGATCACGACACTCGTGTTGCTTGGTCAGGTATTGGAATTGCGCGCGCGGCAGCGAACTGGCGGAGCGATCCGCGCGCTGCTGAATCTCGCGCCGCAGCAGGCGCATCTCGTCGCGGCAGATGGCGGAGAAAAAGACGTGGCGCTCGATCAAGTGAATCGCGGCGACCGGCTGCGCGTCCGCCCGGGCGAACGCGTTCCCGTGGACGGCGTGATTCGCGAAGGCGCGAGCGCGGTGGATGAATCGATGGTCACGGGCGAACCGATGCCCGTCGAAAAGCGCCCCGGTGACACGGTCACTGGCGGCACGTTGAATACCAGCGGCAGCTTCGTCATGGAAGCGCAACGCGTGGGCAGCGAAACCACGCTTGCGCAAATCGTGAAGCTCGTGAGCGAAGCGCAGCGCAGCCGCGCGCCAATGCAGAGGCTCGCGGATCGCGCCGCTTCGTACTTTGTTCCAGCCGTGGTGGTGGCGGCGGCCTTGGCTTTCTTTGGCTGGCTGTTCTTTGGTCCCGAGCCGCGCTTTGCCCATGCGCTCGTCGCGGCTGTCTCCGTTCTGATCATTGCGTGCCCTTGCGCTCTCGGTCTGGCCACGCCGATGTCCATCATGGTGGCGGTTGGCCGCGGCGCTCACGCGGGCGTCCTGGTCCGCAACGCGGAGGCGCTGGAGACTCTGGCAAAAGTGGACACGCTCGTCGTCGACAAAACCGGCACCCTTACGGAAGGGAAGCCTCTCCTAAGCGCTTTGAGCGTTTTTGAAGGCGGCGGTTTTACGAAAGATGGGTTGCTGTGGCTTGCAGCAAGTGTGGAAAAGGCCAGCGAGCATCCTTTGGCTCGTGCCATCGTGAATGCGGCCAAACAAAAGGGTGTCGAACTTGCCGAAGTCGCTGAGTTTCGCGCAATTCCGGGCGGCGGCGTCGAAGGCAAGGTGCTTGGGGACAGAGTCTTGGTAGGAACCGGGAAGTTCTTGAAGGAAAAAGGCGTCGTTGGGGCCACCGGAGAAAAACCATCCAGCATGGAATTCGGTTTTGACCGGACATTCGCGCCGACTTTTGTTCTCGTAGCAGTGAATGAGAAGCTCGCTGGGGCCATCGCTTTGGCAGACTTGATGAAGGAGTCGACCGAGCAAGCGATGAAAGCACTGCAAGACGAAGGATTGCGCATTGTCCTGGTTACCGGCGACCGAAAAGACTCGGCGAAGATGGTTGCCGACAAACTTGGGATTGCAGAAGTGCACGCAGAAGTCTTGCCTGCGGGGAAAAGTGAAGTGGTCAAACAGTTGAAGAGTAAAGGGCGCGTGGTGGCCATGGCCGGCGATGGCATCAACGACGCTCCCGCGCTTGCCGCGGCGGATGTTGGCATTGCCATGGGAACGGGTACCGATGTGGCCATCGAAAACGCGGGCATCACCCTGCTCAAAGGGGATCTGCGCGGAATCGTGCGTGCGCGCAAGCTGAGCCGCGCCACCATTCGCAACATCAAGCAGAATCTAGCCTGGGCGTTTCTTTATAACCTGATCGGTATTCCCGTTGCGGCTGGTGCATTTTACCCCCTTCTTGGCTGGCTGCTCAGTCCCATGCTGGCGAGCGCGGCCATGAGCTTGAGTTCGGTTTTCGTGATTGCCAACGCGCTCCGGCTCCGCAAAGTCTCGTTTTGAAGCGGTCTCCGGTTTCTTCCCTAACCAAATCAGCCTCCCGCGGCCTGACCAAAGCCGACTTTTATCGTCTATAGACCGAGGGAACTTTTCCCGAAGTCTTTCGTACCTCCATACGAGAGACAAAAGCCCTGTTTCAGAATGCAAATCATAGCGGGCGATGGCGGCGGGGGGTCTGGCATGTCGAGCAATGGCAATGGCTTAGGGAATGGAAAGAACGGCAAGAAACGCCGTCGGCGGATCATCTGGGTGACCGTGGCGGTCCTAATCCTAGGTGGCGGCGCCTACGGAGTGAAGGCAGCCCTCAGCCCCAATCACACGATTGACCCTTCCAAACTGGCTGCTGTCGAGCGTGGCGATTTGGCGCGCGTGGTTGTGGCAACGGGAAAGATTCAGCCGCTTTCCAAAGTCGAAGTGAAGTCCAAAGCCAGCGGCATCGTGGAAAAGCTCTATGTGGATTACGGTGACCGCGTGACGCGGGGGCAGGTCCTTGCGGACCTCGACAAAGTGCAGCTCAAAGCAGCCGTGCGTGCCTACAGCGCGAATTTACAAGCTGCTGAAGCGGCTCTGCAATCCGCGAAAGCGACGCTTGAGCGCAACAAAGTCGATGCCGAAGGTCCCGACGTACCCTTCCTCAAGCTGAACATGGAACGCGCGGAAGTAATGTACAAAGACGGCGTCACGTCCAAGAGCCTGGTGGAAGACGCGGAGAAGAATTATCAGCTGGCGCTGAACAAACAGGTCAGCGCGCAGCGGAATCTGGCGGTTTCGCAAGCGGAGATCGCCAAGTGCGAAGCGCAAGTCGCGCAAGCGAGGGCCTCGCTGGAAAACGCGCAGGAAGACTTGCGCAACTCCACGATCGTCAGCCCGATTGACGGGCTGGTGCTTTCGCGCGACGTGAATGTTGGAGACGCGGTCAGCTCGATCCTCGTTCTCGGGTCGCAGGCTACCTTGATCATGACGCTCGGCGACGTCAGTGAAGTTTACGTGCACGGCAAAGTCGACGAGTCGGACATTGGCAAAGTGTATCTGGACCAGCCGGCGCGCATCGTCGTCGAATCGTTCAAGGACAAGAAATTTACAGGCAAGGTCACGAAGATTTCGCCGCTTGGCAAAGAAAAAGACAATGTGACTACGTTCGAAGTGCGCGTCTCGATTTCGAATCCTGGCGGGGAACTGAAAGCCAACATGAGCGCCAACGCTGAAATTCTGCTCGAAGAAAAGAAGAACGTGCTCATGATTCCGGAAGCGGCGTTGATCTACGACAAAGACCGCAAAGCTGCGGTCGAAATCCCCGATGCCAAAGGCGAAAACGGCAAGAAAAAACTCAGCGTCAGGCTGGGCATTTCGAACGGGGTGAAGACGGAAATCCTCGAAGGCCTCAACGAAAAGCAGCAAGTCATTTTGCAATAGCCTGCCGACCCGGGCGGAGCGCCATGAACTTGACGGACCTATTGCGGGATACGGTGGCGACGCTGTGGGCGCACAAGCGGCGCACGCTGCTGACGATGTTCGGCATTGCTTGGGGCATCATTTCCATCACCATCATGGTGGCGGCGGGCGAAGGACTTGGTGACGGTATCCAGAAAAATCAGGAGACTTTCGGCAAGGACGTGATGATTGTTTTTGCCGGCCGCACCAGCCTGCAGGCCGGCGGAATGCGTTCGGGGCGCCTCATTCGCTGGCTGGAGAACGATTACATCCAAGTGGCGAAGGAGGCTCGGGCATGCAAGTACGTTATGCCCGAGCTCGGCACGGACGTGCAAGTTCGCAGCCTGTTTAACAGCGGCACGATTCAAGTGGTGGGAGCGCTTCCGCCGTTCTCTGAAATTCGCAGCGTTGTCCCGGCGCAAGGCCGCTTCTACAACGACGAAGACAACGCGGAGGCCCGCAACGTGGCTTTCCTCGGCAGCGATGCGAAGAAGCAGCTCTTCGCCGAGCGCGATGCGATGGGTCAGACGATCTGGATGAACGGCATTCCTTACGTGGTCATCGGCGTCATGAAGTCCAAGGAACAAAACTCGAGCTACGATGGATTCGACACACGCAAGATTTTCATCCCGTTCAATTCCATGCGCCGCGATTTTCCCAATAAGCCGCCCGCAGTGGAACACAGTGTTGACAGGTTGCTTGTGGCTCCCTGGTCACTCGAAACGCACATGGACTGCGTCCACCAGATTCGCCGCACTCTTGGCCGTTTGCACAATTTTGATCCACGCGATGAAGAGGCCGCAGGTATTTGGGACACAGTAAAGAACGCACAAGCCAACCGCATGATCATTGTGGGCATGGAAATTTTTATGGGTGCGGTGGGAGTCGCCACGCTCTTCCTGGGTGGCCTTGGCGTGATGAACGTGATGCTCGTCAGCGTTCGCGAACGCACGCGCGAGATTGGCGTACGCATGGCCCTCGGAGCAACTCGACGTTCCATTTTGCGTCAATTTTTCCTGGAAACGATTTTTGTTGTGGCCATCAGCGGAGGGATGGGCCTGATCATTTCTTACGGTTTCTGCGGGCTCGTCAATCTGGCGCCGATGCCGCCATTTTTCAGTGGCATGCTCACGAGCTGGAAGATTGCCGTGATGTCGATTGCGTTGCTCGGCGTCATTTCTATCCTTTCGGCGCTCTATCCCGCGAACCGCGCGGCTTCGGTTGACCCGATTGAAGCATTGCGATTTGAGGCAGGAGGATAGATGTTGTTTGCCGTTTGCCGTTCCGAGTGCTTACCGAAGCAAGTACTGAGCTACATGCTTTGTGCTAACAAGCCTGCAATTCGCCTGTCCAACTCGCG
Organism: Acidobacteriota bacterium; assembly: GCA_003224085.1. GTDB lineage: Bacteria > Acidobacteriota > Terriglobia > Acidiferrales > UBA7541 > Acidiferrum. Next base: position 59,013 of record QHYK01000064.1, on the reverse strand, counting down.
GTGCCGAGCCGCTCTGACGGCAAACGGTAAACGGCAAACGGCGAAGGCTTCTGGTGGGTCGCCATGCTGAAAGAAATCTTCAAACAGGCGTGGACGGCGCTCGGGCGCAACCCCATCCGTAGCTTCCTGACCATGTCGGGCATTTCCTGGGGCATCGTGGCCGTTACGCTGCTCCTCAGTTACGGCTCTGGCTTTCGCGGCGTGTTGATGTACACGTTCGAAGTTTTCGGGAAAGGCGCGGTCATAGCCTGGCCCGGCACCACCAGCGAACAAGCGGGAGGCGAACGCGCTGGCAAACCGGTACGCTTCGAAGAGGAAGACGCCGAATGGGTGAAGGCACAGTCGCCGCTGGTCAAACGCGTTACGCGAGAAACGGTTCGCTTCCAGGGCGTTTCTTACGGCGAGCGCCTCTCAGACTCTGCCGTCCGCGGCGTGTTCGCGGAATACGGCGATATGCGCAACGAAGTGCCGACCGATGGCCGGTGGATTACGCCGGAAGACATCGCCGAAAGGCGACGCGTTGTTTTTCTCGGCGCGCGTCTTCGCAAAAAACTATTCAGCGGCGAGCCCGCCGTGGGTGAGATCGTTCGCATTAAAGGCGTGCCGTTCACGGTCATTGGCTCCATGGACATGAAGTTCTCCGACAGTTGCTATTTCAACTGCGATGACGAGTCCGCCTTCGTTCCTTACACGGCCGCCAACGATCTTTGGGACACGAAGTACGCCAGCGTGATGGTCTTCGAGCCGGTCGCTCCTGTGTTTGAAGCGCAGGCCATGCAGCAGTTCCGCGCCGCCATTGCCAATCGCCAGCACTTTTCGCCGAATGACAAGCGCGCCATCACCATGTTTGGAAGAGAAGAGTTCAAGCCCATCATGGAAGGAATCACCATTGGCATTGAAGCGCTTTTGTTTTTCATTGGTGCGATGACGCTGGGAATCGGCGGCGTGGGCGTGATGAATATCATGCTGGTTTCCGTCGAAGAGCGCGTCCGTGAAATCGGCCTGCGGCGCGCGCTTGGCGCAAGGAAGTACATCCTGCGAGACAAGGTCTGCTACCGAGACCTTGGACCCGACTACTTCGATCGCCTGAACCCCGAGGGGCTGCGCCGGCGCTTAACCAAACGCCTTGAAGGTCTGGGCTTCAAAGTGACCTTGGAGCCTTTAGCGCAAGTCGCCTAGAAGCGATTTTCTGAGGAAGTCGCCTAGAAGCGATTTTCTGAGGAATGAGCTGAATTCTTAGTTCTGGCTGAGGATGGAATCCATATAGGCAAGCATTTCCGGCGAATCCCATTGCTGGGCGCCGTAGAATTTTCGCGCAATTTTTCCGTGACGGTCGATGATATAGGTGTCCGGAATCACCGGTGTGCCGTACTCCAGCGCTACCTTGCGCGTCGGCTCACGAAAAGTCGGAAAATTGATGCCCTGGTCCTTCAAGAATTTCTCATACGCGTCAGGGTCTTCATCCCAGCTCACACCGAGAACAAGCGCATTGCGCGATTCGATGTGTTTCTGTAAGTCATTCAGGGCCGGTGTCTCTTCAACGCAGGGCGGGCACCAACTGGCCCAGAAATTCAGCACCACGACCTTGCCGCGGAGGTCGCTAAGATGGCCGGCCTTACCCCAGATTTCCGTGGGGAAGTCCTGCGCGCGCTTTCCAGCCACCGAAGGCTCGCCCTGCCGATACATCGGCCGCGCGAAAATAACGAAAACAAGCGCGATGAATGCCATCACGCCCCAAGCCGCGATTTTCCTTATCATGGTCATCGCGTATTATGGTAGCGCATTCCGTTAGCGTTCGGAACCGATTCTCGCATCCAATGAACATGCCGAGCGATAATCCCAACCCATATGCCATGCAGCCACGCGGCGCTGTTCCTACACCCGTTGTCGTCACGGCCATCGTTCCCGCGCGAAACGAGGAAGCGGTTATCGCGGCGTCCATCGAAACGCTATCTCGCCAACCCGAGATTGCGCAAATCCTCGTGGTCAACGACCAATCTTCGGACGCAACGGCAGAAGTGGTGCGCAACTTGGTGAAGGAAATCCCCGACCTGCGCCTTCTCGAAACCGGCGGATTGCCAGACGGCTGGGTGGGCAAGAATTACGCGCTTTGGGTCGGCGTTCAGCAGGCCACAAGCCCCTGGCTTCTGTTCACCGACGCGGACGCTCTGCACGCCCCTAACTCGGTGGCGCGTGGGCTGCAAATTGCCCGCGAGCGGCAGGCGGCGTTGGTTTCTTTTTCGCCCGAGCAAATCACGCGCAGCTGGTATGAGAAAGCGCTGATTCCTTTTGTCTATTTGCGGCTGGCAAAGAAATTTTCTTATGACCAGGTGAACAACCCTGCTTTGCCGATCGCCGCCGCGAACGGCCAGTTTTTGCTGATTCGCAGGGAGGTCTACGATGCCATTGGCGGGCATCGTGGCGTTGCCGGCGAAGTTCTGGAAGACCTCGTAATGGCCATGCGGGTCAAACGGGCGGGCCATCGGATTTGGTTCGGCTCCGGCAAGGGCCTCGTGCGGACTCGGATGTACTCTTCGTTCCGAACGATGTGGGAGGGCTGGAAAAAGAATCTCTATCGCTTGGTGGGTGGAACCCCTTGGGCGGTCTTTCGCGAAGTCGAAGCCACTTTGCCCTGGATTCCGTTTCTTTTGATGCTCCTGGGCCTGAAGTTTCCCTTCTTGTTGTTCCTCGGAATAGTGTTCCTGATCGCTCGCCAGACCATCTATGGTCTCGATCTTGGCCGCAACCATTACCCGTTTTCGTTCATCTTTTATTACGTGCCGGCGGCCTTTCTCTATGCGGGTGTGCTTTGGGCCTCCTACCGGAGCCACGCCAAAGGAAGAATCGCCTGGAAGGGCAGGGAATACTCCATCGGGGCTCCGGAATCGGTAAAATAGCTATTGGCCAACGAAAATGGTTCTTCTCACGCGAAAAATCGAGTTTTCGGCCTCGCATCTCTATCACAACCCGAATCTTTCGGCGGAGGAGAACCGTCGCCTTTTTGGGAAGTGCAATAATCCCCATGGCCATGGGCACAACTACACGCTGGAAGTCACCGTGGCGGGGGAGCCAGACCCTGTCACCGGCATGGTTTTGGACCTGAAAGAATTGAAAGAGATTCTCGAGCGCGAAGTGATGCAGCGCATGGATCACCGCCATTTGAATTACGAAGTGCCGGAACTCGCCGGCCAGATACCCACTTGCGAGAACATCGCGCGCCTGATTTGGCAGCTGCTCGAGCCGCGGATTACGCAGGGAAAATTGCACCGCGTCCGGCTCTATGAATCGCCGGACCTTTTCGCTGATTGTTATGGCAATGGCGCAAGCGCAGCGGCGAATTGAGAACAGGTCGTGGGCGTGAAGACCATGAAGAATGATTTGCTCCATGTCGAACTTGGCCGGCGGTACAAGTTTGCAGCATCCCATCGTTTGCACACTCCGCGTTTGAGCGAGGAAGAGAATTATCGGGTCTTCGGAAAATGCAACAATCCTCACGGTCACGGTCATAACTACGTTCTGGAAATCAGCGTTTCTGGAAAGATTGATCCAGCCACCGGCATGATTGCCAACCTTGCGGACTTGGACGCCTTCGTCGAACGCCACGTGCTCGAAGAATTTGACCATCACTCGCTCAACGACGATGTAACCGCGTTTCACGACGCGGTCCCCACGACCGAGAATCTGTGCATCGAGATCTTTCGCCGCTTGCAAAAATTTCCCCATGCCAAACTCGAACGCGTGCGCATCCAAGAAACGGGCAACAATAGCTTTGAATATGCAGGAAGCACGGAGGGAAACCACTTGTGACTAAGCCAACCGAAGAAATCCTGCTCCATGACAGAAATGACCGCGAAGAGGTCGATGCGAAGACTATCGCCTGTCACGTTCGCGAGATGATCAAGATCATCGGTGAAGATCCCAATCGCGAAGGCCTGCGCAAAACGCCGGAACGTTTTGAAAAGGCTTTCAAGTTCCTCACCAGCGGCTATCATCAGAACATCGATCATGTCTTGAACGGCGCGACGTTCAGCGTGGCCTACGACGAGATGGTCATCGTCAAGGACATCGAGTTTTTCAGCCTCTGCGAGCATCACCTCCTTCCGTTCTTCGGCAAAGCGCACGTCGCTTACCTGCCGGACAAGCGCGTCCTCGGCCTCAGCAAAATCGCGCGCCTGGTGAACATGTACGCCCGGCGCCTGCAGATTCAGGAGCGCTTGACGAGCCAAATCGCGGAAGCGATTCAGGAAAAGATTGCCCCGCAAGGTGTAGGCGTCATTGTCGAGGCGCGCCACCTGTGCATGCAGATGCGGGGGGTCGAGAAACAGTGCGGCCAGGCGGTGACCAGTTCGATGCTCGGCGCCTTCCGCCACAACAAGCAGACGCGTGACGAATTCCTGTCCCTCGTCAGCCAGAACAAGGCCTAGCTGGACGCCATTTTGGCGCTGGAATCGCGTGCCCACCTCACCTAAAGTGCACCAATGGCGACCGATCAAGCTCCCCTCATCATTGGAGAGGCCTCTTCCGCGGTTCACTCGCCTTCTCTCGCGCGCTCTCACCGCCTAACCGTTTTCCTATGCTTTCTCTCCATCTATCTGATTTGGGGCTCGACTTATCTGGCCATTCGCTATGCGGTGGAAACGATTCCTCCGCTCTACACCGCTGGCCTGCGGCATCTCAGCGCCGGCCTGATTCTCCTCGCGTGGTGCCTCGCTAAGCGCCTGCGTCCAAGCTGGGCGCAAATCCGCGCTAGCATCATCATCGGTGTTTTTTTCTTTCTCCTCAGCCACGGCTTGCTTCATTGGGCGGAGCAAAGGGTCCCCTCTGGCCTGGCTTCTCTCCTGATTGCCAGCGAACCAATTGGGGTTTTCCTTTTCTCTGCAGCCGCTGCCAGGGAGTGGCACTGGAACGGGACCCTTCTGGCCGGCATCCTTTTGGGTCTTGGCGGAGTAGGTCTATTAATGGGAAGAAGCGTGCTCGCGTCGGCTCCGGGCATGTTTGTCGGTTCAGCCGCTGTGCTGATCAGCGCGCTGGCATGGTCCGTTGGTGTGGTTTATTCGCGGCGGTCGCACTTATCGGGGAATCCGCTTCTTTTGTCCGCGCTGTCGCTTCTGGCGGGGTCCGGCCAATTGCTGTTGGTAGGGACGCTCGCAGGAGAATATCGCGGATTTTCTCTCGCTTCGGTGACGCTGCGTTCCTGGCTTTCGCTCGGCTACCTCATTGTTTTCGGCTCGGTGGTCGCCTTCACTGCCTACAATTGGCTGATGGAACATTACTCTCCAACGCTGGTTGCCACCCATACCTACATCAACCCGATCGTGGCTGTCTTGCTGGGCTGGCTACTGGCCGGCGAAGCCGTCACACTCAACGTGCTGCTCTCGGCAGCTATGGTGGTCAGTGCGGTGATGCTGGTGGACCGCGGCATGGCCCGTCTGCCGCAGTGAATTTAGATTCTTCCTGATTTTCTCTTCCTGGGCCGCTACAAAACAAAAAGGGTGCGGCATATTCATGACACATCGCACCCTCCACATTCAAAAACAGCGAAAGCTCACATCTTCGAAATGTCCACCGTCGCTCGAGTGTTTTCCCATTCCATGCGCAGCGTGCATCCCGATGCCGCTTTATCGAAGGCAATGATGAAGTTCTCGACTGTTGCCGGCGCGGCGGAAACCTTCATGTCCACACGGGCCAGCTCGTCACTCTCATATTTGTAAGGGATACCCCATTCGCCGGTCTTCTTGTTGATGATAAGCGTCCACTTGTTCTGGTTGGGGACCGTGAAAATGGTATAGTTGCCCGCCGGCACATGGGTGCCGCCGACCATCAGGTCTGCCGTGGTTACAAAGGTGGTTGCCTCATCGGCGCCCGTGCGCCACACCTCACCATAGGGCACCAAGCCGCCAAAAATCTTCCGCCCCTTTGCGCGTGGACTGGAATAATCCACGGTGATCGACTTGCCGCCCCCTAAATCACACGTGGCCTTTGCGGCGGGACTGGCTTTTCCGCCCATCTGCGCCGACCCCAGCAAAGCCATTATCCCCACGGTCATACAACCGACTGCCAGAAATGCAACGGTTCTCTTCATGCTTCCTCCTCAGGAACGTTCCAGCAAATATTGAAGCGGATTTGCCCGTCAAGCGCAACTGCGACTGCCGCCGTCTCTTACAGATACTGACGCATCCGAGGCGATTTTGTTTCGCAAACAGATTAGGTATTGGAAACAGGCTAATCGAACATCCCCTTTGTTCTCGTCTGTATCCGCAGCGCAAGCCAGGTCGGTAACTCCCAAGAGTTTCGCTACGGTTTATTATTGACTTCGCTTTACAGACCGAGTTGTGTTAGCCTGAATCTGTCGAAGAGAAGAGGAACATTTCAGGGGATAACGGAGAGGGGCACTTGAGCGCGACAAAGACGGTGTTGATCGAACAATTCCGGACCCATGTGAAAGATACTGGCTCGCCCGAAGTGCAGATCGCCCTTTTGAGCGAGAGGATCAACTACCTGACCACGCATCTCAAGTCCCACGTGAAAGACCACGCATCCCGCCGCGGATTGATCATGATGGTCAATAAGCGCCGCCGGCTGCTGGACTATCTCAACCGCCGTGATCCGGATCGGTACCGCGAGATTGTTGACCGTCTTAGCCTGCGCAAGTAATCGCTCCACTTTGAGTCGGAATTCTGAGCGATACACCTTGCGTTCTCACGAAGTGACAAATTCCACGCGGAGTCTGTCCCTCAGGCCTCCGGCAGCGATAGGGCTGGAATTTCTCGTGGTGTAGTCTGTCCCGGGTCCGTTCCCCGCAAGCTCCTCCTTCTTTCTTCCTCGAAGTTGTCCGCAAAAACGGGCAGCCTTGTATGAGGTCCTTCGCCATGCGAAGGGCCCTCAACTCCCCCGGGGGGCCGGGGCCAAAGGAAAATTGTTTATGTCTGAAAATGCACACGCACCTCATCAGGTTACCGTGGAGGTCGGCGGCCGTCCGCTGACTCTGGAAACGGGGAAAATCGCAAAACAGGCCGATGGCGCGATTGTGGCGCGCTATGGCGACACGGTCGTGCTCACTACGGCCTGCATGGCTACCGAAGCCAATGACCGAGACTTTCTTCCTCTTACCGTAGACTATCGCGAAAATACCTATTCCGCAGGAAAAATTCCCGGGGGCTTTTTCAAGCGCGAGGGGCGCCCTTCGGAAAAAGAGATTCTCACTTCCCGGTTGATTGATCGCCCGCTTCGTCCGCTCTTCCCCGAAGCCTGGCGCAACGAAACGCAGATTGTCAGCATGGTGCTCTCCGCCGACAGCGACAATGATCCGGACGTCATCGCCGTCACCGGGGCGTCGGCGGCCTGCTATGTGTCGGACCTGCCGTTTGAGAAGCCCATTGCCTGCGTTCGCGTAGGTCTGCTGGATGGCCAGCTCATCGCCAATCCCACCGTTGCGCAGCAAAAGAAGAGCTTGCTGAACATCGTCATCGCCGGAACGGAAGAAGCCATCGTCATGGTCGAAGCCGGCGCGCTGGAAGTCTCTGAAGAGACTGTTGCCGACGCTCTTGAATTTGGCCACGCGCAAATCAAGAAAATTGTGGCCGCCATTCGGCAGCTTCATGGCCAGCTTAATCCCAAGAAAGTCGCGGTCGAGCCGCTGCCATTCGACGAAGGTATCTACAAAGATCTGCAAAAGAAGTATGGCGAGCGGTTGCACGATGCGCTCAACACGGAAAAGCACCCGAAAAAGGAAAGCTATCACCTGGTGGATGCCCTGAAGGAAGAAATCCTCGCCACCATTCCCGAAGAACCTCAGAAAGAAATGGACGAGAAGCGCACGCTCACGAAGCGCGCTTTTGAACGGCTGCGCGAAAATATTTTTCGCGACGACGTCCTGAATGCCCGGCGCCGACCCGATGGCCGAGCCTTCGACCGGATTCGCAAAATTACTTGCGAGGTCGGCCTGCTCCCGCGCGTTCACGGCTCGGCGCTCTTCACCCGCGGCGAAACGCAAGCGCTCGCCACGCTCACTCTCGGCACCAAGGAAGACATGCAGCGCCTCGACCTGCTCTTCGAGCAATACCAGTTCAAGCGCTTCATGCTGCACTACAACTTCCCGCCATTCAGCGTCGGTGAAGTGAAATTCCTCCGCGGGCCCGGACGCCGCGAAATCGGCCACGGCGCTCTTGCCGAACGCGCGCTCGTGAACCTGCTTCCTCCCGAATCGGACTTCCCCTACGCCATGCGCCTGGTCTCCGACATTATGGAATCCAACGGCTCGTCGTCGATGGCCACGGTTTGCGGCGGCTCGCTCGCGCTGATGGATGCCGGCGTTCCCATCAAGTCCTCTTGCGCGGGCATCGCCATGGGGCTCGTCGTTGGCGGCAAAGGCAAATATTCCATCCTCACCGACATTGCCGGCGCCGAAGATCATTACGGCGATATGGACTTCAAAGTCGCCGGCACGCGCAACGGCATCACCGCGCTGCAAATGGACATCAAGGTCCTTGGCATCAGTATTGCCATGATGCGCGAGGCGCTCGCACAGGCGAAGAAAGCGCGCCTCGAGATTCTGGATACCATGGAAGCGACGCTTGACGCCGCGCGCACCCAGATTTCGGCTTACGCGCCGCGCCTCTACAAGCTCAACATCCCGACCGACAAGATCCGCGACCTCATTGGCCCGGGCGGAAAGAAAATCAAGTCCATCACCGAACAGACCGGCGTCAAGATCGACGTCCTCGAAGACGGCACCGTACACATCTTCTCGACTAGCGGAGCTTCGGGCGACGCCGCCCTCGCGATGGTCCGCGAAGTCACCGCCAGCGCGGAAGTCGGCAAGACCTATCTCGGCAAAGTCGTGCGCCTCGCGGAGTTTGGCGCTTTCGTCGAGTTATTTCCGGGGACCGACGGCCTGCTGCACATCAGCGAAATCTCCGAGCATCGGATTCGCGACGTTCGCGACGAATTGAAGCTCGGCGACCAGGTTCTGGTGAAGGTGCTCTCGATCGAAGGGAACAAGATTCGCCTCTCGCGCAAAGCGCTGCTCAAGGAAGCGCGTGAAAAACAGCAAAAGGCCGCGGCAGGTGGCAGTCACAATCCGGGGTTTGCCGGGAGCGAAGGCGGCTCCGGCAACTCCGGCTCCCGCGAGTAAGCCTTTGATACCTCCCTCGTGGGGTGGCAGCATCGCTGCGCCCAATTTGTTTCTGCTTAGGCTTTGTCGCTGAAAAATGAAACAGGCCAGGAATCTCTCCTGGCCTGTTTCCATCTCTTCTCGGTGAACTCTGTGCTCAGCCTCTGTGCCCTTTGCGTTGAATCTTTGTCCTCACATCTTTAACGCCCTTACTTCCTTACCCCGGCATTTTCACAATGTACCGCATCCAGAGCCCCCCACAGCGCGTCGAGTGCCGCGTTCGTTGTTCTGACGATCTCCTCCTCGTCCCCCTCGGCGTGCTTTTCAAGCCAATCACGCCATGCCGCCCGGTGTAGCTTGTCCGTCTCCTCGTGCACCGCGAAGTACGCCAATCCTTTCGGCGTGTTCACGCCATAAAACTTGGCCAGTCCCTCCATCTTTATCGCCGCAATCTCGGGCACTTGCGATTCGTAGGCGTACAGCGTCGCTACGGCCTCTGCCACCGTTCGATCCCCGCAGATTTCCCGGAAAGTTTGCACCACATTCTTCGTTCCCGGCAGGGCGGGGCAGCAGGTAACGTCATCTTCGCTGACGCCAACAGCGGCCGCAAAATCGCGCCACAATTTTGGATGCGGCGCCGCCGGATTCTCTTCCTCCCCCAGGTTTTCCTGGATCAATTTCTGCAGCGGCCCTTCGGTCCGCGCTGCCAGCACGCGCAGGTGCCCGGGAAACGCTGACACATGTTTGTAATACTGTGTCGCGTACAGTTGCAGCGCCTCACGGCTCAGCTTCCCTGCCTGCCAATCCTGATAGAACGGATGCTTCAGCAAATTCTTGCCGGCAATTGCCGCGTCCAGCTTTCTCACCAATTCCGTCTTAGCCATGACCCTCTCCTCATTCCGGAGGCGCATGTCAAAAATGTGCGGCAGATTGTATCAAAACTAAGGAGCATTTGCTGCTAGAAGAAAGTTACGAGCCGGGACTGTGCACGCGCTCGATCTGTGCTCCAACGCCGCGCAGCTTCTCGACGATCCCTTCGTACCCGCGATCAATGTGATACACGCGATCGATGAGCGTCTCACCGGTTGCCACTAAACCCGCCAGAACCAGGCCCGCACTCGCGCGCAAGTCCGATGCTTGCACAGTCGTCCCTGATAACTGCGCGGGACCGCGCACAATCGCTTCCCGTCCGTTCACCGAAATATTCGCCCCCATGCGCACCATCTCGCTTGCATGCAGGTAGCGGTTCTCAAAAATCGTTTCCGTAATCACCGACGTACCTTCCGCTTGGGTAGCCAGCGCCATGTATTGCGCTTGCATGTCCGTCGCGAATCCCGGATACTCCTCCGTGGTCACGTCCGCTGCCGCTAACTTTTTCGCGCCCCGCGCGCGAACCGTCGTCGCATCCGATATCTCGATCTGCACCCCAGCCTGTTGTAACTTCGCAATCACCGCCCCCAGATGCTTCGGTTGGCAATTCGTAATCGTCAAATCGCCGTCAGTCATTGCTCCCGCCACGAGAAACGTTCCCGCTTCGATCCGGTCCGGAATTACGGTATGTTCCGTGCCGTGCAGCTCTTTCACGCCGCGAATCCGAAGCGTCGAAGTGCCGTCTCCGCAAATTTCCGCCCCCATTTTCCGAAGCATCAAGATCAGGTCGGTCACTTCCGGCTCGCGCGCCGCGTTTTCCAGCACCGTCTCCCCTTCCGCCAGCGCCGCCGCCATCAAAATATTTTCCGTCCCCGTCACGGTGATTTTCTCAAACACGATGTGCGCGCCCTTTAGCCGCCGCCCCCGCGAACCGTTGCGATGCACTTTCGCGTCGATGTACCCGTGTGACGTCGCAATCTCCGCGCCCATCTGCTCCAGCGCCTTCAAATGCAGATCCACCGGCCGCGCCCCGATCGCGCAACCTCCCGGCAACGAAACTCGCGCCACACCTACACGCGCCATCAGCGGCCCGAGTGTCAGGATCGACGCGCGCATCGTCTTCACCAGCTCGTAAGGCGCTTCCGCATGATTCAACCTCGGCGCTTGAATCTCATAGTCGCTCGCCGGCACTGTCCCCGCCGAAACCTTCGCGTCCATGAACGCCAGTAGCTTGCTCATCGTAACCAGATCGCGCACCTTGGGAACGTTTCGAACGACCACCTTGTCAGCAGTCAACAAGGCCGCCGCCATCACCGGCAGGGCCGAATTCTTGGCCCCGCTTACAGGGACGCTCCCCCGCAGCGCCTTCCCGCCTTTTATTAAAAACTTATCCATCGTCGTGCTCTTCGTAGTGGCGGGTCTTTAGACCCGTTCTTTTTCTTTCTCCGCGCTCTCTGCTTCTGTCTATTTCCGTCTTTTCTTTTTGCGCCCTTTCTTCTCTGTGCCCGCTGTTTTCTGGAGTGTCCTCGTGCTAACTCTTTTTCTTACTCATTTAATGCGCGCCTCAATTCTCCTCCCGCCCCCTTCAGTCTGTTCTTCGCCTCCCGCGCCCCCACTCCCAGCTTCAGCATCACCAGCGCCACCCTCATATTGTGTCCCGCCGCCCGCAGTGCGTGTTCCGCCGCAGACACACTCTTCCCGCTCGCTTCCGCCAGAATCCGCAAAACTCGTTTCGCAACCTTTTCATTGGTCTGCACGACATCAATCATCAGGTTTTCATACACATGTCCAAGCCGCGCCATCGACGCTGTACTGAGCATGTTCAGCACCATCTTTTGCGCCGTCCCTGCTTTCATCCGCGTCGAACCTGTCAACACCTCCGGCCCCACTTCCACCGCAATCACAATTTTTGCCACCCGCGCCACCGGCATTTTCCGGTTTGACGTAATCGCTACCGTCGTCGCCCCTCGCCCTCGTGCGTATCGCAGCGCCGCCAGCACGTACGGCGTCGTCCCACTCGCCGTCACTCCAACCACCACGTCGTGCCGCGTCAGCCTCCTCTTGCGCAATTCGCGCGCCGCATGGCGAACGTCGTCTTCCGCGCCTTCCACCGCCTGCGTGATGGCGCGCTCTCCTCCCGCGATTACCGCCTGAACCAGCTTCGCCGGAGTCCCAAACGTCGGCTGGCACTCTGCCGCGTCTAACACCGCCATGCGTCCGCTCGAACCAGCTCCCGCGTAAATTAGCCGGCCGCCTTTGCGAATCCCCGCGACAATCGCGTCCACCGCCCGAGCAATTGCTGGAATTTCCCTTCCCACCGCAACCGCCACTTTGCGGTCTTCGCGGTTCATCAACTCCACAATCTCGCGCGCCGTCATGCGGTCGAGATTCCGTGAAGCTTTGTTCCTTTGTTCGGTCAGTCGAGATTCTTTCGGAATAGAACTTCTGAAGGACTTGGGCATGCTCACATTATAGCGAGGCGCCTCAAAATACTTGGCCTTGAACCCTGAATCTGTAATTCTGGGCACAACCGTTCCCGCTTGCCGGGCGTCCTGTTCCAGAATGGGCTATGCTAAGACCACCCGGCCGGATCCATCTCTCAGGACAGGTGGAAGGGAATCTATGTCCCTAGACGTTCTCAAAGAACTTTTCCAACAGCACTTCCACGCTGCTCCTACGCACATTCAGCCATTGCAAGGGGAACTGGGCGGCTCCGGCCGAAAAATCATCCGCCTCGCCAACGATCGCGTGAGCGCGGTCGGCGTTCTCTACAACGGCCGTGAAGAAAACGTCGCCTTCCTCGAGTTCTCCAAACATTTTCGCCGGCACCTCCTGCCCGTGCCGGAAATCTATGCCCAGGACCTCGACCATGGCGCCTATCTAGAGGAAGATCTCGGCGACACCTCGCTGTTCGAATTTCTCTCCAGGAATCGCTCCGGCGACGATATCGCTCCCGCCGTTGTCGATGCCTACCGCAAATCCGTCGGCGTCCTCCCGCGCTTCCAAGTCGAAGCCGCGCGCGACTTCGACTACAGCTTCTGTTATCCCATTGCCAGCTTCGATCGGCAGTCCATCACCTGGGACTTGAACTACTGCAAATACTATTTTCTGAGGCTCGCCGGCATTCCCTTTAACGAACGCGCCCTGGAAACCGATTTCGACCGCCTCACCGATTTCCTCCTTGGGGCCCCGCCCGATTATTTCCTCTATCGCGATTTTCAGTCGCGCAACATCATGCTGCGCGGCGGCCTGCCCTATTTCGTTGACTATCAAGGCGGCCGCAAAGGCGCCTTGCAGTACGACATCGCCTCGCTTCTCTTCGACGCCAAGGCCGACCTCCCGCCCGATCTTCGCCAGCGGCTTCTCGATCACTATCTCAATGCGCTCTCGACCTTCATCGACCTCGACCGCGAAGCCTTCCTGCGCTACTACTACGGCTTCGTTTACGTCCGCATCATGCAGGCACTTGGCGCCTACGGCTATCGCGGCTTTTTCGAACGCAAAGTGCATTTCCTGCAAAGCGTCCCCTACGCCCTGAAAAACATCCGCTGGCTGCTCCACAACGTGCAATTGCCCATCGCACTGCCCACGCTTCTCGGCGCGTTTCAAAGCATGCTCGCTTCGGAAAAACTCCAAAGCATCGCTTTCGAAGCCGACAATCTCGTTGTCCGCATTTTCAGCTTTTCGTTTCATCACGAGTTGCCCAAGGACGAGGCCGGCAACGGCGGCGGGTTTGTCTTCGACGGCCGCGGCCTCCCGAATCCCGGCAGGGAAGAGCGCTTCAAATCGCTTACTGGCCAGGACCCGCCGGTCATCGACTACCTCAATCAGCAGGAGCGCGTCCACCAGTATCTGGCCAGCGTGTTTACTCTCATCGACGCGACCGTCGACAATTTTCAACACCGCGGTTTCAAGAATCTAATGGTGAGCTTCGGCTGCACCGGCGGCCAGCACCGCTCCGTCTATCTCGCCGAACAACTCGCAAAACATTTGCGCGGCCGCAGCGGCGTTGAAGTCGGCATCCGCCACCTCGAACTCGAAAAGCTGGGCATGTTGCACGCCGTGGTGGGTAATCTCGCCAAATGACCGGATCACTCGCCACCCGCCACTCGCCGCTGGCTCTCGTATGAAGGCAATGATCCTCGCCGCCGGCCTCGGCACGCGCCTGCGCCCGCTCACCGACACACGTCCCAAAGCCCTCGTCGAAATCAATGGCCGCACGCTGCTCGAAATCACGCTCGCACGCCTTCGCTCTTTTGGTATCAACGAAGTCATCATCAACGTCCATCACTTCGCGGACGCGGTCGTCGACTACCTGAAATCCAGCAACAATTTCGGCATGCACATCGAAATTTCCCGCGAAGAGGATCTTCTGCTCGACACCGGCGGCGGCCTGAAAAAAGCCTCCTGGTTTTTCCTGGAAAATGCTCGCCACTCGCCACTCGCCACTCGCCACTCGGAGCCCTTCCTCCTCCACAACGTCGACGTCCTCAGCAACATCGACTTTCACCGCATGCTCCAATTCCACAACGAACGCGACGCCCTCGCCACCCTTGCCGTCCAATCCCGCGCCTCCTCCCGCCTGCTCCTCTTCAACGACCAACTCCAACTCGTCGGCCGCGCCAGTGGCACAGGCACGCCTGCCTATGCTCCTGCGACTTCGGCGGCGCCCAATCCATCACCCACTGCCTCGGAGCCCGCGGAAATCCCCTCTTTTGTCATCCCGAACGAAGTGAGAGATCCTGGCCCGGTCTCACCCCCTCTCGAAACAAAAGGCAACACCGTCATATCGAACGAAGCGAGAAATCTCACTTCACATTCCGAATCTTCTTCTTCCCACTCGCCGCTCGCTACTCGCCACTCGCCACTTCCTCTCGCCTTCTCCGGCATCCACATCATCTCCCCTCGCCTCCTTCCCATGCTCACTGAGACCGGCGTCTTCTCCATCGTCGACGCTTGTCTTCGGCTCGCCGCCCGGGGTGAAAAAATCCTCGCCTTCCGCGCCGACGAATACTACTGGCGCGACCTCGGCCGCCCCTCCGACCTCTCCCAAGCCTCCCGCGACCTCCATCAAGGCGCCTTTTGTCTTGACCCAGGCTAATTTCCTCTATATTGTAGGACTAATGGCGGATCGCGGCTACCTCGGCGAATTCGAGCACATGGTGCTTCTCGCGGTTCTGCGTCTGGGCGATGAAGCCTATGGCGTTACCGTCCGGCGCGAGATGGAAGCCCGCACCAAGCGAGAGGTTTCGATCGGTGCCATGTACACCACTCTTGATCGTCTGGAAGCAAAAGGTTACCTGCAATCCCGCTCCGGGGACCCGACGCCGGAACGAGGTGGTCGATCGAAGCGCTTCTTCCGCGTTACGACGCAAGGAGTTTCGGCAGTCCATCGCACGCATGGCGCCCTCCGGAGCCTGACCGAAGGTCTCGATCTTCTCAGGAGCCACTCATGACGCCACATCCTCGCCCACCTCGCGGCTTGGCTAGTCGATTTGGTCAGTGCAGCTCTTGAGAATTGGATGGCGATTCTCGTGGGCGGCATTCTCATCCGAACCATTCGTTCCGTTTCCTTACGTCAGCACCCCACGCCCTAATTCAGGAGGTCATGCTCATGAAACACTCCATCATCGCTTTCGTAGTCCTGACAATCTCATGCTTGGCACTACGCGCAACCGTGCCAGATCTCACGCCCGCCGGCTCCCGAAAGCCCCTTCCAGAAGTCGCTCTCACTGACTCGGAAGGCACAGCGGTTAAGCTCTCCGCCTACAAAGGCCGCGTTGTACTGCTCGATTTCTGGGCCACTTGGTGCGAGGGCTGTAAGCAAGAAATCCCTTGGTTTATGGAATTTCAGGACAAATACAACAAGACGGGCCTGACCGTTGTTGGCGCTTCCCTGGACGATGACGGCTGGAAATCCGTCACGCCCTACCTGCGCGAGCACAAGATCAACTACCGCATCGTGATGGGAACGTTTGAATCGGCAAAGCCATTAGGGGTAGACAAAGGAATGCCGGTAACCCTGCTCATCGATCGCACCGGCAAAATCGCCGACTTGCACGTTGGCATGGTCGACAAAGCAGCCTTCGAGCGCGAAATCCAAAACTTGCTCAAGGAGCCCGCGAACAATGCGGCTCGCTGAAGGAAGCCTTTTACGCCCCGGCTTTGCTCGGGCAGACGCGGAACCTATAACCTGCAACCGGTTCAGTGCACTGCGGTAGTCGCGAATCCGAGGGCCTGCATCACCGCGTCATGCAGGTCCCTTCGCACTTGTTGAATCTTCTGATTCTCCCGCGTCGGATGAACGCGGTTCGTCAGGAACACGACAAACAGTTGCCGCTCCGGATCGATCCAGATGGAAGTCCCCGTGAACCCGGTGTGCCCGAAACTATGCTCTGAAAAATAATGTCCGCTCAATCCGCCCGGTGTCGCCAGGGCCCAGCCTAGCGTGCGCGTTCCCCCGGAAAGCTGCTGCGGCGTAGTGAACTGCGCCACCGTCGCACGCCGCAAAATTCGCTGATGCGCGTACACGCCGCCGTTCAACAGCATCTGACAAAACGCGGCCAAGTCGGGGGCGGTACTGAACACTCCCGCGTGTCCTGACACGCCGCCAATCGCAAACGCATTTTCGTCGTGCACCTCGCCCTGGATCAGCCGGTGCCGGTAATGGTTGTCGATTTCTGTCGGCGCGATCGTCGGCCAAAGTTTCTTCGGCGGCCGGTACATCGAGTCTTTCATTCCCAGCGTCGAAAAAATAAAACTCTTCGCTAAGTCATCCAGCTTTTTTCCCGTCAATCGCCCGATAATTTCCGCCATCAAAATAATTCCCAGGTCCGAATACACTTCCTTCATTCCCGGTTCGTATTCGAGCGGCTCCGCGAAAATTTGTTTCAATGTGTCTTGCTTGCTCTTCGAGGTGCGCCAGTATTCCTTGAACGGAGGCAAACCCGAGGTGTGCGTCAGCAAATGCCGCACCGTCACGCGATGCCGCCATTCCGGTTGTGGTCCCCTAGCCCACTCCGGTAAGTAGCGCTCGATCTTCGCATCCAAATCCAGCGGCACGGCGAAGTCGCCTTCGACCAATTTCGCCACCAGCGGTGTCGTCGCCACGACTTTCGTTAGCGATGCGATGTCGTACATCGTAGTCGGCTTGACTGCCGGCGATTTCGCGTCGTAGCTCAGTTTCCCGAACGCGTGAATCGCAACTTTTCCTCGGAATCCTACGGCGAGTGTCGCTCCGGGAAACGCCTTGTCCTTTACGGCTTTCTCGATGACTTCATACGCTGGCCGCAATTGCGAATCTTCGCGCGCGTCCATCGGCTGCACCGTCATCGGATTGGCTGGCACTTCGATGCCAAATCCTGCTTTCAAGTTGGCGCCCGGCACCGTCACCGGCAAGTGTCCGCGCACGGGAATTTCCCCAAAAAGCGCTCGCCCCACGGAAATTTGCGCGACGTCGCTGATGCCAAACGCCGCGAGCCACGTCTCTGCCTGCGGAAATCTCTCAATCAGGTACGGACTCCCCAATCCCACCGTAATCACCGGCTTGCCCGTTTTGTAAAGTTGTTCCGCCAGCGCCGCTTGTTCCGCCGGTAGGTCCACGTTTCCTTTACGGTCGCTCACGCGCACAAACAGCGCGAGAATCGCGAGGTCGTAGGAATCGGGCGGCGGCAGCTTCAGGATGCTAGCATTCACGAATCTTGTGTCCGCGCGAAGAGTGGTCACCGAATCGAATCGCGCGCGCAATTCGCGTTCAAGGTCCTCTCCAGGATACGGCTCGGGGTCTGCATAGAATGAGAGCAGCAGCGCTCGCGATGGCTTCGTTCCGTCGAGCGGCAAACGATGAGGCGTGTCGCGCAGCAGGGTCACGCCGCGATCGGAGATTTCCTGCGCTTCTTTTTGCCAGGCCGCGCTGCCGAACTTGTGATTCAGCGCGTTCGCGTCCACCAGCCGATTTTTGTTCAGCCCCAGCCGCGCTTTGACCTCCAGAATGCGCCGCACCGATTCATCCAGCCGCTCCTTCGAAATTCGCCCGGACTTTACCGCGGCTTGCAAAGCTTCGAACGCCGCATCCGGCACCGGCGGCATCAACACGCAATCCGCGCCGGCGGCCACCGCACGCACGGCCGCTTCTCCGGGCGCGTAACGCACGGTAATGCCGCCCATCTCCATTGCATCCGTGACGATCAGCCCACGATATCCGAGTTCATTTCGCAACAAACCGGTGAGAATGTTATGCGACAAAGTTGCAGGCGTGTTGGGGTCGGGTTCGATTGCCGGAACGGAAAGATGCCCGGTCATGATGCTGTCCACGCCCACAGAGATCGCTGCGCGAAAGGGAACCAGTTCCAAATGTTCCAACCTCTCGCGATTTGCGGGGATCACCGGCAAATCAATATGTGAATCCGCGGCCGTATCGCCATGTCCGGGAAAATGCTTGGCCGTCGCGAGCGCGCCGTTGTCCTCGACGCCTTTTACGAACGCGGAAACAAATTCCGCCACGCGATAGGGATTCTCGCCGAAGGAGCGCGTGTTTATGATGGGATTTCCGGGATTGTTGTTCACGTCCGAATCCGGCGCGTAAACCCATTGCACGCCCGTGGCGCGCGCCTCCAAAGCGGTGATTTTTCCCATCGTGTACGCGTCTTTGGGATTGCCGCCGGCCGCGACCGCCATGGCGGTCGGAAACGACGTTCCTTCGTCGTAGCGCATGGCGGTTCCGCGTTCGAAATCCGCGCCAATGAGCAGCGGCAATTTGGATTTCGACTGTAACTGATTGGCCAGCAGAGCCGTCGGATACGCCTGACTCTTCACGATTCCCAGCGGCGAACCGTGCGTGATGACGATAAATCCGCCGACATGCAAAGCCTGCACATCATGCAAAAGCTGTTGATAGGCGTCTGAATCGGTGGACGTGAAACTTCCGTGATACGTGGTGAAAAGGAGCTGGCCAATCTTTTCGTCCACGGTCATTTTGCGCAGCGCGGATTCCACCCACGCGCTCGCCGCCGGCGAAAGATTCTTCGCGCTGCCCTTGGCCGTGGCTCCGCTGTTTTGCGCAACGGATTTTTTCTCGGATGGATTGTCGTTTTGGCTGCGTGCTTTTTGGGCCATAAGGATGAGAAATAAGAAGGGAATCACGAGCAGAAAGCGGACGCGGCGTCCTTCCATCAGTTACAATCCCCCGGCGCAGCCCGCAGTCTGCATTTATTCATAGCACAAGCACACCGTGCTCTCCAATGCAGCCGGGGCCAGCGCGTTCCAGAATATCATTGTATTGTTTTTGCGCAGGAGGAACGATTTGACCGATACGAAGCGCGTGCTTGCCACACTTGCTCCATTGACGTTGTTCGTTGCAATTTTTGCTCCCGTTGCGCTGCACGCGCGTTTGCCGCAGAAGCATTCCGGACACGCTGCTCGCGTGCAGACGGGTCTCGATGTTCTCGAAGCGGAGAAGTTCACGCTGCTACGCGGCAAGCATATTGGACTAATTACGAATCACACGGGGCTGGACGCGCAAGGCCGCAGCAACATCGACCTTCTCTCGCACGCGTTGGGCTTGCAGTTGGTGGCGCTCTTCAGTCCCGAGCATGGCCTCGCCGGACGCAACAACGACAACGTGGCCTCGTCCAAAGATCCTTCGACCGGACTGCCTCTCTACAGCTTGTACGGCGACACGCGCCGCCCCACCGACGCAATGCTCCAAGGCATCGACGCGCTGGTCTTCGACATTCAGGATGCGGGTGTGCGCTTCTACACCTACACGGTGACCATGGCGTATTGCATGGAAGTAGCAGCGAAACGCAAAATTTCGTTTTTCGTGTTGGATCGCCCGAATCCCCTGGGTGGAGAAATCATCGAAGGCCCCATGCTTGATCCGGATAAGACCAGTTTCGTCGCCTATTATCCGGTGCCCGTGCGGTATGGGCTGACCATTGGTGAGCTTGCTCAGTTTTTCAATGCGGAAAATCACATCGGGGCCGACCTGCACGTCATCGCTATGAAGAACTGGCATCGCAATTATTTCTTTGAAAGCACGGGCATCAAGTGGATTCCTCCCTCGCCGGCGTTGCGCACCACGAAAGGCTCGATTCTCTATCCGGGCATTGAGATTCTGCAGGATTCCGGAGTCTCCGTCGGGCGTGGCACCGAGGCCCCGTTCGAAGTGTTTGGCGCGCCTTGGATGAAGGGCGACGAAGTTGCCGCCGCACTGAATGAGCGCCATCTTCCGGGCCTGCGTTTTGAATCGAAATCCTTTATTCCCATCGGCGGGCCCCGCAGCGGCCAGCGTTGTAATGGCGTGGCGATCCGGATTACGGATCGTTTCGTGGTGCGTTCCATGCGAATGGGCCTGGAAATCGCGGAGATTCTTCAAAAGCTCTATCCCCAGGATTTTGACACCGGCAAACTTGTCGTTCTTGTCGGAAATTGGGATACCGTCCAGCAAATCCAAAATGGCGTTCCGCCGGAGCAAATCGTTGCCGGCTGGTCGGACGCGCTTAAGGTCTTCGATCAAGTGCGCCGCAAGTATTTTCTCTACAAGTAGTTCCAGTCGGTCAGAAGTCAGGCCCTAGACAAGACCTAGACTAGGTGAACACCTGCTCACCTCCATTCATCTGTGCTAAAGTCTTTTGTGTTATGCGCGTAGCTTCCTTTCTTCCGTCGGCGACGGAGATTCTCTTTGCGCTGGGCTTGGACCGCGAGATCGTAGGCGTCAGTCACGAGTGCGATTTCCCTCCACAGGCGCGCACGAAGCCCGTCGTCATTCATTCGCGGTTGCCGCAGGATGCTCCCCCTGCGGAGATCGACCGATTGGTGCGCGAGTACGTTGCCCGCGGCGAAAGTTTATACGCCGTGGATGCCGAGAAGCTCGAAGAACTCCATCCCGACCTGATCATTACGCAGGACCTGTGCCACGTTTGCGCGGCTTCGCCGGACGATCTGGCCACGGCATTGACGCGCTTGGATCGGCGTCCGGAAGTGCTTTGCCTCAATCCGCAAGATTTGGGCGATGTGTGGCGCGACATTCTTCTAGTGGGTGAAGCGATCTGCCGAGGCGCGCAGGCGGAAGACCTTGTGGCGGAGATCGGCCAGCGTCAGGGAGCGTTGGAGCGGCAACTGGATTCCTCCGCGCGCCCCAAGCGCGTTGCGTTTCTTGAATGGCTCAATCCGATTTACGTCAGCGGCCATTGGGTTCCCGAGATGATTCGCTGCGCTGGCGGGGAAGACGCGCTCGGCCGCGTGCGCACGCCGTCTTTCCGAGTGCACCTGCAGGATGTCGTTGAGGCCAGGCCCGACGTCTTGCTGATCGCTCCCTGCGGTTATACGGCCAAGCAGGCAAGGGAAGAATACGAAGCGCTCGACCTGCCCGGCCAGTGGAATTCGATTCCTGCCGTGCAAAACAGCCGCGTTTATGCGTTGGAGGCCAGCAGTTATTTTTCGCGTCCTGGGCCGAGGCTCGTCACCGGCATGGAGATTCTGGCAAAGATCCTCCAGCCGTCCGTCAGCGTGTCCCGAGAGGCTGAATCCGCGATTCTTCGGATTCCTTCCGAGAGAGCCGCGAGGCGCGCAGCGTCGGTTTAGTTGCCTGCTCTGGAGCGATTCTCAAAAAGGGGTCCTTCTGAGCTGAGATCCCTGCCTGCGGCCGGCAGGCTTCGGGCCACAAAATGGGCGGCCGTTAGGATGACAAACTCGGGAATCTCCGAACACCGCAGAATCCGTCACACCTGACCCTCAGAACAGTTGACAATTCCCATTTTGTATATAAGATTCCTATATGTAAGGGGGAACGCTATGATTGGTTCGGGAATCAAGAGGGGCACCGCCGAACTGGCCGTGCTGAGCGTTCTCCAGGACGGACCGCTGCACGGCTACGAATTGGCGCGGCGCATCGAGCAGCAGACCAATGGGGCGTTGCGTTTCACGCTCGCGGCGCTCTATCCCATGCTCTATCGGATGGAGCAGCAACGCTGGATTCGCGGCACCTGGGAAACCAGCGCGAACGGGCGGCGACGCCGCTGCTACAGGCTGACGCCGGCAGGGAAGAAGAAGCTGGCCCCGCTCCAGCGCGAATGGGCGGAACTGTTTCGCGCGCTTCAACAGCTTACGAAGGTTGCCCATGCCTGATTGGCGGGGACTTGTTCGCCAGCGCCTGTCAGGCCCGGGCCTGGATGCGGCCGAAAGGGACGAGGTCCACGCGGAGCTAGCGGCCCACCTGGAGGAATCGTACGAGGGATTCTGCAAAGAAGGATTGCCGGAAAGGGAAGCGGTTCATCGGACCTTTGAGCAAGTTGGCGGTTGGGAGGATTTGCGGCGCAAGATTTCCGCCGCAAAGAGGAGGGAATTGCCCGTGAAGAAACGCGTGCAACAGCTTTGGATTCCGGGCTTCCTCACGCTGGTCCTTTCGATGACTTTCCTAGCGATGCTCCAGGAACTTGGATTCCGGCCTCGCATCGTATGGAGCGGCACGAGCCCGATTTTTTTCTATGTGCTGTGGCTGGCGTCGCTTCCTTTCTTCGGAGCTATGGGAGCCTATTTCTCAGCCCGAGCCGGCGCCTCACGAGCAAGCGCACTTCTAGCGAGCATCTTCCCGGTGCCGGCGCTTACCGCGGCGTTTCTCTTGATGTTTCCGATCGGCATGATCATCGAACGGGTTACCGGAAACCACGTCGATTTCAGTTTTGTGGCAACCGTTCTTCTGAAGGATGGGATTAGCTGCCTCCTGGTCCCGGGAGCGGCCCTTTTTGTGGGCGGGGTACTCGCGGACATTTTGTTTGGCCGGCGTCCTTGGTCACAGGACGCGGCGATTGGTTAGGGAGAGGACCCATGGCTGATTGGCTAAAACTTGTTCGCCAGCGGCTCAGCGGCCTTGATCTTGGTGCCACGGAGAATGACGAAGTGCATGCGGAGCTCGCGGGGCATTTACAGGAATTCTATGAATCTTTGCGCGCGCAAGGCCTGCCTGACCAAGCAGCATTGAGCGAGACCCGGGTGCGGATTGGGAACTGGGACAAATTGCAGCGACAAATTCAGATGGCTCGAGAAAAGGAGAACACCATGACCCCACGCACTAGCCAGTTGTGGCTTCCGAGCTTGGCGACATTGCTGGTATCGATGATTATGCTGCCGGCTCTGGAGCGGCTGGGGTTTAATCCTCAATTTCTGTTTTTGCGGGGCCCTCACGGACAGACATACGTGTTCACGGTTTACACGGTTTGGCTGCTGCTGCTGCCGTTTGTGGGCGCCCTGGGTGCCCACCTCTCCAGCCGCGCAGGCGGGTCGCGCCCGGCGATTGTCGTTTCCGGAATCTTTCCGGCTTTGGCGATCTTTGTCGTTTTGCTTCTCGTTCTACCGTTCATGGGATTCCTCGAGCACGGACTCGAGGTGAATGCACGTTCCTTGTTTCATTCATGGGCGAGCGAACCCTTTGGGCGGCTCGGGTTGGTGGCTGGCTGGGTTCTAGCGCCAGGCGCGTGCCTGTTTATTGGCGCAGCGGCATACCTTCTCATTCATCGGCAACTAGCTGCTCGAAGCGTCGCGAGCGGCTGAGGTTGCGCGGGACCAGCGGCGATAGAAGGGAAGGCCGGCGAGAATCAGCAGCAGCCCGATGGTCGAGCGTCCGGGACGCTCCAGCCACACGTTAAAAGTGAGAGCGAGCGCGCCAGCGACGAAAATTCCCGGAACCCAGGGATATCCCCAGCAACGATACGGCCGCGGCAGGTACGGCTCCGTCTTGCGCATACGAAACAGGGCCACGACGGCAAATCCATAGAAGATCCACGCAGCAAAAATGAAGAGATTGGTCAGCTCCTCGAACGTTCCCGTGAGCGCCATCAGGCTGGCCAGAATTCCTTGAAAAATCAGCGATGGCCCAGGCGTGCGGAATTGGGGGTGAATGCCGTCCACAATCTTGAAAAAAATCTTGTCGCGCGCCATGGCGTAGCCGACGCGAGCGCCGCTCAACACGGAGGAATTCATGGAGCCAAGGGCGGAAATCACCATGGCCAGCGTGATCCAGTTCGCCGCGGTGCTGCCCTTGATGTGCGTGACGACATCGGAGGCAATATGGGGCGAAGCCGCCACGGTTTCAAAGGGCAGGACTTTCAAGCATGCGGCACTGAACACGAGATAGACCACGGCGACAAGGCCCACTCCGCCCACGAGAGCGCGCGGAAAATTCTTTTCCGGATTCTCCACTTCCGAGCCAACGAGGTTCAAATCTTCCCATCCGTCGTAGGCCCAGAGGGCAGCGGCCAGCGCCGCGAGGAACGCACTGAAAGTTGCCGCGGCGGTAGTTCCCGCTGCGGGCCAGAACGGTGCGAGTCCGCCCTCTTGGACGCGGGCTGGCGCGAAGAATGCAACGGCAATGACGATTGCGACCGAGGTGATCTTGATGGCTGTCAAAAAAACTTGCACTGCGCCGCCCAGCCGCACGCCAAGATAATTCACGCCGGTCATGATAAGGAGCCATACCACGGCCAGTGGCTGCGCCCAGGTGAAGATGAAATCGTACGGCTTGATCCAGCCGGTCCATCCAGGAATCGCAATGTGCACGGTGAACAGCGGAGCGGCCACGGCCGGCACCAAGAAGCTCAGGAAACGCATCATCCCCGCGGCGATTGAGGCCAGCGAACTCGGGCGGCCTACAATCGAGTGCATCCATCCGAACAGAAATCCGTACACCGGTCCGAAGCCGCGCCGCAGATAGGCATATTCGGCGCCGGCTTCCGGAATCATGGAACCTAATTCCGCGAACGAGAACGCGCCAAAAATTGAAAGCATGGCGCCCACAATCCACGCGGCGAAGACGATGGAAACGCTGCGCCCTTCCTGCGCCATTTCTGCGGGCTTGAGAAAAATGCCGGTGCCGATCATCGTTCCGACAACGATAGCTCCCGAGGCCCAGGCGCCTAAACCGCGCACCAGCTCCAGTCGTTTTTCGGTCATGTTCCCCCGCTTAGTGAGCCGTCCCTGTTTAGTTGTCCTTCATTTTCCCGGAAGGCGGCCAAAGACAACGCCGTGGCGCCCCGATAATCTCGAGCTAAACGCCGAGCGCGGAGAAAGCGCCGAGTAGTTCAAAGCGGACTCTCCTTGCGCGCCATGCGGCTCACGAGCGATCCCACGAAGAAAGTCACGCACGCGCCGATAAGGAAATACCACGTATACGCCGCTTTGGTGAACTGAAATACGCTCAAGACGACGACAAGTCCAGCGAACATTCCGACGAATGCGCCGCGCGCGTTGGCGGCGCGATCGAACGTGCCGAGAAGAAACAATCCCAGCAAGCTGCCAAAGGGAAGCGAGGCCACGGTTAGTCCTGTCTCGAGCAGCGGCCCCCATTTGACGAATCCGAAACCCATCAACACGAGGCCCCACGCCAACGTCATGCCGCGAGACACGCGCAGGAATTGGCGCGCGTCCGTGCTGCGTCCGCGAAGCTTTGCAAAATCCAACACGCTCGAAGCGGCCAGCGAGTTGAGCGAGCCGCTGGCGTTGGACATGGCCACGGCCATGATGGAAGCGAGAAGCAAACCTGCGAGGCCGACGGGCATCTCGCGCACTAGAAAGAGCGGGAGGATGCGATCAGCTCTATCGCCAGGGGCAAGTAGTGGCGAATGTTGCGCAAACACGAAGAGCAGCACGCCAATCAACAAGAAAACGGTGAACTGAACGAGAACGATTCCGCCACTGGTGAGCAGAGCGCGGCTGCTGTCGCGTTCACTTTTCGCGGCGAGCAAACGCTGCACGATGGTCTGGTCCGTGCCGTGAGTCGCCATGGTGAGGAACGAGCCGCCGATCACGCCGGACCAAAACGTGTATTTCGTCCCGAGGTTCCAGGAAAAATTGAGGAACTGAAGTTTATGGCCGGCTGCGGCCGCGACTTGTGTGACTTCGCTCCAGCCGCCGGGAATGCGATGGAACAGCACGAGGAGCGTAATCGCGCTGCCGGTCATGTAGACAAGAAGCTGAGCCACGTCGGTCCAGATCACCGCTTTCATGCCGCCTTCGAATGTGTAGAGTATGGTCAGCGAAATGACCATCATGACCGCGAGGCGTTCCGATGTGCCAAGCACGACGCTCACGACTAGAGCGATGGCGGAAACGCGCACGCCTTCGGCGATGGCACGCGTGATGAGAAACGTAGTAGCT
Source organism: Acidobacteriota bacterium (assembly GCA_003224085.1). Taxonomy (GTDB): domain Bacteria; phylum Acidobacteriota; class Terriglobia; order Acidiferrales; family UBA7541; genus Acidiferrum. Next base: position 32,882 of record QHYK01000064.1, on the reverse strand, counting down.
GCTACGGCGCGCATTTTCTCGCCAAAGCGTTTTTCGATGAGCGCGTATGCGGTAAGAAATTCTCCGCGAAAGTAGCCGGGCAGTAAGAACAACACGATCAACACGCGCCCGAGAAGATAGCCGAAGACCAATTGAATGAACGTCAGATTATCCGCGTAAGAAATCGCGGGTGCGCCGATGATCGTGAGAGTCGATGTTTCCGTGGCAACGATCGAAAATGCCAGCGCCCACCACGGTGCGGTACGCCCTCCAAGGAAATATTCGCGGCCAGCGGCTTGCGAATCTGCCGCCGCGCCAGCCTGCTGCATGCGTCGGAAGCGCATGCCAAGTGCAGTCACGCCGAGCAAGTAGGCGACGACAATCGTCAGGTCCAGCGGATGAACGCGCATGGCGCAGAAATTATAGGTATCTCCAGCGATTTATTGGCGCTTTTTTCTCAGGAGAGTTGCGATGAACCCATTGTTCACGCACGTTGGAAATAGGGCGCGGGCGCTACTTTAGGACAGGGAAAAGGCTGCTGTAGGAATCCGTCCACAGTCTTACGCGGAGGCTGGTGGTGAGCGGCTTTCCTGCTTTCCCGATGCTGGCAAGTTCCTTGAAAACGCCCGGGTTGGAAAGCAAAATCCACCGCGCCAGGAAGATTTCGTTGGTGTAATCGTCTGGATTGGTTATAAGAACGCCGTCTTTGCCAAGCTCCCGTGCGGCCGCAGCTACCACCGGTTCCAGATACAAATGGCGATTCGAAATGTGAACTGCGAGGATCCCGTCCGGCCTCAAATGACGGAAATATAGCCGAAAAGCCTCGACCGTGAGCAGATGAACAGGAATGGAGTCGCTCGAGAAGGCGTCGACCGCGAGGAGATCAAACTGCTGCGGCGGCTGGCGCTCCAGCGTGAGCCGCGCGTCTCCTAATTCGAATTCGATGCGTGCCTTTGAATCTTGCAAGAAGCTGAAGTTCTGCTGCGCGACTTGCGCGACCAGGGGATTGATTTCGTAGAACGTGAATTCGTCGCCGGCGTGGCCATATGCTGCAATCGTGCCGGTCCCCAGGCCAATTGCTCCGACACGCAGCGGACCGCGGGGAACCAAGGCCTCAAACGCCACGCCAATTCCGGAATTCGGGCCGTAGTATGAGACTGGCTTATTGCGCCGCACGGGCGCCAAAAACTGCAGCCCATGCGTGATGGTGCCGTTCATCAGCCTGCGAAAGCGCAGGTCGTCGGGTTTAGCTGTCACGTCGTCTTTCAGCAGCACGACGTTTGGTGCGACCTCGTCGCTCACACGAAGAACGCCATAGAAATTGCGAACCATGCGGCTCGCGTAAAGTGAATCGGCGCGCGCGAGAAAAAACAGGCCCACGATAACGGTAGCCGCCAAGAAATATAAAGCCCACAGCGCGGGCCGCCAAGAGGGTTGTTGAATTGGGCTTGCGGGATCCATGCGATGGACCAGCACTGCGAGTAGAGCGCAGACCGCCAGGCCCACGTGCAGCTCGTAAAATCCGGAGAAAATGTGCGGCGCCAGGATGGCCACAAAAGCCGCCCCGGCTACGGTGCCAAGCGAACTCCAAGAATAAAATGACGTGAGTTGCAAGGGATCGGGCTTAAGGCGAGCCAATTCTCCGTGACAAAACATGCAGCAGATGAACAGGCCCGTGCAGAACAGCGAAATCAAAATCCAGAGGGGGATGGCTATAAGCGACGGGGACAACGCGTAGGCCATGCACCCTAGCGCTACGCCCAGGAGCCGCAGAAAAATCATCCGGTGATACCAGCGGCTGCTGCCAAAGCACAAAACGAAGCTCAGCAGGTAAAGGCTGAGCGGAACAATCCAGAGAAAGGGAACTGCCGCGATGTTTTGGGTAATGTGATTTGTAATGGCCAGAAGCAGCGTGGAACTGCACGCAGAAAGTACAAGCCAAAGGGCTCGCGTGCTCCAATTGGTACGTGCGGCTTCTGTTTCTTCGTGACCAGGCTCGGTATTGCGGCGCCTGCGTGAGATGGCAATCGCTCCGCATGCCACAGCGAACGCGGCGTAGGCAGCAGACCAGGTTCGAGCTTGCTGCACCGTGGACAGGCGCGGTTCGACCAGTATGGGGAAGCTCAGCAAGCCCAGCAACGAGCCGGCGTTCGAAAGCGCATAGAAACGGTAGACGCGGCTGTCTTTTCTTGCGGTGGCCAGCCAGGCTTGCAACAGAGGGCTGGTTGCGGAAAGCAGAAAAAACGGCATTCCCACCGTGACCGCGAGCACCAACAGAATGTGCGGCGCGGGATGCTCCGGTCCGGTTGGCTTCCAGGAATCTTTCGGGAGGATCGGCAGAGTGAGCAAGCTGGCGGCAAGGAGCGCTGCATGAAGCCAGCCTTGCGCACCTGGCGCGAGGTGCCGTGTCAGCTGCTGTGCATACAAATAGCCGAGCAGCAAGACGACTTGAAAAAACAGCAGGCAAACTGTCCAGACCGCCGCGACTCCACCAAACCAGGGAAGAATGATTTTTGCGACAAGCGGCTCGACCTGAAACAAAAGAAACGCGCTTAGGAAGATTGTCAGGGCGTTCAGGAGCCACAAGTTCGACCTAAAGGATGGCTCGATTGTGGAATCTGGGGCTGAGGTCTCGGCGGCCATGCTGTCCGTGAGAGATTATACGGACGGCCTCACCTTACTCCACCTTTGTTTTTCTCTGCTTGGAGGCCTGCCCGGTCTGAAATGTAACTACACCCGCGGTCACTCCTACCGCAGCGCCACGATGGGATCGACCCGCATCGCCCGCCGTGCGGGAATATAGCAAGCTAGGAAAGCCACCGACATCAAAACGAGGACGACCGCAGAAAAAGAGAGGGGATCGGTTGCTCTAACGCCGTAAAGCATTGCCGAGAGGAATCGAGTCAGCCCCAACGCCGCCAACAAACCCGCGATAAGACCGATGGCGACCATGCCCATGCCTTGGCGCAGGACCAACCTGGAAACATCTGCCGATTGTGCACCGAGCGCCAAACGCACGCCAATCTCCTGCGTGCGGTGTGCCACGGACTGCGCAAGAACGCTGTAGACGCCGATTTCGGCTAGAAGCAAGGTCAGTGCGGCGAAAACTCCCATCATTATTGCCCGGAAGCGCGGGTGCGCCAGCAATTCGGAGTCGCGCTGAATCATGGTTTCGATGCCATACACGGGGACGTTGCGATCAATTTGTGATACCTCCCCCTGGAGTAAAGGACTCAGCCCGAGAGGATTGCCTGTTGCCCGCATCACCAGCAGCATCGACAGGGGAGAGGATTGCTGGAGCGGCAAATAAACAATCGCCGGTTCTTCATAATCCATCTCCTTGTAGACCGTAGCGCGCTTTTCATTGCCGACAACGCCGACAATGGTCAGCCAAGGAGCCTTGTCCTCAGGCTTGCCAAGCTTGATCTGCCGCCCGATGGGATTTTCCTTCGGAAAATATCTATGAACCAGCTGCTGGTTCACGATGGCCACGGGCTGGCTGTCTTCGCGGTCCCGCGAATCGAACTGGCGGCCTTGCAACAAAGGGATGCTCAGCACGCGATAATAGCCGCTGCTAATCTGCTGTGTCCTGACGGCTTCCAGGTTTTCTATGGCGGCTCTTCCCGCAAGCGAGAGCCTACTGGAACCGCCGCCTTCAAATCCCAGCAGCCCGGAGGACAGCGCCGCTCGTTCAATCCCGGGGAGAGCGTCCAACCTGGCGACGAGCCGCTCGTAAAAACTGGAGCGCCGGCTCAGATCGGTATAAGCGCTGGGAGCGAGAGCTAGTTGAGCGGTCAAGACATGGCTGGGTTGAAAGCCGAGCGGCACCGCCCCCATTCGATAGACGCTTTCAATCAGCAGTCCAGCCCCTGCGAGCAGAACCATCGAGAGCGCTACCTGACTTATTACCAAGAATTTGCTCGCTCGATGGCCTTTCCAAGTGCTAGTTCGTCCTGAGCGTTTCAGGACTTCGTTCAAGTCGATTTGCAAGGCTTGCCAACCTGGTGCCAACCCGAAGAGCAGCCCCGTCAGCGTCGCGAGAAAGATTGTGAAGCCCAGCACGTGGAGATTTACTGTGACCGGATTACCCGGTGGAAGCTCTACAAGCTTTGTGGAACTGAGGTAACGCACCGCTCCAACCGCGATTACAACTCCAGCCATCGTCCCCAGAGAAGCGAGCAGGATGCTCTCCACGAGCAATTGCCTTAGCAAGCGCAAACGACCTGAGCCAAGTGCGGCGCGCACTGCCAACTCCCTTTCTCTTTCCACGGAGCGGCTTAATAACAGGTTGGCGACGTTGAGGCAGGCAATCAGCAGGACCAGGCCGACTGCCGTCAAGAGAACGAGCAGCGCCGTGTGCAGGTTGCGGCCGGCCAGCCACGTAAACTCCTCGCGCAAATCGCGCACGATGGGCGCAATTCCTTCTACCCAACTTCCGGCGGGCGAATCCTTGACCACCCGCTTGTGAAGCTCTAGGAGTTCTTTTTCCGCCCTGGCGGTAGTGACGCCGGGTTTGAGCCGGCCAAAAATCCCCACGGCCGAATCGAACGGCTTGTCCGTTAACTGGCTGTTACGGGTGATCAGTGTCCACAGGGAAGTTTGCTTCGGATAAAACTGGAATTCGCGGGGCATCACTCCGACGACGGTGCAGGGCTGCCCGTTCAATGTTAGCGGGCCGCCGACGATGTCGGGCGCTGCGCCCAGTTCGTTCCTCCAAAACAAATCCGCTAAGACAACGGTGCATCCATTGCGTGCGTCTTCAGGACCGAAGGTGCGGCCTTGCGCGGCAGGAATTCCCAGCAAGGAAAAGAATTCGCCGCTTGCGGGAATGCTTAGAACCTCATGTGGCGAACCGCGCCAGGAAAGAATCTCGCCGGCCCTGGCCCAAGTCGCCGCCGCCAACTCTTCAAAACCGTGACTCTCGGCTTTGAATTCTTCAAAATCACGATACGGCGCAAAGATCTTCGAGCCGGATTGGCCGAGTTCGGTGCACCACACCGCTACCAGGCGCTCACCGCCTTTGTAGGGAAGCGGGCGCAACAATACGGCATCCACAATGCTGAAGACGGCCGTGGTCGCGCCGGTTCCGAGAGCTAGAGTGAAAACGACGATGGCGGTAAAGCGCGGCGACTTGCCCAGCATGCGCAGACCGAAGCGCAAGTCCTGGACGAGGCTGTCTAGGAAATTCAAGCCGCGGGCGTCGCGGCATTCTTCCTTGGCGCGCTCGAGGCCGCCAAACTCGATCCGCGCCCGCCGCATCGCCTCTTCGCGCGGCACGCCCTTGCGCGCCAAATCCTCCGCGAACGCCTCGATGTGGAAGCGCAGCTCCGCGTCCATATCGCTTTCCATTCGCGACCGCTTCAGAAGCGCCCGCAACCACAAACGAATTCGGCTCCAAAGAGTCATAGTTCCTCACAAGTGCCCTGCAAAATCCGCGCGAAAGACTTCATTCATATCGCAGCGCCACGATGGGATCCACGCGCGTCGCCCTCCGCGCAGGAAGCCAGCCCGCAAACAACGCAACGGCAATCAGCAGCACCGAGACTCCCGCAAACGAGATTGCATCCATCGGGTTTAGTCCGAAAAGCATGGAGGAAAGCAACCGCGAAATTGCCGCCGATGCAGCGATTCCAATCGCGGTTCCAAGCAGCATCGGCCTTGCGCTTTCCCGAAGTGCGAGCCCGAGCACCTGTTCCCGTTGCGCACCCATCGCCATGCGGATACCGATTTCGCGCGTTCGCTCAACGACGCCGTAACCGACCATTCCATAAACACCAAGGCACGCCAAAAACAAGCCGAGCGCGCCAACCACGCTGCAAAGCACACCACCGATGCGCGAGATCACGAAGTAAGGGTCAAACGAAACCATCCAGTCGAGAGGCGCGGCGACCGCAGGCACATGGGCATCTACGCGCCGCACCGCGCTGCCGAGAACCGGCAGAAGGCTAGTCGGGTTGCCGCTTGTACGCACCAGCAACGTGCTGATCCACTGGCGGCTCCGCGAAAGCGGCAAATAAAGGTAGGACTCGTCCGGGTTGCTCAAAGCCAGGTTCCGCACATTTCGTGCTACGCCAATCACCTCGCTTTCCGGAGAAAACGGAGCCGTCTCACCGGGGTAAGGAGGTTGACCATGCGCTGAGCCGATTGCCAGGCGCTTGCCAATTGGATCTTGCCTGGGCCAGAAACGCCGCGCCGTAGCTTCGCTGATGACAACAACTGGAGCCCGGGTGTCGGCCTCTTCAGCAGTAAAGCTGCGTCCTCTAATCATAGGTACGCCAAGCGTCTCGAAATAATTCGCAAGGACATAGCTATAGCCAATCGCGGGGCGTTCGTCATTGACCTCGCGATTGGCCTTGGGCTCTGCGTCGGCGGTCCCGACTGGTACAAACCGGTTGCCACCCGAGATCGGGCCACGAGAGGCTTGCGTTACCGAATCGACTCCAGGAAGGGTTGCGATCTGCTCTAGTAGTTGCTCATTGAGCTGAAGCAATTGCTCCTGGCTGTAACCCGACAACGTCGCTTTATACATTTCCAGGTACACGATATGCTTGCTGTCGAATCCCGGATCGATACGGAGTGCCCGCTGCGAGCCTCGGAGCAGCAGCGCCGAGTTGATCAGCAACACCAGGCATGCCGCAACCTGGGCCACTAGGAGCAGGTCGCGAAGCCGCGACTTGCTCAGTCGCTCTCCCAGCATGCTGCCGTTATCTTTGAGCGCCGAGTTAACGTCGACCCGCAGCGCGTGCAACGCCGGAGTTAAACCAAACGCTACTCCCGTCAGCAGGGAGATGAGCACGGTATACCCGAAGATGCGGACATCGGGTGTGACCTGCAACGCGATAGCACCCCAGGACGAAGGAATCGCCAAAGCGATTTCCGCCACCAGCAGGTGCAGCGTCCAAGACGCGATGGGAAGGCCCACGGCCCCGGCAAGAAGAGCGATCAACGTGCTCTCGATCAACAACTGTTGCAACAGCCTGCGCCGGCCGGCTCCCAAGGAAAGACGCACGCCGATTTCCCGTCGGCGCGCGGCCGCTCGCGCAAGCAGCAGGCTCGCCACATTGGCGCACGCAATCAGCAAGAGCAGCGCCACGGCTCCCATGGTGGCGGCCACGATGGGCCATGTGTCCGCATCGATGTGCCCAAACTCTCGCTCGCTGGCAACCCTCACGCCGGCGTTGCGCTCAATCTCTGGATAAGCGGCCCGCAACTGCCCTGCCAGAACATTCATTTCCGCAGCTGCATCAGGCAGAGAAACCCCAGCCTTCAGGTGTCCATACACAATCCCCGCGCCGACATTCCGGTTCTCCAGGCTCTCGCGCGTACCGTTGCCTACGAGTGGCCCCGCCGCAATCGGCGCCCAGAGAACGGGCGCAGACGAAAGCGTGCCCAGGTAGTCCGCTGGCGTCACGCCGATAATGGTGAAAGCCACGCGATTGAGGTGCATCGTGGAACCTACCACGCCTGGGTTCGAGTGAAACTGGCTCTGCCAGAAATTACCGCTCAGAACCACTACGGGCTGCGCTCCCGGTTGATCATCTTCAGGCAAGAACAACCGGCCAGCCGCCGGTTGCGCTCCCAGCAACGGAAAGTAATTGCCCGATACGAAGAAGCACATGAGCGGGTGCGCGCTTCCCTGGAGCAGTTGCGGCAGATGAAAACCAAATGTGCTCACTACGCGCGGTACCTGTTCCGGGCCGGCCGGAGGAAGATCCGTCGTCGTGAGTGCCATGCCGCCGCCAAACATCGCTAAGTCGGAAAGGGTCTTGGTATGGTCGCGATAGTAAACGTAGTCAGGATAAGAAAGCGCGCCGCGATTTTCTCCTTCCTTCGTGCGGTAAACGCCCATCAAGCGGTCAGGATCTTCCACCGGCCGTGGACGCAACGCGAGGGCGTCAAATGCGGTGAATACCGTCGTATTCACACCAATTCCCAGAGCCAAAGCGAGGATGGCCGTTGCCGTAAACCCGGGATTCTTCTTCAGCATACGCAAACCGAAACGCCAATCCTGGATGAGGCTGTGGAGGAAATTCACCCCCCGCGCTTCGCGGCACTCTTCCTTTGCTTGCTCGATGCCGCCAAACTCGATGCGCGCCCGCCGCATTGCCTCTTCGTGCGGCACGCCGCTGCGCACTAAGTCCTCCGCGAACGCCTCTATATGGAATCGCAGTTCCGCATCCATCTCGCGTTCCATTCGCGACCGCCGCATCACTGCGCGCATCCACGACCGAATTCGGCTCCACATCGTCATCCTTCCTTCACCTCGACAAACACCCATCTTCAAGAATCAGCAAACGTCGTTCACGAACTTTCTCACTCATACCTCAGCGCCACCATCGGATCCACGCGCATCGCCCGTCTCGCAGGCAAATAACATGCCCCCAAGGCTGAAAATGTCAGTACCAAAGCGACCGCGGCAAAAGTTGGAAGATCACCTGGTTTGACTTGAAACAAGAATCTCGTAAGGACGCGAGTCAAAGCGAGCGCACCCGCCCCTCCTAAAACGATCCCCGCTGCTATGAAGAGGAGCGCTTGTTTCAGGAGCATCAGCAATACGTCCACGCTCTGGGCGCCCAGCGCCATGCGCACGCCGATCTCCCGCGTGCGTTGCGCCACAGAGTAGGCCAGCACTCCATAGATGCCCACGATGGTGAGAGCCAGGGCAACCAGCGCAAACGTAGCCAGCAGTCTCGCCTGGAATCGCGGCTCTGCTGTGGTTGTGGCCATCAGGCTGTCCATGGAGGCGATCGAGACTGGCTGGTTGTTATCCACATTTCGCAGAACGGCGCGCATGCCGGCAGTGACGCTCTCCGGAGACAAGGCAGTTCTCACCACGAAAGTCATGTGGCTTAGGAAGCCTGGGCTTGCGACCTGAAGATAGGATTGGTAGATGGCCGGTTCCGAGTTTTTTGCCAAGCCTTGTTGCTTGACGTCATCGACGGCTCCGACCACAGTGAGCCAGTCTTCAGGCTTGGGATTATCTTCCATCGAAATGCGCTTCCCAATGGGGTCCTGGCCCGGCCAGAGAGTTCGGGCGACGGATTGGCTCACGATCGCGACGCCAGGAGCGGTCGCGTTGTCGCTTCCGGCGAACTCTCTTCCGCGCACCAGCGGCATACCCATAGCCCTGAAATAACCCGGGCTAACACACGGTTTGTCCACCATGAACCCTGGTGGCCGCAACCCTCCTTCTACTTGGAAAGTCCCCATGGCCAACCCTTGGCCAAGCGGAATCCAATTCACTGCGCCGGCTGCGAGCACTCCTGGCAGACGGGAAAGCTCAGCAAGCGTTTGCCTATCAAACCCTTGCAACTGGTTCGCGGTGCGATACCTAGAATCGGGCAGGTCCACGGTCAGGGTCATTACGCTGTGAGGCGAAAAGCCAGGATTCACAGCCTGCAGCCGTAGAAAACTCTTCAGCATTAAACCCGCGCCCGTCAGCAAGATGAGCGCAAGCGCCATCTCGGAAATCGTCAGCGCGCTTCGGATTCCCTCGTGCCCGCCAATCACGTTACGCGCGGCTTGACCCAACGATTCGCGCGCGCCGTCACCCGTCGCGTGGAAGGCTGGCGCCAAGCCGAACACCACTCCCGTAATAACCGAGAGGCCGAACGTAAACGCAAGGACCCACGGATCGATTCGAATCATCTCCATGCGGGGAACTTTTCCCGCAGGCGCCAGCGCTGTCAGAGCCTGAAGACTCCAGAAAGCAAGCAAGATTCCAGCCCCGCCACCTATCAGCGAAATCAGGGTGCTCTCCGCCAGCAATTGGCGCACGAGGCGACAGCGGTCTGCCCCCAGCGTGCTGCGCACCGCCATTTCCTGGACGCGGCCCGTTGCTCGAGCTAGGAACAGGTTGGCTACGTTCGCACAGGCGATGAGGAGCACGAATGCTACGGCCCCGGCGAATAGCAACAGGGACGGACGAATGTTTGCGACCAATAAATCCTTTAGCGGAAGAATCTGCGGCAACCGGTCTCGCTTGCTTTCGCCCGGACCTAGAGGCAGACGTTCGGCAAAGGTTTCCAGTTCCGCTTGCGCTTGTTGTGGTGTGACCCTCGGCTTCAGCCGCCCTACAACAGGTCGAGTAAAGGAATTGTGTTCGTTGATGCGGACAGACAACGGCATCCATACGCTCACGCCGGGAAACGCAAATCCGGGGGGCATGATCCCGACCACTGTGCGGCTGACGCCGTCGAGCCGGATTGCTTTTCCAAGAATTTCAGAGTCTGAGCCGAACCGCTCTTTCCAGAGTTCGTTGGCGAGTATGGCGACATTGTCGTTTCCCGGTTCGCCCTCCCCTGCGAGGAAGCCGCGGCCGATTTCCGGATTTGTCCGGAGCGTGGAGAAAAAATCCGTCGTTACATACGCCACCGGGATCTGGGCTGGGTCACCAGCGCCCGTCAAATTAACTGTGCTTCCTCTGCTAAAAGAGGCGATCTGTTCGAAGGCTCGGTCCTGGCCGAGAAATGCAAGGTAATCATGATCCGCTACGCCCGGTTGCCATTCAAAAGGGCCGCCTCGCGGCGTCAACGAGACGAGGAAAAGTCGATTCGCTTCCGGAAAAGGCATCGGCCGCAACAGCACGCCGTTGACCACCGTGAAAACTGCCGTGTTCGCGCCGATACCGAGGCCCAGCGTAAGGACCGCAACAGCGGTGAAACCGGGATTCTTCCGCAGCATCCGCAGGCCAAAGCGCAAATCCTGCAGCAGACTCTCGAGGAAGCTTATGCCCCGTGCGTCGCGACATTCTTCCTTGGCCCGCTCAACGCCCCCAAACTCGATGCGCGCCCGACGCAGCGCCTCTTCGCGCGCCACGCCCCTGCGCACCAAATCCTCCGCGAACGCCTCAATATGGAAGCGCAGCTCTGCATCCATCTCGCGTTCCATCCGCGCGCGCCGCAGCATGGAGCGCAGCCAGGACCGAATTCTGCTCCACATCCTCACACTTCCTCTGGCGTGCTTCGCAAGACCCCTGCAATCACGTCCGCCATGCGGTTCCACTTTTCCGCTTCGGTTTGCAATTTGCGCTTACCCGCTGCCGTAAGCCGGTAATATTTCGCTTTGCGCTTATTCTCGGATTCGCCCCATTCGCTGGCGATCCAGCCCTGATGCTCCAGCCGATACAGCGCCGGATACAGCGAGCCCTGCTGAATCTCCAGCCGGTCTTTCGAAATCTGCTGGATCCGCAGCAAAATGCCGTAGCCGTGCAGCGGGCCGAGCGAGACGGCTTTCAGAATCAGCATGTCCAACGTTCCCTGCAGCAGGTCCATCTGTTTGTCCATGGAAGCGTTCTCTCCTAGACGCCCTAGGAATCTACGCCGCTTCTCCTAGACTGTCAAGGAGAATCGGTGTTCTCGTTCCGAGGCAACGCCCGCCACCATCTACATAATCGCCACTACCGGAGCCATGCTCTCCATCGGGCAGGAACGCTCCAGGGAAAATGCGGCCTTAGCTGCCGAGCCAAGTTGTAATCGAGATTCTAAATTGGGCAAAGTCTGAACTGAAGGTCCGGCTCTAGTACAGTTTCAGGGTCACATAACCGCTGCGGAGCGGCGGCCCGTGCTCCCCAGGAACAGCGAAAAATCCTGCCGTTCTCCTTTATGCTTTCCTCATGCGCTATGTCCTTGGCTTTGACGGCGGCGGCACAAAAACCGAGTGCGTCCTTATGGACGAAACCGGAGCGATTCTCGCGCGTTCCCGCTCTGGCGCCTCCAATGTTGTCAACGTTGGCGCAGAAGCTGCCGCCGCGGCACTTGCGGAGGCCGGCTTGGAAGCGCTTCGTTCCGTCGCAAGGCCACCTTCCGATGTCGCCTGTATCCTCGTGGGCCTTTCAGGCGCAGGCGAACCCCGTGCCCGATGGGACGTTCAAGAAAAGCTTAAACCCAGTTTTCCTAATGCCACGATTCTGGTCACCAGCGATTTGATTCTGACTTTGGGTGCGACGGGTAAGATTCCAAGCGTCGTCGTCATAGCCGGTACCGGCTCAGCCGTCTTAGGCAGAACTTCGCCGCTCAAGCTGGCTCGCGCTGGCGGATTTGGCCCAATCATCGGTGACCCCGGGAGCGCCAATGACATCGGCCGAAAAGCCGTGGCGCGTTGTTTTCAGAAATTCTTGAACAATGAGAAGTTCCCACTGGCGGATGAAATCCTCCGCACCTTTGATTGCACCTGGAGCCAGTTCGTCGATCACGTGCGCGCGCAGCCCACGGTCATCTTTCCCAAAATATTTCCCATGGTTGCGAACGCCGCCGAATCAGGCGACATGGCGGCCCGAGCTGTCCTGTCAATGGCCGCAGTGAATCTGATAGAGCAGGTCCGTGAAGTGGTCGACCAACTCCAAATGCACAACACGAAATTCTTCCTCGCAAAAACAGGAGGAGTCTTCGACGGCAGTGCCTTTCTCAATGAGCAATTCGACCTTCTGCTGAGGAAAACAGTCCCTAACGCCCGCCCTGGCCCGCTCCCTCGGCCAGTTGCCGAATCCGCGGCGGAACTTGCTCGCCACGCCTTGACGAGCCCGCTGCAAATCCCGGAAAGTTAATTCATGCCCGAATCTGTCGCAGAAGATCGTGAACGCGCGCGCGTCGCCACCGGCGATGAGCTGGCCACGCTCCTGCACCATCCTTCAGCGGACGTTCTTCTGGCACTGCTCGACAATCCTGCGCTCGATGAACCCCAGGTCTGCTTACTCTTGGAACGAAAAGACCTTCCCGCCGAGGTTCTCGAAGAAGTGGGCAAGCGCAAGCCGCTCCTCAAAAGCTACCGCGTGAAGAAGCTGCTCTGCATCCATCCACGCGGGCCGCGCCTCGTCACTGTTCGGCTCATCCGCGACCTTTATCTAATGGATCTAGTACAACTCACGCTTTCGCCTGCCGTTCCTGCCGAGCTAAAACGCAACGCCGAGGAGCAATTGCTCGCGCGCCTCCCGCAAATTCCTCTGGGACAGAAGATCACGCTCGCGCGCCGTGGGCCTGCCCGCGTCGCGGGTGCATTGCTAACCGAAGGCCATCCACAGGTTCTCACTGTGGTTCTTGACAATCCCTATTTGACCGAAGCGCAAATTCTCAAAACTCTTTCGCGGGAGAAACTCCCCGCGGGAGTGGTTCCTGCGATCATTCACCACCGCAAATGGTCCATTTCATACAACATTCGAATCGCTCTTCTCCGCCAGCCTTCCGCGCCTCTGGCCGCCATTCTCTCCTACCTGCCACAACTTACTGTTTCCGACCTCCGCGAACTCGCTGCTCCCGGAATCGTTCTGGAAACTTTGCGCCGCTACATCCAAGCCGAAGTCCAACGCCGCCTCGGCGCGGGCGCATCCAACGGTTCCCCTGTGTCCAACAAAAAATAAGTGGAAATGGGAATCGCTGCCCTTCTCATCCAACGCAAGTAGCTGCTCTTACTGGTAGCTGCTTCCTGCGGCCCGAGTCCCTTCGCGCAAAGGAAACCGTGGTGGAAAAACGGCGCTTGTCAATAACTCTTGTCCTTCAATGAAAACGGCGAACGGAAAACTCGTTCGCGCCCGGTTCCGAGGATTTTCGTGCGGCGATTGGAATTGCCCGTTGGACACCGACTCGAATGACTTAACCCTCTCGGTACGATTGCCGGGAACAAAACATCGCCTTCCGGCGTCGTATGCCTTATGCACTCGTTTGTCGTATCCTTGGAACGTTCGCACGGCGGGTCGTCTTGGGCGCCTTGGGACCTAGACCCTGGCAGGGGGTTGCACCCAAAATATGACCATCGGGGATCAAGCATCCCGGCGCCTGGAACGCCGCTGGGCGCCACGCTTCTCGTTCCGCGCCGGCCTAGAAATCGAATGGGGCTCTGCCGTTCTCCGCGGCAACACTCGCGACATCAGTTCGAACGGAATGTTCATCGAAGTGCCCGACACGTTGTGGGTCGGCGCCGGCTTCACCGCGCGCTTGCATCTTCCTCAACCAGTCAAACTCGATTGCCTGGTGAAGCGCATCGAGCCCGGCAGTGGCATGGGCGTCTCCGTCGCTCTTCCCGAAACCGAAAGCCAGAAGCTTTATCACGATCTCTTGTCGGCGCTCTCTCCCCCCAGCCGCTGAGGCGGCATATACTAGAGTGGATCCTGTTTACGTCCAAGCCTGCGCGCCTTTCGCTGAAGGATCTCGAAAGGATTGCTTGCGGCCGGGTCACACGGGGAAGCATGACTCGCAACACCGGGCGAGTTTTGCTGTTCGAATCGCAGCGTTTTGTGCGCTAGGAAATAAATCAATATGACTCGCTGTCTTGATTGCGGTTCACCGCGAACAGCGGACCAGTGTCCCGTGTGCGGGCTCACTTCCGCGGCGGCCGAAGTAATGTTTCGCCGGCGCTTCCTGAAGCGCACCGGAGTGTTTCTCGCCGGGTCGCTGGTGTTTCCTTATGTGAGCCAGGTTTATCCGCCGCTCGACATCGACCTCATGCTCGTGGTGTTTGGCGTGGTTTTTTTTGTAGTGCTCACGCTGGCGGTGATTCTCGATCGCCGCGCCCGCAAGCATCAGGAACTCGAAATGTTGAAGCACGTCTATTCGGGCTTCATTTTGCTGCCGTGGATTCTCGCCGCCACGCTTTTTGTGAATGGCAGGCTCGATTCGCAAAAGAATGTGGCGTATCACACCGCGGTCGTCGACGGACGGTACAACATGCCGGGCATTGTCCGCGGCACGCGCCGGCTCATCGTGCGCAGTTGGCGCGAAGGGCAAAAATACGAGCGCCTCGCGGTGGATGCCGACGACTACGACCGCTTCAAACCCGGCGACCAGGTCAACGTCGGAGTCGAGCCTGGCGCGCTCGGCATTCCTTGGTATTACGGCGTCTACCGCCGGTGAAAACAGAATTCCGAGATCCGAGATCAGAGAAGGGTCTCCGATCTCTGATCTCGGATCACCCCTCCTCAGTACATTGGCTGGCCGTTCATCTTCAGCGGGATTTGCAGTTGCAGAATCGAGCCGCCCTTGCCGAGGCGGAAGGACACTTGCTCCATGGGGCCGACGTCGCGTGTTTTCCAGTCCGGAGTTTCGAGCGGCTCGCTGGGCTTGTCGGCAAGCGCCCATTCGACGTTTTCGCCCGCGAGTTTCACCGTTTGCGGATCGATTTCGTAGGTTTGTTCGTCCTTCACGTTCACCAGCAAATAGCGCTTCCAGAGGCGCACCAGCAACAGTCCTTTTTTTTCGATGTGATACATGCTCCACGATTTCGGCGCTTCGTCATTGAATTTCACAATCGCAAATTCCACCGATTTCCAAACGCTCTTGTTCTGTACCGCCTGCGAAAAAACCGCGAGACAGCTAAAGACCAGGACCAGTGCAAAGTTGATGGAGCGCAAGATCATCACATGTCCCACGGTGTCGAAAAAATCCAAAGGAATGTCATGAAGGCCGAAAGCCCACAGGCAGGCCATCTCAGTGTTCCTTTGCCAAGGAGACTCACGAGCAAAGCAGTTGGGGCAGCAAGGGATCCAATCAAAGAAAGACTTACGAGTAGTGGATTATCCACTCCTCCGGTCGTGTTTATCCAGATGCCGGTGACAAGTCGCAGCACCTCCGACAAGCTCACAAGTGCAATAGCACCGATAGCCAAATGGCTCCTCCATGCCGGCGCTGCGATTCTTGCGGATGTCCGCCGCCAGTGCCGGATCGCCCAGACCAGAAGCACCGGTGGCGCGACAAGGAGGAAACTCCAAGCGAAGATGGGCTGTGGGTCCATGAGGATGTACCAGATGGGGCTCACAGCTTTACCTCGGAGAAGGATTTGTCGAGGAGGCGGATGGCTTCGTCGACCTCCGACTTGGATGTGTTGAGCATGGGGGCGAGGCGGAGAACGTTACCGTAGAGGCCGCCTTTTCCGATGAGCAGGCCGTTCTGGCGGGCGCGCTCCATCACTTGCGTGGTGGCATCGGGAGCGGGTTGTTTGGTTTTGCGATCTTTCACGAGTTCCAGTGCCTGCATCAAGCCCATGCCTCGCACGTCGCCGATGAGCGCATACTTTTGCTGCAGCTCCTCGAGTTTGCCGCGGAAATAACTGCCGACTACGTGCGCGTTTTCGAGCAGATTTTCTTCCTCGATCAATTCAATGGTGGCCTTGGCGGCAACGCTGGTGACAGGATTACCGCCGAACGTGGCGATATTCGCGCCCTGAAAACTGTTAGCGATTTCCGGCGTCGTGACCGTGAGGCCTACGGGAACGCCATTGGCCATGCCTTTTGCGCTGGTGATCATGTCCGGCACAACTTCCCACTGCTCGATGCCAAACCATTTTTTGCCCGTGCGACCCCAGCCGGTTTGCACTTCGTCGGAGATGAACAGCGCGCCGTACTGCTTCACGATTTTGAAAACCATCTTGAAATATTCCTTCGGCGGAGTGATGAAGCCGCCCACGCCCTGAATCGGCTCCGCAATGAACGCGGCGATGTTGCCGCTCGTGCCGGTCTGAATGAGATTTTCGACGTCGCCCGCGCAGGCCACTTCACAATCGGGATATTTCAAGTGCAGCGGGCAGCGGTAGCAGTAAGCATTGATGGCGTGCGAGATGCCGACGCCAATGACGCCGCCTTTGCGATAATTCGCATGCGCGGTGACGCCTTTCGCGAGCGCCGAGCCACCCGAGTAGGCGTGGCGTAGCGCGACAACATCGAAACTCCCCGTGGACATCCGCGCGAGAAGAATGGCGGCTTCGTTGGCTTCCGTGCCGGAGTTGGTAAAGAAACTCGACTGCAGGTTGCCGGGTGTGATCTGCGCGACTTTTTCGGCCAGCGCGACGATGTAAGCATTGGGATAGAGCGTGGAAGTGTGCTGCAGTTTGTTCACCTGCGAGGCCACCTTGCTCGAGACTTTGGGATTGCAGTGGCCCACGGAGACGGTGAGGATGCCGCCGAAAAAGTCGAGATACTTGTTGCCGTCGAGGTCCCAGAGGTATTGCATCTCGCCGCGGTCGGCGACCAACGGCTGCTCGAAGTAGTTGGTGACCGAGGGCCAGAGGTATTTCTTGTGCTTGGCGACGATTTCGTCGCTGCGCGCACTGCGGGCGAGCTTGGATGACGGAACGGAATGAGCGGGAGTGGTCATGGACGAATCCTTGCATAAACTTGCATAAATTTGATACGTCGAGTGTACGACAGGGAAGTAGGGAGTGGCGAGGGAGGAGATAAACAGATGAGGAAGTAAGGAGGTAAAGGAGCCGCACGCAAAACTGTGCGACCGGCTGAGCTTGGCGCGTGGGTGTGACTTCGCGAAGATGACGCGGACGTCGAGTTTGTTGTTGAGTCAGGTAGCGAAGGCGGGAGCTGGCAATGGTGAGAGGCGTCGGGTTCTTGGTTGACGGGAAAGGGGTGGGCCAAGGCTTTAGGCGGTGTACAATCGGACGCCACAAACGGCAAGACAGACAGGGGAGGCGAAGAGATTATGCAACGGGAGAAATATTTTTCGGCCCTTGGCAGAGCCCAAACTTCGTTGCCCGGCAAAGCAAGCTCCTCGCTGTTCGCCGAGACGCACCTTTCGTCGCCCTGCAGAACATTTTCAGTCTTGAGCAAAACGCACGGTTTGGTCGCCAACAAGTCACGAAGTTCGGTCCGCAACAAAATAGGCGCTTGGGCGCTGCTTTGTACGTTCAGCGCGATGTTTGCCCTCGTTGCCGCCGCAGCGGTGGCGCAAGAGCTGCCGGCGGCAAAGCCCGAAACCGTGGGCATGTCTGCGGAACGGTTGGAGCGGATCGGCGCGGCGGTGCAGAAAAGCATCGACGACAAGCGGATTGCCGGGGCGGTGACGCTGGTGGCGCGGCGCGGCCGCGTGGTGTGGTTCAAGCCACAGGGCATGATGGACCGCGAAGCCAACAAGGGGATGCGTCCCGACACGATTTTCCGGATTTGCTCGATGACCAAGCCCATCACGAGCGTAGCAGTGATGACGCTGTACGAAGAGGGCCACTTCCTGCTGGACGACAACATCTCGAAATATCTGCCGGAGTTCAAGAACCCGAAAGTGTTGGTCAAGCCGGAGTCTGGCGCGACGTACACCATCCCGGCGACGAGAGAGATTACGATTCGCGACCTCTTGCGACATACCTCGGGGCTCACTTATCACTGGAACGATAAGCTGGGACCCTTGTACGTGGCCGCCAATGTGTCGCACGGACTGCTGCCTTACGACGGCACAATCGCAGACAACGTGAAGCGCCTGGCGGGAGCGCCTTTGCTTTTCAATCCTGGGGAGCGGTGGGAATACAGCTTGGGAGTGGATGTGCTCGGGAGGCTCGTGGAAGTGGTTTCGGGCAAGCCGCTCGACGAATTTTTCCGGACGCGAATCTTCGAGCCGCTGGGAATGAAGGACACGTACTTCTATCCGCCGGAAAACAAGCTCGAGCGGCTGGCCGTGGCGTACACGTACTACGACGACAAGGGGCTCAATCGCTTTCCGGACACGCCGATCACGGAAGGCTCGTTTGTTTATTCCGCGGACTATCCCTACAAGGGGCCTAAGAAGCTTTTTGCGGGCGGCGCCGGGCTTAACTCCACGGCCATGGACTATGCACGCTTCTGCCAAATGATGCTCGATGGAGGCAAGGCAGGGAGCGCGCGGCTGTTGAGCCGCAAATCCGTGGAGCTGATGAGCCAGGATCAATTGGGGAAAGTCAGTCCCGAGCAGGGCTTTGGACTGGGGTTTGGAGTGGAGGGCGTGAAAGCACCGCTCTCGGAACTCGGGTCGCCGGGAGAATTCTACTGGGGAGGATTTTTCTATACCGCTTTTCTCATTGACCCGAAGGAACAGATGGTCGTGATCTTTATGGCGCAACTGCATCCGACAGGAGGCTTGACCCTGGACCGGCAGGTCAACGCGCTGGCTTATCAAGCGATTGCGGATTGAAAGGGTTATGCGCAAGCGAGATTCGCAGCTCAGGGACGTCGGAGGCTCTTGTTTGATAAGTGCTGGATGCCACGACCTTCAGAGAGATTCCTCACATCCGCAAGCCGACGCGTTCGCAGGAGCGAACGCGGAAGAAAAGGCGTCGGCCTGCTCTGTTGGGAATGACAAGCGGTGGGTGGGCGCATCCATGTCGGAGCTAGAGCTCCGCCCCCCTAAAGAAACTGACTGGCCGCCGTGAGCGGGCGAAATCTTCTACGCGAACATGGCGAAGGCGTTGGATTTTTTCGGCTGCGCGGCAAAAGACTCAGTCAAGAAGCGCAGGAAGGGAACCATGACGCGGAAGCGCTCGGCGATTTGCTTGTAGAGCGCGGGCGAAGTGGCGAGGCTCGCTGGAAGTTCCTTGTACAGGATGTAGTACTTGTAGCGCAGCAGATCGGCGGCGGGATGATCGGCTGGGAAGCCGCGAGGGACGCGCGAGAGTTGCTCGCCCTCCAGACCGCCAAGCAACTTGCGCACGGAACGGGTGGTGAGAATGCCGCGAAACTCTTCATGGCGCTCGGCGATGCGCTGGCGGATGGCCAGCAAGCGTTCCGGCTCGGGCATGTACACACCTCCGCCAACGGCGACGGATTTGTGTGAGATGGCGAAGTAGTAGCCACCTTGGTGATGGGGGGTGCCACGCCGACCAAACGTGGCGGCGATTTGCTCCTTGTACGGCTTTTTGTCCATGCTGAAGCGAATGTCGCGATAGATGCGAAAGACGGCCTTGTCCGGATCGGTTTCATATTCGGGCGCGAAATTGCGCAGGGCGACGTTCAGCGCATCCACAAGCTGGCACATCGGCTCCTTGACTCTTTCTTCGAAGAGCTGCTTGCGCGGCAGGAACCATTTACGATTGTTGTTGCGCGCGAGGCCGCGAAAAAATTGAAGAGCTTCGGCGGAGAAGCCCGGAAATGGTGAGATCATCTTCCCCTCTGTTTGTCAGGCTAGCCGCCTTTTCCCATCCCTGCAAGGTCATGCGTACATCCCTGGCGGAAATCGTGGCATCGTAAAGGCAGATCGTTGATTCGAGTGGCAACCTACTAGGCCAGCTCAATGGCGGATCCATCAGGGTACTGATGAATGGGGGCATGAGGAGAGTCTGATGAGAGAGAGAACGGCCAAGCTGACCGTCTGGGCCGCAGTTCTAGTGATCATTTTTTGGCTCGCTCCCTGTTTGCGAGCACAGGGGGCGGAGGCGACGCTGTCAGGGAAGGTCACGGACTCCTCGGGAGCAGCCGTGGCCAACGCCAGGGTGTCGGGTAAGAGTCTGGCGACGGGCCAGTCGACCGAGGCGCAAACTGATTTGGCGGGAACGTACACGTTGGCAAAGCTTCCTTCGGGCGAATATGAAGTTACCGTATCGGCCGAAGGGCTCGCGACTAAAATAGCGAAGGTAACGCTGGCGGCAGGAGCTTCGCTCACCTTCAATACATCGCTTTCGGTACTGCCCTCGGCTCCCCAAGCACAGCCGCAAGCTCCCACGAATAACGCGCCGAACGCCCCGCCCAGCAATAAGGCTCCCTCGCTCGAGGATTTGGGTTTTTCTCCCACCGAAACCAAAAGCAATCCCAAAGAGCAGGCGCTGTTGGATAAGCGGACGCGCATGCTGAAAATCCATCAGCGGCTGGGCTTGATCACCACGATCCCAATGATAGCCGCCTTGGTAACGTCGAGTGATGTAGGCGAGACGAACTCGAGCAACACCAACCGGACCGTGCACATGATTCTGGGTTCGGCTACGGCGGATTTGTACTTTACCAGCGCATATTTTGCGATTCGCGCACCGCGCGTGCCGGGAACAAAAAGCCGCGGGCCGATTCGCTTTCACAAAGCCATGGCTTGGATTCACGGGCCAGGCATGATCCTCACACCCATTCTGGGAGTGTTGGCGTATTCGCAGAAAAATACGGGAGGTGACGTTCATGGCATCGCCAAAGCTCATGGGCCGGTGGCCATTGTGACGGCGGGGGCGTTTGCGGCTGCGTTGCTATCGGTATCGCTGAAGTTCTGAGTGTTTCCATGAACAGGGAATTTGTCAATGCAAAGAGGAGTCCGAAACAATTAGCGTCTGGTTTCCTTTTAATGCTCTTGACGTTGCCGCAGTGCCTGGCGGCTGCGGATGAGCAATGGATTCTTGACCAATCGACGCTCACTTACCACGTTTCTCATCCGCTTCGCCAAACCGAGGGCGTGAGCCACGCGGCCCGGGGCAAAGGTGTTTGCCACGACCGGCAATGCGATTTCTTGGTTGCCGTGCCTGTCAAGTCGTTCGATTCAGGCGACAGCAACCGTGACCTGCACATGCTTCAGGTGACAAAAGGCGCGGAATTCCCCATGGTCACGGTGCGCACGCGATTGCCGGAGAACGACTCTAAGGCAGCGACGATTTGCGCCGATCTGGAAATTCAGTTTGCGGGCCAGACGGCGCATTACAAACAGGTCGCTTTCCAACTGACTTCCCAGGGAAGCGAAACC
Organism: Acidobacteriota bacterium; assembly: GCA_003224085.1. Taxonomy (GTDB): domain Bacteria; phylum Acidobacteriota; class Terriglobia; order Acidiferrales; family UBA7541; genus Acidiferrum. The sequence continues at coordinate 11,514 of QHYK01000064.1, read as the reverse complement.
AGAATCACAGGAACCATTCCCGCCACGCTGGCGGATTTCAAGATTGAACCTCCGACCCTGTTGACACTGCCGGTCAAGAATGAAATCCCAATTCACGTGGAAATGACTTGGCACCGGCAGTGATGGCGCGGTGCGAGCTATGGGCTAGTTGCTTCCGTGGGCATGTTGATCTGAGCGGCACCAGTTGGGCGGGTGTAGTTGACGCAGATTTCGGCGGCGATGGTTTGAAGAGTGAATCCGATCCAGAACGCGGTGCCAAAAAATTCTCTGGGCTCCGGCGCGTGGCCGCTCATCAAAGCAGCAGCAAAAAACGTGCCCATGATGGGACGAATGGTGGCAACTGCTAGTCCGATGGCGTAGCCGCGAATCATCCATTCGCGATGCCGGGCGAACTCATGCCGCAGCGCGTGCCAAAGCGCTTTCGCCAGCGAAATCAGAAAAAAACTTCCGAAGAGCGTGATGGCGGCTTTCTCGTCGAGGCCGCCGATGGTCTTTCCGAAGGCGAGCTTCAAGCCGCTGACGCCCACGACGGCGCTGGCGACGAGAAAGATGCGCCCCGACCAGCGGTGAACCTGCGGATAGCGCGAGCGCAGTCCGCGCACGAATTGCAGCGGCCCTAAAAACAGGAAAAGCATGGCAGGCAGAATGTGCGTTAACACGAGGCCGCGTTCGCCCGCGAAATGAGCGTCCAGTTCTGCCGCGGGATTCTTCGGTGAACTCAGCGAGCCGGGCTTTAGCAGAACGATAGTTCGCCGGGTGGCGACCGCGAGCCCGATAAATGCGAGAAAAATGACGGCGACCCAGAGGAGTCGTGCCAGGGTTCGACTTGGCGTCGTTGTCTGAGCCCTTGTCCGGGACATTGCCCGTGGTGCCTCCCTTTAGGCATACGCACGCGCTGGCCGGTTTATAACCGCATCGCATTACCAAGTGATCGCTTGGGGCTCATTTCGCGCGATATACTCTCGCGCATGTCTCCACGCCAAGGGATTCTATTCTGCGGCGCGCTGTGCTGGCTCACCTCTTTGCTGGCATCCGCGCAAATGACGCACTATTCTGTGAAATGGACACCCGATTTCGAGCGTCACATCCTGCATGGCGAAGAGCGAATGGAGTTCTCCGCGGGCTCAGGAATCACTGCGTGGCAGAAAAAGGAGAGTCTGAAGATCACCGAAGCGAAGATGGCAGGCGGGGAGGTCACGATCAGCGAGAGCGGCTTGCACGTGCGCATGGCCCAAGGCGGCAACCATGTTCTTCAACTCAAGTACGAAGCCGCCGCTGGGCAGGGGCTCCGGTGGCTCGTTAACGGAGCGGGAATCGTCGCAGCCTTTTACTGCGATGCCTGGATGGTTTGCGACAACAGTCCCGGGCGGAGAGCCACGCTGCGATTGGAGGTCGTGATTCCAAAGACGAAGAGGGAGCACGAAGATGCAAATAACTTGAGGTCCGAAATGCGGCCCGTGGCGGCGGGCCAGCTAGCCAAGGAATGGCAAGACGCCGAAGGAAAACATTTTGTTTACGAGCAAACCGAGCTGGTGCAGACGTACCTTTTCAGTTGAAGCAGACGAGCAAGTTGGAAACCGTTACGGTGAATGATCCCGTTTCGCCGGATCTGTTCACGTTCACGACGCCTGCAGGCGCGAAAGAGATGGATGAATCCAAATGCATGCCGAAGACCGGTGAAGCGCCGCAAACCCCGAAATAGTTGTGACCGCCGTAGCGCAAGAAAGTCGCCATTACAATAGAAAGTGCAGGGCGAGGTTGCTCCGCGGACGCTACTCCCCGATCCACTGGGTTGACAGGTGCACGCGTAGGAGTTACGCACTTTTGATGGTCTTAGAAGCCGCGTTCCAAACCGCGACGGTCTTGTTGAAATAGGAATAGTTCGACATGTGGCACCCAGTAAGGGCGGCGTAGTTGCCAAAGACTTCGTTTTCGACTACCGGTTTACGCGTACGCACGGCCTGGAAGAAATTAGCCAAGTGATCCACCATGTCGCTATAACCGCTGGGCGTCGTGTAAATCTCCTCTCCCGATTCTACTTTGTCGCTGCCCGGACCCGGTCTGGGGTGCTCTCGATTCCACTCGGCAATATATTCTTCGCGCTGCTTTTCCGGCCAGGCGCCAATGGAATAGTCCTCGCGCGTATGAAACTCCGGCTCCGCGCGGAAAGCGAGGGATGCGCCGGCACCCAAGGCTGCGGGGGCGCCTTCGCCGCGAATGAACATCGTGCCTTTTTTCCCGTAGAAGGTGAAAAGCTGATCCTCGTATTTGTTGTTCTGGTTGCAGCGTAGGACCACTTGGAATTTCGGGTAGTCGTAGATAGTCCACTGAAGATCGCCGAATTCCCGTCCATCCTTGTAGCAGTAGATTCCTCCGGTGGAAAAGGCGCGGATGGCCGGCGCATTGGTGTCGGTGATGTAGTGAATACCGGAGATCAGGTGCACGAAGAGATCCCCGGGGAGGCCCGCGCCGTAGTCCTTGTAGCAACGCCAGGAAACGAAGCGGCGTCCGTCGAAGGGCCGTTTCGACGCGTCGCCCAGCCAAGTGTTCCAGTCAATGGTTTGTTCGTTGGCGTCGGGAGGGATGGGATAGACCCAGGCGCCGCTGTCGGTGTTGCGATCCCAGACGGCTTCGATGGTGTCCACCTCACCCAGCCTGCCGGAGTCCCAGATTTCCTTGGCCTTGGCATAAAGAATGGAACTGACGCGCTGGCTGCCGACCTGCAAGATGCGCTTGTTCGTCTGAACCGCCTCGACCATGGCAAAGCCGTCTTCGAGCGTGTGCGACATGGGTTTTTCGCAGTAGGCATCTTTGCCAGCCTGCGCCGCTTCGACCACCAAACGGCGGTGCCAATGGTCGGGCGTCGCGACAATCACGGCGTCAATGTCCTTGCGGTCGAGGAGGCGGCGATATTCGCGAGTGGTGTCAATGTCCTTCTTCAGCACTTCCTTGGCGGACTGGTGCCGCGTGTCGTACAGATCTGCGGCGGCCACGCACTCAATACCCGGCACGCGACGGCTCGCCCGCAGCAAGTCGCAACCTTCCGTGCCCGTGCCGATGATGCCGAAGCGCACGACCTGCGTAGGCGCAGGCCAGGGCGAAGCTCGGAGAAGGCTCGGGTCTAGGATCGTGACCTTCTTGCCCGCAAGACCTGCGGCCATAGTTCCCGCGCCTAGCCGAACAAAATCTCGTCGCGTCAGGGAGAAAGGATTTTTCATAACAGGACAGACCTCCTTTTGAGACTCCAGAATGCTTCGATGGGAACTTTCGAGGACGAGCTGAAATTCATCATGATTCGTTCTCGCGGCACCGGCGAACGCAGAACTATACGTCGAACAGCCACCAGACGCAATGCCGTTTGGGTATTTATTCAGGAGATAGCCGCGCCGTAAAACAACTCCCCTTTCGCCAGAAACGGATGGCAGGAAAGCGGAAGGAGACCGCGGGCTGGGTGTGGCTCGAAGCGCTCGAAAGGAGGGCATCAAATTGAGCCGAATCCAGCAGAGGGCCCAGCTAGAAGCGGCGTTGGGAAGCGCTAGAAATTTTGTGGCAATCGTCAAAAATTAAGAAGCCGGGCCGCGCGAAGCGGCCCGGCCGTTGCGTGGAACAATTAAGACCGTCCGTGGTATGTGTGTAAGGTTGCGAGGATTCCTAAACGTTGGCCACGCCGAAGCCGGCGTTGACCGTCTGTCCTCGCCTTTGCGACAAAGTGCGAGCGATATCAATTTTGGAAAATTATTATAGGAACCAAAGCGGAACTGGCAAAGGCGTCAGAGAATAAAAAAGGGCAAGGGCTGGGCCTATAGCTAGCGCCAAGTGACCACGCGCAGGGTAGTTTCTCTTGTCTAAGCGGAGGCTTGTTTGGCCGCTGGCGGAAGCGCCTTGATCTCCACTTTACGCGGCAGCGCCGCCGCAGCGATCGGCGCGGCAATGTCGAGTATCCCGTTGCGATACTCCGCGTTTAATTTGTCTTTATCCACCCCTTCGGGAAGCAAAATGCTCCGCTGGAACGAGCCGTAAGTAATCTCGCGATGGAGATAATCAGCCTCTTTCGTTTCACGCGAAGTGGAACGCTGGCCGCTGATGGTCAAGGTGTTCCCTTGCACTTGGAGGTTGACATCTTTTGGATCCACTCCCGGCAACATCACCTGGCAGTGAAACTTCTTGCCTTCTTTGTCGATGAAAGACTCCACAGCCGGGCTGAATCCGACCGTCATCGTTGATTCTTCCTGACCTGAGGGCCAGCTCAAGAAGCGGTTAAAAATCTGATCGAAATCCCTGCGGAAGTCGAACAGATCCTGGAAGAAAGTGTCGCGTGGAATGAGACTCCTCATAACGGCCTCCTGGGGTGAGATGGGCGGGGCAGCGAGGCTATCTGGAGCTGGGAGCAGTTAGGAACATCGCTCCAGCCGGAGAGCCTTTCTTAAGACGCTGCATTGCCGGTGTCAAGAGCTTCTTCTGTGAAAAATTTTCATGGAGCGCGGGAGCAGGGCAGCAGCTGGCCCTTTCTTGGACTTTGTGCCAGTTTTCCCGCGCACGACACGGCGCTATGTTGACACTATCCCAAGCCAAGGTGCAGACCATGAATCAAATTATCGACTGGATGCAGAACAATTGGTACGAATTCGGAAGCCTGCTCGCTCAGTTAACGATTGCGTTTATCGCTCTGTGGTTCGCAAGCAAGATTTTGAGAGCCATGCGCGCCATGCAGCAGCAATTCGGCGCGTTGCTCCGCCTTTCGATGACGAACGGCCTTGAAGAGCCCTCGAGCGAGAGTGAGAGGGCGCCCAGATTGACGTCTGCGGAAGCCCCGAGTGCGGTCTCGACCACCATGTTTGCACCCGCCATGGAGCCGCCAGCCGCGCAGCCTACGGCGCCACCGCACAAGCCCACATCTTATGCGGCTTTTGAAAAACCGGCACGAACCGAGGCGCCGTCACTCTCTGAGGAATTGAACGGGGGAACCGGCGCACCAATGACGGCGACCGCCGTCGAAGCAGAACACGAGCCAATGTCTCACGAGCCAACGCCTTACGTCGCTGCTCCGCTCACCTTGCCCGAAGAAGAAAACAATGGCAGCCCGATCGCCGCCGCTGGACGGGGCGTCGTTCAGTGGCTGCAAACTCCGATGGCCCCCAAGAAAAAGGGCCCGTCCCCTTTGCGGAAAGTCGTGCGCTGGCTTCAGGCTCCCGTGCGCAGCTGAAAAATGCTGGCTCGCTACGGCCGCCATTAATCGCGGCCTTATCAAAATGCAAGTTAGAAACTTGCGTCTTTAATGTCGTCGTGAGCTTTCTTAAGAGCGTTGCTCGCTTCTGTTTTGACATCCAGCTTCGGCTTCAGCAAGCCGAGGGCGCGGTCCAGTGGCATGGGTTTTCCGCCGGCCGGACCCGCGCAAGAATCGGCAACACCCTTGGGCTTCACGCCCGTCACATTCCATTTTAGGCAGGTGAAATCAACCACCAAGCTGACGCTCAGGCGAAGCGCAGCAATACAAGTGCGCAGGTTCCTGAACTCCGAGCAAACGTCCTGCAACTCTCGTTCGCCCGCCAGGATTCCCTGAATTCGCAGCTGTTTGGTTAGCTTGTCTTCCAGGTGTCCGTCGGATGCGAGCTGATCGTTCGCCGACTTGTAGTGCTTGAACAGCTTCACCGGGTTGTATCTGGCAGGATTGTACCAAGGAGTGAAATTGCCGCCGGATTTTTCCTGGGAACCCTGTGATTTCTCCTGGGTATCCTGTGGTTTCACCTGTTTTTCTTGTGCCTTCTCTTGGGTTTCCTGCGTTGTCACAGCGCTAGCGCAGAAGATTAGCAATACTGCGGCAGCGCCAAGAGGATTCAGGTAGCAGCTCATATCTGCCTTTCTCAGGGCCTTAAATTCTTACATCAAACGAAACGGCGGTGTCGAGAAGCATGCCTTGCGTGTCAGGCACTCGTGTTTTTAAAGAATACCCAATCCAAAGCCTCATCGAGGCCGCGAAAGACGCGAATCCCCTTTTCGCCCTGGTTTTCTCGAAGCATCCCAAACATGCGTCCGAGTCCATACACCACATCGTTTGGGGACAATGAAAGCGCGGCGTGATTGCGGCGAAAAGACGGATCTCTGCGCCGGTTCGCGATCTGCGAGTAGATAGGGTCAAACTCGGAATCTTTGAGAAGTTTTTCCATATGCCCTGCAGCATCGGCCCGGCAAAACACTCCGTACACCGAAGTTAGTACCAGGCGGCGCTCCTTATCGATTTTGTAGAAGGCAGGCGTGCATTCTTTTGATTTGTGAACGGCGCGGGGGTTGCCTACGATGATTATAGCCCTGCTAGTGCGAAGTGAAACGATTCAACAAATTTTGACACTACCGTCACGCAGCGGGTGTACACTTACCCCTACTAGATAAGCCACGTTGACTCCAAAAGATCGGGGAACAGCATGCGGCCCGCAAGCGTTCCTTCCCGGAGGCTTACGTCGCGAGTCCCGGCGCCGGGAGACGTATGGGTGTATTGGAAATGCCAGGGACGCTACGACGTTTCGCTCGTTCGCGACATGAGCCTGGGGGGATTATTCATCGAAACCGCGCAGCTAGCGCCTTCCGGCACGCCGACTCGGCTTGATTTTCTCGCGGCTGAAGGGCAGATCCGCGCGGACGCGGTTGTGCGCCATGCCAATGCAGGCGGGGGCTTGGGACTAAAGTTTACAGCGCTGAGCAAGCAGGACCGCCCCAAACTCGCGGCCCTGATCGGCCGGCTTCGCAGAATACATCACTTCATGGGAAGCGCCTGATTCGTTAGCTGCGGCGCGAGAAATCCCGCCTCTTCCTTGGACTGCCGCGCCGCGACGTACTCGAATTCCACTATGCCCTTCCAGGGAGTCGCCCGCTTATCCATAGGCCGCACATCCTTACATGAGATGAGATGAGTTGATACGATTTCGACCGCACGGGAAAAACCGCAGGGGCGATAGAATTCCTGAGTATGTGCGGGGGTGCGAGTGACAGACACCGAGAAAATTCGCCTGCGTCTCGCTGTGCCGGAAGACGTCCCGGTTCTGTGCAAACTGATCGAAGCTTCCGCCCGCGGCTTGCAGACCGAAGATTACACTCCGGCCCAGATCGAAGGTGCGCTACAAACCGTCTTTGGTGTGGACAGCCAGCTCATCGCTGACGGCACGTACATCGTCGTGGAAGCGCCCTCCAAGTCGGCGAAAAGCGTGCAGCGCACAAACCTAAACCCGAGCGCTGCGTGGAGCATAGTCGGCTGCGGCGGCTGGAGCAAACGCAAAACGCTCTACGGCAGCGACCATTGGACCGGACGCCAAGATACTCTGCTTGACCCGCAACGCGATGCCGCCAAGATTCGCGCCTTCTTCGTCCACCCGGACTGGGCGCGGCAAGGCGTGGGCAGCAAGCTCCTTCAAGCTTGTGAAGATGCCGCCCGTGCCGCGGGCTTTACACGCTTCGAGATGGGCGCCACCCTCACCGGGGCCAAACTCTTCGGCGCAAAGGGCTATGTCGCCGTCAAGCCCATCTCTATTCCTTTGAACAACGGTGAAACGCTCCCCGTGATGCACATGGAGAAGCACGATTGAGTCCGCTCCTGGGATGTTCGTCACTAAGCCCTGTGGTGACTGTCCTTGGCCTTGTGTTCCTTGGCTGATACACAAGAGCCAATCGCGCAGGGCGCTTGGCCTCCACGAAGCGGATGCCGATAATCACGGCTTCGGGAATCTGGCGCGATCTTTCCTTTTGATCTTGGCCCACTTTCAACCCCATTCTTGCGGGCAGCGATCAGCGGCCGCATTTCCTTAATTCATTGAAAACTAATGGAGTTAAACACAGGCGGTCGACAAACCTGCCTGACTCTCCCCGCGGGCTTAAAATCCAGTTTGACTCTGACGTTAGGTCAGGGTTGAACCTACTCCTCGACGAGGGATTTCGCGTCTCCAAGCTGTTTCACGTCCAGGATTTCCCCAAACTCGCTGGAGTGACCCTACGGGCTTTGCACCATTACCGAGGGGAGCCGTAAAGCCCCCCGTCTTTAGGCATGGGGATAAGGGCTTCTAGAAAACTGTTGACGAAAGAAAAGCGAAGGGCTATAACGCCCTTAGGTGTACTGTCGTAAAGTGCTTGTGGATAAGGTTGCCGAGCGTCTCTTCCATTTGATACCTAAGGCGGCTTTGAGATATCGAGCCGAGGTCATGGCTCTGGAAATCATGCCCGACCACGTAGGTGGTGCACCACTGGAAGACATCAAGCAGTACGTGGACAACCAGAAGAATGTCTAACTCCACCAAACACGGCGTCAAGGGTCGGGTATATCTCACCCCAGAGCAAGTTCTCTTGGCTGCGCGTCAGTTTGGTTGCGCCCGATTTGTGTACAATCATCTTTTGAACTTTTCGCAAACCAGATACTCCCACAACAAAACCAAGACTTCTCCAGCACAACGCAGTCTGGAACTAACCAGAATGAAGACCGAGTTGCCTTGGCTCCGCGAAGTCAGCGCCCAATCGTTACAACAGACCGGGCGTGCTTTAGATACCGCGTACAAGAATTGGTTCGACTCCTTGATGGGTAAGCGTCCGGATAAAGTAAAACCACCGAGGTTTAAGAAGAAATCAAACCGTCAGTCTGCTCGTTTCGCCAGAAACTCTTTCCGTTTCAAAAATGGCGTCCTAAGCCTTTCCAAGATCGGTGCGATCCCGATTGTTTGGCACCGTCGTGTAAGCGGCGAGCCATCCTCGGTTGTGCTTAGCATGACGCCTGCAGGTCGATATTATGTTTCGTTCCAAGTAGAGCAGCCGTTGCCTGTTGTAGGCCCCGCGAGCCATCGCCTAGCTGTGGACATGAACACCAAGACGTTCAACTTCTTCAATGGAAGAAGGTGGTCTCAGGTGTCGTTGCCTCGTCCTTTGTTGGCGGCACTGTCAAAGCTCCGCACCGCCCAAAAGCGTTTGAGCCGTTGTGAGCAGGGTTCTAAGAACCGCGAGAAGGCGCGTAGCAGGGTGGCTCATATTTGTCAGCGAGTAACCGATCTGCGCACGGATTTTCTTCAGAAATTGAGCACTCAACTAATTCACAAAAACCAAGTGATTATGGTTGAGACGCTCGGCACCAAGAACATACTTAAGAATCGCCGCTTAGCCAGAGCCATCTCGGATGCGGGCTTCGGTGAGTTCGTTGGCATGTTGGAATACAAGTGCAAGTGGCATGGAAGAACGCTCGTCAAAGTAGATAGGTTCTTCCCGTCATCAAAGTTGTGCTGCATTTGTCACCAAAAGAATGTAGACCTCAAACTCCAAGACCGTTGGAGGTGTTCGGGTTGCCATACGGAACATCAGCGGGACGAGAATGCCGTCGTAAACATTTTCGTCGAAGGTTTGAGAATCTTAGCCGAGGGACGCTCGGTATTAGCCTGTGGAGGCACAGTAAGACCTAAACGCGAGTTTAGGCGTGTGCCCGTGAAGCAGGAAACATCGTCGGAGGTATGTGGCCATGCCGCATAGTAACTCCGAGGACTCCCCCGCCTTTGGCGTGGGAGTCGTCAAGATCGCTGGGGGTTGGTCAAGCCAACCGCACCGAGGCCGGTTATCGCCTGTATTGCCTCCGCGACCTCGAGCGGCTCGAGCAGATTGTAGCCCTCAAGTTCCTGGGAATTCCTCTCAAGCAGATCCGGCAGATGTTCCAACACGGCACGAACGGAATGTCCGAGTCTCTGCGCATGCAGCGGCGAGTGCTCGAGGAGAAGCGGCGGCTCTTGGACAGCGCCATTCGCGCATCGAAGAGGCCGAGAAAGCCACCGCGCCGGGGAATCGGCCCATCTTGAAGAAAATCATCGAGGTGATCGAAATGCAAGACAACATGGACTGGTCGAAGAAATATTACAGCGAAGAGGCGCAAGCCAAAACCGAGGAGCGCAAGAAGCTCTGGTCGGCGGAGAATCAGGAATTTTGGTCCAAGGAATGGTCGGACCTGTTCGGCGACGTCGAAGCGGCGCTCGGCGAAAATCCCGCGAATGCAAAAGCGCAGGCTCTGGCCGCGCGCTGGAAGAAACTTGTGGAAGGTTTCACCGGCGGCGACCAGCAAATCACCGCGGGCCTCAGCAAAATGTATCAGGACCGCCCCAACTGGCCGGCCAACATGCAGCAGCGCATGCAGCCGTTCAGCAACAAGAAGGTGTGGGAGTTCATCCAGGAAGCCTTCGCTGCCGGGAAAACCGCAAACTGATTCTCGCGCTCCGCGGGTGTCGACGTAAGGCCGCCTGCAAGGAATGGCCACGGCGGTGCCCTTTTCCTGTTTGGGATCCGCTGTGCGTAACTCGCGACTGATCGCGGGGCCGAATCTCTTGCTGGTGACTCGCCACTCGTCGCTCGCCACTTATTTGGCAGGTATAATCGCCCCCATGATTTCAGTGGGAAGAATCGCGGAGCGCGGCTACCGCATGTTCTCTCGCGTTTTCCCGGGCTGCAGCATGATTTCGCAGGCCATTGCCTTCAATCTCTTCCTCGCGTTTTTCCCCACCTTGCTGATCGCCGTTGCGCTGGCCACCACGCGCATCGGCGGCAAGACCAGCCTGCTCGAGCTGGTTAAGGACTTCACGGAGTTTCTTCCCCCCGGCAGCCAGGGAATCGTCTCCGAGTTTCTCGTGAAGCGGAGCCCCGAAGCATGGAAGATTGCCTTATTGGGATGGTCTGGGACGCTCCTTGCAGGTTCCCAAGTCATGAAGCTCGTGATGGAAGGAATTCATATCATTTACGGAGACGAAGAAAAGCCGGGATTTCTGCACCGCCAACTTCGTGGCCTGCTGCTTTTGCTGATCACGATTGCTCCGTTGCTTGGCGCCGCCATTCTCGGAATTCTGGGCAAGCCGCTGCGCCATTGGATAGCCCACGAAGTCGGCAAGCATTCGATTCTGCAAGGCCGCTGGAACATCTTTTTTCCCGTAGCGGCTATGGTTCTGGCGATGCTGGCGCTGACGGTAATTTACCGCGTGGCGCGTGCCAAAGAAGACAGCTTGCGCAACGTTCTGCCGGGGGCGGCAGTGGCCACGCTCCTTTGGTGGATCTCCGACGCTGTCTTTGGAGCTTACGTCCGCCGCGTTCCCTACAGCATTGTGTATGGCGGCTTGGCTGCGGTCATCGGCCTGATTATCTGGATGGAGATTTCCGCCGTGATTATTTTTCTCGGCGCCGCCTGGAACGCCGAGCTCGCCGCGAGCCGCAAACCATCCTAGCGAATGAAGACATACGGAGGGCGGCAGCCCTGCTGCCGCTTTTCTTCGGCCATGCCTTGCGCTATATTTGACCCCGTATTTGAAATGAACGGAAGTTCCATTGGCCAGGACGGTGATTGACCTGTTCGTGCGTGTCGAGTGTTATTCCGGCTTCAAAGCGGATGAGCGTCCCCTGCGACTGCACCTCGGCGAGCGCACGCTGGCGATCGTAGAAGTCGAAGACCGCTGGTATTCTCCCGGCCAAACCTATTTCCGCGTACTCACAAGCGACGGCGACCGCTACATCCTGCGTCACACC
>QHYK01000145.1 GCA_003224085.1 Acidobacteriota bacterium | reverse complement strand
ATGCAAAAAGATGAGCGCGACCTCTTGGAAGTTCTAAAGTTTGAACTTCAATTCCTCGAAGACGGGGGCTATGGGCGTTCGCCGAGGACGCCGTGGAGGCCTCAATATATTTTCGAAGATTCACTCACCTGCATGAACTACGATTCCAAAGAGAATCCAGGTCCGTGCAGTGATTGTGTTCTGATGCAACTAGTGCCACCCGAGCGCCGCTCCGAAAACATTCCCTGCCGCCACATTCCGTTCAACCCACCGGGGGAGACCCTGGATTCCCTCTACCGATACAGCAACCAACAAGAGACCGAAGAAACGGTTGGAGCTTGGCTGAGGGCCACTATTCAACGTTTGGAAGAAGAACGGGTAGCGGCTCGACAAGCTCACAGCAAGCACCCGCCCACCAGCGGCGGAACGTTGAAAGGAACCCCTCTGTACCAGAAGCAGCATCCAAAGTGTGCAAACCCGGCGTGTCCGACTGCTTTTCATTGGACCGGCGGCGGCAAATTCTTTCGATTCCGCCCCGATCCGGTTCCAACTAATGGGAGTAATCCAACGGCGGATTCGCCAGGCGGAATCCACGGCGTAAGGCATTACTGGCTGTGCGAACGTTGCTCACATTTTTTCACTCTGGTGTACGACGAAGAACATGGTGTCACGCTTAAGCTGATCTGGCCAGAACTCGCAGCGGGAGAAACTCACAAGGAGTTGTCAGCAGTGTAGCGCGTCTTGCGCCTTACGGCCTGTGCATGGATGAGCACGCACCTTCACTCATTGCCCTAATTCCATACACGCTGCCCGCTCAGAGTTCACAACCTGGGCCGCCAGCTAGTTGTAATGGCCTGTTCAAGTGTCCGGGGATAAGATTCGATTGGGGACTGGCGCCTCTACAACGATGAGAGGTCCTTGTCTTGTCCATCCAGAAACAGCAATTCTGATCGCCCACCGGGAGGGTACTGATATGGCTTCACCGGCGTCCACAGGTTCAGCAAGGCTTCATGAATCCAAACAGCCTCTAGCCGAAGAAGAGCTGCGCAAGATGCATGCCTACTGGCGCGCGGCGAACTACCTCTCCGTAGGGCAGATCTATCTCTATGCCAATCCGTTGCTTCACGAGTCGTTGAAGTTCGAGCACATCAAACCACGATTGCTGGGCCATTGGGGCACAACACCGGGGCTGAACTTCATCTATGTTCATTTCAATCGGCTAATCAAGAAGCGCGATCTGAATGTCATCTACGTGACGGGTCCTGGTCACGGAGGGCCCGGTTGGGTTGCTAACACGTACCTGGAAGGCAGCTACAGCGAACTCTATCCCAACATTTCACAAACCGAAGAGGGCCTGAAGAAGTTGTTCAAGCAGTTCTCGTTCCCAGGAGGTATTCCAAGCCACGTCGCACCGGAGACGCCTGGCTCGATTCATGAAGGCGGAGAACTGGGATACTCGATTGCTCATGCTTATGGGGCCGCGTTTGACAACCCAGACCTACTGGTTTGCTGCGTCGTCGGTGACGGTGAAGCCGAGACGGGTCCGCTTGCGGCGAGTTGGCACTCGAACAAGTTCTTGAATCCCGTTCGCGACGGCGCTGTACTTCCCATTTTGCACTTGAACGGATACAAGATCGCGAATCCGACGATACTCAGCCGTCTGAGTGATGCGGAGTTGACTCAACTTTTCGCCGGGTATGGCTACAAGCCGTATTTTGTGGAAGGCCATGAACCGGAGACCATGCACCAACTCATGGCACACACGCTCGACACGATCATTGAGGAAATCCACGCCATTCAGAATGAGGCCCGCGCGGGGCAGTCAGCCGGACTTCCGGTGTGGCCAATGATCATCCTACGAACGCCGAAGGGCTGGACGGGGCCAAAGGTCGTCGACGGAAAGCCGGTCGAAGACACCTGGCGTGCGCACCAGGTACCCGTTACGAGTTTTATTTCGCACCCGGACCACGTAAGGATATTGGAAGAATGGCTGAAGGGCTACAGGCCAGAAGAACTGTTCGATGGAGCTGGCAAATTGATTCCAGAACTGAAGGAACTGGCGCCAAGGGGCGAACGCCGCATGGGTGCCAACCCGCACGCGAATGGAGGCCTGCTGCTTAAGGATCTTGTCATGCCGGACTTCCGCCAATACGCGGTGAAGGTTACAAAGCCTGGCACTGAGACGGCGGAAGCAACTCGAGTCTTAGGAAATCTCCTGCGCGATGTCATGAAACGGAACGCGGACTCGAAGAACTTTCGGGTATTCGGTCCTGATGAAACAGCCTCGAACCGGCTCGATGCGCTATACGAAGTCACCGACAAAGTTTTCATGGAGCCGATGCTTCCAACCGACGAGCACCTCTCAAAAGACGGCCGTGTGATGGAGGTGCTCAGTGAGCATATGTGCCAGGGTTGGCTCGAAGGTTATTTGCTCACTGGCCGCCATGGCTTTTTTTCGTGCTACGAGGCTTTCATCCACATCGTGGACTCTATGTTCAACCAGCACGCAAAGTGGCTCAAGGTGACAAGAAATATTCCTTGGCGACGACCAATCGCCTCATTGAATTACCTCCTTACGTCACACGTTTGGCGCCAAGACCATAACGGCTTCACGCACCAAGACCCAGGCTTCATCGACCATGTTGTGAACAAGAAGGCGGACGTTGTACGCGTGTATCTTCCTCCGGATGCTAACACGCTGCTTTCGGTGGCTGATCACTGCCTCCGCAGCCGAAACTACGTCAACGTTATCGTTGCTGGAAAGCAACCGGCGCTACAGTGGCTCGAAATGGAATCCGCCATCGAGCATTGCACGAATGGAATCGGAATTTGGCAGTGGGCCTCCACAGACAAGGGAAGCGAGCCGGATGTCGTGATGGCCTGTGCCGGAGATGTTCCGACACTGGAAACGCTTGCGGCCGTCGACCTTCTGCGCCAGCATTTTCCGGACATTAAGATCCGCGTCGTCAACGTGGTTGACTTGATGACCATCCAGTCCGCGACCGAACATCCCCACGGGCTGTCCGACCGTGAGTTCGACTCGATCTTTACAATCGACAAGCCGGTCATCTTTGCCTATCACGGCTATCCTTGGCTGATCCATCGCCTGACTTATCGGCGCGCGAATCATGACAACTTCCACGTCCGCGGATACAAAGAGGAAGGAACAACGACCACTCCCTTCGATATGACCGTCCTGAACGATTTGGATCGATTTCATCTAGCAGGCGACGTGGTCGACCGCGTCCCTCGTTTGCAACGCGTCGGCGCGCATTTCAAACAGTTCTTGCGTAACAAGCTCGTCGAGCACAAGCAATACATTTGCGAACACGGAGACGACTTACCGGAAATCCGGGATTGGAAATGGCCTCACTAGGCGATGAAAATCCTAGTACTCAATTCAGGTTCCAGCAGCCAGAAGAACTGTCTGTACGATATCGGAAATACCCTTCCTGCACATCCGCCCGCACCAGCCTGGGAAGGCAAGATCGAATGGAACGGAGACCATGCCGATATCCAGGCACAGAATTCACAGGGCGTGCAGCTGAAAGATCGCGTCAAGGTTGCGTCGCGCTCGGATGCCATCGAATGCCTATTGGATACTCTATGGAGTGGAAAGCTGCGCGTACTTTCTGCGCCTTCCGAAATCGACGCAGTAGGCCATCGAGTTGTGCACGGTGGTAAGAGCCTCCAGGAAGCTACAGCCATCACACCCGAAGTGAAATCTGCAATCGCGCGCATGTCCGTCTTTGCCCCACTCCATAATCGCGCCGAGCTGGAAGGGATCGAGATCATCGAGAAACGCATTGGCGCGGTTCTCCAGGTGGCGGTGTTCGACACTGGCTTTCACAGCCGATTGCCGGAACCTGCGGCTGTATATCCCGGTCCTTATGAATGGCTCGCTCAGGGGATTCGCCGTTACGGATTTCACGGAATCAATCATCAGTACTGCGCCGAGCGCACGGCACAGCTCCTCCGGAAGGATTTACGATCATTGAAACTCGTGACCTGCCACTTGGGGAACGGTTGCTCTCTAGCAGCCATTCGCGACGGCCGAAGCGTGGATACAACGATGGGCTTTACCCCCCTGGAAGGGCTAATGATGGGCACGCGATCTGGTTCCGTGGACGCCGGTATCCTCACTTACTTAATGCGACGAGGGCAGCTCACGGGGCAGCAGCTTGACGACTTGCTGAACACGAAATCAGGCCTGTTGGGAATCTCTGGGATCTCAAGCGACATGCGGCAGATCGTAGCCGCGATGAAAGACGGCCATCCGCGGGCTACGCTGGCTTTTGAGATCTTCGTGCATCGTCTTCAATCTGGTATCGGCGCGATGACCGCAGTTTTGGGCGGAATGGATGCGTTAGTCTTCACGGCTGGGATTGGAGAGAATTCGCCTGAGCTGCGAGCCGCAGCTTGCGCCAACTTTGGATTTCTTGGCCTGAAACTCGACGCCGCGAAGAATGCGCAAGCATCTGCGGACCAGGATATCTCGCTTTCCGATTCAACAGTTCGCGTGTTAGTCGTGCACGCTCAAGAAGACTGGGCTATCGCCCGAGACTGTTGGCGCCTGATTTCAGCAAGAAGCCAGGGCCACGCGAGCGTGATTTAATCAAAATGCCATGCAAGTGCATTCAGGTCGCCCTAGCAGATCTTCTCGCCACCAGAAGCGGCATGACGGCAAACACTCCGAGCGCCACATAGTAGACTGTTCCCGCTACGGGATCTCGGGTAGTAAGGTACTCCTTGATCGAGAAACCTCGAAGCGAGAGCACAAGAGTAAATTCCGCGATTAGCAGTAGGCTAAGTGCGATGCCACCCATACCGAGCCGACACGATGGCGTTGGAGGCACAGCAAGTCTCCGAACGATCCACCGTGCTGTCACAATTGCGATCGCGAGCATGATGGGCATTTCCAGGAGTTCGGCCATTCTTCTGCCGAGTCGCGGGACGATCCACAGAATGCGGATGGGGCCGAGTATGAATCCCGCTCCGAAAACGACTACGAAATAGAGCACGCCAGCTTTCAAAATCTGCATTTCCTCGCCTGCCGGGGTTGAGGCCAGCGAACTTCAAGAGCCCTCGCTGCAGCCTCAACCCCCTTATGTTTCACCGCCTCTGATGCCAGCTTGATGGTGCGATGCGCTTCATCCACGAACCGTGAGGACTGGGCACGTCGCTTGCGAAACAACCTTGTGGACTGTTCCGATGTTCAGATGCGTTGCAAGCCCCTTTGCCGGCCGGGCTCCCAGCACGATGAGATCAGTGGGCCGCCGCTTTGCAACGTCCAGGATTTTCTCTGCCGCTGGTCCCTGCTCGACAATGTAACTGGGTTCGCACCACAACCCGGCTTGCTCCGTAACCAGTTGCTGCAGCTTGCGGGCCTTCAAGTTCACGCCCTCTGGGCTGTCTACCAAGTCCCCTGGCTTCGGGTCCTCGATCACGTGCAGCAACACGAGATGTGCTTGGTTCTCCTGCGCCAGGGATATGGCGTAGGCAGCCGCCACCGGGGTGTCAGTTCCCAGGTTTGTGGCATACACGATTTCACGCATCTTTACGTATTCGTCAGACCAAGGGTTCACGTGTGGGCCGACCGTCAGAACGGGGCACGGCGATTGCCGCAAGATCTGCTCGGCGACTGAGCCGAGTAACGTTTTTCCGAACCCCGTGCGCCCGCGCGTACCCACCACGACTAGGTCAATTTCCTTTTCGCTGATCAAGTTGGATAGCACTTCCCAAAGGTTACCTTCACCGATCACCACTTCGTGTTCGATGCCCTGGAGCTGTTCATTCAGGCGTCCGGCATCTTCTTTGGTCTCCTTTTCCGCCGCCTCAGCCATCGCTGCCCAGGCATTCGGTGCAGCAACCGTGTAGTCGTCGAATCTATTCACATGTACGCCATACACCTTTGCGCCATAACGTCGCGCGATCTGGATCGCAATCGGTGCAGCTGCGTCTGCAGCCTGTGAGAAGTCAGTTGCGAACAAAATGTTCTTCAGTGTAATTCTCGTTCTCGCTTGAACGGCTTGCATGGGCCACCTCCCTACGTCCCATGAATACGCCGGCACAGGGCCGTCTGGCTGTGACCGCCGTCACTTTCGACTGTGCCATAGGTCACATGACCAACACAGTTCCTTTGCTAGGGTTGGACCCGTGGCGCGGGCTGAGTTCGAATTGATCTCCCGCCGTCACATCTGAGGAGGACGAAATGGAATCCATTCACGCGTATCGTGTTGAAGCCATCGGCGCAGGGGGGCGCAATGGCGTCGTCCATGCCGAGGGAATCCTGCAGGCCATATCCTTTAGCCCGCCGCCTGAATTTCAAGGTGAGGTCGGCCGGTGGACTCCGGAACATTTCCTGGTCGCTGCCGTGGCCAGCTGCTTCATCAGCACCTTTGAGGGCATGGCACAAACCTCACATCTGGAATTTGATTCTTTGCGACTGGCGGCGGAAGGTGTGCTCGCCAAAGAAGACAGCAGTTGGCGCTTTACAGAAATTCGATTGCGGCCGACCGTCACCCTCCGGAAAGAAGAGGATCGTGACCGCGCCGTTCGCCTTCTTGAGAAAGCCGAGCAATCGTGCCTGGTCGCACGGTCTCTTCAGTGCAAAGTCGCCCTGTTTCCAGCTGTGAAGGTCGAGACGGAAGTGTTCGTCCAACAAGAGGTTGAAGTTTGTGACGCCAAGTGATCTGCAATCGTTGACTGCACCGGTCGGGAAGCTACAATAACCGGCACCAGCGAACCTCAGTTAGTGAACGAGAAACCGCCTCGTGCTCTTACTTCCGGAGGATCAAGTGATCGATGACCTCTATGATCTCATCGGTGGAAGGCAAACAGTCTGGGCTGCTACAGAAGCCTTTTATAGAAAAGTGTTCGCGGATGAAACACTTAGCCCCTTTTTTAAAACTACCGACATGACGCAACTATGCTCTCGGCAAAGCATGTTTATCTCCATGCTTCTCGGCGGACGAGTTGTCTATACGGGAAAAGATATCCATGCGGCTCATGCGCATGCCCGGGACCAAGGATTAAACGACGGACATTTCGATAGGTTTCTTACTCACTTTCGCGAAGCGCTGAATGACGTGGGCGTCGAGACCGATAAGGTGGAAAAGGTCACGAGACTTCTTGAAGCTAGACGCAACGCTGTCCTGAATCCCTGAGACTGCTTCCAGAAGGCGCTATGATGGATGTGCTGTGCCGTTCTGGAATGATTTCCATCGGCGCCGGGAGAGCTTCCCCGCCCGTATCTGCAGAACTGCCGGGAAGGTGCCAAAGCTTCGGAAGCTCGCAATCCAAACCAACTGTTTTCAGCCGTGGCTTCTAGGTTTCGGCGGCTGAGTCCATTTTTTTTTCATTCATACTCTGCAATTACGACCACGAGGCGGCTGTCTCGATGCGTCAAGATTCATCGGACTCGGCTTCGCCTCGGGCAGGCATTTGTGTTAGGATGAATCTCGCATGAGCGCACGAATTCTTATTGGCGGTTTATTAGCGGTTTTGGCAGGGACAGCTGCTACCGTATGCGCCGCAAGCGATCAGTGCGCTATATGCGAATCTTGCAAAGCCCGTATTTGCAAGGTTTTACGCTAAGTTGTTGATTCCACGGCTGGGGACGTAGTTCAGTTGGTTAGAACGCTGCCCTGTCACGGCAGAGGTCGCGAGTTCGAGTCTCGTCGTCCCCGCCATTCTTTTCAAGCACTTACAGATTTCGGTGTTTCTCCACCAACCCGAGATTCACCCCGAGATAGGCGCACGCCTGAAGCCTGCGTGTGCTTTCTACGGATTTCGATTGCATCTAAATACAACCCCTGAGCCTCAACCTGTTTGTCGTTGACCGCATGAATGTACCGCAAAGTGGTTTGCTGTTTTGAATGTCGCAGCATTGTCTGGATGACCGAAGGGTGGACATCGTTCGACCCAAAGAACGTTGCCAAACTGTGCCGCAGATTGTGCCAGCCAAACCGTGAGTTGTCACCTTCGCAGATAACACCGGCAGGGACCGCTGCGGGACGAAGATAATCCTTCCCACAGGATGATGCTGATCTTGGAATCCGTCCCTTTTTCCCGAATGAAGGGAAGATCCAATCCGATTCGTCGCTGTACGGAGTTACGCTCCGCCACTCTTTCAAATATTCGGCAAGACCAGGATGCATTGGCACGGGCTTCATCGAACCACTCGTCTTTCCGCCCGTCTCCTTTCCTTTGCTCCAAGCCCTTTGCACAAGAATTTGGTTGTTAGTGCAGTCGATGTCGCACCACTTCAGCGCAAAACACTCTTCTGAACGAAGGGCCGTTGCGCCGTGAACCAGAGCCAATGTCCACTCCAGCCTGGTCTCCGGTTTGTCGAGCTTGGCTAAGATAGCAACCATCTGTTGAGGGCTGACAACTTTCGCCTCGTACTCCGACATGCTTTTGCAGCGTACTCCTCCGAATTTCGGCGGACGGAAGGGGTTGCAATTCATCTCTGCAGGAATCAACCCTTGTCTCTGCGCATGAGCGTAAACTTGACTCATAACAGAGTTGATTTTGTCGATTGTTGGCCACTTGAGCGGTTTCTTCCTTGCGCCCTGAGGAGTTGCGGCAAGGCCCTCAAACCAAGCTTCCACCGCGGTCGGCTTATAGTCCGTTCGCCCACTTATCCCACACAGTCAACATCTCAGCCGAAGAGATACTACTATACGTACAGCACCATGGCAATTACATATTTAGATCGCGAACCTTGTCAGCGATTGTATCGAGCGGTGACCGGCGATCCGGAGTTCGATTATATGCGTTTGCCGCGAGGGAGTGTCACAAGCGATTGTCAGAATGTGCGCACACAAGCTCATCAGAATGTTTGGCTACGGCGTTTGCACGGCACTAGCGTAGCCAACAAAATGTAAAATACAATCGATTTCGTTCTACCGAGGCGTGGAGGCCGCAGAGTAAACCGCAAAATCCTCCGCGCGGCGGCCTGCAGTGAACCGCAAGGAGGTTGCTCGATGAAGATCCGCTGCGTGGTGACCGGCCGCGACCCAGTCGGGAAGTCGGTAGTTGCGAAGGACGCGGCCATCGAACCGGTGACCCTCAGCCTACTGCCGGGCTTTGAGTTTCATCGGATCTGGGGAGGCGATGCGGTTCCGAAGCTGCCAAGCGACGGGACGCCTCCGGCTCATCCCCGCTACTTCCCTCCCCCAAGTGGTTTCCGTTTCGTTTTCTTCACCGTGCCTCCGAATTCCCACAAGCTTCCTGAGAACACGGATCTCGCCGAGGCGTTTGGCGAATTGCACGAGAAACTGCCGGGATTGGCAGAAGTCATGGAGCCGATGAACCCGGGGATGCACACCACCGAAACGGTGGACTTCGATGTAATTCTATCCGGCGAAGTCTATTTGGAGCTGGATGATGGAGTCGAAACATTACTGAAGGCGGGAGACTGCGTCGTACAGAATGGGACGCGCCACGGCTGGCACAATCGGTCGTCGCAAAATTGCGTCGTCGCCGTGGCTATCGTGGGCGCCGATCATGTCCGCTAGTCCGGTTCGTCGGCAGTAAACGACCCCCAAGAAATCTCGTTGGGCAGCGATGGCGAGAAACGGCAAGAAAGTAATGCAGTTCTTGGAAGGTGGCCGTCGTAGGGGATGGGAAAGTACATCTTTACGCACCCAAGAATAAATCCGAGAGCGAATGATGTGGTAGCTAAACTAAGAGAGGAAATGTTAGCGTCCCCGCCCGGCTTTCTCGTGCTGCTTGGACGCATGCAATTCCTTGCCGAACACCCTAGCAGCCCAGTCCGGTATCGTCTGCGCGGTTTTGGTCAACTCGCCGCCGACGAATTGTGCCACTACGCGGTAGCCGCGGCGATGCGCCGTGTTGTCGTACACTATCAAGTCATCAGTATGCTTGCGGACTTCGGGAAGATTCTTTGGAGACTCCCTGTAGGAATCAATCACACTTGATATCGGCACGGCTTGTCCGCCGCGACTCATGCGGACCAAGACACGCCCGACGTTCAAATTCGCATCTTCCGTAGAAATAAAAAGCACCTTCGTCGCGTAGCCTGCTGCCTTGGCTTCGTCTAGTAGTTGCGTGTCCACACGAATGTCTTCGACGGCAAAAGAACGCCGATCATTAATATATGGTTGTTGCTGGTGTCTAACTGCGGGGACGAGACTAGGGAACGCCTCTTTCAAGTAGGCTTCGTAGAAAGTTGTCTTACCGGCACCCAATGGTCCGGCAATGATGAACAATGTTGGCTTCGGCTGGCTCAGGGTATCATTCCTTCGTGGGCAGTTTTGTGCGAACCCTTCTGTGGCGCGCGAACTGCGCTTCTAATTGCACAACAGGAGTACGCTCTCCGTCAGGCGTAACCTTGACTGTTGCTTTGAGATTGCGATCGTACTCGTAATACGTCCCATCAGGCTCTTCTACATCTGCGGAAATCGGCTGAACTGCAGCAAGGCCTGAGAGCATCTGATGAAGCTCGCGAAGCTCCAACTCCGACATCGCGTCATACGTTCGCCTGGATGCCCCATGTTCCTTGGCCGGTCTTTTGAGTTTGGCTTCTCCAGTCTTTGAGTAATACGCGAGGAGAGCGCTATTCACGAGCTGATTCATCGAACACTTCCGCTTTTGAGCGACGTGATGAATAAGCTTGCGAAGCCGCCGCAAGATGACGACTTGCGTTTCCCGTCCTGTCTGTTTCTGTCTCGACTGAAGGTTGACAAGCTCGACGGTATTCAGGTCGACCGCTAGAAGCGCATCATTGATCGAAGTCGACAGTTCTCCCATGTACCGAGGTTTGTCCCTGAGGAGTTTGTCGAGGGCACTCAAGAGCCGCACATTGTAGACTCCGAAGTTTGCGCTTCGCCGTTTGGCCACGATTCCTACCGTCTTTGGAATGGGGTTCCCACAACTCGAAATACGCTGCGGTCCATACATGAGATATATACATGACCCTTAGGGGTTGTTCAAGCTTAGCCTGGTCCAATACCGTTTGAGGGCTCTGGCTAATCCGACTACTGTTGGAACTCAGCTTGAAGAAGAAGGCTTCGTTGACCTTTCTACTGGATCCGAAGTTAGTGCGAGGCGTGTGGCGCGTTTTTCGCGGCGACGTTTAGACTGAGGCTGAGGGGCAGAACCACCTCGCACAGCGGGGGCAGAACACACGCCAAAATACGGGGCAGAGCAAAGGTCTCCACGGCGTGTTCGCGCCAGGCTGCGATACGAAAAGCTGGTAGGTGTTGCCGCGGAGGGCATCTCGAATAAGAACAGAGAAACTCTTAAGGGAATGGTGGCCGATGAATGACGAACCCCTAATTCGCTTGCGGCCGAGAAAATCAAAGCACGGACCAAACGAGAATCCGCGTAAGTATATGGGTATCTTGCGATCCATGCTTCGCATCGTCCAGATGTCGAAGCGGGGCAGAAAACGCGGGGCACGCACAGTGCAGGCGGGAGCGTCCGCGCGTACCGTACATTTAATCAGCGCGTGGCTGTTCGGGTGAGTTACTCGGCGAACAAGAATCCAGGCCAGTGGAAGGCCCACGGAAGATACGTGGCCCGCGAGAGCGCGACACAGGGTGGGAAGGCAGTTGAGGCAGCTTCAATGCTACTGAGCAACGCCTAAACATCGCGGCAACACTCGACAGATGGCAGAGTGCCGGCGACGAACGGCTCTTCAAAATCATCGTATCTCCCGAGTTTGGAGACCGCTTGAACCTCCATCAGTATGCTCGCGAGCTGGTGCACCGGATGGAACATGACCTGGCTACCCCACTCGAATGGGTCGCCGCGGTACATCGCAACACGGAGCATCCTCACGTTCACATCGCCCTTCGTGGAGTGGACAAGAAGGGAATCCCGCTTCGCTTGCCAAGGGAATACATTCGTGGAGGTTTGCGTGAGCGGGCGGAAGAAATTGCTACTGAAGTCCTGGGCTATCGCTCTCTGGCGGATGCCCAAGAGGCACGTCGTCGCGAAACTGTTCAAACCCGCTACACACCTCTCGACCGTATCCTCCAATGGGGCAACGACGGCTCCGCTCCCCGCTTCGTTGTGACTGTGAATCCCGATGACAGATCACTGTCCGAATCTGCCCAGCAACTCCAGAAACACCTTGCTGCCCGGCTCATGCATCTTCAAACGATGGGCCTCGCGCAGTTCGTCGGGCCGCACCAGTGGAGCGTGCAGGCAGACTTTGAGAAAGTTCTGAGGACACCGCAACAGACTGGGGACCGGCAAAAGATGCTCGCGGCTCACGGTGCCCTGCTGTCCGACAAACGCCTTCCCCTCCAGGTCACGACTCTCCGCCAGTTACAGAGTGTGGCTGGCCGCGTCCTTCTCCACACTGAAGATGAACAAACGGGCAAGCGTATGCTCGTCGAGGGCACGGACGCAAAAGTGCATTTGATCTATCACACCAATGCCATTGAGGAAGCCCGTAAGAAAGGGAAACTCGCGGTGGACAGTTTCATTCGCATCGAGAAACGGTTCGAACACAAGAAACCCACATTGTGCGTGGATGATCTCGGAGACGCCAACGCTCTCCTCCAGAACTCGTCACACTTCCACAAAGAAGCGGAGTTCTTGCTGCGTCGGGGCATTCGTGATGTACATTCCGAGTGGGGCGGATGGCTCGGCCAATACCAAACAAGGCTGCAATCGGAGCTGCGCAACCTCGACAGAGACAAGTGGCAAAGCCGTGGACGTGGCGGTCTCTCCACCTAATCTATCTATTGGCAGCGGTGAATCAGTTCGGAAGGGCTGGATCGCTTCCGAATACCGACCATCCAACCAGAATGAGGAACTTTGTGGGTCGCCAATTGCGTACCATGAGCATGCGCCTGTTAATCCTTCTCGGAGCTGCTTCCCTTTGCTCATGTCCTACCATTGCCCAACCGGACAACCAGTCGACGGGCAATTCTCAGGCGCAGAATCTGCGATCCGATAACAAGAATTCGGCAGCCAAGCCCGCTCCCCGGCCACCACAGCTCGCAATGCGCGTGCCATTCGAGACCACAGCATTCCCAGGCGGACCGCATTTCTATGTCATGCACGAGTTGCATCTGACGAACTTCGGGACAACTCCTCTTTCCCTGAGTCGTATTGAGGTGCTCGACGCAGATACGGGAACCGCCCAACAGATTGCGACCTTTGATGCAGAGCAACTCGAAGCCATGTTGCAGCCTCTGGGCGGCAAGACACTTTCTGCCCCCAAAGAAAGGCTCGTAATCTCCGATGGCCAGAGCGCCGTCGCATTCATGTCAGTAGCGTTCGACCCCAGCTCACACATTCCGGACAGACTGCTTCATCATGGGGCTAGACTCGCGGGCTTGATGCAGTGATGTAAGTGCAGTATGATTGTGCATCATGCGCACAACGATTACGTTAGATGATCGTCTTCTGGACCGGTTGAAGAAGCGCGCGGCGCAGTCCGGCACGAGCGTCAGCGGGCTGATCGAACGCGCGGTGCGGCTGCTGTTGCAGGCCTCTGCGCCGCATCGGCGAGACCGTTTCGATTTGGTGACGTTCGGCGAGGGAGGTCAGTTCACAACATTGAATATCGATAGGACCGCTGCGCTGCTTGAAGCTGACGACGTCGAGCGTTTTGGGAGGCAGCGCTAGCCGATGCAACTGCCGGACGTCAATGTCCTAATCTACGCGCATCGGCAGGACGCGCCCGAGCACGATCGATACGCGACGTGGCTTAGAGCCCTGGTCGAGGCGCCGGAACCGTTCGCCGTCGCGGAGATCGTGCTCGCCGGCTTCCTGCGAATCGTGACAAATTCCAAGATCTTTAAGCCGGCGACGCCGATGGAAACAGCGTTGGCTTTTTGCCGCAGGCTCGTCGAGTGGCCACGAGCCGTCTTCGTCATGCCGAGTCGCACACACTGGGACCTGTTTGTGAAAATGTGTGACGCCATTGAGGGCGGCCCTTTGGTCACGGATGCTTATGTGGCGGCCTTGGCCATCGAGCACGGCTGTGAATTGATCACCACCGATAGCGATTTCGCTCGGTTCCAAGGACTGCGTTGGCGTCATCCATTGGGTGTGTAAAGAAGGCAAGTTGGGCTGTTTCCAGACCAGCCACGTGGGCGGACCATCGATTGGAGTGTCTTCGTTCTAGTAGCACCCTGTTCCGTCGGCCCGGGGCAAGTATCGGCGGAAGACTTTCGGTCGGTCAGCGCGTCGCATGGTGCTTCAGCTCTGCAGCTATCTCTGGTAGTACGAATCTCACATGACGCGGTGACTTTTGCGTGCGGACGTCTAGCAGTCGATTTTGTGAGGAAGACTGTCTATCTCAGGCAAGCAAATCTGTGCACTTGGTTAGAATCCCACACTGTCACGGCCGAGTGAAGCCCAGGTCTGATCGCTGGGCTTGCCGGACGAATCGAAGGCGAGCAGGCAGCCAGGGGCATTGTCATTGCTTTGCCCGATCTCTTCATATTCCGTTACCACGCTTACTCAATGTTCGTCACTTCCGACTCATTCCGGGACTTTCTGTTATCCCAATCGGTTAATCCACCCAAGGTCGAACCCCCCTTGCACGGAGGATGTGCTCTACGTGTGGTGCCGACCGCCAAGTCAGCTTCTCGCTTCACTTCCGTTGTTTTCGATTCTGACGACCTGGCCAGGCTCGATGGACTCGACGGGCATGAGAGGAACGAGGTCTTCCAAGAGGACGGATCTACCACAGAAAATAATGACCGCAATTTTCCGATGTCCGAGGTTCTGCTGGTATTCAAATCCGCGATCCACAGTCAGGAGAACGTCGAACTTCGCGGCCTCGGCTGCAGTCAAGAGCTGACCGTTCTCAAGTCCCGCGAAGCCAGCATAGCGGGCGGTTTGACATTCGTGCCCGGCGAGATAGTTGCGCAGTCCTTCGCTCACACACTCGTCGAGGAGGACGCGCATTCATGCCTGGGCCGACAGCAGCTGTTGAGCTTCTTCCAGCGCGGCGATGGCCATCTAGCGTGAAACGGTCGGATACCCTTCGAGAAATTCTTCAAGGGTGTGGCCCCGCTCCAGGGAATCGAACAGAAGTTGGAGAGGTACTCGCGACCCGCGAAAAACCGGCGTTCCGCTCAGGATATTTGGATTTTTGACGATCACGCTGTCCCTCGAACTCATAAGATCTCCACTACGCACAGTATAGCACTCTCTTCAGGCACGTTTCCCCACCTGTCCCTCGCCAAAATCATCGCCATAACAATGCTACAGCGGCCAAGATTAGGGCTCGGCCAGAGTTTTGGCGAACCACAGCCTGACACAGATCGTCCTGGTGATCGTGGGGCTGTTGAATCTGGCCCTAATTTATTTTCTATATATGGATCTGCGGCATTCCAGCTGGCTTTTGGAGCGGAAGAACGAGGTCGAGCCGATGTTTCTGAGCTTCTTTATTCCGGTCGGCGTCTTTCTACTCGTGGCTGCAAGGAGACCATCTGAGCATCGCTCCATGATTGCTCTGGCAGCTTGGTGGAACATCTCCCATGGCGTGGTAATGGCTATTCAAACCGTGGAAGCCTGGATTCACACAGTCCACAGGAACTTTACTGATGTGATCGTATTCCTTGTGATCGGAGGCGTCCTGTTAGCGCTTCTGCCAGAAAAACGAGAGGCAGTCGCGCAAGAAGTTGCGTGAACGAGCGCAGCCCCCCACACTCTGCGCGGATAACCATTTCTTCTCGCGTTCTTTTCACGATCTTCCCGAGGGGATGACGGCGTAGCGCAGCGGCTCTGGAGCAGGTTGGCGTTACATAAGCGATCACGCTCACGATTCGGGTCTGGCAGGTCTGGGTTCTGGCGGAATCACGGGCCAAGGATGTTGAGAAACGGCAGGCCGTTACGGAGCTACAATGATCTTGCCGGGCGAAACGGAGGCGGGCTCTGCAGGGATGCAACCATGCCGAGGGATAATCTGGCGGGCTCATCGAGCCGATGTCCAGCGCGGGATGCTCTTCTCTCGCGCTGCACACTGACGACCAGAAGGAGTCATCGGACGATAGACCCGCATGCCTTGAAAATCCCCGCCCGAAGGGCGGAATACTCACTAACGGAGAACGGCGCTTCTCCATTTCAGGCTGAACCAAGACAGCTGCCAAACATCCTCCGCTCAAACCGGAACTCACCGTCAACTTCCACATCAGACACAACTACTGCCAGCACCTTTTTATGAACATCGATTCCATCGATTCCCGATATCCTGTAAGACATAAGCTCCTCCTGGCCGGAAGCGGAGAGCGTGCTGCGGTTACCTTAACCAGGGTCGCGGGCTATCGCCGCTCCCCCAGGGGAAGACAACGACGCCCAATTATCCGCTCAAACTCGCACGCTCCGGATCAGACAATTCTCCGGTCTCAACTTCTCCAGCGCGAATTCGACCTCGCCGCTCCGGACCGTTCCGATCTTACCTCTGAGTGATTTTCATGAGGTTTCGCGGGCCGAAGGCCCTAAATGACAGGCTGGGGTGCTTCCAGGGGCACCGAGCCTTCAGGGCCCGAGCGACCTGAGTTATCGCGTGCTGCTGTGCCTGCTGTGTCTGACCACAGTCGGCGCCTTCATGAAGGCTTCGCAGCGACGGTTGCGCTTGGCGTTTGGCGTTTGGCGTTGCGCTGATAGCTTGCATGGTCTTCGTCGGTTGTGGCGGAGGCAGTAGCGGCGTTGGTACACCGAAGGGGGTATTCACCCTGGTGATTAGGGGCGGTTCAGGAAGTCAAAGCCACCTGGTGAATGTATCGCTGACGGTTCATTAGAATCACCATCACGCATAAGGTGCTTCGTCCAGCGCCGAATGCAGCTCGAGTAAGCCTCTCCCCACTGTCCGCTTTGCTCACGCGGCCACTTCGACGAGGAAGTTGGCTGGTGGCAGAGCCGTGCATCCCGGTCCCCCGGCACCAGATTTTGCTGCTTCTTCGCGCAGGGCCTGTGTCCCTCCATTTCTACGCTTAGACTTAATCTTTCGAGAGCCATACTTGGCCGAGGCAGTAACAAGCCTGAACGTCGGCATAGAGGGCCACCATTACTCCGGTAGACCGCAGGTCACCGCTTAATCAAACCAATGTCCTCCCACGCGATTTGTGCACAGGATGACGCCGAAGCATTCACCGCAGCTTGAGTAATTCGTCGCCGCTATGCCACCCACTTCATTGTCAGCTTCTTGCGTTTTCTCGCGCAGTCCAGCAGATACAAATCAATCAGTTTCTGGTAAGGCAGTCCAGTCTCTTCCGCCAGTCGCTTGAAGTAGTCCACGACTTCCGGACTCAAGTTAATACCCACTGCCTTTTTTTCCCTTGCGTACGGGTTCTTTAGCGCTTTCAATTTGGAGAAATCATATTCCTTCCTCATAGAAGCGCACCTCCTTTCTAGTCGC
Source organism: Acidobacteriota bacterium (assembly GCA_003224085.1). GTDB lineage: Bacteria > Acidobacteriota > Terriglobia > Acidiferrales > UBA7541 > Acidiferrum. Next base: position 1,622 of record QHYK01000145.1, on the reverse strand, counting down.
CTTGCGGGCAGAAATAATCCTGACCACGGAATCGTTTTCCTTGTAACAGTGAACTACGATAAGCGTTCTTGCCGCTGAACTCACACCAAGTAGAATGAACCGATCCTCGTGCTCGGAGTGCTCCGGATCATAAAACAGCCGTCCATCCGGATCGCTAAAAACGCTCTGGGCCTCTTCAAACCAAATTCCGTGCTTGATCCGATTGCTTTTGTTCTTCCGTTCGTCCCAATCGAACCGCAGCATCTCTAGATAATATCTAGATACGTAGGATATGGCAAGGCAGTTGCGTTTCGAGAGGCGCGGGAAGCGAGCACATCGAGCATCCCTCGCGCGGCAACATACTGAATCCGGCGCGGATGGACTATGTTCAGGCAAGTGATGCGTGCATACAGTGCCATTCCCAAGGGCGGCCTTTGACGAGTCCCATTGAGGGCAAGTATATGACTGGCCTGTTGGCTACCACGCGGGCCTAAACCTGCGGGATTTTTGGCAGCTTGAGGAGCACACGCTGGGCGAGACGACGTTCACGCACTACCCCGATGGCACCGCACACAAGAACCGTATGCAAGGGAACGATTTTGTGCAGAGTGTGATGTGCCGGCGCGGAGTGACGTGCTTTAGTTGTCACGATGTTCATGGTACGGACAACTACGCGCAATTGCGAAAGCCCGGGGACCAACTGTGCCTAGATTGCCACGGCCCGCTTTCTTTGAATGGCCCGAGGACAGGAACCATCGAAGAGCACACGCATCACAAAGAAGGATCGGCAGGAAGCAGTTGCATTGCCTGTCATATGCCGCAAATCGAGACCACCATTGCGGACGTGAAGGTCCGAGCCCATACGTTTGCCTTTATAACGCCAGCGATGACCGACAAATATAAAATCCCGAATCCCGGCACGACATGCCACTCGGACAAGACCACCGCTTGGGCCGCTGAGTCCTTACAGCACTGGCCGGAGCGCTCGCCTTGGCGCGTCGAGTAACTCTCAAGATTCGGATCGACCGACCCAACAAAGGAAAGCCCACGCCAAGGGCACGTGGGGCCCTGTTTTTACCGATTTTTGTTAATTATTAGGGTGTGGCTACTTTTTGGCAACGAGAAGAGCCGCGAAAAATCAGGTGATTTTGGGCGCTGCCGCCGCGGAGATGGCCGGAAACTCCCGGGTTATCGAGGTGAGGAAGGAATATCCCCTGGTTTAGCGCTGCCTTTTTTGGCTTTTTCAGCCGGCAGCAGGTGGCGGTGGGCCTTTTGTGAAACTCCGTGCATCTGCTGAATGAGCGACTGGAAAAAAGGTGAACCCGCAGAAATTGGCTAGCCAGGTGGGACGCGCGCTGCAACGGCTCAAAGCCCATAAATACTTTGACTATGCCGTGGACCCAAACGGTCAATTGCCATGGAGCCGCCGGACCGAGGTGATCCGAGCCGAGAAGATCCGCGACGGCCTCTATCTGCTGGGAACCAACGCTACTCCGGAGCAGATTCCCAGCACCGGAGTCTTGAGCCACTACAAGAATCTCCTGGAGGTGGAGGATGCTTTTTGCCATCTCAAAGACTATTTACGAGTGCGGCCGGTGTTTCATTGGCGACCGGATCGGGTTCGCAACCATGTGCGCATTTGT
>QHYK01000063.1 GCA_003224085.1 Acidobacteriota bacterium | reverse complement strand
TTCGATCAGCACGTTTTTTGTCGAGAAGGAGATCTCCGTTTCCGCGCCGCCCATGATTCCGCCTAGGCCGATGGTGCGCGAGCCGTCGCCATCACAGATCATGCAGATGCCCGGGTCGAGCTGGCGTTCGACGCCGTCGAGGGTGCGGATCTTTTCATTCAGTTTCGCTTTGCGGACGACAATCTTGCGATCACGCACCTTGTCGTAGTCGAAGGTGTGAAGCGCGTGGCCCAACTCGAGCATCACATAGTTGGAAATATCGACGACATTGCTGATGCTGGCGACGCCCGAGGCTACTAGGCGGTCTTTCAGCCATTTCGGTGAGGGCTGGATCTTGACGCCACGAATCACCCGCGCGGTGAAGCGGCCGCAAAGCTCGGGCGCCCGGATTTCGACTTTCACGGCATCGCTCGCTTTCGCGGTGCTTTCCTTGGGCTTTGGTGAAACAGGTTTGAGCGGCAGTTTATAGATGGCTCCGACTTCGCGCGCGATTCCGTAATGGCCAAGGCAATCCGGCCGATTCGAACCGATTTCTGCATCCAGGACCGCGCCGTGCGAGCCGCTTTCAAGGCCGCCGATGTTCGTGCCGGAAAGCGCGAGGCGCGCAGCAAGCTCCTGCGGTGGCGCCGTCAGGTCAACGAAATCCTTCAGCCAGTTGTAGATGACCTTCATTTTTGGTCTTTGGCACTCAACTTCCGGCTAGCAGCAGGAAAAAACCGCCGGGGACTGAAGCCCGGCCTCTACAAAAGCAAACTCACGACACTGCGCATCATGGGAACTGCCTCAGGAAGCGCACGTCATTTTGAAAAAAAACCTGGATGTCGTCGATCCCGTATCGCAGCATGGCGAGACGATCGATGCCCATGCCGAAGGCAAAGCCGCTGACCTTTTGGGGGTCGTAGCCGACGAAGCCGTAGACGGCGGGATCCACCATCCCCGCCCCGAAAAGCTCGATCCAGCCGGCGCCTTTGCACTTGGAGCAAACGCCGCCACCGGCAGCGTTGCCGCTGCCCCCGCAGAAAATGCAGGAGACGTCGAATTCGACAGACGGCTCGGTGAACGGGAAGTAGCTCGGGCGAAAGCGTGTTTTCACGCTCGGACCGAAAAATTGCTTCACGAAATATTCGATTGTGCCGGTGAAATCGCAAAACGTGATGTCGGTGTCCACGGCGAGGCCTTCGACCTGGTGGAACATGAAGGAGTGCGTGGCGTCGGGATTGTCGCGCCGGTAGACCTTGCCGGGAACGATGACACGCACGGGCGGCTTGTGCTTCTCCATGGTGCGAATTTGCATCGGAGACGTGTGCGTGCGCAGGAGCAGCGGCGTCGGCGCGCCCTTGGGCAAGTCCAGGTAGAACGTGTCCATGTCGTCGCGCACGGGATGAAATTCGGGGATGTTCAACGCCTCGAAGTTGTAGTAAGGGGTTTCGATTTCCGGCCCTTCCACCACCGAGAAACCAATCGAGAAGAAAATGTCCTCGATTTCCTGGAACACTTGGCGAATAAGGTGGTGCGAGCCGATGGGATGAAGGACCCCGGGAAGGGATAGATCCACCCGGTCTTTTGCGAGCGCCGCCTCGTCCGCCCCGGACTCGATGGCCATGCGGCGCGCTTCGATTTGGGATTCGACGTGAGCACGCAGCTCGTTGAGAGAAGCACCCACGGCAGGCTTCAATTCGGGCGTGGCGGGACGCAGCCAGTTGTCGGTGATTTGCGCGAGCACACCTGACTTGCGGCCCAGCCAGCGATCCCGGAAGAGTTTCCAGGCGGATTCGTCGCGCGCACAAGCACAGTCGTCGTCGAAGCGTCCGCGCAGGTCGGCGAACAGAGCCGTGAGTTCCTCCGGCCGGGTCACCCCGAGCTGGACAAGCGGCAATCCCGTCTTGTTCTCGTGTGCCTTCATCGCACCTGCCAACTAGCTCCGCGGGAGACGCGCCGGGCGGATGTTGAAACCGCGTGAAATGGGACAACTCCGGGAAATTAGGCCGATTTCTTTTGCGGCGCTGCGGCGGCTTTGGCTTTTTCCGCGAGCTGCGCGAAGCCGGCGGCGTCCTTGACCGCGATGTCCGCAAGGATTTTGCGGTCGAGCGCGACGCCTGCGGCTTTGAGGCCGTGTATCAACTGGCCGTAGGTCAAGCCGTTGAGACGGGCGGCGGCGCCGATCCGCTGAATCCAGAGGCGGCGATACTGGCGCTTCTTGTTGCGGCGGTCGCGGTACGCATAGCGATCGGCGCGATTGGCCGCTTCCTGAGCGGACTGATAGAGCTTGCTCTTCGTGAGAAAAAAGCCCTTTGTCCTTTTGAGGTACTTCTTGCGCCGAGCCCGGCGCTTTGTGCCGCGTTTTACGCGTGCCATGGGTTTGCTCCTTCGATTTAGCCTGGCTTGTGCATTTCATGACGCGTCGATTTGGAGAGCGGGGCTAAAAGCCCGCCCCTACAAAACCCACGCCGCCGAAGGCACCCCTACAGGCCACAGATTTTTAGGAAACGAAACGGGTTGCGGGGACGAGCAGCTGGGCGCGTCGCGCAACGGGTTTGTTTCCGGTTGGTACGAACATGCTTCGCGCCGCGACCCTGTGACGGTCAGAACCGACAAAGTCGTCCGCAAAGCACGGACGGTGCCGGGTTGCCCCTCGCTTAGCTCAGGGCGAAAAGCCCGGCCCCAGCAATGCCCCGAGTAGGTCGGGGCGAATCGGCCGGCAGGCACCCGTGAAGCGCTGCCTGGCACGAAAAATCGAACTACGAAATTCGAAACGCGAAATTCAAAACGGGGTTAAGCGCGGCGCCAGTTCTAGCCATAGGGCAGCATTTGCCTGATGGCGGCCAGATCTGCCGGGCTGACCGTCGTTACTTTCTTCAACTTTCGCATGCGGCCGGAGGCCTTCAGGCCGGTAAAGTGCCGCTTGGCCGTGTGCCCGCGCAAGATCTTGCCCCCAGCGGTGACGTGGAAGCGTTTGCGCGCGCCGCGATGCGTCTTCAATTTCATTTTCGGTTTGGATGCGTTTCTCGGCATTGAAAACCTTTCTTTTTTAGTCCTCAGCCTCTTGAAAAGCTGAACAGAGATCCCTCACTTCGCTTCGTTCGGAATGGCATGGAGGGAAGCGCGCCATCACATCCCGAATCGTACCCCAGGAACAAATGGGAAGCGGACCCAAAACTCTCGCGCGGAGACTGCCAACGCGCGCGTTACGGCGACTGCGGGGCACCGGAAGCGGTTTGCCCCGCGGACCTGGTGGCCGCAGTGCCCTTTTTGGGAGCCAGGAGCGCCACGAGAACGTTGCCTTCCATCCGTGGCATGGTCTCAATCTGTCCCTGATCACCGATTTCCATCAACAGGCGGTCCATCTTGGCGCGGCCTACTTCCTGGTGCGCCATTTCTCGGCCGCGATGAAAAATCATGGCGCGCACTTTGTGGCCGTCGCCGAGGAAACGGATGATCTGATTCTTGCGAACCTGATAATCGTGTTCAGCGGTGTTGGGCCGAAACTTCACTTCTTTCAGCTGCGAGCCGCGGCTGCTCTTGCGCTGCTCGTGGGCCTTTTTGTTCTGCTGATATTGGTATTTCCCGTAGTCGGTAATTTTACAGACCGGCGGGTCCGCCGTAGGCGAAATTTCGACCAGGTCGAGTCCGCGTTCCCGGGCCAGTTTTATGGCCTCGAAAGGCTGCATGATGCCGAGCTGCCCACCTTCTTCGTCAATCACCCGGATTTCGCGAGCGCGGATGCGCTCGTTCACGCGCGTGCGGTCACTCGGCCGGAAGTTACGTTCAGCGATAAATCCCCCTCCAAAGCGATAGGCACCTGCTTTCCCCGGTTAGACCAGGAGCTGGGCCCCCAATGCACAAACACCCAGTCCACGGGATGAAGCGCCGCCGGGGACGGGTTTCAGAGTATAGCATGGCCGATAGATCGTCCGGCAATAGGATGGGAAGAGGGGAAGAGGGCCCGAAGAAGGCAGGACGCTTAGCTCGAAATGGAGAATTCGCCTTTGGAGCTAGCGATGACCGCTCGCAGGAAACGTTCTTTGGCGGTCAAAACGTGCAAGTCTAGTTGGAGGCGCGAAGCTAGGCGCAGCAAATCCTCGGCTTCCAGAGAGGTCGCTTCGAAACGCCGCAGCGTGCAGCCCTTGGGCGCATCCACTGAGGGATGGACAGACTCCTTGCTCCATTCGATGAAAAACGGAAGCAATCCACCGCGATCGTCCTTAAGCCGAAGCGCTTTCCAGCGGAGCAGCTTGCCATCCGGCCGTTGGCGCAAGCCCGGCTGTGGACCTTCAAACTCGATTCCCTCTTGGCGAAGCTGCCTGGCGAATTGATCCAGGTTGTCGCGATGCGCGGCCCAGCCAATGAGGCGCGGTTCGTTTAGTTTGGAAATGACAGAGTATTGCTGCATGCCGGATTGTCCCGGATCGGGCGCGATGATTTCCAAATAGCGCCGCTCGCCAAGGGAAAGCAGGGCGTTTTGCGTGCCACGGCCCGGATGGACGCCGCCGAAAGCGGCGCGAACGCCCGTGTGCTGTTCGACAAACGCGATGCCGCGCTCCAGATCGTTGCCGCCGAGAAGAATGTGGTCGAGCAAAGAGGGTACTTGCTCGGCTGCCCAGGACAAGCGTGACGCGACCGCGGCACCCGCCGTCAAGGCAAGAAAAGTTCGACGCGGGATGCTTTCCATTTGAACCTTCTCCTTGAATCGAAGATGAGAAAATTACTCTCTTGAGCCGGAATTGTGGAGCGCCGGCTTGCGAACGCGAATGTAGGCTCTCCGGCTTTGGTATTCGACCTCCGGCGTATAAGGATCGCGCTCGAGGGAATCTTCAATGCTAAAGCCGACAAGATTGAGGTAGCGTTCGACCTCTTTCCTCGCATAGAAAATAACGTCCAGCGAAACCTGATGCCCCCAAAGATTTTCTTCGCGCAAAACCTCCACGCCAATATGAAAAGCAAGGAAGAGCAAGCCGCCCGCCTGGAGTACGCGGAACATTTCGCGAAATGCTTGGAGGATGTCCGTCTTCGGAATGTGCACGATGGCATAGAACGCCACGACGGCAGCCCACGCGCTATCTTTCACGTCGAGCGCCAGCATGTTTCCCTGGCGAAATTCGATGGCCGGGTTCAGTTTGCGCGCTTGTTCGAGCATCCCCGGGGAAAGATCTATCCCGAAAATGTCAACGCCGCGGTCGTGCAAGTAGCGCGCCACATGGCCCGGCCCGCAACCTAGTTCGCAGACGCGGCCGGCACCTTTGACGCGCGCCGCGAAGTCGTCGAGAAGCATGCGATCGAGCGGTTTGTGCGCAAGTTCGCCGGCAATCCTGTTGGCGTATTCCTCGGCGATGCGGTCATAGCTGGATTGATAGTCCGAAAGCTTCTGAGGATCCATGGGCCCCTTTAAGAACGCTCGTGAGGCGTGGAGATTATGGCAGATTTTGGCTACAGGGAAACAGTGGAGGACTTAAGACCGCGTTTGCAAAGATAAGCATGCCAGAAGAGGCGGGCGGCGACAGCCCGCCAGGGACGCCACGGTGCGCTGAGGGTTTCGAGTTTTTCAGGAGATGGGCGTTTGCCAAGGCGCTTCACTTCCTGGACGGCCGTGGCAAGCGCCAGATCACCAGTGGGCCAGATGTCCGGCCGGCGGAGCGCGCTCAGGAGATAAATGTCGGCGGTCCAGCGGCCGATGCCTTTGAAGGCGACGAGCATTTTGTGCGCGGAGTCGTCGGGGAGGTCGTGAAGATAGCGCAAATCAAAGTGGCGGCGCGCGAGTGATTCGGCGAGCAGGCGCGTGTATAGCGTTTTCTGGCGACTAAAGCCGATGCGAAGTAGCTCAACGTCGTTCAGCTTCAAGAATCCCCTGGGAGTTAGAGGCTTCACAGCGGCTTGAAGGCGATCGAAAGCCGCTTTCGCAGAAGCCAGCGAAACCTGCTGTTCGAGAATAATGTAGACAAGCGTTGGGAAGCCCGGCTCGCGTACCCACAGCGGCGGCCGGCCGTAAGTGTTCACCACTTCCGCCAAATGTTCGTCGCGGTCTGCTAGAAGACGCACGCCCTGTAGGAAGACTTCATCGTTGAGGAGTGTTTGCGACTTTTGCATGACCGGAGGAAATGCAATGGCGGCTCAGCTTATCGCGCGGGATTCGACGTCGCGCTGGAGGGTCGCGACGATTTCCTCTAGCGGCTGGGGGCCGAGGTCGCCCTTGCTGCGATGGCGGACGGAGACGGTGCCGGCTTCGGCCTCTTTGGCGCCGACCACCAGCATGCAGGGAATTTTCTGGAGTTGCGCGTCGCGGATTTTGGCGGGCAACTTTTCGTTGCGGTCGTCGAGATGCACTCGCAGGTTGTGACGCCTTAGAGTTTCGGCGACGTGCTTCGCGTAATCGGCAACCTTTTCGCTGACCGGGCAGATTTCTACTTGCACCGGCGCGAGCCAGAGCGGAAACGCTCCCGCGTAGTGCTCGATGAGCAGGCCAAAGAAGCGTTCAACCGAGCCGAGCAGGGCGCGGTGCACCATGAGCGGCTGATGCTTGGCGCCGTCTTGGGCAACGTATTGCAGGCCGAAACGCGCGGGCAGATTGAAATCAAACTGCACCGTGGTGAGCTGCCAGGGACGCCCGATGGCGTCAATCAGCTTGACGTCGATCTTTGGACCGTAAAACGCCGCTTCGCCGGAAATGGTTTTGTACGGAATGTTCATGCGCTTCATCGTAGCGGCAAGCGCGGCGCTGGCGCGGTGCCAATCTTCGGGCTTGCCGGCGTAGTTTTCCGGATGCGCGGCGTCCCAATCGGAAAGCTCGACCTCGAATTTATCGAAGCCGAAATTCTTCATCACCGCGAACGCAAAGTCCACGCAGGCCTCCACTTCGGATTCGATTTGCGACGGCATGCAGAAAATGTGCGCGTCGTCCTGCGTAAAGCCGCGGACGCGCAGCAAGCCGTGAAGCACGCCGCTGCGCTCGTAGCGGTACACCGTGCCTAGCTCTGCAAGGCGCACGGGCAGGTCGCGGTAGCTGTGCAGCTTGGATTTGTAAATCAAAATATGGCCCGGGCAATTCATCGGCTTAAGCTGGTAGTCCGCCTTTTCCACTTCTACCGGCCCGAACATATTGTCCTTGTAATAGCCCGTGTGGCCGCTGGTCTTCCAAAGGTCCAGACGCATGATGTGTGGCGTGAAGACGAGATCGTAGCCGCGCCTCAATAGTTCTTCGCGCAGCCAGTCTTCCACAATTTTGCGAATCAGACCGCCCTTGGGATGCCAGAAAATGAGGCCCGGACCGGCCTCTTCCTCGATGCTGAAGAGGTCCAGCTCGACTCCCAGCTTGCGATGATCGCGGCGCTTGGCTTCTTCCAGGCGACGCAAATATTCGTCCAGCTCTCTTTGCGTGAAAAACGCCACCGCGTAAATGCGCTGGAGTTGCGGGTTGCCTTCCCGGCCCTTCCAGTACGCGCCGGCAACATTCATTAGTTTGAAAGCCTGAATGCGCTTGGTGGAGGGAATGTGCGGGCCGCGGCAAAAGTCGATGAACTTGCCGGTGGAGTAGAAAGAGACCATTGGTTCGGCGGCTTTTTCTTCCACGAGCTCGCATTTGAAAATTTGATTGGATTTCTTGTAGAGGTCGAGAGCCTCCGGCTTGGGAATCAGCTTGCGCTCATTCGGCAAGTCCTGCGCCGCCAGCTCATGCATCTTCTTTTCGATTTTTGCGAGGTCTTCCTGGGTGAACGGCTCGTCGCGCAAGAATTCGTAGAAAAAGCCCGTGTCGATCGGCGGGCCGATCCCCAGCTTGACGTTGGGATAAAGCTCCGTGACCGCAGCCGCAAGAAGATGCGCAGCGGAATGACGGAACACAAACAGCGCATCGGGATCTTTTTCGGTGAGGATCTGCAGTTTCACGTCGCGCTCGAGAGGACGCCGCAGATCGATGAGTTCGCCTTCTCCATCGTTGGGCTGCGCCACACGGGCAACCAACGCGGCATCGGCGAGGCGCGGCGAAATGCTGCGCGCAATGTCGGCTGGCGTGGTGCCTTTGGGGACATCCTTGACGCTGCCATCCGGCAATGTGACGTGAATCTGCTCCATGAGGGTTCTCTCGCCCAGAAGAGAAACATTAAGCTTATCGGCGCTGTGTAGCGAGGTCAAGGCAGGTGATGCAAGGCAGGTGATGCAGGCACGCAGCGATTTGTGAATCGTTGGAAGGGGCTAGCTAAGCTAGGACTCAAATGTCCAGCGGCCTCCAGCCATCGTGCGTTCCACGGGAATAGTGACGAGCGTCGAGGGATTCTCCTTCAACGGATCGCGGCCCAGAACGACAAGGTCCGCGAGCTTGCCGACTTCAATCGAGCCTTTGATGTTCTCTTCGTAGGAGGCATAAGCACCGTTGATCGTACCCACCCGAATTGCTTCTTCCACCGTTATGCGCTGCATCGCTCCCCAGACGTTGCCTTTCATGTCCGTGCGCGTTACCTCCGATTGCAGCGCCATCATGGGAATGAATTCTCCCGGAGGATAGTCCGAGGCTTGTGTTGCGCGAATGCCCGCGTCGAGAAAACTCCGCAGCGCGAACATGTGATTGAGACGCTCGGCGCCATAATAGCGCATTTTCTCGCCGTGATAGTAGACGTAGGTCGAAAACGGCGTTGGGATGGCGCCAAGAGCCTTAATGCGCGCGATGAGAGAATCGTTCACCACCGTGCAATGCTCCAGCCGGAACCGCGGATCACGGCGCGGGCTTTCTTTTTGCAGGCGCTCGTAAACGCGCATCGTCGTGTCGATGGCCACGTCTCCGTTGGCGTGAGTGCCAATCTGCCAGCCTGCTAGATGCGCTTTGCGGCCGTGCGTGTAGAGTTCCTCCTCGGTCATGACCAGGATGCCGTAGTCGTTCGGGCGCCCTTCGTACGGCGTGGAGAGGCGAGCGGTGCGCTCGGAGATGGAGCCATCGCAGACCAGCTTGATGGCGCCGACGCGCACCCACTCGTTGCCGAGTCCCGTGCGGTTGCCAGCGGCAATCATGGCATCGAGAAAATGGAAATTGATAAAGCAATAGGCGCGATAGAGCAAATCGCCCGATTCGTGCGCGTCCTGATAGGCGCGGAGGTCGGTGGGGGTGCCCTGCGCCTCGGTGGCGGAAGTGATTCCCGTGCGCGCGAGCATTTTGGAGATGAGCTTCACGCCCTCGCGGTGATCGTCGCGGCTAAAATTTTGCGGGATGGCTTTCTCAAAAAATTCCTGCGCGCTTTCCGCGACCCGGCCCGTAAGCTTTCCTGTCGCCGGATCGCGATCGATTTTTCCGCCCGGCGGATCCGGGGTCTTCTCATCAACGCCCGCCATCCGAAAGCCAAGCGAATTGACATAAACAGTGTGGCCACCGCGGTGCCGGATGTGCACGGGATGATCCGGTACCGCCCCGTCCAGATCGGCAACCGTCAGCGGGCGGCCCTCTTCCGTCTTCGTGTCGTCGTATTTGAAGCCGAGAACCCATTCTCCCGGAGGTGTTTTGGCGGCGCGCTCGCGAAGCGCGGCTTGAATCGCGGAAATCGAACGCCGGTCGCAATCCACCATGCGGAGATGCATCAGTCCGGCTTCCGCGGGATGCGCATGCGCGTCAATAAATCCCGGCGAAACGGTTTTGCCGCCGAGGTCGATCTTCTTGGTAGCGGCGCTGGCAAGATTCATGACCTCGGAATCGCTGCCCACGGCAAGAAACCGGTCACGGACAATCGCCACGGCCTGAGCGTGCGGCCCGCGGTCATTCACGGCGAGGATGTTCCCGTTGTGGAGGATCAGGTCCGGCTTTTCCTGCTCCAACGGAAAGAGCGAAAACGCAGCGAGCGTGCCTAGAAATTCCCGGCGCGAGGTTCCTTGGTCCATGGCCATCCTTTTGGAGCGCGCGAAGACAGATGAGTGCAGCGGATGCTACGACGCCGCAGCACCAACGTCAACTTTTGCGACTAGAAAATCGCGACGCCGGGAAGCCCCTTAAGGGGCGCGTCGGCTGCATCGCGGTAGTCATCTTTCCTGCTCATTCCCTTCGCAATGCCCCGTACGCCTGGCTTCCATTGAAGCTCCTCGCGGACCTTCGTTGCCCTCCTAGTGCTACGACGTCTAAAGGCCGCGCAGAAGCTTGTAGAGTTCGTTGGCGGTGTCGAAGTCGCCTTCGAGCTCGCGGGAGGCCAGGCGTTCGCGAAGGTCATCGAGACGTCGCGCGAAAAGGTCGAGCGCGGCAGAAAGGACTTCCTGGTTGGTGAGAACGATGTCCCGCCAAGTGGCGTAGGAGCTGCCCGCAAGGCGCAACGAATCGCGCAACCCCGGACCTGCAAGCGTGATGGGCAGGCCGTTTTCGTCCAGGCGGTCGTAGAGAAACCCGGCCAGCGCGACTGCCGCCAGCTGCGGAAGATGTGAGGCAAGGCCAACGGCGTAATCATGCTGCGGCGCACCGAGCCAAAGCGGGCGGGCGCCGATTTTTTCGAGAATTTTCACGAAGGCCGAGACCCGCGGATTTTCCTGCTCGGACGCTGCGCGGATGAGTGCGTAAGTGTTGCCACGAAACAGCTCGGCATCGGCGTGGGCGATCCCGGAAAGCTCGCGTCCGGCCATGGGATGGCCGCCGAGGTAGAGGGGGCCCTTTTCGCTGGAAAAATGCTCCGCAGCGGCTTGGGCGATGCGGACTTTGGTGCTGCAGGCGTCGGTGACCAGCGCATAAGCAGGTGCGTGACGGGCGATTTCGGGAAGGAGATCGATCGTCGAGGCGATGGGCAGCGCAATGTAAATCAAGTCGGCGTTGTGAAGCGCAGGGGCGAGGTCGCCGGAAAAAGATTGGTCGACCGCGGCCCGAGCTTGTGCCTCACCGACGATTTCGGTGCGATCCCAGCCGGAAACACAGACGTTCGTCGTGTATTTTTGCAGCGCCAAACCGAAGGAGCCGCCGATAAGGCCGGTGCCAAGGATGGTGACGCGATTGATCAGGTGTGCCGCCGGCATGTGTTACGCCACGCGACGGCCGATGGCCGGAGCGATGATGCGCAGTTCCGCCATCAATTGCGTAAAGGTAGAAGGTTCGAGCGACTGCGCGCCGTCGGAGAGCGCGCGGTCGGGATCGTTATGAACTTCGATGAGCAGTCCGTCGGCGCCGGCAGCCACCGCGGCGCGCGCCATTGGCGGAACTTTGTCGCGCCGGCCGGTGGCATGCGATGGGTCGCCGATGATGGGCAGGTGCGAAAGCTTTTTGATAACCGGGATGGCGGCGAGATCGAATGTGTTGCGCGTGTAGGTTTCGAAAGTACGGATGCCGCGCTCGCAAAGCACGACGTTGTAATTCCCGCCGGAAAGAAGGTATTCGGCGCTAAGCAGCAATTCCTCCATTGTGGCGGAAAGGCCGCGCTTCAAGAGGACGGGCTTGCGGATTTCGCCGAGCGCGCGCAGCAGGTAATAATTTTGCATGTTGCGCGCGCCCACTTGGAACATGTCCACGTACTGCATCATCATGGGAATTTGCGAAGGGTCCATGACTTCACTGATGGTGAAAAGGTGGAACCTGTCGGCTGCTTCGCGCATGAGCTTCAGGCCGGGCTCGCCCATGCCCTGAAACGCGTACGGCGACGTGCGCGGCTTGAAGGCGCCCGCACGCAGAATTTTTGCCCCGGCTTTCGCCACGCTTTCCGCCACGCAAAAAATCTGCTCGCGGGATTCCACAGAGCAGGGGCCGGCGGCCACCACTACTTCCGGGCCTCCGATTTTGACCCCGCGCCCGAGATCCACAATGGTCCCTTCGGGCCGGAACTGGCGGCTGGCAAGCTTGAAAGGCTGGGTGATGCGCATGACTTCGCGCACGCCTTCAAGCAATTCGAAGTCGCGATGGTCGAAATCGCGGTGAACGCCCACGGCGCCAAGAACCGTGTGCGATTCGCCCGTCGAGCGGTGTACGTTGAACCCGTGCGCAATGAGGCGGTCAATAACGTGCTGGATTTGCGCCTCCGTGGCCCCTTCTTGCATCACAATGACCATAAGTGTGTCCTGGTTCCTCTCGTAATCGGTTCAAGGCAAATTCAAGGCAAAAACGGAACTGCAAAGGCTACCCGGCGGAAGCCTGCCGGCGCAGGCAGCCCCGGCCTCTACACGGCATGCTAATTCAGACTGCGAAAACCGCTCATTCATTCCCATCCTCCCTGCGGCCGCCATCAGGGTGCATGGCGTCGCGTTCGGCGGCGCGCGCTTCGTCGATGATGCGCTCGAACAAGCGGCGGATCGCTGCGTCGGTCAAGGGCCCGCAATTGTTGTTCTCGGCGTTGGCCAACACTTCGTTTTCGCGCTCGGGCTGATACAGCGGAATGTTGGCCGCTTGCTTGAGCCTGCCGATTTCCAGCGCGCAGCGCGAACGCTCGTTGAGCAGCTCGACTAATTTCTTGTCGATTTCGTCGATGCGGCGGCGCCAATCGGCGAGCTTCATGGCTGGGCCTCGCAGAACAGAGAACGGCGGGTTCCTCGCCATCGGCGGTGCCGGTTCATCGGGTTACTTCCCTGCGGGAAAGGCCATGCCGCGCAGCCTGTTTCAAGGCACGCACTTTTTCGCTCAGAGCGGAGGTTGCTGCGTCGATGGCACTCGCGGACGCTCCCGACTTCGTGGCCTTTTCAATTTCGGACACCAGTGCGGAGCCAACGACCGCGGCATCAGCCAAGCCGCCTAGAACGGAAACATGTGCAGGCAGCGAAATTCCAAAACCCACGGCCATAGGGAGCCGCGTAACCGCGCGAGCGCGGCGCAGAAGCGCTGGAAGATCATCGGGAAGCGCGTCCTTCGCGCCGGTGACACCGGTTCGGGAAATGAGATACAGGAAGCCCGATGAGCACGCGGCGATTTTTGCCAGCCGCTCGTCGGTAGATGTGGGCGCGCCGAGAAAGATGGTGTCGAGATGCTGAGCGCCAAGAATGCGGCGATAGTCGTCGGATTCTTCGGGAGTGAGATCGGTCGCGAGAACGCCGTCCGCCCCCGCCTCCGCCGCTGTCGACGCAAATTTCTCAAGCCCCATCTGAAGGATGGGATTGTAGTAGCTGAAAAGAACCAGAGGAACTTGAGAAGCCTGACGAATCAGCCGGACAAGATCAAGAACTTTTGCAAGCGTTGTGCCGGATTTTAGTGCCCGCTCAGAGGCTCGTTGAATCGTCGGGCCGTCGGCAAGCGGGTCGCTAAACGGCACGCCAAGCTCGATAACGTCCGCACCTGCTTGATCAAGAGCGGCGACAAACTCAGGCGTTGCGTCGGGCGAAGGGTCGCCCGCAGTAATGTACCCCACGATGCCGAGTTCGCCGGCTTCCCGCAGAGCCTCAAACCGCTTCTCGATCCTCGTGTTCAAGAATGACCTTAAGCACAAACGTTCGGAAAACTTTCTGTAATCAATAGTGCCACGCGCATGTGTTAACGTCCTTCGCCTCTTCCCACCTTCCCGCGTTTCTCACCAAAAGATGAAAGCCGCCCCACCCGCAACGATTCCCGCAGAGGTAGTTCTCGTACGCGATGGCATGAGTGTGGTTGGCGTCAAATCCGACAGGTGAAACATAAAAAGTGCCGCCAGGAGCTTTCCCGGTAATATCGTTCCCGATTGCGGGCGGATTCCTCAGGCCCGAGCCGGTAATGCGCGTCTCCCCGACAAGATCGTACGATGTCCTTAGCGTGAATTTTTTCTTGAGCACCAGCGCTGTGTTCGCTCTCCGCTCATAATCATCTGCCGCTTGGCGGAATTCTTCGGGGATTTTCATGCAGTCTTCCAAAGAATGCGTCCCATTCACGGACTCCACATGCGTCACCATGTTGATTCGCATGACCTGCGCGTTCGTGTCCTGATTTGCTCGTCCCAGCAGCATCGAAAGCACCGCGTATCCTTCCGTATCGTCATAAGCGCCGGCATTTGGCGAGATATGATTCCGGATTCTTCCCTTCGCGCTACATCCGAAAAGAAGGAGGCTCGCTGTCAGGACGCTGGAAAAGGCGATTCTCATAGGCTCAGGTATCTGAAAATACTACACCAACCCTTCCTTTTTCCTCCGTGTCCACCAGCTGATTAGAGGAGACGGGAATACGTGTCCATGTCCTTGTCGCCCCGGCCGGAGAGGTTGAGGATGACCAGGTCGTTTTTTGTCATCTTTGGGAGGCGCTCGACGAGGCCTGCGATGGCGTGCGCGGATTCGAGCGCCGGAATGATTCCTTCGGTGCGCGAGAGCAAGCGCGCCGCATCGAGCGCCGCCTGATCGGATACGGCCCAGTATTCCGCGCGGCGCTGGTCCGCCAGCCATGCATGTTCTGGGCCGATCGCAGGATAGTCGAGGCCAGCGGAAATCGAATGCGTTGTCGCGATTTGCCCGTCTTCGTTTTGCAGAACGTAAGTGTACGTTCCCTGAAGCACGCCAGGCCGCGCGCCGGTGAACCCTTGATGCGCCGCGAGACGCGCGGCGTGCTCGCCAAGCTGGCCGCCCCGTCCACCGGCTTCGACGCCGATCATTTTCACGTCCGGATAGCGCAAGAACTCGTGGAACAATCCAATCGAATTCGAACCGCCGCCGACGCATGCGAAAAGATGTGTTGGCAAACGGTTTTCCGCCGCGAGAATCTGCTGGCGTGCTTCGCGGCCAATCACCGCCTGGAAATCTCGCACCATAACCGGATAAGGATGCGCGCCAAGAACGGACCCCAGCAGATAATGCGTGGTTCGGACGTTCGTGACCCAGTCGCGCATGGCTTCGTTGATGGCGTCCTTAAGCGTGCGGCTGCCCGAATCAACCGCGACAACGCGCGCCCCTAGCATGCGCATCCGCGCGACGTTCAGCGCCTGCCGCGCCATGTCTTCCGTGCCCATGTACACGACGCATTCCAGACCCAGATGCGCCGCGACGGTGGCCGACGCCACGCCGTGCTGGCCGGCGCCGGTTTCCGCAATGATGCGAGGCTTGCCCATCTTCACGGCAAGGAGTCCCTGGCCGATGGCGTTATTGATTTTGTGCGCGCCGGTGTGCAGCAAATCCTCGCGCTTCAGGTAAATACGCGGTCCGCCCAACTTTTCCGTAAGCCGCGAAGCGAACTGCAGCGGGGTGGGACGGCCGGCGAAATTCCTCAGCAAATTCTGAAAATGCGCTTGAAACAGTGCGTCCGATTTCCCCAGTTCGTACGCGCGCTCCAGTTCAAAGAGCGGCACCATGAGCGTTTCCGGTACGTACCGTCCGCCATAGGGACCGAAATGGCCCGGCGCCGTCGCCGGCGATTCCAGAATGCTGCTCATGGCCTTCGGAACCTCTCCAGCACGAAAAACCTATTCGCGCTCCACCCGCCTTATTTCCTGAATGAACTCGCGCAGCCGGCCGGGATCTTTCTTTCCGGGACTCGACTCCACCCCGCTGGCGACGTCAATCCCATAAGGGCGCACAATGCGAACGGCAGCCGCCACATTCTCCACCTTCAGTCCACCCGCCAGAATAATACGGTGCTTCAATGAAGCGCGGCGAGCCACGTCCCAATCGGTGGTGCGGCCCGTACCGCCATATTGGCCCGTGTGCGCCGCGTCAAACAAAAAGGCAAACGCCTCAGAATACTCATCGAGCGTCGTAAGCGGAAATTCCGGTTCGACGCGAAAGGCTTTAATGACAGGCACGATGGGGGCGAGCTCCAAAACGGTCTCGGGCGTCTCGTCCCCATGAAGTTGCACGGCATCGAGCTCCAACGAACTTCGCAGTTCGATCACATCCGCCGGTGCCCAATTCACGAAAATGCCTACGGCCTTCACCTTTTTGGGAAGCTTGCGTCGAATTTCGGCGGCTTTGTCTTCGTTAATGTGCCTTGGACTTTTCGGATAGAAATTGAACCCCAGCAGATTCGCGCCGGCATCGATGGCTGCTTGGGCGTCAGCCGCGCTCGTGATTCCGCAAATCTTCACTCGAATCATGGCCATCTATTTTGCCTGAGCGCCGGCGCCCAGCAGCTCCCCGAGCACGGCCGCGGGATCGGAGGAGAGCATCAGGCGTGTGCCGATGAGGAAAGCGTCAAAGCCGGCGGCGCACAGCTTCAGCAATTCGGCGTGCGTGCGAATTCCCGACTCGCTGATAGCAATGCACTCCTCGGGAATCGCGTCAATCAACTCAAAAGACGTGTCCGTGCGAACCTCCAGCGTCTTGAGGTTGCGATTATTCACGCCGATGATGCGCGCCTCCGCCGCAATGGCCCGATCCAGTTCTTCCCGCGTGTGAACTTCCACCAGTGGCTCCATCCCCAGTTCCCTGCCAAGGGCGAGCAGTTCCCTCAACTGGGAATCCGGTAGGGTCCCGGTAATCAGCAGAAAACTGTCCGCGTCATTCGCCCGCGTCTCCCACACCTGCCACGGGTCGAACACAAAATCTTTTCGCAAGGTGGGGACCTTCACGCTCTTCCGCGCATCGCGAAGATCCTTTAGCGAGCCGCGAAAGAATTCTGGCTCGGTGAGGACCGAAAGCGCGGCAGCCCCCGCACTCTCGAGCGCTTGGGCAAGCCCGACAGGATCAAAGGGCTCGCGCAGGACGCCGCGGCTTGGCGAAGCCGGCTTGAGTTCAGCAATAACGTTGATGCCCGGCCGCGTCAGAGCGCTCGCGAAATCGCGCAGCGGCGACGCCGCCTGAACGCCGTACTTCAGCGCCGTTTCCGGCAGCACCTTCTTGCGGTGTTCCACCTCGGCGCGCCGCGATTCCAGGATGCGGTCGAGCACGGTTCCCGTGTTGGCTTGAGCACACATTGGCGCAACTTTTGTATGCTAGAGAGGGGGAACGACAGAGTCAAATCAGAAAGCAGCCAGAATGAGCAAGAGGAATTTGATGAGCAAGACAGTAGGATATTCCCTGACTTACAGCGCATTGCTAAAGGAAATCGCGGAACAGGCAGACGCCATTTCCACGCGTTATTTCCGTTCGAACGGCCTGCATGTGGAAAGGAAACCCGATGGTACAGCTGTCACGCCGGCGGACCGTGCCGTGGAAGAAATGGCGCGCAACAAAGTCGCAAGCAGCGGGCTGCCCCTCGATGTTTTGGGCGAAGAGATGGGCGGGTCCAGCCCGCAGGCCGCAACCAATGACGAGCGCGCGCGCATGATTATTGATCCCATCGACGGCACGGAAGAGTTTTCCCGCGGTATTCCGACTTTTGGCACGCTGATGGCCATCGAGCAAGGCGGCGAAATTGTGGCCGCCATGATCACCGCGCCTGGCTTGCGTTCGCGCTGGTGGGCCTATCGAGGCGAAGGCTCATACAGGGATGGAAAAAGGCTCCAGGTCTCCAGCGTGGATAAGCTGTGCAACTCCATGGTGTTCACTACCGGCACTGGCCCGAGCAAAAACGCCGCCGATCAGGCAAAAATCCGCAGGCTCCTCGATGCCGCGCGAAACAGCCGCTCCTTCGGCGGATTCTGGCAACACATGCTGGTAGCGGAGGGTTCGATTGAAGCCGCATTAGACTGGACCTCGAAACCATGGGACCTCGCTCCGTTGGGCATCATTGTTGAGGAAGCCGGCGGGCGTTCGACAAACGCGCGCGGTGAAAGGACCATTTACACCGGGCAACTCATTAGCACCAACGGCAAAATCCACGACGAAGTTTTGCAGCTCTTGCAGTGAGGCGGCCATGATCCGCGTTAAGAGAGTTTATGAAACGCCGAAGAAGGAAGATGGCTACCGCGTGCTCGTGGACCGCCTGTGGCCGAGAGGCATGAAGAAGGAAGCAGCGAAGATTGATTTGTGGATGAAAGACGTTGCGCCGAGCGACGCACTGCGCAAGTCCTTTCACCATGACGCGCTGAAGTGGCCCATCTTCGAGAAAACATATCAAGCAGAGCTGAAAAAGAAAAAAGATTCGCTCGCTGAATTGAAAAAGCTTGAGAAGGAGCATGGCACGCTCACACTCCTTTTCGGCGCCCGCGACCCGGAGCACAATCAAGCTGTCGTCATTGCCGAAGCGTTGAACAAGAAATGATGCAAAAAGTGAACACACCTGCCGCAACTGAGGGACGAGTTCCGAACAACCCCGTGGTCATCGTGGATTACAAACCCGCTCTGGCCCGAACCATTCGAAGCTCCCGCCTAGCAAACGCACTTGACGGCCTGGCGTTGACCATCGAGCAGGTCGGCAGCACGGCCGTTCCCCGCCTCGCCGGAAAACCCATCCTCGATATCGACGTTCTCCTCCAATCCGCCGAGGACCTTCCGCGCGCCATCGCGGCGCCGGCCACAACCGGCTGCCACCAGCGAGCCGCTTTCATGACCATCGAGAAGCCTAACCGAATGCCAATAAAGGGTTTGTCGAACAAATTCTCCGAATCCTGGCAAGCGAAAAATCGCTCTCCAAATTGGCCGTTTCGTCTACGGCAGAAAACGCATAGTCTCTCGATGGAACAAAGACGACTCAGGCCTCGCGGAGGTTCTCCTATGGACATTCGAACACAAGCCCAAAAAGCCGAGCAATTTCGGAAGCTGCATCACCTCCCGCGACTCCTCTTGCTGCCAAACGCATGGGACGTGGTCAGCGCTCGCATCCTCGAAGAATGCGGTCATCCCGCCATGGCCACCAGCAGCGCCGCCGTGGCTTTCTCTCTGGGCTATCCGGACGGCCAGCGCATTTCCCGCGACGAGATGCTCGAGGTCGCCGGGCGAATCGCGCACGCGGTCGACGTTCCCGTCACCGCCGATCTGGAAGCGGGTTACGGCACCACCGTAAAGGAAATGCTTGAAACCGTGAAAGCGGCCATCGATGCCGGAGTCATTGGCATGAACCTCGAGGACGTAACCGGAGACGAGGAAAGCTCGCTCGTCAACCTGTCTCTGCAAGTGGAGAAAATCCGCGCCATCAACGAGACCGCGAAATCGCGGGGCGTTCCCTTCGTGCTCAACGCGCGCACCGACGTTTATTTGATGCCCATCGGCCCGGAGGCCACGCGCTTCGAACGCACCGTCGAGCGCCTGCGTGCCTATCGCGACGCCGGTGCCGCTTGCCTGTTTGCTCCCGGCCTGTACGACCGCGACACCATCGCCAAGCTGGTGAAAGCGGTCGAAGCTCCGCTCAACATCCTTGCCAATCCGGCTTGCCCTCCCATCCCCGAATTGGAAAAAATCGGCGTGGCCCGCGTCAGCGCCGGCTCCGGCATCATGCGTGCCGCCATGGGCCTGGTGCGAAGGATCGGAAAGGAGATGCTGGAATCGCGGTCTTGCGAGCTGATGTTCGCCGGAACCATTCCTCACGCCGAGCTAAATCGCATGATGCAGCGCCGCACCACTCGGGCCAATGCCTGACGCCAGCTCGCCTCTTCGCGTTTTGAACGATGAGATTGTCGCCTGCCGGAAGTGCCCGCGCCTCGTGAAATACCGCGAGAAAATCGCGCGCGAGAAGCGCCGTGCCTATCGCGAATGGGACTATTGGGGAAAACCGGTGCCCGGTTTTGGAGACGCGCAAGCGCAACTCTTGATTCTCGGACTCGCTCCCGCCGCGCATGGGGCGAATCGCACCGGCCGAATGTTCACCGGCGACCGCTCCGGCGATTTTCTTTACGCCGCGCTGCACAAGGCAGGCTTCGCCAGTCAGCCCACTTCCGATCACCGCCAGGACGGCTTGCAGTTGAGTCATGCCTACATCACGGCGACCTGTCGCTGCGCCCCGCCGGACAACAGACCTCTCCGGAAGGAAGTTTCGAATTGCCGCGGTTATCTGGAACGCGAACTGGAAATCCTGAAACCCAAAGCAATCCTCGCACTGGGAAAAATCGCCTGGGACGCCTACCTTGAAATCCTCAAACAGCGCGGCTTGATCACCTCGCGAGCGCCCTACAAATTCTCACACGGTGCCGAAGCCGACGTCGCTCCGGGCGCGCCCCGCTTAGTCGGCGTCTATCACCCCAGTCAGCAGAACACCCAAACCGGCCGCGTCACCTCGGCCATGTACGCCACCGTCCTCCGCCGCATCCGCCGCTTCCTAGAAAACTAGCGTTTCCTCTTTCCCACAAAACCTGTGTCCCCAAGCTGGATCTATCCCGACCCTCAGGAGGCGGTCTTTCGCGGCCTGAGGCGGAGGGATCTGCTTTTGGACTCGGAATCGCGGCTAAGCTTAAGTGTCGGTCGCGCCTTGCGGCCTTTGGCGGGAATTGCCGACAGTCCCGGCATCCAAATCAAGATGTCACCTGCCAGCTGCTTGTATTTTCAGCCTCTTGCAGCCCGCTTACCTGCAATCGTCTGGTGCGACACCTGCATTAGCCACCCCGACGGAGAAAGTCCCATTGGAGGGGAACATGAACTATCTGCGGGTCCGAGCCTTCTTCGTCGGCACGTCCATCCTTGCCGTCGTCTTGACGGGAGCAAGCGCATTGTGCGCGCAAGAACCTGCCCAGGAATCATCGAAGCAAACTGCCGCGCAGCCGCCCGAGCCGCCGCGTCATCGCGTCGACGGCGAACGCCATGGCTTGCCGCCGGAAAGTTTTGCCGTCGTCCCAGGCACGAAGTTCCTGGTGAGCCTGCAAGACGAGCTCGGCACCAAGGGCAGGCAGGAAAATTCCACGTTCAAGGTGAAGACCCTTGAGCCGCTCGAGGCAGGCAGCGGATTTTATCTGCCTTCCGGAGCCGAAATTGAAGGTCACGTCAGCCGGGTCGAGCCCGCAGGCGTTGCCGGGCGCGCCAAGATCTGGCTGACCTTTGACGAGATGCACACCAACTTTGGCAATCTGCCCATCGTCGCGGAAGTCGTGAGCGTCCCCGGCGACCACAGCGTCAAACCCGTGCCGAATCAGGAAGGCTTGATTCAAGGCCGCACCAGCACGCAACAAGACGCGGCGGCCGCCGCCGCGGCAGGTGCCGCCATCGGCGCCGTGAAAGGCGTAAGAGACAAGGACAAGAAAGAAGCCGCCGAAGGCGCCGCTCTCGGCGCCATCACCGCCTACTTGATGGAATCCGGCCGCGGCCACGAACTCAATCTCCCCAAAGGCGCCAAACTCGAACTGGAACTCGAGCGCGCGCTGTACCTCGTCAAGGAGTGAATCGCCGCGATCGACACACAAACGAAGAACCTGACTAAATCGCTTCCCCATGCGGCCGGCGGCAACCGAAAGCGTTGCTCCGGCCGTTCTTTATTCAAGTGCAACACTGCAAACTAAGGAAATGCCCGTCTTGGCAACTTCGCGGGGGCTTGCTACAGTCGAACAGTCCGGCAAAAATACTCGAAGAGCGATTCAACAAAGAAAGCCCGAGAGAGGCTGGCTACCATGGGGGAAGAAAACGCGCGCGCGGCCGTCAGGGCCGTCGAAACGCTGGAACGCAAAGACCGTGTGCTCATCGTCGAAGACGAGGAAAACGCGCGCAAGGGTTACGAGCAGCTCCTGCAGCGCTGGGGTTACGACGTTCTCGGTGTCGCCTCCGCCGAGGAAGTTCTTGCAAAATTCGCCGGCTACCAGCCGGACACGCTCATCGCCGACGTCGAACTCCCCGGCATGAACGGCCTCGATCTCCTGAAGCAGCTGGGGCCGGATCTTCACGGCGTTCCCGCCATCATCATCACCGGAAAAGGGAACGATGAACGCGCCGTCGCCGCCATCGAAGCGGGCGCATTCTGGTACATCGAGAAACCTCTCAAGGGCCCCGTGCTGCGCGCGCTATTGGACCGCGCTCTTAGCAAAGCCCGCGATTCGCGCCAACTCGCCGTGCTGCAGCGCCAACTCAGGGAAACCGGACGCCTGGGCGAACTGGTCGGCGGCACCAAACCAATGCAGGAAGTCATGCGCATCGTCGAGATGGCCGCGCCGAGTTCCGCCTCCGTGCTCATCACCGGCGAAACCGGCTCAGGCAAGGAAATTGTGGCGCGCACGATTCACCGGCTCTCTCCGCGCGCCGGCGGCCCTTTTGTCGCTATCAACTGCTCGGCGATTCCCGAATCCCTCATGGAAAGCGAAATTTTCGGCCACGAGCGCGGAGCCTTCACCGGTGCAGCCGAGCGCCGCATCGGCTGCTTCGAATTGTCCGACGCCGGCACTCTCCTGCTCGATGAAATCGGAGAGATGCCCGCGCCCACGCAAGCAAAACTCCTTCGCGTCCTCGAAGACCGCAAGGTCCGCCGGCTCGGCAGCAAAACCGAAACGCCCGTAGACGTCCGCGTCGTCGCCGCCACCAACAAAGATCCCGAGCAAGCCGTCGGCAACGGCCAGTTGCGCCAGGATCTCTACTTCCGCCTCAACGTCTTTCACATTCACCTGCCGCCTCTCCGCGAACACAAAGAAGACATTCCTCTCCTTGTCGAGCACATCCTACGCGACGTCAACACCAAGCACGGCAAGCACGTCCGCGGCATCGGCGCCGAAGTGATGGACATTTTCATGGGCCACACCTGGCCCGGCAACATCCGCGAACTTCGCAACGCCCTCGAGCGCGCCGCCATCATGTGCGAAAAGGAACTCATTACCCGCGCCTGCCTCCCGCCCGAATTCGGCAAAATGGCCGCGAAAGGCCCGAGCGATCTCTCGACCATCAAGTTTCCTGTCGGCACCACCGTGGACGCCATGGAGCGCGAACTCATTCTGCAGACGCTGAGCGCCACAGGAAACAACAAGACTCGCGCCGCGGAACTTCTAGGGATTAGCTTGAAGACGCTCCACAACAAGCTCAAGGAATACGGAACCGACCGTCCCGACTCCGAGTAGGGGCACGATATATCGTGCCCCTCTTCGTACCGCCCGCATCTTGTTTACCATGAGCGCTTTTTTCCTCCCCGGTTCTGCTATCTCTTTGCCTTCTGTTATAACCGTGGAACGGCAAACGGTGAACTGCCGACTATTACCCCTGTCCTCTCGCCTCCGAAGCATGCTAAAAATAGTATGGACACGGCGGGCGATCCCGCCCAAACGGAGTAGGGCCCGGGAATGCGGCTCCGGCTGCGCACAAAATTCACCCTCGTAATGACCAGCCTCGTGCTTCTGGTCGTCGCTGTATTGTCTTGCCTGTTTGCCGCTCAGCTTCTCGAACAACTGATTCGCGAAACGGACAAGCGCGCGAACGATTTCGCGCACCAGGTCTTTCAACAGGCGCAGCAGGCGCTCGTGGAAGCCAAGCAGCTCGGTCTGCGCCCGGGTTCGGACGCTCCCGAAGAAATCCGCGATTACGTCCGCCATGCCTTCGAAATCAGCGAGGGCTTGCAAACGCAGCTAAAAGACGCCGCCACGGAAAATCCCCTCATTTATGAAGTCTCCATCGCCGACACCGATGGCTTGGTGCTGGCTTCCAGCGACGACACTTTGCTCGGTAGGTTCCAGCCTCGCAGGGCTTCCCTCTCGGAGCTAATCGGCCGAAGTTTTCTCCATCAGATGAAGGTTCTCTTCGTGCCTCCGAAACGCGCCGACAGGAACCCTCAATTGTTCGAAGTCGAATATCCTTTCAAAAAAGGCAACAAACCCTTTGGGGAAGTGCGCGTCGTCGTGGCCTCCGGACTTCTGGTGGAAGAGATCCAAACCGGCCTCCGCGCCGGCGGAGTTATCGTGCTGGTGGCCTTGATCGTTTCCGCCTTGCTCGCCGCTTTCGTAAGCGGCATCACCCTCGCCCCTTTGCGCGACATTTCCGCGCAATTGGACCGCATCTCCGCGGGCCAGTTCGACCTGCCTTCCCCGGATGCAAAAACTCTCGAGTCCAGCAGCGACGAACTCGGTCTGGTGAGCCGCAAAATTTCCCAGGTTGGCCAGCAACTCCGCGGCGTCCACGAAATTTTCACCACCATGCGCGAAAACATGAATTCTGTCATGGCCGGCCTCGAAGACGGCTTGATCCTCTTCACGCGTGATGCGCGCGCCGTCATGGTGAGTCCCGCCGCCGAAAAATTTCTTGGCGCTCCCTCCGGAGAATTTCTCGGTCGCCGCGTCACCGATATTTTTCCGCCAGGCCATCCGCTCCACGACGCGCTGCGCATCGAGGGCGACGAACTCAGTGAAATCGCGGCTGAGACCGACCTCGAAACCAGTGGAGGACCCAAGCGTGTCAACGTCAGCGTGCAAGCCATCCAGGAAGACGGTGAACGCATCGGAGCTTTGGTGACCCTCCGCGACCTCGATTCTCTTGAAAGCATTGACACGCAGCTCAAGGTCAGCGAACGCCTCGCCGCTCTCGGCAAGATCACCGCAGGCGTCGCGCACGAAGTGAAAAATCCGCTGAACTCCATGCGCCTCTGGCTCGAAAATCTCAAGGAATCCTTGTCCTTCGACGGCGACAATAGCTCCGCGCGGCAAGCCGTGCAAGTCCTCGATAAAGAAATTGATAGACTGGACCAAGTAGTTAAACGCTTCCTCGATTTCACGCGCCCTATGGACGTTCGCCTCGAAGCCACCCAGCTCGCCGACCTCCTGAAAGAAGTTCTGGAAATCGCCAAACCCCAATTGGAAAAATCCAACATCCAGCTCGCCCAACTTTTGCCCATCGACGTTCCCGAAGTCTATGTGGATCGCGCTTTGCTCAAGCAGGCGGTGCTGAATTTGGTTCTGAATGCCGCGGAAGCCATGCCCAACGGCGGCCAATTGCGCCTGGTGCTGAGCCGCCGCGGCGAAATGGCGGAAATCACCGTCGGCGACACCGGCAAGGGCATCCCACCGGAAAATCAGCAAAAAATTTTCCAGTTGTTTTTCACCACCAGGCCGGGGGGTAGCGGAATCGGACTGGCCAGCACGTTTCGAATTGTTCAGCTGCACAACGGTTCGATAAACTTTACTTCGGAGGTTGGCCGGGGCACCACGTTCCGGATCGAATTGCCACTCGCGGCCTAAAACTCGCCCACAAAATCATGGTTAACCCAGCTCAGCACGGTGCTTGTTCCCGGCACTCGCTTTTCTATCCCAGCGCGCCATTGCTTTTTTCCTTAGCGCTTCTTTCCCTGACCTTTCTGCTTGGAGGTTGCTTGTTCCGCAGGAGACCGGCCATTCCCTGGGCCACCGCGACTCAAGTGCATCCGATCCTCCAGGAACGCGCCGCCGGCGCGGACGACGCGAACATGGAAGCTCCGGAATTCAACCTCGACGTCGCGTCTCTTGCCGCCATGGTGGTTCCGCTGCGCAGCTCGCCTCCTCGGCCGCATACCGCCCCCGCTCCTTCGCCGGCTCCCACGGCGCCCGTCGCGGACGCGGACAAAACGCCGGAAGCTCCTACCATCGCGCCGCAACTCACGCAGCAGGAATCCGCCGCCGCGCAGCAGGAAACGAACGAGAGCCTGAGCGTCGCCGAAAAAAACCTCGCGGCCACGCGCGGCAAAAAATTGAGTCCGTCGCAGTCCGACCTGGTTTCCAAGATCAAAGGCTTCCTCAAAGATGCGCGCGAAGCGGCGCAAGCCGGCGACTGGGCCCGCGCCCGCAACCTCGCCAAGAAAGCCCAGGTCCTGTCCGAAGAACTGGTCCGCTCGGTGTAGCCTCCCGATTCGCCCCGACTGTCATTTCGAGCGAAGCGAGAGCTCCCTGTTGGCTTGTTTTCAGAGGCGGGGCTTCAGCCCGGCAGGAGGCAAGAATCGGAACCTTGTCGCCGGATGCGCTAAGATGTCGGCATGAAGAAATTCGACGCTGCGATTGCGGGCGGGGGAGTGATTGGCGGCGCGATCGCGCTGGAGCTGGCGCGCGCGGGACTGCGCGTGGCCGTTTTCGACCGGCAAAAGCCGGGCCAGGAAGCGTCTTGGGCCAGCGCGGGAATCCTTTCGCCGGCGCCGGAAAATCCCGGGATGATCGCCACGGTGGAGCTGGCGAAACGAAGCGCGGCGCTGTATCCGGAGTTTGTCGCGCGGGTGGAGGAAATTTCCGGGCAGCATACGGGCTACCGCCGCAAAGGAACGATGGAGGCGATTTTTTCGCGCGAAGCCCAGGTGGAACTCAGCACGATTATTGCGCTGCATCACGGCCTGGGGCTCAAGGCGGAGCCGCTGCGCGCCGAAGACGCTTTGGAACTCGAGCCGGCGCTGAGCGACGAAGTGGAGGCCGCAGTGCTCCGGCCGGAGGAAGGGTCCATTGACCCCCGCCTGCTAACGGCAGCGGTATTCGCCGCGGCGCAACGCAACGGCGCGGAAATTTTTCCCGCGAGCGGCGTGAAAGGCATCTGGCGCGACGGCTCGCGCTGTCGCGGCTTGCTTCTGGAAAGGGAACACGTGGAAGCGCGGTGGACGGTCATTGCCGCGGGCTGCTTTTCGGGGACGATTGAAGGAGTCGCCCCGTACGCGCCGATAAAACCCGTCAAAGGGCAAATGATTGCCCTGCGCGCAGACGACTTGCCGATCGACCGCGTGCTATGGTCGGAGAAAATCTACCTGGTGCCGCGAAATGATGGACGGATTCTTGCCGGCGCGACCGTCGAGTACGTCGGCTTCGACAAGCGCGTGACCGCCGGCGGCATCGAAAAAATTCTGGCCGCGACCATCGAACTCGCTCCCGGACTGAAGGATGCGCGCATCGAGGAAACCTGGGCGGGCTTGCGGCCGGATTCGGCGGACCATCTTCCCCTCCTGGGCCCGACGGATTTGGAAGGGTTGGTCATGGCCACGGGACATTTTCGCAGCGGGATTTTGCTCACCCCGGTGACCGCTCGGCTGGTTCGCGAATGGATCACAGAGCAAAAAGTCAGTTTGGATTGGGAGCGCTTCAGCCCGCTGCGGTTTCACTCAGCGGAGGCCAGCGCGACACGGCGTGTGGAAAACTAGTACGGGCGGTCGCGGTCATCGGGGCGGCGGACAGGCGGCTGCACGACCGAATTGAATTGCCCGAGGTTGGTGAACTGGATCTGGCTGCCGTCCAGTACAAGCTGGCGCTCGAAGACGACGTCCATGGTGGAGCCGCGGGGCATTTCGGCTTCGGGACCGCGCGTGAGCAACACGGCAGCAAGGCCCACGGCCGCGCCAATTCCCGCGCCGATTCCCGCCCCTTTCGGAGTGCGCGTAGCGATGGCGCCGATGCCTGCGCCCTCGGCAGTCGTGGTGGCGATGGTGCCGGCGTCTTTGGCTTTGTCGCCGGGTCCGGTAATTTTGCCTTCCTCATCCATTGTTTCGCGGCCGCCGGAGTCGGCGCGGCGCGGCGCGGCGTTCATATCCACGGTGTAGCCGGTGGGGAAAATCAGCGTGTTCAGCCGCATGCGAAATTCACCGCGGCCCTTGATGCGACCGGGTCGCTTGGACTCGATGAGCTCCCCGCGAAGATACGAGCCAACGGGGATCACGATGCGGTTGCCGACGGTGATGGGAAACGAAGTTTGCAGGTAGACGGAATCGCCGGGCTTGGCGCTGCGCGTGGAAATACCGTTCTGAACGACGACGCCAACGCGCGTGCCCGCGGGAACGATTACTTTTTCGCCGGAGCCCGCCTGGGCCGGCGCGGGGGCGGGTTTCGGCGCGACGGGCGGCGGAGCATCCGTTTGCGGTCCCTCTTGCTGCTGCGCCGAAAGCGAAATCGCAAAGGCCAGGCCTACTGCGAGGGCAAGCGAGAGTTTCGTGGCGGCTTTGCAGGTGTACTTCATGGGAGCCTCCGTTATGGCTACTCCGATGAGCAGAATAACCGGAACGAATGCCTGAGTACAACCCGCCAGGGAAATCAGTAGTGCCTGAGCTTTAAAGAGATTTGAGCGGGAGGGGGCGCGTGCACTCCCGCCGTCGGCCAATCCAAAGCAGAGGAGAGAAATACTACTGAGACGAACAAGAAAGCAGCGGGGAGTGTGCTTATTCGACACGCGGTATCCTCCTTGGTGCAGAACTTTGGTCGAGCTTGCGAGAGGGAAACGCATTGCCAACCCCGCTCAACCGTGTACCGGAGGAACGTGCTGTCTTAAGCTTGAAACAAAGACGTGTGGGCCTCACCTTCAGAAGAGGAGTAAATGTCTGCCGCAGATTCTCCTCCCACTGTCGCCGGGAGAAGGCACCCCGTGGCGGCCCTGCGCGACGGCCCTGCGCGACGGTTTGACGCGGGGGAAAATGGGAGCTAGGCTCTGCTTGGATTGGGCAGATTGAGGAGAACGAAAATGGCGAAGCTGGCGTTGATTTATGGGATGAGGCTGCTGCCGGAAGAGGATTTGGGCGAGGTGCGGGACGCAACGGTCGTGCTGAAGAATGGGCGGAGCGCGCGCGTCACCATGCACTTGATTGAAGGCAGCAAGGAAGAGATTGAGAACACGTTTCGTCAATCGATCGAAGCGTTCTTCGAAATGTATCCGGAGATTTGAAGAGAGAGAACCGAGATCAGAATTCCTTCGCCATTGGAATTAGAACTTCGCCGAAGTTGGATTTGTTCCAACCCCAACTAAGAACCAAACCGCGGTCATTTCGACGGAGGGACGGCGCCTTTTGCGCTCCTGAAGGGAGACCTTTCTCTCTCCGAGCGGTTTCTGCGAGGAGAATCCCTCTTCAACTTCAAAATCCGCGACAAGCAGATCACCGGAGAATGGAGACCAGGGATCGGTAGGGGCGCGCTTTGAGCCGGGTTGCTTTTACTTTCGACTCGATTTCCGGTCTCCGTTCTCTGATCTCTGATCTCTGATCCCAGATCACCGGTTGCCGAAATTCTCGGGGTCGGCGACCGGATCGCCGAGGTTGTCGTTGATGAGCACCGTGGACTGGCCGGTCAATTCGAAACGCTTGCGGCATTTGTAACACGCGACGAGGTCGTCGAGGCGAACCATGTAGGAAGTGGCGCGCTCGAATTTCTTTCGATCCTCGGGGCTGGCTCCGCGCGGCAGTTCTTTCTTCTTGCGGCAGACTTTCCAGCGCACGGGAAACTCAAAATCTTTGTGGCAGCTCGGGCACACGAGCTTTGTTTTGCGAACTTCTTCTTTCTCTGTATAAAAAACCCGTTCGTCCATGGCTAGCTTGTTTTACTCTCGAAGCGCAAGCTTCTTTGGAGTGCGGCAGCCCTTGCCGCCGCTTTGTCCCGCCGGAGCTTGCGCGGGCGAACTTTCGCGGCGCGTTTGAAAATTCTCCAAAACTAAGCAGCCGGTGCGCTCGCCGCTTGGTCCATTGTAACAAACTGGAGGCCGAGGTCGCGCCAGCGGGGGAGCCAGTGCTCAAGCGCCGCGAGCGTGCGGGTGCGGTCGTAATTGAGTTCGCGGTGGTAGCCGTCGTGCAGGCAAAGGATGTCCCCGGTGCCGAGGGCGGGAGGTTTGCCGCCGCCATTTGCGACGCGCTCGGCGCGAGTTGCGATGGGTTGCATGCGGCGAATCAGCCATTCCACGGGCCGTTCCAGCCAATCGCCGGGGATGAGCGTCCACATGACCGTCTTGCAGCCGAGCGAGTGGGCCGTGGGGATGACCCAGGGATTGCGGAAGCCGTACGGCGGACGGAACCACTTTGGCGGTGCGCCGGTCGCGTTCACGATAGCGTGATGGCAGAGGCGCAATTCCACGACCACTTGCGAAGGGCTGAGCCAAGTGAGATTCCGGTGCGATTCGGTGTGATTGCCAAGGGCGTGGCCGCGCGCGGCGGTTTCCTTCACAAGGTCCGGGCATTCGCGGACGAAGCGGCCAATCAGGAAGAACGTGGCCTTGGCTTGGTAGCGGTCGAGCAAGTCCAGCAATTTTGGAGTCATGGCAGGATTCGGGCCGTCGTCAACGGTGATGGCCAGCTTGCGCGGAGAATTGGTCCGGCAAATCGTTGGCCCGAACAGTTGCGCGCGCGGAAAGGCAGCGCCATAGGCGGCAACGCCCCCCGTGGCAAGCACCGCCGCCGGCACCGAAATCAGAAACGGATTCACGCCGCTATTGTCGCACGCAGCACAACCTAGTTGTAGCGGCCGCCTTCCGAGGCCGGCCGCCCCATAGATTCTGAGCGCGGTTATGCTTCCTATTGATTGCGCCGCCCGAGCACATACCCCACAGCACCCCCGCCAAGACTGCGGCTCCAAAGAACCACCGCCATTCGGGAATGCCAATCAGCCCAATGAGCAAGATTCCCGCAACAACCAGCAATTCAACGGGATGGCCGGTCCACACGCCTGCGCCGAACCTTCCAAAGGGGACAACTTCGAGAGGATGACGGTCTTCCTTGGCAGGAGCAATCACCTGTCCAAGAGCATGGCGTCGAAACGTGGCATACGATTTCATGGGAATATTCTCCTCTCGACGGCGGAAAAGCTTTTGGAAACGCCGCATTTTCTCTTGGAGCCAGCATTGTTAGACGAGCAGTTTCTGGCTTCGTCTCATGCGCCCGGGAAAAACCCTAGCCGACTCTTTCGGGGAGGCCGCGGCGGGCCTTCAGCTCCGCCAGGAGGTGGTCCACTTCTGCGTCGCGGTCGAGGCGCGTGAGGCGCTCGCCCATGTCCTCGGTGAGCAGCTCTACTTCGGCGGTGGCCACGGCTTCGCTGTGATGCACGCGGTCCTTGAGCCGTTCGAACGTCGCGCTTTTCGAAGTGTCACCGAGGGCAGTTTGCGCGTGCGCCGCTTTGCCCAGAGACAAGCTGCGGCGGTGCCGCGCCAGCAGCAAATCGCGCTTGGACTTCGCTTCGTCGAGTTTCTGTTCGAGTTTCATGAGCGCTCCTTTCAGCGTCTCGACTTGCGCGCTCTGGTCTTCCACCTGTTCGCGGTAGCTCTGCGCGAGCCGCTGTGACGTCTGGAAGCGTTCGAGCGCGGCGCGCGCAAGATCGTCTTGCAATTTGTCCACCGCGATTTCCGCTTTGCGCATCCAGTCGCGGCCGGTGTCTTCGTTCTCGCGCAGCTTTTTCTCAAGCATGTGCTGGTCCGCGATCGAAACCGCCACTTGTGTCTTCACCTGCAAGTACTGGTTTTCCATGTCGAGGATGACCTGCTTGATCAGTTTTTCCGGATCTTCCGCGCGGTCCACGAGGTCGTTGAGGTTCGCGCGAATTAAAGTGCTTACTCGTTCCAAGAGGCCCATGATGAATCTCCTTTCGAATGACTTGCTCTTACCAACCACTCGAACACCGGTGAAAATTCGTTCCCGTTGCCACCCAAAGCGAATCAGAAACCTGCCTTTCGTTACGCAGAACAAAAGGCAGGAAGAGGGATTCATCGGGCAAAAAAACTCGGCGGGGGGTACCTCGCTGCGCTCGGAATGAGGAGTTGGGCAGCTCTGAGGCAAGTTTGGGCTGCTCTGCGACAACTTTGGAAGTTGTACTGGAACTTTGGGATGTTCCGCCACAACAGCTCCTAGACCAAAAACGTGCGCACTGCCGATTCCCGGCGAGTCCGCCTGCTTTACGCCTGCGCTCAAAGCAAAAGGTGCACGGCGGTGATTCCGGCCAAGAACTTGGAAACAAACAAGGGTGCTATTCCCGTCGCGAGCGGGGCCCTTCCGGATGCGACGGCGTTTCGAATGGCGCAAAGGGTGAAGCTCCAGAAGTGGCTCAGGAAAAAACTCAAGCCGAGCCCCAGCAGGAGCCCGAGGATTAGGAACTTCGTGTTGCCGCGCATGTTTGTGCATGGTCAAGTTCTCGCTCTTCATGGCCATCCCGGGCCAATCCCATGGCCATCCCCCCGAAACGCGGTGTCCGCCGTGGGCCCTTGCGCGCCCACCGGAACGGCGCCGATCCGGCGAACCTTGCTGAGCAACTCCGACACTTGCATGCCGGAGAGCGCTTCGAATAGAGCCGGCACCTGCGCGGCAATTTTGGTGACGTCGCCGGTCAGCTTGTAGGCGCCAGCGGCACCGTTATCGCCCGTGGAAACGATGGTGACTTTGTCGACTTTGCTGAGCGGCTCGCTGAGCGCGCGCACGACTTCCGGCAAGCCGGTGATGAGTTTGTCGACCACGGCGGCCTGGTTGTATTCCTGGAAAGCTTCGGCCTTGATGTTCATAGCTTTGGCTTCCGCTTCGCCTTTCTTGAAGATGATTTCGGCTTCGGCTTCGCCTTGCGCGCGGATAGACGCCGCGCGGCCCTCCGCTTCGCTCATGAGCCGCTGGCGTTCGGCGTTGGCGAGCGTTTCGATGCGCTGGCGCTCGATTTCCGCCTGCTTCAGGACGGTGGCGATGAGTTCGCGTTCGCGGCGCGCGATTTCCGCCTCCTGGACTTTCACCTGGGCTTCGCGCTCCACTTGCTGGACCTTGACCGCTTCGGCGATGACGTGCTGCTGCTGGACGTTGGTTTCAATTTCATAGGCCTTGTCGGCTTGTGCCTGCGCCTTCTTCGTGGCCTCGAGGAAGGCGGCTTTCTTGATGTCGAGGTCGCGTTGCGCTTCGGCTTGCTTGGCGAGCGAAGCGGTTTCCGCGGCAACGCGCTCTTGATCGGCTTGGGCTTTAGCGACGGCGGCGGCGCGTTGCGCTTCGGCGCGCTTGATAGCGATGTCGCGCTCCGCTTCGGCGGTGGCTACTTCGGCATCGCGCCTGATGCGCGCCACGTCGGGGCGGCCCATGTTGGTGATGTATTCGCTCTTGTCACGAACTTCCTTGATGGTGAAGCTGATGACTTCCAGCCCCATCTTGCTCATGTCGTCCGCGCAGGTCGAGCGCATGCGGTCGCCCACCATTTCCGGCTCTTTGACGATTTGCTCGACGGTGAGCTGGCCGATGATTCCGCGGAGATGGCCTTCCATGACCAGGCGAATCAAGCCTTCGCGCTGGTTCGGATCCTTGCTCAAGAACTGCTCCGCGGCGGTGAGGATTGATTCCTTGTCGGACTTCACTTTGATTTGCGCGACCGCTTCGACCGTGACGGCAACGCCTTGTTTCGTGTACAGATTCTGCTGCGGCGCCACATCGAACGACATCAGCTCGAGGGACAGATCCCGGCAGGTCTGTACCATCGGGAAAATGAGAGCGCCCCGTCCGCAATACACTTGTGTCCCTCCGAAGCCGTACTTGATTAACGCCTCGTTGGGACCCA
Source organism: Acidobacteriota bacterium (assembly GCA_003224085.1). GTDB lineage: Bacteria > Acidobacteriota > Terriglobia > Acidiferrales > UBA7541 > Acidiferrum. The sequence goes on along the minus strand of QHYK01000063.1, from coordinate 54,180 downwards.
CCTTGCGGTACATGCGGGCGATCACAATCATGATCATTAGGAGACCGAGAACAGCGGACCCGGCCATGACAACCACGTCTGTCGGCAACCCAAACATAAGGACCTCCCTTTCCACCCGTCCGGACTGTTTGCGGCTTGCTTCAGTCCGACAAACCCTTCCCCTTCACTTCGAGAACTCCTCCCACCGCTTGACGTAGGCGAGGCCCTTTTCGTAGCGCTCGATTACCACTTCCGCGCCCTTCTCAATCGGTTTGCGGTCGCTGCTGCGCGCGCCGGCACAGCGCCGGGTTCCGCCAAGCGCGAAAATGATTTCGCCGGTGCCGTTTTCACGGATCGCCATGCTTAGCGTGCCCAAGGCCCCTTCGATGCGATGGTCTTCGCTGCTCATCGGCGCGTCGGTGGTTTGCACCAGCTTCACCATGAATTTGAAAACCACCCAGCCGGCAAACAACCCGGAGACGATGGCGATAGAAAGCGAAACCACGGCCAAAAGATGCGCATGGCGGGTCAGCAGATAGCCGGTGCCGCCAAACCAGGCAAGGAACGCCATGATCGTGGAGGCGTTGAACCAGGAGATCTGCGAGCCGGAACCACTGCCTCGGTGCAGGCCTGCTTTCGCGAAGCCTCCGCCGTGATGACCAAGATGAAACGGCAGATGCCATTTCACCGGCAAATGAATGTGGACGGCGCCCGCGAGAAACGAAAGCACGCTCAGCGAAAATCCCACAAGAAAACAGAAGAGATAGAAATCAGAACGGGTCATAACGCACCTCGAATGGGACGACTCTCCTTCCCCGGCTCAGTTGCGAAGCGACGCTGCTGGCGTTGCGCCCCGGCTCCCCGGCTCGCCCTGCGTGGTGGTGCCGGGCCGCAGTACCTCCGCGAGACGCTCGAACAACCCCGGCACACGAAGAATTTCCGCCAGCAGCAGGAGCGGCGTGCGGGAGTCCGCCGTTTCCGCCAGGGTCACCAGCGCGCGCCGCAATTCCGGATCGCTGGTGAACTGCTCCGCGCCGGCAAATAGCCATGAATCAATCTTCGCGTCGATGGCTCGCAACTCCGACTGCAATCCCGGCGTATAGCCCTCCGGATCGTCCACCAAGAACCCTGGGTACACGCGGAAGAAGCGCGCGAGCAAATCGCGCGTCTTGTGGGTCAGGTGCGGCCGCGCCCCGCTCTCGATTTGCGAGAGGTAGGCCTGGCTGAGCCCGCGGCCAATTTCGCGCTTCATGGCCAAAGCCAGCTCCTGTTGCGTGAGGGGACGACCGAGGCCGCGAAGCGAACCTTCCACCGCGCGGAGGGAACGAAGCTTGTCGCCGAGTCTCATGGGAGACTTCCTGATATTGCGATATGCAAAACGTATATTGCAATATGTAATTCGTCAAGGAAAATCGGATGTTCTTCGATTCGTCTACAACCCACACTCTATCAAATACTTAGGAGCTAGGACGTGTTGCCAGGGATGGCGTAGTTGCGTTTGGTGTGGTGAATAAGGATGCTCCACCGTAAGTCCTACTTGGGATTGCGGAGGGATTGCAGGTCGATTCCCAGTTGCTGGCACTTCTTGTAGAGGTGGCTGCGCTCCAGGCCGAGCGCCCGGGCCACCTTGGTCATGTGGAAATTGTGGCGGCGGAGTTCGCCAAGCAGCACTTCCCTTTCGAAGGCTTCGGTCCTCTCGACCAGGGTCCCTGAACCGGTCGCGCCGGAAGCCAAGCCGCCGGCTGCGGAATCCGAGGAAGGAAGCGCGAGGCGGACATCGGCGGCGCTGACGGCCGCGTCGGAGGCGAGCAAGACGAGGCGCTCGACCACGTTGCGCAGTTCGCGGACGTTTCCCGGCCAGGAATATTTTCGTAATTCGGCGATGGCCTCAGCGGCGAACGCTTTTTCCTTCCATCCGTTTTGCGCGGCCACTTGCCGCGCGAAATGGGTCACCAGCTCAGGAAAATCTTCCGGGCGCTCGCGCAGCGGCGGAAGCGTGAGCGGAAAAACGTGCACGCGGTGGAATAAGTCGCTGCGAAACGCGTTGTGCTTGACCAGTTCTTCGAGATGGCGGTGCGTGGCGACTACCACGCGCACGTTTACTTTAATGGGTTTGTCACCACCGACGCGCTCGACTTCGCCCTCTTCGAGTACGCGCAGCAGTTTCGCCTGCATGGCCACGGGCATGTCGCCAATTTCGTCGAGGAAAAGCGTGCCGGCTTCGGCTTGTTCGAATTTGCCGAGGTGGCGCGAAGCCGCGCCGGTGAAGGAGCCTTTTTCGTGGCCGAAAAGTTCGGACTCGATCAATTCCGCGGGGACGGCCGCACAATTGAGCGTGATGAAGGGATGCTCGCGCCGCGGCGATTTCTCGTGAATCGCGCGCGCGACGAGTTCTTTTCCCGTTCCGGTTTCGCCGAGAATGCAGACGCGCGTTTCGCTGGCGGCCACGCGCTCGATTTGCGCCAGCAGCTTTTTCATGGCGGGACCGGCGCCGACCAATTCGTGCTTGCCAAGACGCCGGCGCAGTTCGCGGTTTTCGTCTTCGAGCCGCGTCAAGCGCAAAGCGTTTTCCACGGTGACGAGCAGCTTGTCGGTGGAGAGCGGCTTTTCCAGAAAATCGAGCGCCCCGAGTTTCGTGGCTTTCACCGCCATTTCGATATTCGCCTGCCCCGAGATGAGCACGACGGGCGTTTTCACTCCGGCCTTCTTCAAATCGTCGAGCAACTCCATGCCGCTTTTGCCGGGCATGACCACGTCAGAAAGAATCAGATCGAAAGTGTCGGCGCGAAGAAGTTCGACGGCACGGTTGGCATTATCGCAAACCGTGGCTTCGTGCCCAGCCAGCCGGAAGGCGCGAGAGAGCGACGCCAGCGTATTCGCATCATCGTCAACCACAAGGAGATGGGCTTTGCGGGGCAAGACGGTCCTTTGGCGCGCTAGTCCGAAGCGGCGGCCAGGGGGGAAGGCATGTCTTTTTGGGATTCCGGAGCCTGTTCGCGGGGCTTCACTTTCTGGCCGGCCTGGCGCTGGGGCAGCTCGATGCGAAACGTGGTGCCGCGGCCTTCCTCGCTATTGACGGAAATCGTGCCGTGATGATCGCTGACGACGGACTGAACGATGGCGAGGCCCAGGCCGGTGCCCATTTGTTTGGTCGTGTAATAGGGCGTGAACAGCCGCGAGCATTCCTCCGGAGTCAGGCCTTTTCCTGTGTCCGCGACTTCGATGCGCACGTTGCCGTTGTTTTCCGAACTGCGCATCGTCAACGTCCCGCCGGAAGGCATGGCATCCATGGCGTTTAGAACTAGGTTCTGAAAAGCGCGATGCAGCAGGTCAGCATCCGCATCAATCTCCGGAAGCGGATCGGTGAAGAAAGGCTCTTGCGTAATGGTGGGTTTGCCAACGGCATTGAATTGCGGCTCGAACAGGCGCACGGCGTTGCGCAGGACTTCGTTCACGTTTACGCGGACAAATTTCGGCGCGGGCATTTTGGAGAAATCGCTGAAGCGGCTGACGATGTTGTTCAGGTTGGCCAGCTCCGCTTTCAGGGTCGCGGTGGACTCGTTGAAGACTTCGAGGAAGTGCCTGGCTTCGAGCCGTCGGGCCTTCTGCAAGTTTTCGATGGTGATTTGCATGGGGAAAAGCGGATTGCGCAATTCGTGGGCGAGGCGGCGCGCAAGTTCGCGCCAGGCGGCGACGCGCTCGGTTTGCAGCAGGCGCTCCTTCTGCGATGCGAGAGTTCGCGTCATATCGTTAAAAGCAATAGCCAGCTGGCCGATTTCATCGCTTCCGCGCGCTTCGATGCGCGTGTCCCAGCGTCCGGTGGCGACCTCGCGGGCGCCTTCGGCAAGTTCTTCGACCGGCTTGGTGATGCGCGCGGAAATCCAGAAGCTGACCAGCATGCCAATGAAGAGCGCGGCGGCCGCGACAGCCCCGGCACTTTTCAGGATTTCGCGCGTGAGCTGGACCAATTCTCGACGCGAACTGCCGACAAAAAAGATGCCCAGGAGTTCGTTATTCCGCCCGGGCAACGGAATGGCGTGAAAGGCTTCGGCATCCGCCGGGTCGCGCGTCCATTCGATCGTTCGAACCAGAGGCTGCGGCTGCTTTTGCAATTGCTCGACGAGCGGAGCGAAGCGCTCCTTCTGGTCCGCATCAATTTTGTCGCCAAGCAGCGAGGCGGCGACAAAGCCCGGATCGAGGTTGGTGTAGATGAGCGCGCGCATTCCGGCGGGAAGAACCAAGGAAGCCAGAAAGTTTTGATCAACGTGCTGCCCGCCGATGATGTACAGGCTCTTGTTAGCAACCGTGTCATTCGTGCGAACGACGGTCAGAGAGAGCGCCACGCCGTCGGAGAGCTCCTCTTTTTTCAAGAAAGCGTCGGTGTCATTCCAGTTCTTGACCGCGGTTACCCAATCGAGTTTGGAGCCGACGCGCGCGGGATTTTGAACCGAAGAGATAAGAATGCCGTCGGAATTCACCATCTCTACGTAATTGAGTCCATGCTCTTGCGCGGCGCCAAAGGCATCATGCACGTAAAGTGAAGCGTCGGCATTGGGATGCGAGAGGTCGATGGCCATGCGGTCGGTAACACCCGCATCGGCGATGTTTTTCACCTGGTGGGCGAGCTCGCTCCCGCTCTGTGTGAATTCTTTCTTGAACTGCGCCACCAGCGCTTCGGTGCGCTGCGAATCCATTTCCTCGAAAGCCGAGCGCGTGTAATAGGTAACGGCATAAGCCACGACGGAAACCGACGCAAAAATGGTCAGCAAAACGACCAGCAGCAGTTTGGTGCGGAAGCTCATGGCTTGGCTTCCATTCTAAATGAAATGGCTGCCGATGGGTGCAAAAGGGGGGACATGGTTTTCTTGTAGCGAACACGGAACTGGAGTGCGATGATACTGCGGCTACGGAAGCCCGACGGAAACCGCCGGCACCCAAACGGCGATTCGGGGATGACTTCCATCGCCAAGAATGGAGTGGCATTCGAAGCGGGCGCCCGTTACGGAGAGGCTTTTCGCAAGCCAGCACGTCCATTTTGGATGGCCGGGTGCCAAAAACAAAATCCGAATGTTTAGGAGCGAGGCAATGAAGCCGCTGTCCCATGGAAGGAATGCCTTGTTGTGGCTGGGAGCAGGCGCAGTGCTTTGGCTGATGGCCGCGCCGGCGAAAGCGCCGGCACAGGCCGGCGAGGAGGTTTCTCCCGGACCGACCAAGCTGCTGCGGTTCGGCGACATTTCGAAAGATAAAGTCGTTTTCGCTTACGCCGGCGATCTGTGGATCGCTTCGCGCGATGGCGGCGCAGCGCGGCGGCTGACCTCGCACGTGGGCGACGAACTTTATCCGAAATTTTCGCCTGACGGCAAATGGATTGCGTTCACGGGGGAGTATGACGGCAACCCGGACGTTTATCTGATTTCGGCGGAGGGCGGAGAGCCCAAGCGGCTGACCTTCCATCCTTCGAACGACATCGTGCTGGGCTGGACACCCGACGGCAAAAACATTTTGTTCCGCTCGGACCGTTACAGCGCGCCGCCAGTGCGCTTCACAAAGTTGTTCCTGGTGTCGCCGCAAGGCGGCATGCCCAAACAGCTTCCCGTTCCGCGCGGCGATCTGACTTCGTTTTCGCCGGATGGGACGAAAATCGCCTATATCGAAACTTCGCAGGAGTTTCGCACGTGGAAGCGTTACCACGGCGGCTGGAACCTGCCCATCGCGATCTACGACCTGAAAAACAACACCTACGACGAGCTGCCCAAGTCCAAGGGCATGGACATGTTCCCCATGTGGCACGGGAACGCGATTTACTTCATCAGCGACCTTGACGGCGTGATGAATTTGTATAGCTATGATCTCGGCTCGAAGCAAAGCAAGAAGCTCACCGATTACAAGGAGTACGACATCAAGTGGCCAAGCCTGGGGCCGGACGCCATTGTCTATGAGAATGGCGGGCTGCTGTACGAATACAACCTGGCGAGCAACAAAACCCGCGAAATCCCCATTGTGGTGCACGCGGAAGACATCGAAGCGCGGGCGGAGTTCAAGAACGTCTCGCAGAACGTCGGCGGCTTCGCGTTGTCGCCTTCGGCGGCGCGAGCGGTGATGGAAGCGCGCGGCAATATTTTCACGGTTCCGGCAGAGCACGGCAGCCTTCGCACGCTGACGACGGAACATTCGAGCATCCACGAGCTGAATCCGGCGTGGTCGCCCGATGGCAAGTGGATTGCGTATCTCTCCGACAAGACTGGGGAATACGAGGTCTATATCCGTCCGCAGATGGGCGGCGACGAAACGCGCATCACGACCGATGGTGGGATTTATCGCTACGGGCCAACGTGGTCACCGGACAGCAAGAAACTGGTGTACTGGGACAAGCTGCATCAGCTCTGGTATGTCGGCATGGAAGAAAAAAAGCCGGTGCTGGTGGACAAGAGCGAGTACGGCGACATTGCGGATGCCGGCTGGTCGCCGGATAGCTTGTGGCTGACTTATTCGAAGCCCCACCGGCGCGGCGCGAACGACGTTTTTCTTTATTCCCTTGGGACGAAGAAAAGCACCAAAGTTTCGACAGGCTTTTATAGCGATAACAATCCGGTCTTTGACCCCGGCGGGAAATATTTGTATTTCATTTCGACGCGCTACTTCTATCCGAGCCGCGGGCAGCTCGATCTGCGGTACAACTACTACGCTACCGACGGAATCTTCGCCGTGACGCTGAAGGCCGACGAGGCTTCTCCTTTCAAGCCGGAAAGCGATGAGGAAAAAGGGGCCGAAGAAAAGAAAGACGAGAAGAAGGACGAAAAGAAATCCGGCGAGGCAAAGAGCGGCGAGCAAAAGTCCGAAGAAAAGAAGGAAGAGCCGGTCAAGCCCATTCAGATTGACCTGGAGGGCATCGGCAATCGCCTTCTGCCCGTGCCCATCAAGCCCGGAATTCTTGGAGGTTTGGCGGCGCGCAAAGACAAGCTTTTCTACCTGGAGACTCCGCAACAGGCACGCCAGCTCATCCCCGGCACTGCTCCGCAGCCAAGGGGCGTTCTTCACCTGTTTGACATGGTCAAGCGCGAAGACAAGGTTTTGCTGGACGGAATCGACGACTACGATTTGGACAAAGAAGGCAAGAAGGCCCTCTATAAGGCAGGGCCGGTTTACGGCATCGTGGAAGCGACGCCGGGCAAGGCTAAAGTTGGCGATGGCAAACTGAACCTCGCAGAAATGCAGGTGAAGATTGATCCGCGCGAAGAATGGCGGCAGGTTTTTCACGAAGCCTGGCGCATCGAACGCGATTTTTACTGGGACCCGGCCATGACCGGGCACGATTGGAAAAAGCTCGGCGAGCGATATGAGGCGCTGCTGCCCTGGGTGGTTCACCGCAGCGATTTGAATTACTTGATTGGCGAAATGATTTCCGAATTGAGTACTTCGCACACGTATGTGGGCGGTGGAGACCAGCCGCAGGCGGCGCGCGTCAATGTCGGCATGCTCGGCGCGGATTTCGAAGCGGACGGCGGCTACTACCGCATCGCCAAGATTTATCCCGGCGAGAATTGGAATGAGAATTCTCGCTCGCCGCTGACCGAGCCCGGGTTAAAGGTAAAGGCCGGCGATTATTTGATTGCTGTCAATGGTCAGGAAGCACGCTCCGACCGCGACGTTTATGCGTATTTTCAGGACTTGGCGGGAAAGCTGGTGACCCTGAGAATAAACAACAAACCCGCTCCGCAAGGAGCGTGGGAGATCACCGTGAAGCCCGCAAACAGCGAGGCCGGAGTCCGCTATCTCGATTGGATCGCCGTGAATCGCAGGAAAATCGAGGAAGCCACCGGTGGGCGAATTGGCTACATGCACGTGCCGGACACCAGCTTTAGCGGCATCATCGCGTTCGACAAGCAGTTTATCGCGCAGCTCGACAAGGACGGCATCATTGTGGACGAGCGGGACAACTCGGGCGGGCAGATTCCGGATTTTTATACCGAGAAATTGAAGCGGCAGTTGCTGGCGGTGGTCGCGCCGCGCGATACGGCCGATGTTCCGTGGCCGCCGGTGGCGATTTATGGACCGAAAGTGATGATCGTCAATGAGCTGGCCGGTTCAGGCGGCGACGCGTTCCCGTGGTTCTTCCGCCGCGAAAAGATCGGACCCATCGTCGGGACGCGGACATGGGGCGGTTTGGTGGGCATCGGCGGTGGCCAGCCCTTGCGGGACGGCGGATTCGTTACGGCTCCCGGCTTCGCCTTCTTCAGCAGCGATAACGGCGGCGAATGGATCGTCGAACAGCATGGTGTGGACCCGGATTACGTTGTGCCGCAGCGGCCTGACTTGGTCGTGAACGGGCACGATCCGCAGCTAGAAAAAGCCATCGAATTGGCGAAAGAAGCGCTGAAAGACTACCAGGGGGTTCCCCCGCGGCCGAAGTATCCTTCGGTCAAAGAATAGACGTTCCCCAGAGCACGAAGCCGCAGCTCATGTGCACCTCCTGTTCTGACCGCCAGCCGGGTGCCCCGGAACGCGTGTGCCGGAGGAGGAGCAACTCTGAAACATGCGGCCAAGCGCGGCGGTGCTTGCCTTTCTGTTCATGGCTGCTCCTCCTTTCCGGCTCGTCCCGGGCCACCCAACAGGGTTTTGGCTGGCGGAGGCCATTGGCCCAGGCGAATCTGTCTCGCCTCTTTCGAAAGCCTGTGCCGATTTCTTGTCCTGCCCTCACTGCCGGCGCGGCTTGCGTTGCGCCGTAGGCGTTGCCGCGGCCGGGGGATCGTCCGTTCCGTCTCCTTGATCGTCGTTTCTTCCCGCGGTAACTCCGGAAAACGCCGACCGCATCACGTCGGTGGCGAAGAAATTTTTCCCATCCATGGGAACCATCATGATTTGCAGCTTGTCGGAGAGCCGCTCGGCAATGATTTTTTGAATCAGCATGGGATTTTGCTTGAGTACCGACGCTTCGTACTTCAGCCGCTCGGCGTCCGCTGCAGCGGTCACGCGAATGCGGTTGGCATCTGCATCGGCAAGATTCTTCTGGCGCTCGACTTCGGCTTTGCTATCGATGATTTTGGCTTGCGCCGCGGCTTCGGCATTTTCCAGAGTCGCTTCCTTGCGCGCCTGGGCTTCGAGTTTGGTCTGTTCGATTTGCTTCTGCTTCAGCGGCAGCGTGTATTGCATGGCGTCGGCTTCCGCTTTGGCTTGCAGCACACGCACTTGCGCCTGAGCTTCGGCCTGTTTGACGTCGCGCGATTTCTGCGCTTCGGCCTCCAGCTCCGCAATTTTCACTTCCTTCTGCTTGATTTCCTGCTCGGTCCCGAGCCGTTCATTTTCCTGTTCTTTTAGGAGCAGCCCTTCAAGTCCTTTTGCGTATTCGGCGGGCAACTGGAGATCGCGGAGGAGCACTTCGCGGACCAAGATGCCGTCGCTTGCAAGCCGCGCGGTGATGGCTTCAGCTGCTTTGCTGCGCAGTTCTTCCCGTTTCGTGGCAAAGATTTCGCGCGTCATGTAATTGGGCGCGAGTTGGCGGTAAATGGTGGAAACGACCGGAGCCACCACTTGCTCGCCCACGGGTTGTGGCAAATTCGTGTGGATGGAATCCAGCCGCTTCGGATCCAAGCGATAACGCACGGCGACAGCCAGGCCGATGTTCAGGCCTTCGCGCGCCTGCACGTTCAGGACATCACCGTTGAGCTTGGGATTTTCGGAGGCCAGAGTCGTGTAAACCTGTTCGCGCGTATCGTAGATGGCGACCGAATCGACTAGCGGGGTTATCAGGTGCACGCCCGGATACAAGGTTCCGGGGCGCGCGCCCAAAATCTGGCTGATGCGGACGCCCGCTGCCCCGTCGGGGATCACTACGACGGCCTCGGTGATGAGGATCGCCAGGGCCCCCGCCGCCGCAAGCTGCAGCGCCAAATGCGACCGCACCGGAGGAAAAGGGCGGCCAGCCAGCGGCCCCACCTCCGCGGCGGCCTCCCCGGCTCCGCGACCGCCGAGCAATCGGCGGAGCTCTGTGGCGAGAAAGACGTCGTATGCAACCAGGGCCCCGGCACTGCCAAACAGTCCAATTCCCAGAATCATCAAGAGATATTTCAAAGCCAGCATCGAGTTACTCCCTTCCTTTGCATTTCCGGCCCCTTTTAGAAAGCACTGCGGCGGAGGGTGATCGCTCCGTTTGCCCGTGTTGGACTACGGAACCCTGCGGTCAGAAGAGGCTCAGGGCTTGGCCCGTGGCACACCGCCGAGGGGACGTTCTAGCGATTGCCGGCGTAGGCACGAGCCAGTTGCGCGGTTCCCTGCACCAGTTCCGTGCGGGGAGGAAGCCTGCGGGCTGTGGCCGGCGGCATCAACACAAAGGCCATGCGAAGAAACATCCAGGAAAGAGCGGCTGCCGCCGCGACGGCGAACACGGTGGCGATGGCGAGCATGGCGAAGTCGAGCGAGGTGATCATGTGTGAGCCTCCCGAAGTACGACCTTCGGGAAGGCAGTTGGAACACCCATCTCAAGGAATTGAAAACAAAGACATTATAGGATTCAAAGCGGCTTGATACTGTGGATGCGAGAACACGGCTGTGTCGGCCAGGACGCGAAACGCCCTGGCGCCCCGTTTTACCGTGGGAGAGATTCGCGCTAGTGTAGATTGTGAGGTTGCAAATCCTGAGGTGCTTCTAGGCCCGCCACCTTCCGGAGAGCGCTAGCCAATGCCCATTCGCACTGCCGGCTTTCGAATCGCTAAAATCCTGGGCATCCCGATTTATCTGGATGCCAGCTGGCTGCTCATCTTCGGCCTGATTACTTATACGCTGGCGATGAACTTTCGGCAGCTGCATCCGCAATGGACGCCCACACAACACTGGACTTTGGGAATCTTGACCAGCCTTCTTTTTTTCGCCTCCGTGCTTTTTCACGAGTTGGCGCACAGCGTTGCGGCGCTCTATTACAAGATCCCGGTGCACTCCATTACGCTGTTTATTTTTGGCGGCATCGCCCGCATTGGGCGAGAACCTTCAAAACCTCTTCAGGAATTCAACATCGCCATTGCGGGGCCGCTCGCCAGCTTTTTTCTTGGCCTAATGTTTTTGGTCATAACCAGCTTTTCTTCTTCCCAGCAGATGGCCGGTGCACTGTCAGGTTATCTCGGCTGGACCAATCTCTTACTCGGTGGGTTCAACTTGGTGCCAGGATTTCCTTTAGACGGCGGCAGAATCTTTCGCGCGATTATTTGGGGCATCACCAAGGATTTCTCGCGCGCAACACTGATTGCAGGTTCGAGCGGAAAAGTGGTGGCGTACGCCATGATGGGGATCGGTGGCTACCAGGCTTTCTACAAGAATGACTGGTATTCCGGGCTATGGCTGGGAGTGATTGGGCTGTACCTGCTGAACGCCGCGCAACAGAGCATCGCGCAATTGACCATCCGCGATGCCCTGGCGGGGCTTCATGCGTCGGACGTGATGAGCCACGAGGTTCCCACGATTGACGGGCACGTCACCCTGGAGGAATACGGCGCAGAGGTGCTACGAACCGGGCGGCGCTGTCACCTGGTGCTTTCAGGCGACCGGCTGGTGGGCATGATGAATGTCCACACGCTGAATGCCGTGCCGCGACAAGAGTGGGCCAACAATTCGGTCCAAGCAGCAATGATCCCGCGGGACAAAATTCAGTGGACCTCGCCCGACGAGCCGCTCCTGAAACTGCTGGAGCGGCTGCTGACAGCGGACATCAATCAAATGCCGGTGGTGAGCGGCGCGGGTGACGGAGCGCCGCAAATCGTGGGCATGGTAACGCGGGACTCGATTCTGCGCGTGATGCAAACACATTCGGAACTGGCTTCGCAGCTCTCCAGCAAGTAGCGTCCATCGCGAACACGACGGCATTCGATCAGATGAGATTCTTGGCACCGCAAACCTATCCGGAGAGCAAGAAGCGCGCTTCGCTCAGAAGGACACCGCATTAAGATCGCGGGTGTGAAAAGCGGCTCGCCCTAGTCGGCGCTCATGGCCTGCGTTGTCTGGCTTGCTTTTGGAAAATGCTCCATGGTTCGGCGCTGCCGCGACTCTAGAATCACGCGCACGCCGTAGCGAGGGCGCAGCGTAATGGACGCCAGCGGGACAACCGGATGATTTGCCGCCAGGTGCAGCCTGTACTTTTGTGCGACCGTGGCCAGAATCAGCGTCGCTTCCATCAATGCAAAAGAATTGCCGATGCATTGGCGGGGGCCGCCGCCAAAGGGGAAATACGCAAATCGCGGGATGCGCTTGACAAAATCGCCTTCCCAGCGTTCCGGGCGAAATTGTTCGGGCGCGTCGTACCAACGGGGGTCGCGATGGACAACCCACTGCGCCATGGCGACGCCCATGCCCTTTTTCACCGGATAGCCTGCGAGTTCGTGGTTTGCAACAGCGATGCGCGCCAGGCCCCACGCCGTTGGATAAAGTCGCAAGGATTCCGTAATTACGTTTCCGGTGTACGGCAGGCGCGGGAGATCTTCCAGGGAGGGCGCGCGGCCGCTGAGGAGCCCGTCGAGCTCGGCGTGCAGCTTCGCTTCCACGTGGGGATTCTGTGCCAGCAGCCACCAGGTCCAGGAAAGCAAGCTGGCGGTAGTTTCATGCCCGGCGAGAAAAAGCGTGACGGTTTCATCGCGGAGCTGCTTGTCGTTCATGCGCGAACCATCTTCGTCCTGGGCGTGCAGAAGCATGGAGAGAAGGTCTCCGGTGTCGCGGCCCGAAGCGCGGCGCTCGTTGATGATGCGGTAGAGGATGCTTTCGATAAAGGCAATTTCGCGCTTGATGCGCAGGTTGGCGGGCGTGGGCACCCAGTGCGGAACCAGCAGGGTGCGTCGGAAATCGGCGCCGAGTTCCAATAGCTGTTCGAGCGACTTCCCAACGTCTTGGGCATCGCCGGCAACGTTGGCGTTAAACAGCGTTTTCGCCACGATTTGCAGCGTTAGGCGCATCATCTCCTGATGAACGTCGCGCTCTTCCCCGGGGCGCCAGGTTTCAAGCATGCGTTGCGTGTATTGCACCATGGTTTCGGCATAGGCGGCGATACGCGGGCGGTGAAACGCGGGCTGCACCAGGCGGCGCTGTCGCAGCCAGAAATCGCCTTCGCTGGTGAGCAGCCCCTCGCCAAAAACGTGGCGGTTGGCGCGCAACACGCGGCCTTTGACGTAGCGGCGCGGGTGGCCAACCAGCACTTCTTCGATGGCGCTGGGATGATTGATGAAAATGCTGCGGAAATTCACGACGCGGATGCCCGCCACGTCGCCGTAGTCACGCGCGAGCCCGCAAAAGAACTCGAGCGGATTCTCGTTTAGGGGGCCAAAGGACCAGCCTTTCAGTCCTCCGTACGGGCCGGGAGGAAATTTGTCGCGGCGCGGCCACATACCATCATGCTATGACGCGGAATTGTAAGGGTCAACGCAGGTGAATGCTGCAAGGCGAAAGACTAGGCTACCCGGAGGGCGCGAATGCGAAAACCTCCGCTCCGGGAATCCATGGTGATGTGAGAGAGTCCCGCCGCTGTCAACCTCTTGCTCGCGGTCGCCAGTTCCAGGGGCACAAACGTGCTTTGGATGTGCGCAACACGGTGAATCCAGGCGTTGGGGATATCGAAAGCAAGAAAAACGCCGCCTGGCCGAAGCACGCGGGCGATTTCGGAAAAAGCGCGATCTTGCAACTCCGGGGATTGCAAATGATGCAGCAGCAGGATCGCGAGCACAGACGAGAATGTGCTGTCAGGAAAGGGAAGGGCCGCCGCATCGCCCTGGATGACCCCGACGTTCGCGCGGCCGGGAGCATGGTTGGCTCTGGTACTGAGCTTTAGGGCGCTCGCATGATCGTATTCGAGGCTAGTGACGCGGGACGCAAGACGCGCCAACTCCATGGTTGCCGCTCCGGACCCAGCGCCCAGTTCCAGAAGGTGGTCACCCAACGACGAACCTGGCAGCATCCAAGGCAACAGTTCGCGCCGCGTGAGATAGCGCCAAAGCGCGGACCCGCAATACCATTTTTCGAATGAGTTCACTAATCCTTCTTGCCCATAGGCAACCGCCGGATTCGGATTCAAGATGATTCGAGAATCACAATGCTTCCTTGTCCGAGATCTGTCTGGATCGTTGCGAGGTTCTTCACGATCAATGCAAGGCTGGCCTCAGTCTTTCGTTCTACTTTGCGGACAGAATCACGGACGGCACTCCATGTCTGTCGAGGTATAAGATCCACGGTGCATAAAAAAAGAGATTCCCTAACGGATCAGCGCCCCACCAACGCCATCATGTGTTCCGGATACCGCAAGCCCGCGGCCGCTCCGTGCGGAGCTACTTCGTCAATGCGTTTCAAGTCGCTTCGCGTCAGCTTGACGTTCAAGGCGCCGGCGTTTTCTTCCAAATACTTCCGCCGTTTGGTGCCGGGAATGGGAATAATGTCCTGCCCTTGGGCGAGCAACCACGCTAGCGCCAACTGCCCCGGTGTACAGCCTTTTTCTTTCGCAATCGACTCCACGCGCGCGACAAGATCCAGATTCTTCCGGAAATTCTCCCCCTGGAAACGCGGCGAGTTCCGCCGGTAATCGTCCGGAGCAAAATCTTCGAAGCGCTTAATTTGCCCAGTCAAGAACCCGCGTCCCAGCGGGCTGTAGGCCACGAAAGCGATGCCCAGCTCGCGCGTGGTAGGAAGAATCTGGTCTTCCGGGTCGCGCGTCCACAAGGAGTATTCGGTTTGCAGCGCTAGGATGCGATGCACTTGGTGCGCGCGCCGAATGGTGGCCGCCGAAGCCTCCGACAATCCCAGATAGCGCACTTTTCCGGCGTTTACCAACTCCGCCATGGCACCCACGGTTTCCTCGATGGGCACATTCGGGTCAACGCGGTGCTGATAGTACAAGTCGATCGTGGCCACGCCCAGACGCTTCAGACTCGCTTCGCAACAAGCCCTCACGTATTCCGGGCGGCCATTAACCCCACGGACCGCGGGGTTCGCCTTGTCCCGTACAATCCCGAATTTGGTTGCAAGAAAAACTTTCTCGCGCAGGCCGCGAATCGCCTGCCCGACCAGCACTTCGTTGTCGCCGTGGCCGTAAACGTCCGCCGTATCCAGAAAGGTGACACCGAGCTCAATGGAACGATGAATTGTGGCTGTCGATTCCGCATCATGCCGTGAGCCGTAAAATTCGGACATTCCCATGCAGCCCAAACCCATGGCCGAAACAAGCGGCCCGTTCTTTCCCAGTGGACGTGGTTGCATGGCCTTCTCCTCATTTCCTTGGGGGGTATCCCTTTGGATGAGAATTTTGCAGCTTGGGATACTCTTGGCCGAGAAAGTTCGCCTCTTTCGCTCGAATCCACCGCTACAATGATGTGGTTTTGGCCACGCCCCGCGTTGCCGACAAACCTTTGCACTACCGGAGCAAAGCCTGTGGACGAAGACGCGCCAGAAATGGATATGCGCCGGCATATTTTTGCAATTTTCTTGAGCCTGTCTGGCGCAGTGATCAGTGGCTTAATCTTCCTGGCCTCTCTAATGCACCAGTTTGCATTGGTGGAAGTCGCGGCGAGCGTGCTGACGAGCTTGCAAGTGTTTTTCCTCAGCTCAACGATCGCCGATGTCCTGGAAAGGAAGACAAAGCCAAACGCAGTTAGGAGTTCCTGGGTCATCCTGTTCACGGTCTTCTTGATCGCCTATTACTCTTTTGCCCGATACGTTCGATAAGCGGCGCTCATCTTGGTGCCAGACCTACCTAAGTCCGGTGCGCGAAGTCACTCACTTTTCCCCTTTCCTTGCGACTCATCGGCCACGGCAGCCGGGGTTTGCCAAGAGAATTCCTGTAAGCGTTTTTGTTTCAATGCGTTACAGGCCCTGCTCGTCGCGCGCAAGGTTGATCACCGGCAAACTCTTCGCGCCAACGATCATTCCCAAGCAAGTTGCTGAAATCAAAGAGGCGCCCGTTGAACCAGACAGCTTCGGTGGTGTGGCCGACGGCGTGCCAGGAGGCGTGCCCGGCCGACAAATGGGTGGCGTGATTGGCGGCGTACTTGGTGGAGTGCTGGGCAACCGGAGCCAAGCCGTTACCACCAACGCCCGGAAAGTCCGCGCCCATCCGGGTGGGTGGACGCGTGAAACCGCCAAAGGCCATCATCCAAGTGCATCCCGAATACCCGCCGCTTGCAAAGCGGGCTCACATTCAAGGGCCGGTGCAGATTGACGCAATCCTGGACGAGCAGGGCAACGTGGTCGAGATGAAGGTTGTGTCCGGACCGCCTCTGCTCTAGCAAGCCGCGCTCGAAGCCTTGAAGAAATGGAAATATGAGCCGACGTACCTGAACGATCAGCCGATTGCTGTCCAGATGATTGTGACCATCACGTTCGTGTTAGGGCAGTAACAAAGACAGGTTTGTACGGAGAGGGTGGAGCATTGCAGTTCCGGTGACTCCACCCTTTGTTCTTGGTGCGATATCAGGCGGCGACGAGTCTCGGACCAACCTTCCCGCGCGGCTTACTGTATTTCTCCAGCACCTCGCGCTCGGCCTGCATCCAGTCCTGCAATGCCTCACCCGGCGCGCTTCCGCGTTCCAAGAAGATTTCGTAGGCGCGCAGCGCAATCTCTGCGTGAGTCGGCGCGTTTTTTTCGGACCGCGTTTTCTTGGTGGCGGGCATGGAATTCTTCAACTTCCTGGACATGGCCTCCCCCCTTTCAACTGCTGCTTTGATTTTACGACTTGCGAGGGACGATTGCTCCATTTTTCGCTCGAAATGGGTTCGAAAGTTTCAATGCATTGCATCACGGAAACGACTGGATAAGAACAATCTTGCCCCTGCGGCTGTGTTCGGCCTTAACTCTTAAGTCGCTTCAAGAATCGGCCCTAGCCGCCATGTCTTAACCTAGAAACGGAAGGCCTTACGCTTCGAAACCCTGCCAAAATGAAGACCCAAGCGCTCCACATCAAGGGCACCGCCGTGCTGGACACAATGGAAGCAATAAAAGCACGCGCCGGAAAGGAGGAATTAGAGAGGATCTTCGCCCATCTGGATGAGCAGACCAGAGAAATACTCCAGCCGCCCATCTCGCCCTCTTCGTGGTATTCCTGCGCAGCCTTCGCTCGATTTCTTGAGGCTGACATTCGGGAAACGGCAGGCGGAAACGCAGAAGAACTGATCAAGCGCGCCGAAATCGTAATCGCAAAGCAGCTTACCGGCATTTATAAAATTTTTGTAAAGCTCGGCTCGCCGGAGTTTGTCATTCGGAGAATCGCCGCTGTCCACTCGACCTATTTCGACGGCGTGCAGATCATTCCTGAGATGGAGGGTCCGCATAGCGCGAGGATCCAGTATGTCGGGTTTTCTCGCGAGCACCGGATCATGGGATTTGTAATCCTGGGCTTCTTCAAGAAGGCTCTTGAGATTTCCGGTGCAAAAAAAGTGGACGTCCACTTCACGGTTCCCACCGAAGCGGGAGAGAAATTCTGCGAGCTTGCTCTCCTTTGGGAATGAACTTACGCCCGGCTAATAGCCTTCGGTTTCCGCCACGATAACGCGCGTTTGGCGGTTCCAGAGGGTGACCTTCGTGCCAGGATACCGGGACGCGATCGAGGGAAGCCGACGCCGTGCGGTTTCCAAGTCCTCAAAGCTTTCCAGTTCGAGGTGCCGGCCGTCCGCGTCGCGTATCAAAATGTCGTAGATAGCATTCGGAACAGAAAAAACCTGACCGCTCATGACAGCGCCTCCCGTCAAGGTAGTGATTCATCAGGGCGAATCGTTTCAATCGCGTTTCAGGGCGACACTGCCCGGGCTGCGGCAGGAAAGTTCCTTACTGCCCTATTTCACTTTTCATCTTG
Organism: Acidobacteriota bacterium; assembly: GCA_003224085.1. Classification (GTDB taxonomy): domain Bacteria; phylum Acidobacteriota; class Terriglobia; order Acidiferrales; family UBA7541; genus Acidiferrum. Next base: position 36,397 of record QHYK01000063.1, on the reverse strand, counting down.
CCGAAGCCTTCTGAGGCTTCCCAAACCAAGGCATAGCGCCAAGCTGCTGCATCATGCCCCACATGTCCAGGCTGACGTAAGAATCCATGATCTTTCCGTTGGCCAGATGATTGATGGTGATTCCATCGATCGAAACCTTTTTGCCCGTGGGGGCAATTCCACGAAACTCCCCTTTGTGCGTTCCCGAAATATTCCAAAAGGCCACCACTTTGTCTTTTTCCGCGACCATATCCATCACCGTGAACTTCAGATCGGGAAACGCTCTCACAAACTGGGTTACATTTCGCGCATACGCTTCCGGCCCAACCCCTGAATCTGCGGCATCAAAGAGCTGCACCGCATGGCTCGGCGCAATCAATTCCACGGCCACCTCCAGCCGCCGCTTGTTCCACACCTCTTCGTACATGCGCCGTACAATGCTCTTGTTATCGCTGGGCATAGCGTGCTCCTTCTCCGGTTCTTTTGGTCACCTCGGAGACGGCATCGGGCCTCACCGCATGTTTTAGGGGTGCGGGGTAGGAGTGAGGCTTGCCCGAGCCTACTCCCAACAATTATGGTTTACAATCCCGTGAATCGCCATTCCAACGCGCGCAAGAGCCTTCCGCGGCAAACCGGGAAAATTACTTGCCCTGGGATCAGACCACTGACGACTGCGCGTCCAATGGGAACGAGAATCCATCCGAGCAGAGAATGAACGCGGGCATAAATGCAGCGAAAGCGATCCGTTTGTTTGGGGATCCAAATGTCCGCATTGACGCCGGGACCGGCGTGCGAAATCGGAGTTACGGTGGGTCACATTCTTGCTGGCTGAGAGCTAGCTGAGGTTGCTTCCGGAGCAGTTACCTGGCGGTCGGCTCGCTCAATTCGAAACGTAAAGCATCCTGCGATCGTGCTGTGCACTTGAATGTAGTCCACTTCTTCATGCCCGAAGAGCTTTTCGACCGCCGGCTCGAACTTTCCGTCGGCCACATATTCCTGCCCCAGGAGACGCCGGCCTCGGCCATAAGCCTCGAGTGTGCGCGGGCTGCCGCGAAGTTCTTCCGGAAAACCTGAGTCACTCTCGTATCGCGGGCAAGGGCCTTCGTGAATGTACACGGGGCCAGGTTGCGGCAATGCCTCGACGCCGGCAAAGCGGTCGTAAGTAAACAGGATTCTGCGGTCCTTGCCGGAAACAATCGTGCGCAAACAGTGCCGGCATGGAGCATTGTCGGTTGCCAGTTCGGCGTGAGCAGGAAATCCATGAAAGGGAGCGCGCATCGTTTTGCGCACTTCCTCGGAAACTTCGGTCGGAATCGCCACAATTCGAATGGGAAACATAATTTTTCCAATCCTCGCCGTCCATTTTTTTTTTTGAGCAGTACTCTTTCCTCTCGCGGGATTTTGTTACCCCTTTCACGACCTTTCCATCCGCAAACTGCCTTCAAACTCGCCGGTGAGCGCAACGACGAGACCGTCGTGCAGGAGTCATCACCTCTCCAGGTCCCCCCTGCGAAACGAAAGCATCCGGGACTACACTATTCGCAATAGAAAGACAGCCCAACCTGCAAAGACAGTCCGGTTTCTTCATGGGCCTATTGACACACTTTTGATGAATCACCTGAATTTCTTCGCTGAGCAGCTGGCGGGGCGCTTCCCGGTTTATGCAACCCTTCTGGATTCCGCGAAACGCGGACTGCTCGACATGATTTACAACCTCGGCCTCACTGGATTGTTCCCTGGCTTTGCTCACTTCATGGGCTTTGTGGACAACCAGGATTGGCTGAACGCCGCTGCATCTTCTAGAACTCCCGCAATTCCTGCTCTTTCTTGCGGCTCGGTGCCTAGCCATTTGGCGGATGTAGACGCCTCTCCCCTTGCGGCATCTTGTTCATGGAGGTCCCTAAAATGTCCGCAGAATTGATTTCTCTTTCGAACGCCCTGGCGCAGGCTACCGATCGCGCCGCGGCAAGCGCAGTCGCCGTTCACACGGAGCCCCGCGGTTCGTCGAGCGGAGTTGTGTGGCGCCGCGGCGTCATCGTCACCGCTGAGCATGCGCTTCGCCGCGACGAAGACATTCACGTCACTCTGCCCGATGGCCGCGTTGTCGCCGCCACTCTGGTGGGCCGGGATGCGTCCACCGACTTGGCGGTGCTGAAGTGCGCGGAAGCGTCTTCGTCTTTTGCCGAAGCGGGCGACGTCTCAACGATCAAGCCCGGCAGCCTTGCACTCGTGGTGGGGCGCACGCGCGCCAGCGGTCCGGTGGCCGCGCTTGGCGCGGTCAGCCTGGTTGTCGCCGAGCGGCGCAGCTGGGCGAGCGCGGCGCTTGCTCCGTACATTCGGCTCGACATTGGCGTCCAACCGACGGCCGTTGGCGGCGCAGTCGTGGATCCGCACGGCCGAATCGTGGGGATCGCCACGCCGCGTTTCGCACGCTTCGGAGCTATCGCTGTTCCCGCGCCCGCGGTAAACCGCGTTGTCGACCTGCTTCAGCAAAAAGGCCGCATTCCTCGCGGCTATCTTGGTGTCGGCTTGCAGCCGGTGCGTTTGCCCGATGCGCTTCGAACAACGCTAAAACACGACGACAAAACCGCGGCCATCGTCCTCGAGGTCGAGCCCGAGGGTCCGGCGCACAAAGCCGGCATCGTCATCGGCGATATTCTTGTCGCATTGGCCGGCCATGCGGTCACGCGGCTCGAAGATGTTCACGGGCAGCTCGGCGCGGAGTCGATTGGGAAATCGCTTCCTGTCAAATTCGTTCGCGGCGGTGCGCTTCAGGAAGCCAGCATTGTCGTAGGCGAGCGCGTGCACGGAGCCGAATGACATGGCCATCCCGGGATTCGGTGAAATCGCAGAAGAACTGCGGCGCTCGACGGTTCTGATTTACTCCGGTGGCCGCGGGTCGGGCTCCGGCGTGATTTGGTCGAACGACGGCACGTTGGTAACCAACGCGCATGTTGTGCGAAGCGGGCGGCCCATGGTCGAGCTGTGGGATGGGCGCGAATTTGAGGCCAGAATTCAGTCGCGTGATTCTCTGCGGGATCTCGCGCAGCTTCGCATCGACGCGACAAATCTTACTGCTGCTTCGGCCGCGGATTCTTCCCAATTGCGTCCGGGCGAGCTCGCCATCGCCGTCGGCAACCCTATGGGCTTCGTCGGGGCGCTTGCCACTGGCGTGATTCATGGCCTGGGCCCGGTTCGTGGCTTGGGCCCGCATTCCTGGGTGCAGGCGGAGGTGCGTCTCGCGCCTGGCAATTCCGGCGGGCCCCTGGCTGACGCTCGCGGCCACATCGTTGGCCTCAACACCATGGTCGCGGGCCGCCTTGCGCTGGCCATCCCCAGCAACGCGGTGCGCGACTTTATTTCCGCAAGCCCGAGCGACGGCCGGCTTGGCGTCACCGTGCATCCGGCGTTCGTCCCCCGGCCAGATTCTCGCAGCAAAGCCTTTGGCGTCGTCATTCTCGACGTTGCGCCTGACAGTCCCGCGGCACTCGCCTCGTTGTTGCCCGGCGACATTTTGCTAGGCACTGAAGAAAGACGTTTTGCTTCGCTCCAGGACCTAGCGCGAGCTCTCCAAGGAAGCGGACTGCGCGTCTTGCGTCTCAAGTTTCTTCGCGGTGATTACAAGCGGATACGCCGCGTCACCATTCAACTCGGAAACCCACTGGCGGCACGGAGCTCCGCCGCGGCGTGATCTCCGTTTTCATTGTCGCGGCTTCGCCGCTGGCGCGCGCCGGCTTGGAGAATCTCCTCGCAGCTCGCGACGTCGAGGTCGCGGGCAGTTTTGCGAGGCTCGACGATCTCGACGGCCGACTCGACGACGCGCCTGCAGATGCGCTTCTCGTGGATTCGAGCGGTGAGCCAATCGAGTCTATTGTCGATGCGCTCGTCGCTTCGAGCCTGTCGTCCGATTTCCATGTGTTGCTTCTAGTGGAACCGGCGGCGCTCGGCGCTTCGCCCACGGCGCTCCGTGCCGGAGTGCGGGCAGTTTTGCCCAACGATGTTTCTCGTGACCAACTCGTCGCTGCACTACAAGCCGCCTCCAGCGGCCTGCTGGTGCTGCATCCGGTTCAAGTTTCAGGGCCGGTTGCCGCAAATGGATTCGCCTCCGCGGCAGCCCGCTCGCGGGAGTTGGGCGAACTTGTCGAAGCGCTCACACCGCGCGAGAGCGAAGTCTTGCAAATGCTGGCGGGCGGACTGGGCAACAAGGAAATCGCGGCGAAGCTCAAAATCTCCGACCACACCGTCAAGTTTCATGTCGCATCCATCCTAGGCAAGCTCGGCGCTGCAAGCCGCACGGAAGCGGTTTCTCTCGGCATTCGACGCGGCCTGGTTCTGCTCTAACTGTGGATGGGGACGCGCTCCAAACGCACCCCCACACACACCTACTTCAAAATCTCCAGTTCTTCGTGCCCGACCGCATCGCGAAGCGTGGCGGCGAGTTCTCCGTTGGCCTTGCGCTTGCTCTCGTCAGGCTGCACGCCGAGACCGGCGTCGTCGAGCGCCTTCTCAAAGTTCGCAGCCTGCTCCTTGTCCTTCAAAACAAAGATCCGCATGGGCATCCAGAGAATCGGGCTTGCGAGAGACGTAGGTGGTGATGGAAAGGAAAAGCGCCAGCGCGCCGCGCCTCGAAGTCCACGGGCTCCGCGACGGTCTGGATGTAACGGTTGGAGTCGTCCAGTTTCCCGGGCTTCGCTTTCCAATAGTACACCTCTGCGATCGAGCCGACCGATTCCTGGCCGCGCAGAACCCATCCGAAACTCAGGCCAATCGCAAGGGCGAAAAACCAGCATGCCACTCTCCTCGACATGGGCTGAAAACACCTCCCTTCGCGAGCCGCATTCTCTCCTAGGTTCTCGCCACCGGCTGCGCCGCCAGCCGTTCCGACACCATCGCGACTCGCCGGCCAATCCCGGGCATGCTCCCACGCGGTGGTGACCTTCCTCACCGCGCTCGCCTTCGCCCCGTGTCACGATATCTGAGTAAACTGCGGTTCGCCTCGCACAGAGCGGACTGGTCTTGCCGTTTCGCGGAGGCTTGAACCATGTGGCTGAAACTTCTTGGTGCAGCCGCCATCCTGGTTTTCATCGTTTGAGTGGTTGCCGTGCTCCAGTCTTGGAGCAAGACTCCTACCTCGGGCCGCTTGACCGGAGTGGCGTTCCTCGTGATTTTCGGCGCAGCCGCCTTCTGGGGCTTCCGCACGCTCTTCGGCCAGCCCCACTAAAGAACGTGCCGGGCTCTCCAATCTAACCCCCCGGCCTGTGGCAACGTGTGGGGTTCCGTAAGGCCGCTCCGAGGAGTAGAATCCTCCGTAAATTGTGGCATGGAGGAAAGCGATGCATGCCGACCGAGTGGAAATGTCCTGGGATGCAAACAAATCCAACTGGCTGGTTCGAATCGTATCGGGGGAAGAAGTGATTCGGCGCCATTGCAAAGCGCCGAAAGATGCGGACGAACAGACCCTGCGCACGGTCGCGAAGAAAACGGTGCAAGAGGAAGGCTACGAGCCGGATGTGCAACTTAGCATCCGTCGCTGAGGATGCCGCTTCCAGAAGAGACTGCCTACGCGGCGGCCGGTTGTGCTTCGAGGATGTGGGCGGGGACTTTGCGCAGGTCCCACACAATGCCGAGCCAGGACATGAGTTTCAGCGTGTAATAGGTGACGTCAATCTCCCACCAGTAAAAGCCCTGGCGCGCCGAAGCCATGAAATGGTGATGGTTGTTGTGCCAGCCTTCGCCGAGGGTCAATAGCGCGAGCAACCAGTTGTTGCGGCTGGTGTCGCTGGTCTCATAGCGGCGCGAGCCGAACAGGTGCGAGAGCGAATTGATGGTGAAGGTGTCGTGCCACAACAGCACGGTGCCGAGGCAGAAAGCCCAGATAAACAGCGGCCATCCGCCGATGAGCCACAGCACGGTGCCGAGCGCGGCCGGCGGCATCATGTGATACTTGTTAAGCCAGCGCAGCTCCGGAAATTTCGCGAAGTCGCCGATGTAATCCATGCGCGTGCCGTTGTATTTGTCCGAAAGGATCCAGCCGATGTGCGACCAGAAGAAGCCGAAGAGCGTCGGCGAATGCAAATCCAGCTCCTGGTCCGAGTACCGGTGATGATGGCGGTGGTGCGCCGCCCACCACAGCACGCCCTTTTGCGAAGAAGACATGGCCATGAAGGCGATGATGAATTGAAACGCGCGGCTGGTTTTAAATGAGCGATGCGAGAAATAGCGATGATACCCGGCCGTGACGAAGAACATGCGCACGCCGAGAAGTGCAAGGGTAGTCAGGAGGTAATACCCATGAAAGGGGATGAAGAAAACCAGCAGCGCAGCAAGATGAACGAGAAAAAACGGCAGGGAGTGAAGAATAGAAATCCGCGAGCCATTCGGCAGCGGGATACTTAGATACCGAGGGATAGAAGCCATCCGGCAGAAGCCTCCGCGTGGAAATAAAGGCGCTTTGGATCGCGTCATTCCGCAAGCTGAGATTCAGCCAGTGCTTGGCGCCTCGAAACTGCAATTCCAGTCTACGGTTGGGCCTGAAGAGGGGTCAAGTGCAACGAAGTACAGGTGCTGGCTCGGATCAGATGTACGGAAGGACGGTTGGGTTGTGAAGAACAGAACTTTTTTGTCGTTCCGTAGGGCTGCGGCCGACAGACATCGTAGGAAATATGCTGATGGAATGTGCTATTGTCACTCCCGCGTTGCCTCTTTGAGAAGAAGCCAAGGCTGTCACGCGGATGAAAGAACAAGAATGGCAGAGCGCCCTGTATTGGTAGGACTCATCCCACAAACGGTCGTGCTGGATCCCGGCGACCAGGTTTCCTGGATTTCCGACGCGGGCAACTTGCGCATCGAGTTTGACGCGAACCGATGTCCTTTTTCTTCGAATGTATTTCAGGCCCCCTCCGGCACCCGGCTGTTGAGCGGACCACCCCGCCCCGGCAGCAAAGCCTCGACTTACAAGTACCGCCTTTGGCTGAATGACCAACCGGTGGGCCAAGGCGAAGTGATCCTGCGCGAGAAATAGGGAATAAACCTGAAACCATAGAGACTCCCGATTGCCGATAACGTGGGAACTTCCCGGCAGGTCGGCAGGAATCAGAAAGGGAGGTATGTTTGCCTCCGTTTCGGCCCGAATCCGTTACTTTTGCTTTGGCGGATGCGTCTTTCAAGAAGCAGGTAAGGGGGGACACCAAAATGTGCGCTAACCAATTCTTGCGATGGGGCTTTCTTTTCGTGCTTGCGGCTACCGCGGCCCTAGCTCAGGAACCAGCCGGCCCTCCGCCGCCGGACCGCAGCGCAGGCCCCGGTCCACGCATGTGGGAGGGGAACGGCCAGCCGCTTTTTGGGAAGATTACGGCCATCCATAACGGAACATTGGAATTGGCCAAGCCGGACGGCAGCTCGGTGGCGGTGAAGATCTCCGGGAAAACGGAATTCCGCAAAGACCGGCAAAATGCAAAGCTCGCGGATTTCAAAGCGGGCGATATGGTTTTCATCCGTGCGGAAGGAAGCGTCGAGCAGGGCTTCACTGCGCTGATGGTTGCCACACGGACCGGCGGCCCAGGTGGACCCGGAATGAGCGGGTCCGGCGGCGGACTGATGATGATGAACGGCGAACTGGGGAAAGATTTCGTTTTTGGCGAAGTGAAGTCCGTGGATGCTCCGAAGATCACCGTGCTGCGGCCGGATGGCGTGACGCAAACGCTGGAGCTGAATGAAGAGACTTCCTTGCGCAAGGGCCGCGAAAGCGTGACGATGGCCGAGATTCAGCCGGGCGAGCACGTGTTGATACGCGGAGCCGTGCAAAACAACGCGTTTGTGCCGAAGATGGTGATGGTCATCGGGGCCGAGCAATGGAAGCGCATGCAAGAAATGGGCATGACGTCGGGTGGAGCGAAGCCGCCAGGGGATTCCAAGCCGACCCCTCCGCAGCCCTAGGGAGCCATAGATTTATCGGGGAGTCTTCGAATTGAAGTTCATCCGGCGCATCGCGTTCCTTTTCGGCTTGGCCGCGATGGTATCGGCGCTCCCGTTGCGCGCGCAGGACGCGCCCCCTCCTTCTGCACCTGCGCCCTCAGCTCCGAGCACGCCTGCGGCCCAAGATGCGGCGGCGCCCGCACCGCTAGCCGCAACCTTCGAAATCACCGGATCGGCGCGCAGCGGCAAAACGCCGCTACCGGGAGTCACGGTAACCGCAGCGAACACTCTGACGGGGAAAAAGTACGTTGTCGCAACCAACGCGGACGGCAAGTTCCGTCTCACCGGCGTGGCGCGCGGCCGATATGTCGTACGCATCGAGTTCATGGGATTTGCTGCGTTCACGCAGGAAGCCGTCGTGAATCCCGAAAATCCCGCAGCGAACGTCGATGCAGAGCTGATGCTGGCGTCGCGGCAGCAAGAGCAATCCAACAATGCCATTGCGGCTATGGCGGCGGCAGGACGCGGTTTTCAAAGTCTGGCCATGGAAAACACGCTTTCTTCGATGAGCGGAGGGACCGGGGACTTTGGCGGCGCGAACGGGAACGGCGGCGGAGACGTTTCGAGCCTGCCGCTGAATGGAGCCGCAGCGGAAGGCCCCACGGAATCCGTCAGCGTGAGCGGCGCGCAGGGGCGCACCCAGGATTTCGGCGTGGGCAACGAGGAAGAGCTGCAGCAGCGCATTCAGGAATTCCGCGAACGCATGCAGCGGGAAGGCGGCGGCGCTTTTGGTCCGCCGGGCGGGGGCGGCTTCGGCGGCGGGCCAGGAATCGTCATGATGGGCAGGATGCCGAAGGGTTTCAATATCAATCAGCCGCACGGGGTCTTCTACTACACGGACGACAATGCGGCACTGGACGCGCGTCCCTATTCCTTGACGGGCATTGCGACGCCGAAGGCTGATTACAACCAGGCGCGGTTCGGTTTCAATGCCGGCGGGCCCTTGAATATTCCGAAAATCTTTCATGGCGGGAACAAGTGGTTTTTCTTCGGGGGATGGAACGGCTCGCGCGGCAGCAATCCGTATGACGCGTTTTCCACGGTGCCGACGCAAGCCGAGCGCAACGGTGACTTCCGCCAGGCTACCTACAACGACGGGAAGCCGGTGCAAATCTTCGATCCCCAAACCGGACAGCAATATCAATTTAACGGCAATCCCAATGTGTTGAATCCGACCTTAATCACCACGCAGTCCAAGGCGCTGCTAAACTACGTTCCGCTGCCGAACATGTCCACGAACGCACTGGGGCAGAATTTCCATTACGTGACTTCGGCGGACGGCAGCTCCGATACGGTGATGTTCCGGCTGGTCCACAACTTCAATGCGGCGGCTGGCCCCGGAGGAGGAGGACCGTTTTTTGTTTCTGGAGGCGGCGTGCCGGGAGGCGGGAGCCGCCGGCGCGCGCAGAACAATCTCAATTTCGGGCTCAACTGGGCGCGGGGCTCGAACCGCATTGTGAATCCTTTTCCCTCTGAGGCAGGAAGCACCGGCACGCAAGGGTTGAACGCCAGCGCGGGGTGGGTATACGGCAAAGGGCGCGCCACCAATATGTTTCGCGTGAATTACAACCACAATCACGTCGCCGCGACCAATCTGTACTCCAGCGTGACGAATGTGGACGGGCTTGCGGGCATCCTGGGAGTTTCCGCGGACCCGTTTAACTGGGGCTTGCCGGGAATCAACTTCACATCTTTCGGAGGACTGAGCGACCCGATTCCACGCCGCGAACTCGATCAAACCTACACCTTCTCCGATACTATTTCCTGGAATCACGCGAAGCACAACTGGCGGTTCGGCGCGGATTACCGGCGCATTCTCCAAAGTTTCCATTCGGCAAGAAACGCGGAAGGGAGCTTCGTATTCACGGGATTCGCGACGTCGCAATACGCCGCGGCGGGCACCGGCCCTTGCCCGGGGACACGCCCTTGTTCGATTACCGACACAGGCTATGACTTGGCCGATTTTCTGCTAGGGTATCCGCAGCAGAGCTCGCTGCAGTTCGGGACCACGGCCTATGATTTTCGCGCCAACTCCTACGATTTTTTCGCGCAGGATGACTGGCGGTTCCGGTCGAATCTATCTTTCAACTTCGGGCTTCGCTACGAATACAACGGCCCGTACACGGAAGCCAACAACCACATCGCCAACCTCGACCTAGCGCCCGGGTTCACCGCCGCGGCGCTGGTTCTGCCGGGTGCCACGGGCCCCTACAACGGCGTTTTTCCAAATTCGCTGATTCGGCCGGACCGCAACGATTGGGCGCCGCGCGTGGGCATGGCCTGGAAGCCTGAAAAAAAGATGGTCGTGCGCGCCGGGTACGGCATCAACTACAACCTCGCCCAGTACGGCACGATGATTCAGAATTTCGCGTTTCAACCGCCGTTCGCGAATGCCGCCACGAATTCGACCGATGTCACCAGCCTCGTCAGCGGAAGCCCGCTGACGCTGGCCAACGGGTTCCCGGCGGCCTCTGCCAACACGGTGACAAACAATTTCGCCGTCAATCCCAACTACCGCCTCGGCTACGTGCAAATCTGGAACCTGGACATTCAGCGGGAACTGCCCGGTGGCTGGGTCATAAATAGCGGATACAGCGGATCGAAAGGCACAAGGCTGGACACGGAGCGTGCCTTAACTCCGGCAGCGACGGGAAGCCAGGCCGTCCAGCCGTTTATTAACGAATCCTCCGAGGGCAATTCCATCTTCCATGCCGGCACCGTGCGAGTCCGCAAGCGCATGGCCAAAGGAATCGGCTTGAGCGCGCAATACGCGTATTCCAAATCGATTGACGATGCTTCGTCGATTGGCGGTGGGGGAAGCGTGGTGGCGCAGAATCCGTTCGACATTTCCGCCGACCGCGGGCTTTCCAGCTTCGACCAGCGCCACAAATTCACAGGCAACTGGATTTACGATTTGCCGATTGGAGAGAACCGGCACTTCGTGGCAAAAGGCGCCTTGGGACACGTGTTGGGGGCCTGGCAATGGAGCGGCGACTTCACGGTCGGCTCTGGGCTCTACTTCACTCCGCGCGTGCTGGGCGGGGCCCTGGACATTGGCCGCGGCGTAAGTGGTTCGCTGCGCGCCAACGTTGTTGCGGGACAATCCGTTGCGTTTGGCAGCCCGACGACGCGGGAATGGTTCAATACCGCCGCTTTTTGTGCGCCAAGCCTCACGTGCGTCAATCCAAACGGCACCCCCTTCGGCGATGCCGGGCGAAACATCATTGAAGGGCCGGGACAAGTCACGCTGAACATGGCTCTCAACAAAACGATTTCCATTAAGGAATCGCGGGCCCTGGACCTGCGGCTTTCCGCCAACAACGTCTTTAACAATGTCCACTTTACGTCCATCAATACGGTGGTGAACTCGTTCACGTTCGGCGAGGTGACCGGGACAGGCAACATGCGGCGTGTGACCATGACTGCGCGGTTCCGGTTCTGAGGCGATAAACATGCGGGAAGTTAGAAAAAATCTTGCGGCCTCCGTGATGGTCGCGCTGCTCTTGCAGGGCGCGATTCCGCTGACGGCCCAGCAATCTCCGCCGCCACCGGCACCCGCGAGCCAGAGCCGTATCCGCGTAACCACCGAACTGGTGCTCGTCAACGTTGTGGCGCGCGACAAAAAAGGGAATCTTGTCCGCGACCTGAAAAAAGAAGATTTCACGCTACTGGAAGACGGAAAAAAGCAGGAAATTTCCAGTTTCGATTTTGAGAATGTGGATCAGCCACTGACCGCCGGAGCGCCGGAAGCCACGGTTTCCGGGACCGCTGCCACTGGCAATCTGCTAAAAGGCACTAAGAATAGCGCAACCTCTTTGAAGGCCCGCGACCGCCGGTTGATGCTCTTCTTCTTCGATTTCTCCGCCATGGAGCCAGAACAAATCGATCGCGCCGTGAACGCGGCGAAGAGTTTTGTCTCCACCAACATGCAGCCCGCCGATTTAGTGGCTTTGGTTTCCTTAGCCACAAATATGCGCGTGGATCTGGACTTCACGGACGACAAGGCCAAAATCGCGGCCGCGCTTTCTAGCTACACCTCCGGCGAAGGCCAAGGATTCGACAATGGAAACACGGGAAGCACCGAAGGAGCAGCGGAAACCGGGGGTTCGTTCACCGCTGATGACACGGATTACAACACCTTTAGCGCCGACCGCAAACTGCTGGCGTTGCAGTCGTTGATGCAGGCGCTCGGCAAGCTCTCGCAAAAGAAGAGCCTCATTTATTTCAGCAACGGAATCAGCCAGTCCGGGACGGACAATCAATCCGCGCTGCGCGCGGCCACCGCCGCGGCGGTGAAGGCCAACGTGTCCATCTACTCGCTGGACCTCCGCGGCTTGCAGGCCTTTCCGCCGGGAGGCGAAGCGCAGGCGGCCAGCCTGCACGGCCAAGCGGCCTATTCCGGGCAGTCGGTATTGAATGATTTGAGCAACAACGCCTCTTCACAAGAAACGCTGGCGACGCTTTCTGCGGACACCGGCGGCAAGGCCTTCTTCGATTCGAACGACTTCAGCGGCGTCTTCTCTCAAGTGCAGAAGGACACTTCGGCGTATTACGTCCTGGGATTCACCAGCAACAATCCGCTCAAGGATGGAAGGTACCGCCACTTGAAGGTCCAGGTGAACCGGGCTGACCTTAAGCTTGAATATCGATCGGGATACTACACCGATCGCGACTTCGGGCATTTGAACAAAGCCGACCGCGAGCAGCAACTGGAAGACGAGCTGGCGGCGCAACTCTCGCAGGTGGACGTCCCGCTCTACGCCGGCGTAGCCTACTTCCGCCAGGACGATTCGCACTATTATTTGGCGGTTTCTCTGCTCATCCCCGGCTCACAAATCCCCTTTGTGACTGAAAAGGACAAAGACAACGCCACGATCGACATCATCGGCCAGGTGCTGGAGGGCGGCAAATTCCCCGTGGGCCACCTGCGGGATACCGTAAAACTGGCCGTCGACAGCACCCAGCAGGTTCGCCGCAAGAACGTGCAGTACAACACCGGCTTTGTGCTTGCCCCCGGCAGTTATCACTTGAAGTTCGTCGTGCGCGAGAACCAGACCGGCAGGATGGGCGCTTTCGAAATGGACGTGCAGGTCCCCGACCTCCGCAAAGCGCCTTTGAAGATGAGCTCCGTAGTGCTCAGCAGCCTGCGCATCCCCGCAACCAACAAGAAAGTCGGCCCGAATCCCCTGGTGCGCGACCAGATGGAGACGGTTCCGAACATCACCCATGTTTTCACGGCCGACCAGCACCTTTACCTTCAATACGAGGTGTACGACGCGGCCAAAGGCAAGAATCCTGTCCCTGCCACTACGGCCGCGAACGGCCAGCCAGAGGCCTCCAAAGCGGCGGCTACCAAGGCTCCCAGCAATAGCGTCCGTGTGCTGACCAGCATCGAGTTCCTGCAAGGGGGAGTGAAAGTCTACGAGTCGAAGCCTGTGGCGGCCAATGAGGTGGCAGCCCCCGAGCGCAAAGCCGTCGTCCTGCAAATGGATGTGCCGCTGCAAGCCTTGAAGCCGGGGCTCTACCTTTGCCAGGTCAATGTCATTGATGACGTGGCCGGTAATTTCGCTTTCCCGCGGTTTCCGCTATTGATCCGCGAGACGGCACGTCCAGCCACAACGAGCAACGCCGGAATCCAGCCAACGGCCTCTTTCTGGCCCTAGGCCCACCGGAGGGCCCATGTACTCGCCTCGGGTAAATCCTTCCAGGCACAATAGCGTGCTCACCCCAGCATTCACCTTGGCTCCTCATCTCCCTTATTTTCAAGAAGATGTCACCCATGAATGGAACAGAGCGACGTCTTGCGCAACGATTCAGCCGCAAAATTCCGCTACTGGTCCGCATGCTAAAGTCTGCCCTGCCAGGGTGCCGCGCGGAATCTCTGAACATTTCTACACGCGGCATATACTTTGCAACGAATTTGCCCCTCAGAGAGGGGACGCCCGTGCATGTTCTGTTTGAGATGCCAGAAGAAGTTGCCCATAAACCAGCGTCCGAATGGCGCTGTGCAGGTCACGTGGTTCACCTCCAGGAGGGCTGTTTCCGTGAGGGAGAGATTTGTGTGGGGGTGGCGTTCGACTGCTATGAGGTTTTGCCAGTCACTCAGACCTCTGTGAGCAAACATAGGGCGTAGCGCAGTTCAAATAGGCAGAATTCACTTCTGTGTTCGGACCTAGTCGCCCGCAGCGGCCGCGCGGACGAGATCTACCGATTCCGCCAGCCCCCGGCGCATGGGCCCGAGTACGGACGCGGGCACTTCCCTTTCGGGCGCCAGGCTTACGCTCGTCGCTCTCTTGGGAAATTCGTTGCGGCGGTCGAGCTTCATGCCGGCCTCTCTCAGAAACTCCGCCGAAAAGCCCATATCTTCCGCGCGATCCACGCCCCAGAACCACAACTTCTCTTCCTGCCTCTGCAGAAAGTCCAAGGCCTCCTCGAGCCTTTTCATGGCCCGGTCAAAAGACGCAGCTAAAAAGTAGACGTTCAACGTCCAGGCGTGACGCGGGTAGAACACCCGCAGCCGTACACAATATTTGCCGGACTGGTTTCTTTCGATACTGCAGCGGTATTCATTGCGCGAGGTGGTAGTCCGAGTAGGCATCGATGTTCACCGATCTCAGCAGCCATTTGAAGCCTGACTCTGAAAGCCGTTCAGAAATCCAAATGTGGTCGAAAAGGCCCGTTCTTGCGAGAAAACGAATGGTAAAACCGAACCACCATTGGAGACATAGTTAGCGTAGCGAGGTGCGCGGAGAAAGGCAAGGGGTGCTTTTCTTCCGTTAAGTTGTTTATTTTCTTTACCTTGTGATCAGGTCAGGCTGCCAAAGTCCTTCAACTTCTCGGGCATCAGCTTCAGCTTGCCTTCCTTCAGCAGGCGGTCGGACAAAGCGGACCGAAAGGCTTGGAAGGCCACCTCGCGCTTGGATTGCAGCAATTCGTCGGTCAACGGCTTCTTCTGAGCTGCAAAGTTGGCCGGGTCCGCCTCCACCTTCTCAGCCACGCGATAGACCAGCCAGTTTTGCCCCAAGCTCAACGGCTCGCCGACATCGCCTTGCTTCAAGTGGAACGCCGCGTTGAGCTGTTTGCCGCTGGCCGCACCGGGAATAGAACCATCCCGGGAGATGGAATCGCTCGATTTCGGGTCCAGACCAAGGGCTTTCGCGGCAGTATCGAACTTCTCCCCTCCTTTGACCCGGCGGACTAACTCCTCCGCCTTGCTCTTGGCCTGCTGAAGGGCGTGTTCTTTCTTGAGATCCGTAATCACCCGATCGCGCACTTCCTCAAGCGTACCCTGGTGCGCAGATTGGACTTCTTTTAGCGCCAGCACCGCGTAGCCCCTGTCATTTTTGATAGGCAGGCTTAATTCGCCGCTGCGCAAGCGGAAGATCTGCTCCTTGACGTCCTGAGAGTTGGCAAGTTCCAGCAGAGGATCGGAGGCGCTAACCGGCCGCGTTTGGCCGAGAATCAAGTGGTATTGCTTGGCCAGGTCGTCCAAGGAGATCTTATTCGACTGGCGAATGGCTCTGGACATCTGGTCGACAATGTCGTTGGTCTGCTTTTCCGCTTCATTGAGTAGCGCTTGCGTGCGAAGCGAATCCTTCACCTCATCGAACGGCTTGGTGTGCGCCGTCTCTTTCTCCAGGACCTTGATGATGTGAAAGCCGTATGGTGTTCTTATTAGCTCTGAGACTTGGCCGACTCCCAAACCAAATGCAGCCTTTTCCAACTCTGGCGCCATTTGGTTTTGCCCAACCCAGCCGAGGTCGCCGCCCTTGTCTTTGGTCGAGTCCTCGGAGTATTTCTTTGCTAATTCCTCGAACTTGGCGCCTTTCTTTGCCTGCCTCAGAACGTCCTCAGCCCGTTTCCTAACCTCATCAACCTCGGCGTCAGTCTTTCCATACGTCTTGACCATAATCTGTAATAGGTGAACCCGGTTGGGCACCTGATACTGCTGCATATTCCCCTGATACTGCTTTTTGATCACGTCCTCGGGAATTTGGATGGTCTGGCGAAGCTGGTTGACATCCAAAAGCGCATAGCGCACGGAGCGGCGCTCCGGAACCTGATACTTGGCTTTGTTCTTCTCGTACTCCGCCTTGATCTCCGGCTCCGAAGGCGTGATCTTGGCTTCCAGGTCTTCGGGCCTGCTGAGCGCGTAGTCGAGCTTTACTTTCTCGTTCTTGTAGCGGTATCCCTCCTGGAGTTCGGCGGGACCTACGGTAATTCCGTCGGTCACCAACTTCCTGAATTTTTCCTCCAGCAGTCCCTCGCGAACAAGATCTTCGAAGGCCGAAACGGACAGTTGATAGTTCTGCTGAACCAAGGCGGCGTATTGCTCCTTGCCGATAAAGTTGCCGCCGCTAACGGCCATCGGAAGGAACAGGCGGATGCGCTCCGCGAGCTCCTGGTCTGATACCGTGATTCCCATACGTTTGGCCTCGTAATCCAGCTCTTTCTGAAAAACGAGTCCCTGAAAAGCCTCCTGGGCTAGAATGGCTTCCATATACTTGGGAACCTGACTGTTTCGCTCGCGCAATTGGACCTGCTGGCGGATGTCCTGCACGGTGACCGATTCATCCCCAACCTTGGCGACCGTGTCGGTAGAGACCCCGCCGGTGGCCGGACCCTGCGGCACCAGGTACAGCAGCATGCTGCCGCCCAGGACCAAAACCCCGGCACCCAAAAAGATGCGTTTCGCCATTTTGGCTTTGTCTTGTTCGTTGCCCGCCATCCGATGATTCCCCCGCGTACCCAGACAAACTTGACATTATAGGAGATCGCGTCATTTGCCTCAAATAGAATCGAAGCCGAAAGGCGATGTGGCGGTGCCCGCCCGGATAAACAAATAACGATTCTTTGTCCGGCCAAGGAGTCTGGAGGAGGCTATTTGCAATTTGACAACGCGTGCGCTTGTCACCGGCAGACTCCGAAGCCCGCTGTGTTACATTCAAAATATGGAGCCTGCGAGCGACTCTATACGTGACCACACAACCCCCCATCGACCCGAGACACACCCCATCGCACCACAGGGTTCCGCGCGTTGAAGTCTATTGGACAACGGTCACTTATAAGACGGTGATCCTGTACAGCCTGCTTGCGCTGGGGGTGGTTTTTGGCGGAATCTACCTGGCCAAACCTGAGTTGTATACCGCGGTCATCAACAAAATCGACAAGACCGTAGGCAATCCCGAACTCGATCCCGTCAACTCCGATCAAAAGGGCGCGAAATTCGTGAATCTTGAGGGGCGCGTGCAGGTAAAAAAAGTCAACTCTGTGCAGTGGGTGGATGCTACTCTCAGTACACCGCTGGACAAGGGCGACCTGGTGCAGACCGGTTCGGACAGCGACGCGCGCGTCATCTTCGCAGACGGCACGTCTTTCACCGTCAAGCCGAACACGCTTGTTACGGTGGAAGAGAACTCCACCGAAAGCAACAAACCCCACAACGTAGCCATCGGCGTTCAAACGGGCGCTGTGGATCTTGCAACAGGGAACCTAGGCTCTCCGGAGTCCAAAGCCTCTGTGCGTGCGGAGGATGCGACAACTCAGGTGCACTCCAACAGCCATGTCGGTGTAAAGTTTAATCCGGAGAAGAAGGAAAGCGAGGTGGTGGTGTCCAGCGGTAGCGCTCAGGTCCAGCGCGGCCAGGAAAGGATTGATCTTGCGCCGTACGAAAAGGCCACTATTCCAAGCTCCGGCGCGATTCAGAAGTCCACCGTCTTGGCACCACCTGATCTCATCGAGCCTCTGAACCTCGCTCCCATCATCGCCGAGAATCCGAGGACAGCTACGGTACACTTTGAGTGGAAGGCGGTTCCGGAGGCGGTTTCCTATACACTGAGGATCAGCACGACGGCCATGTTCACGAGAACTGTGTTCGACAAGAAAAACCTCACCGGAACGAGCGTGGACATTTCCGGCCTGGATGCCGGCGACTACTTCTGGAACGTGATGGCCACGGATGCCAAGAAACAATCCAGCGAAGTCAGCGACATTTTCAAGTTCACTTTGGTGGCCCAGGGCAAGTCGCAGGACATGGTCCTGGAAATTACCGGCACGCAGCTTCACGGACGCGTTGCGGAAATCATAGGGAAAACCGAACCGGGGGCGGCCCTGATTGTGAACGGCCAGTCCGTTCCCAATATTGCGCCTGACGGCACGTTCCGTCATTTCACCGAGCCGCTTGAGCCGGGACAGCATACTATTGTGGTGATCGGGCAGAACCGCCGTGGTGGGACAAACAAACAGTCGGTGTCCATCTTCGTGCCGAAGTAAGATTCCGAACGACAGACCATAGCGCTTGGCGCAGGTCGCGTGCCCGGAGACAATAGCAAGGAAGGCTGATCGCGCAGCCCTCAGCGCTTTTGCCGGCCGGACGGCGGAGACTCTCTCCGCGGGGGGAAGTAGGGATGAACAAGAACGGTTACAACATGAGGTCGGTGTTCAGTCTGTTTTCTTCCGACCTGGCCATCGATCTGGGCACGGCAAACACCCTGGTGTTCTCGCACGGCAAAGGCATCGTGGTGAACGAGCCTTCCATCGTGGCTATCAATAAATCCACCGGCGAAGTGGTCGCGGTAGGCCGCGAAGCCAAGGAAATGCTGGGGCGCACTCCGGGCAACGTGGTGGCCATCAAGCCGATGAAAGATGGCGTCATTGCCGACTTCAAAGTCACCGAAAAAATGCTCACGTATTTCATTCAGAAGGCGCACAACCGGCGGGTTCTTGTGCATCCGCGCATCGTTATTGGCGTGCCAAGTGAAATCACCCCGGTGGAAAAGCGCGCCGTGCAGGACTCCGCCTATCGCGCGCGCGCCAGCGAGGTTTATCTCGTCGAGCAGGCCATGGCCGCGGCCATTGGCGCCGGCCTGCCCATCGAAGAGCCCTCCGGCAACATGGTCGTGGACATCGGCGGCGGCACCACAGACATCGCTGTGATTTCCATGAGCGGCATCGTGTATTCGCGTTCCGTGCGCGTCGCCGGCAACGAAATGGATGAAGCGGTCATGCAATACCTGAAGCGCAAGTACAACCTGCTTGTCGGCGAGCGTACCGCGGAACAGATTAAAATGGAGATCGGTTCGGCCTATCCTCTGGAGAAGCCGCTGACCATGGAAGTCAAGGGGCGCAATCTCATCGAAGGCGTGCCGCGCACCGTGACCATTGACGACAGCGAAATCCGCGAAGCGCTCAGTGAATGCGTAGCCACGATTTTGAACGCCGTGCGCGTCGCTCTCGAGCGCACGCCCCCGGAACTCTCCGCGGACATCAGCGACCGCGGCATTGTGCTGACCGGCGGCGGCGCGCTGCTGAAGAATCTCGACAAGCGCATCCGTGAAGAGACCGGCTTGCCGGTCTCCATCGCAGATGATCCGCTGGCGTCGGTGGTGCTCGGCACGGGGAAAATGCTTAGCGACTTCAAGTTGCTCCGCATGGTGTGCATCGACTAATGGGTTTCAGGTAAGCGCTTTCTTGGTCGCAAACGGGGAGACTTTTTTTTGGAGGCGCTGACGCGCGAGAATTTCTTCCCGGCAGACACTCGCCGAAGCAGCGACCGTTTTGGCGGTGGAACTTTCAACAAACTGTGAGCTGCGACTCTTATGAGCCTTGTATCTAAGTGAATAGCGGAAGATTTCGAGTTTCCAATTTCGGTTTCCTAATTTAGGGTTCAAATATGGCTGTCATGCCCTCTCGCCACAAATCGCTGGTGCTGCTCGCCGGGGTCATCCTGCTCCAGGTTCTCCTTCTCGCGGTGCAGATCAAGCGCGATTCCCAGGGACGTTTGATTCGTAGCTGGACGGTGGGAGCGGTTTCGCCCTTCGAACGCGCCGGCTCTTACGGTTTCGGCTGGTTTCGCGATATGTGGCGCAATTACTTCGCGCTGCGAGGCACCAGGAAAGATAACCAAGACTTGCGCCGCGAAAATGATGCGCTGAAACTGCGGGTCGCCCAACTCGAAGGAAAAGCAGCTGAAGCCGACCGCCTTGCCGCGTTGTTACACTTCCGCCAGTCGCAGGCCGATGTGCCCATGGTCGCCGCCCGCGTGATCGGCGGAAGCGCGGGAACGGGCAGCCAAACCATTGAACTGGACCGCGGCGAGCATGACGGCATCCGCAAGAATATGGGGGTGATCACTCCCGATGGCGTCGTCGGAAAAATCATCGATGCGTATCCCAACACTTCACAAGTGCTTCTGTTGACAGACAAGGACAGCGGCGTCGGCGCCAAGCTTGCGGACTCCGGGATACAAAGCCCCGTGGAGGGCTTGGGTGAGCCGCTGCTCACCATGAAATACTTTCCAAACGACGACGACGTGAGCGTGGGCGCGCGCGTGGTTACCAGCGGCATGGATCGCATTTTCCCGCGCGACCTGCCCGTCGGGACGATTACGCAAGTCAAGCCCGATAATCCCTTCAAGCAAATTCGCATCAAGCCCGCTGCGAATCTCGAAAAGCTCGAAGAAGTGCTGGTTCTTCTGACGCTTCATCCCCTGAAAGGCAGCGATTCCCCCGCACCTGCCGCACTCGGGAAGCCTGCCACCGCTGCGGCTTCGAATCCTCCACCGGTGGCCAATCCATGAACAGCGCATTTGACCTGCGCATCGGCGAGTCTCACATCGAGGTGCATAAATTCCGCTCGGGCGCCATCCTCATCAGTGCGCTGCTGGCGCTGATAATTCAGGCCTGGCTTCCTCTACATTTCACCAGAGTGGCTCTCCTCGATTTGCCTTTGCTCGTTACCATTTATTTTGGCCTCAGCCGGCGCAACCCTTCCACGGGGCTAATCCTCGGAGCGCTTATCGGCTTGTCTCAGGACAGTCTCAGCGGACCCACCGTTCCGCTTGGCCTCTTCGGAATCGCGAAAACCGTGATCGGCTATCTTGCCTCTTCGATTGGCGCGCGTTTAGACACCGAACATCCTGCCGCGCGGTTTGCGCTCACCGCGGGATTTTTCATTATTCATCAAGGTATAGTCGCGCTGACGCGGCGCATCCTGCTCGCGCAGCCGGAACCCTGGTTCAATCTGCATCTGTTCGGCGCGGCGCTCCTCAACGGTCTCGCCGCCATTTTCCTCTTTGTCCCCCTCGACCGCCTCCGCCGCCCGTCGTGAAAATTAGTGCGCCAGCAGGAATTGCTTGAAATCATCGTAGGAACTCGAAATCGGCAGCGACAATTTGTCACGCTTTAAGTACGCGGCGAGTCGATCGGGCAGCGGTGGCGCGCTTCCAATCGCTTTCCTCACCACATCAGCGAATTTCGCTGGATGCGCCGTCGCCAACACCAATCCTTGCGCGGGCTCGGCGTGCTCCAGTTTGTAGGCTTCCCAGCAATACACGCCCACGGCTGTATGCGGGTCGGCAAGGTACCCGAATCGCTCGTGAACCTTTCTCATTTCGCACAGCGTTTCTTCATCCGTCGCCGCATGGCCCCAGATTTCCTTCTGCACGTACTCCAGCCGTCCCCGGCACAAGTCCAGCAGCCGCGGAAAATTATTCGGATTGCCCACGTCCATGGCGTTCGAATACGTGGCCGTCGCCGGACGCGGGCAAAACTGCCCGCTGCGCAAATATTGCGGCACCACGTCGTTGACGTTGGTGCTGGCAATAAATTTCGCCACCGGGAGGCCGATGCGCTTGGCAAAAATTCCCGCCGTCAAATTCCCAAAATTCCCGCTCGGCACCGACACGATCAGCGGCACCGACGCCACCGGCAATTGCCGGTACGCCGCCAGGTGATAAAACATCTGCGGCAGCAGCCGCCCGATATTGATGGAATTGGCCGAAGTCAGAAACGCCGTCTTGTTCAGCTGTGCATCGGAAAACGCCTGCTTCACCAGCCGCTGGCAATCGTCGAACGTGCCCCCCACTTCGAGCGCCGTGATGTTCTCGCCGAGCGTGGTAAACTGCTTTTCCTGCGCCTCGCTGATGCGCTTCGAAGGATACAGAATCACCACGCGAATTCCCGGCACGCCCAGAAATCCGTGTGCAACCGCGCTTCCCGTGTCTCCCGAAGTCGCCACAAGCACCGTGAGCGGCCGCGATTCCCCGCGCACGAAATAGCCCATCAGCCGGGCCATGAATCGCGCGCCAAAATCCTTGAACGCCAGCGTTGGACCGTGAAACAGCTCTAGGATGTGCAGTCCCGGCGAAAGCGAAACCAGCTTCACGGGAAAATTGATGGCCTCGCTCACGATTTGCCACAGCACTTCTTCCGGCACGTCCGGCGTGGCGAACGGTTTCACTGTGCGAAAACAAACTTCGGTGAACGGCAGCCTCCGAAATTCTTCGAGTTCCTCCGCGGAATGCCGCGCAATCTCCGCCGGCATGTACAGCCCGCCGTCCGGCGCCAATCCGCGCAGCACTGCTCCTCGCAATGAGCTGAGCGGCGCCTTGCGCGATGTGCTTCGGTATCTCATTTTGCGTGATCAGAGATCGCAGACCGGAAAGCAATGAACCCGCATTTGTCTTCCTGACCTCCAATCTCCGTTCTCTGATCTGGGTCCCTTGATCCTTGCTTTCATATCATCTGCCTGCGTACTCGCTCCAGGAACTTCTCAGCGTCGGAAGTTGCTCGCAATTCGCCAACGCTCACCGTGCAGTGCGCCAGCGCTTCGTAGCTCCTACGCCTTGCCTCGATCAGCGCCGGATAACACCGTGCCACCGTTTCCCGGGCTGTTTCTCCGCTCTTCGGCTGAAATGCGCCGCGCCACAGCACCGGCTTCGGATCGTTCAAATATCTTTCAATCAGCAGTTGCCGTTCGCCCGCGGTCGCCGCCAGATACACAATCGTCATCTGCCGCCGCAGGCGCATCAATAAGTGATTTCCCGCATAAATCACGCTGCCGGTCGTATCCAGAACAAGCGAAGCCTCCGGCTTGTTCTCGAGTTCCTGCAAGACCTCATCGAGCGTGTGAATCTCTTCCGCCAGATACGCGGCTTCTCGCTCCGCGTACGTCGGGCTGTTGGGCCAGCCCATCCACGCCGCCACGCCGTTGATGCCCGAATATCCGCCCGGCCCCAGTTTAGGTGCAAGTCTCCGCTCGATTCGGTCATCGCAAAAGACGGCCGGCGTCCCCTTCTCCGCTAACTTCTTGGTCCAGAAGGTCTTCCCCGTGCCGGACATGCCAAGCAGCGCCAACCGCATGGGCTTTCCTAGATTGGGTTCTTTACGCATAACAGAATTTCCTACCATAGCGTGACCTCGCCAGGGGAGCAACTCGCTCTACAGGAAAGGCTCGCTCAAAAACCGAGTGTTAACCTGGAACCTGTCCTCGCGGACGGCTTGCGGCCCCTCCGCTCCGGTGGTAGGTTTGAAGTTGACTTGCTGCTTTTTGTGCAGCTTCAGTCCGGCGTCATTCGGGAGCTCCCGAAGATTTTTTCGTTGCCCAGACCTGCCTGCCGCAGGCAGGTTCGAGGAAATTTTCGACGGACAATTTGAGCCTGATCCCGTTTTTTACCGGGACCAAACTCGAAACCTACGCTGTAGATTTTTTGTGACGCGAGTTCCGTCCGGCGCAACTGGACGAAACTGAGGTCTTACAGAGACTCCTCGCGCGCGGGGTTTTCGGTGTCTCACTGGTTTGGGAACGACAATCGTTTGCCGCAGGCGCGGCTCGCCATAGCCTCCTACATCATCGTAGGCATGATCGGCGTGTTGTTGTTGGGCTTCTGGAAACTCCAGGTCATCGATTCCGATAAGTACGCTGCTCTCGCCGAGCGCAACCGCGTCCGCGAAATTCCAGTCATCGCTCCTCGTGGCCGCATGCTCGACCGCGACGGCCGCGTCCTGGTTGACAACCGGCCCTCCTTCAGCGTCCTCCTGCTCCGCGACGACATGACCCAGGTCGAAAAACATCTCGCCGCCATTTCCGAGGGTCTCGGGATTCCGCTGGCGGATCTGAAGGACCAGCTGAACAGCACGAAGAATCTTGCCAAATTCCAGCCCATCATTATCAAGTCGGACGCTTCACCCGCGGACATTGCATTTATCGAATCGCACAAATCCGACATCCCGGTCCTTGAAATGATTCCCGTTTCGCGGCGCCGCTACCTCCCCGGGGGCTTTCTCTCACACGCCGTGGGTTACGTGGGTGAAGTCAGCGAACAGCAAATCGAAGCCAGCAATGGCAAGCTCCGGCCAGGCGACTTTGCCGGAAAATTCGGCCTCGAGCTTCAGTACAACGATTCGCTGCAAGGCACCGACGGCAAGCGCCGCGTCATTGTGAACAGCGTCGGCAAGGAAGTGGGACACCTACCCACGCAGGAAGCCATTCCCGGCAAGCAGATTCAGCTCAGCATTGACTACGACTTACAGCAAGTCGCCGAGCAATCTCTCGGCGAGCGCCCCGGCGCCGTCGTTGCGCTCGATCCCCGCAACGGCGAGGTTTTGGCCATGGCCAGTCACCCTGCGCTGGACCCCAACGACTTCGCTGTGCGCGTCTCTGCGGATGAGTGGAAAAAACTAAACGAAGATCCCCAAAAGCCCTTGTTGAATCGCGCCATTCAGGCCCAACTGGCGCCAGGTTCCGTTTTCAAGATTGTGACGGCCACGGCGATGCTGGAAGACCACGTTCCCGCGGAAAGCTTTACGACGTTTTGTCCGGGCTACGCCAAATTCTTCGGCCGGCAGTATCACTGCTGGGTTTTTTACGCCAAGACCGGACCAAAGTCCCATGGCGCCACCCACCTTCATGAGGCCATCCTGAAATCCTGCGACGTCTTTTTCTACAATGTCGGCCTGCGCCTGGGAATCGAACGACTGGCCTACTATGCCAGCCACTTCGGCATCGGGCACAAGACCGGCATCGATCTTCCTTCCGAGGAAGCCGGCCTGATGCCATCTCCGCAGTGGGTTGCGCGTGTCTTGCACCGCAAGTGGTATCAAGGCGAAGTGATTTCCGTGGCTACCGGTCAAGGCGCCGTCACCACCACTCCTTTGCAGCTGGCGCGCATGATCGGGGGCATTGCCTCGGGCGGCCTCTTCATGCAGCCGCACATGCTCAAGGATACTCCCAATGTGAAGGAAGAACGCTTCTCCATCTCCGAGCACACCATCGAGGAGATTACCGACGCCATGTATGGCGTCGTCAACGAACCCGGGGGTACCGGCGGTCAATTGAGGCTCACCGGGATCGAGTTCAGTGGCAAGTCCGGCACCGCACAGGTGATTGGTTACGATACCCGCGCGCGCATCGGCAAGCAGAAAAAATTCGAAGACAATGCGTGGTTTGTCGGCTATGCGCCGCGACGCAATCCGGAGATCGTAGTGTCCGTGCTGGTGCAGGAAAGCGGAAAGCACGGTGGGGAGGCTGCCGGTCCCGTGGTACGCGACATCATCAAGGCCTACTACGACAAGAAGAACAAGAAAACCCCCGGGCAGTACACCGCCCAAACAAGACCCCCTGAATCACTGGAGCCTCAGCCCCAAAAACCCGCTCAAGCAGGAGTGCCCGTGCCCCGCGTAGCTCTCAAGGCTGCCTCTGCCGCGGTGGCTCGGACGGTCTCGGGGCGGGAGCGTTGAGCTAATTCATGACCCGCCGACGCACAATTCGCCAAACCACGCCTCAATGGGCTGCTCCCTTATCGATCTTTTCTTCTGACTGTCGACTGTCAGCTGTCAACGGTGGACTTTTTTCATGAAAGACGCGCCCGGCACGCGCGACTACGACTGGTGGCTGCTCGCCATCCTCGCCACCATCTGCGCCCTTGGCGTGATTGAGATTTATTCTGCCACCCACGGCAGCTCGCTCGCAGGCATGCATTGGAAGCAAGTGCGCTGGCTGGCCGTCGGCCTGGTTTTGATGTTCGCCCTCTCGCGCGTGGACTATCACCTGATTCTGGAACAGGCTCTCATTCTGTATCTGCTGAGCCTCGCAGCTCTCTTGGCCGTGCTCCTCATCGGACACACCCATTTCGGCGCCAAGCGCTGGATCCAGCTCCCGGCCATCGGCGAACTCATCCAGGTGTCAGAATTGGTCAAATTGGTTATAATCATTGTGTTGGCGCGCTTCTTTGCGGAAGTGCGCACGGATGAGCTTGATCTTCGGGACCTTATCAAGGCAGGATTAATAGTAGGAGTTCCGCTGGTCTTGATCCTGAAACAGCCGGATCTAGGCACGGCCCTCGTGCTGATGCCCATGGTGGCAGTTGGCGCGTTTTTGGCGGGCTTGAAGTGGCAACACGCAGCGGTCTTTTCCTTAGCGGGAATTTTCCTGGTCGGGGCGGTCTTTTACCCTCCCGTAAGCAGGCGCATCCTCAAGCCGTATCAGCGGGAGAGAATCACGTCTTTCCTGCACCCGGAAGAAGATGCCAAGGGTTCCGGCTATCAGCTTTTGCAGTCCAAGATTGCCGTGGGCTCCGGCGGTTTCTGGGGCAAAGGATTCGGCAATGGCACGCAGAATCAACTGGGCTACATCCCGGTCCGCTACTCGGACTTCATTATGTCGGCCTGGGCGGAAGAACAGGGTTTCAAGGGCGTGCTTCTGGCTCTGGGGTTGTATATGGCGCTTCTGCTCCGTTTAGTGCAGAATGCTCAACGCGCGAAAGATCGCGCGGGAATGTTTCTTGTCATGGGCGTAGCAGCAGCGCTCGGTTTCCATGTGTTAGTCAACGTGGCGATGGTGATTGGCGCCATGCCCGTCACCGGCATTCCGTTGCCCTTGATGAGCTACGGAGGCTCCGCCACGCTGTTTGTTTTCCTGGCGATTGGTCTGGTGATGAATGTGCGGCTTCGCCGCTTCGTTAACTGACCGGACGCCAGTTCCGTGTGGCATTCCCGACCCCGTCGGAATGCGCCGGAAGTAGCAAATTGGAAGTAGACAAGTCATCGGAAGTTAGGAAGTTAGAAGTAATTGGAATGGTTGGCCCCGGAGGCCGGGGTCAGGCGTAAAAAGGATTTCTAGAGTGAGGACAGCATCGTCCGCCGTTCGCCCAGCCAGTTATTGGCAACGGATAAACCTCGACAGAGTGAGGACATCTTTTCCCTCTGGCTTCGAACACCGAGCCATCTCCCTATTCGTGTGCCCAGCACCTGTCCCGGTAGCGCCGGGAACGGCTTTTCATCTCTGGGCCCGCGACGGGCAGAAGCTTGCGGCGATGCGTCGTCCTGCGGTGGACTCCGATCATGCCGGCGTCACTTTTAAGGAGTTTTCATGTCAAAAGAATTGGTTATCTCCGCGTCCTCCCACGAACGGCGGGTCGCGATTTTGGAAGAAGGTCAGCTAGTCGAAATTTACATCGAGCGGGAAAAAGAATTCGCTCTGGTCGGCAGCATCTACAAAGGAAAAGTCACACGCGTCCTCCCCGGCATGCAGTCCGCTTTCGTGGACATCGGCCTGGATGGCGATGCGTTTCTCTATGTTAGCGACGTTTTCGAAAACCTCGAGGACTACGAGCCGCATGATCATCATGCCCCCGTGGCCGCGATTCCCGCGGGCAATGGCTCGAGCGTCGAGTTGCTTCCGGGCGAGTCCCTGGCTCGCGCTGCCGAACGGCACGAAGAACCGCACGCGGAGGAATCTCATTCACAGCCTGCCGCCGAGCAGCAAGCTGTTTCGCCGGAGGAAGCGCCTACTCTCGCCAGCGCGAAAGCTTCGCAATCCGTGGGGCCCAGAAGCAAGCAAGCTTCGGCGGCGGACACGTCGCACGTAGAATCCGGGCCCATAGAATCCGGTGAAGAGCGCCAGCCGGAGTCTAACGCTTCGGCGCCTCAGAGCTTCTCGCCGCGCTTCAACCCCACGCAGAACTATCGTCGCTCCGGGAACGATCGCAACGATCGCCAAGGCCAGAACTATGGCCGCGGCGGCGATCGTGGCCGAGGGCGCTGGGGACGCCGTGGTGGCCGCCATCGCGGCGGGCGCCAGCAGGGCGGCCCGGGTGGACGAAATCTTCCTCCTTCTAAGTATGCTTCGCCGCAGGGCGGCGAATTCCGCGGCTACGAAAATCGGGGCGACCAGCAGCGCAACTATGACCATCGCCGCCAGGAAGGTCCGCACAGTTCCGGCTCGTCGTCCGCAGATGTCTCCGAGGAAACCATTCTTCTTCCCGGCGAATCGCTCGCTAAATACCGCGACAGGGCTGTAGCTCCGGCAGCCGTGCCTTCGGTCGACCAGGAATTCCGCAGCGAGTCGGCCGTTAGCGAAGAAGCCCCGCGCCCCGCAAACACTCTTCCCGCCGCGGCCTCCGGCTCACCTGGGGTGCCTCGCCGCTTTTCCGGCGGGTTGCCAAGCTGGCTCCTGGCCGAAGCGGGAGCCGAACCCGCTGCCGAAGCAACCCCGACCGAAACGGAATCCTCCAACCCGCCAACAGCACAGGAGTGCGAGCCGGCGCGCAATGATGTGGATCTGAACGACGATCAAGTCGCCGCCTTGTCTGCGGACCTGGTCGAAGCAAAGCACGAAGAAGCCACGGCAGAGGCTGAAGCCGACGCCGTCGTTGGCGGCGCCGTTTTCGAAGAAGATGCGGAAGAAGAGGTCGAGACCGCGGAAGAAATTCAGGCGGAAAGTTCTTCCGGTCTCAGTCCCGAAGATGTCGCCGAGGTTGAAGCCCACCGCGCCGCCGATCGCGCCGAATTCGCCGCGGATGTCGCTCATGAAAGCGCCGAACACCTCGTTTCCCTGGGCGAGCACATTGGACTCCATGAAGAAGAACAAACGGCCGAGCTCGATCACACTGAGTCGGAAAAGGAAGAGCATTCCCCCGAAGTGCCCTCTTCCGAAGAGTCCCTCGAAGTCGAAAGCGGTCACTCCGAAACCGAAGTGATGGCCGCCTCGTCCGGTGATATCATCGCCAAAGCTGCCGTTTCCGAGGAACCCGAATTGCTTCTTCCCGGTGAGACGCGCGCTCCCCACACCAGCCGTGGTCCGTCGGGGTCTCGCGAAGATTACCCGCGCGACTCCGCGCGCATCGGCGGCAACCCCCGTTCTCGCTTCCAGCGGCCTTTCCGCCGCGATCGTGGTGGGCGTCCTGACCGCCATGGCGGCGATCACGGCCGCCAGCGATTCGAACGCCGGGGGCCAGGCGGCCGTCATGACCGCGGCCATTCCGCCCCGCGCCGCACGCAACTTATTTCCGAAATGCTGAAGCCCGGCGAGGAAATCGTCATCCAGATCGCCAAGGAGCCGCTCGGCAAAAAGGGCGCTCGCATTACCAGTCACGTCGCTCTGCCCGGCCGCTTCCTGGTTTACATGCCCACGGTTCATCACACCGGCGTGTCGCGCAAAATTCTTTCCGCGGAAAATCGGGCGCGCCTCCGCCGCCTTGTGAGCGAAGCCAGCGCCAATTACCCTGGCGGCTTCATCGTTCGAACCGCCGCCGGAAACGCTACGGACGACGAAATTCGCGCGGACATCGACTTCCTCGGCAAAACCTGGATGGAAATCAAGCAGCGCAGCGAGGAGCGCAAAGCTCCGGCCCTGCTCCACCGCGACCTCGACCTCGTCGAACGCATGCTGCGCGATTACGTCAGCGACGACTTCACGGCCATGTGGATCGACAGCGAAGAGGAATACGGCAAAGTCATCGATTTCGTGAACCGTTTCCAGCCCAAGCTCGTCAGCAAGGTCAAGCTCTACACTAAGGAAACGCCCATCTTCGAAGAGTTCGGCATCCAGCACGAACTCGACAAGGCTCTGCGCGCCAAAGTGTGGCTCAAGTCCGGCGGCTATATCGTCATCAACCACACCGAGGCGCTCGTGGCCATTGACGTCAACACGGGCAAGTTCGTTGGCAAGGGCTCCACGCGCCTTGAGGACACCATCGTCAAGACCAACCTCGAAGCCGTCAAGGAAATCGTCCGTCAGATTCGCCTCCGCGATCTCGGCGGCATCATCGTCGTGGACTTCATCGACATGGAAGAGCGCCGCAACCGCGAAAAAGTCCTGCAGGCCTTGCAGCAGGCCCTGGAGCAGGACAAGGCGCCTTCGAAAGCACTTTCCTTCAACGAATTCGGTCTCGTTTGCATCACCCGCAAGCGCACCAAGCAGGCGCTCGAACGCGTGCTCTGCCAGCCTTGCCCGTACTGCACCGGCTCCGGCATGGTGAAATCCACGCCTACGCTGTGCTACGAAATCCAGGCCGAGGCGCGCAAGATGGCCGCCGCCGATCCCGAGAGCCCCAGCATTACGCTTCGCGTGCATCCGGAAATTGCCAAAGCGCTCAAGACACGCGAGTCCATGCTCATCGACGAACTCGAGCAAAACTCGCACAAACACGTCATCATCCAGTCCGATGCTACCCTCCACTGGGAGCAATACGACATCTACTAAATAGTGTTTCTGAATCTCAATGAAATGAGATAATCCTTGACATTTAATGCGACGCATTATATCCTCTGGATGTGATAAAGTCCTTCAAGTGCGCCGACACGGAGAGGCTTTTCCACGATGAGAATGTTGGTAAGTTCGTGAACATTCGACAGCCAGCGCGACGAAAGCTGTTGATGCTGCATGCGGCCAAACGCTTGATGGATTTGAAAGTGCCTCCGGGTAACAGAGTTCATCAACTGGAACGTGACCGTACGGGGCAGCACAGTATAAGCATCAACGACCAGTGGCGTATCTGTTTTGTGTGGCGCGACGGAGACGCCTACGACGTGGAGATTACGGATTATCATTGAGGGAGGAAACATGGCTCGACTGAAACCAATTCATCCGGGCGAGATTCTTCGAGAAGAGTTTATGGTGCCGCTTCACCTGAACGCTAATAAACTGGCATTGGCTCTGCACGTTCCTGCTCCAAGCATCTACGATATCGTCAAGGAGGTGCGCGGTATCTCGCCTGAGATGGCTCTTCGGCTTGGATATGTGTTCGGAACGACTCCCGATTTTTGGCTCAATCTTCAATCAGAGTTTGATTTGCGAGTCGTGCGGAATCAAAAGGAAGCTAAGGTCAAGAATCAGGTTCGTCCTCTTGAAGTCCACGCATAGGCTCTTCAAAGAGAAGCCCCCATCCGCTTTTGTTGGTGGGGGCTTTTTTGTTTTTGGATAGGCTGCGGGACTACAGCAATCATTCACGACACGAACTTGAAGATGAGAACCGCGAGCTTCGAGAGAAGCCGCGTTTC
This sequence comes from Acidobacteriota bacterium, assembly GCA_003224085.1. Taxonomy (GTDB): domain Bacteria; phylum Acidobacteriota; class Terriglobia; order Acidiferrales; family UBA7541; genus Acidiferrum. The sequence continues at coordinate 5,387 of QHYK01000063.1, read as the reverse complement.
AAGCGTGGCGAGTACGAATTCCGCACTCCATTTTCGTACGCGAAGGCGCATCCTGACCAGCCGTTATGCCCAAAATGCCTCGCCAGCAACGGCGCTGCGCCAATGGGCGCTCCAGGTCAAGGAGTCAGAAAGACTATCGTTGGTGTCTAGCGCGCTGCGGGAGGGTGGGGGATTTGCTGCGCACTTATCTGGGGTGCGTAGGAAGGAATGAAGACAAGAAAAAGGATGAGACGAGCCACTCGCATAGGGACTCCGAGTCATAGTCCACGGACTGGTCGCGTCTTAACTGGTGAAAGCGTGGAGGCCGTTATCTACGCAGAAAAATCCGTCCCTGCCATTCAGCCCGGGCGTCCGGATTAGGACATGGGTCACGCGGCGAAATAGCTTCGGCTTGAACAGTTGGCATGCCGGTCTCAGGCGCACACATCACTCTGTCCAGAAGGAAGCCGAAGGGCTCATTCGCTTCGCCGCACTCTGGACACCTTAATTTGATTTTGCCGCATTTGTCATATCGTACTGCATATTGTTTTTATCAGCCCGCAGCCTTAGAAACGGACAACGGTTGAGCGCGTGGGGACACATACTCTGTGTCGAGACCGACAGCATGCAACTGAGGGCCCCGCAACCCGTTTTCTACCCTGGTTGCCCCCGATTATGCACGGAACTTGCACCCACGCGTTTTACTCGACGTTTCCCAAGGATGCAACTTTGGGTGCAATGGGGGTTGCCCTACTTTTTCTCCAGCTTCTCTTTCAGGTGCTTCGCACACGCCTCAGCCGTAGTCTGGTCTCCGTGCAAAGTATTCTTCTTGTTCACGGCATAGGCAAAGATCACAGCTCCGGTTTTCTGGTCAACCATCTGTATGCTCGCGGCGTTATCCGCGTGAATTTGACCAAAAACAAGCATCTTCATCGCCCCTGGCTTCTTTTCCTCCGATGTACCTGTAATCACGTAGGCCGCTCGCGCTTGGTCGGCCACAACGGTCAGCGGAACTTTCTTCTTCTCGAAAGCAGCCGCTAGGTAGGTTTCAAACCCGTTCATCGGTGCAATAAAGGCAGAGTTAGGCAAGACTTCCACTGCGGATGCGGGAGCGGTTGAAACCGGGGCAGAATCCTGCTTCGCGGTCGGTGACTGAGGTGTTGTCGGAGCTTGAGTTTGGGCGGTAGCCTGAGCAGCTTTCTGGACGGGCACGGCTCTGCAAATTTGATCCCCGATCACTTTTTCGTCTGCCTGAATGGGTGTGGCTGACCCGTTAAGAGCGCGGCATTGAATTGTTGTGTTAGTTTTGGGGGCAGCAGCATCCTGCCCGAACGTGGAGATTGCCAGCAAGCAAGCACAGAAAGCTAGTTGAACGGCTTTTTTCATTGTCTAAGCTCCTTTCACTCTATGATCTGGCCGGACTCACTCTTCTGTCACTCCCATGTCATTGGGGGCGTTCCGGCCGAGTTAACTGTCCTTTGGGGTAGGTGTTGTATTTAGCGAAACTAGGGAAGCTCCAAACAAAAGAAAGTCCATTCTGGGAAATTTCCACTGGGGTAAGGCTCCCCACAAAAGATCGTCGCGTTGTGTCGAGACTTTTTCGTCCGGGTCTGAAGTGTAAACCTCGCTGTCCATGATCCGTTCGCCGCATCCGTGCATGATGGAGCCACCCTCCCAGATATGTCGATGCCACTCCGATTTTGCCCCCGTCGCCCGTGACTGACCACGCGACCATGAAGTATATGAAAGCAATGGGCGCGTGGCGGAACTGGCAGACGCAGCAGACTCAAAATCTGCCGGGGCTTACGCTCCGTGAAGGTTCGATTCCTTTCGCGGCCACCATTTCTTTTAGACTCACCAATCTTTGACCACAGTGCCAAAACCCAGTTCGAATCTGAAAACGATGCCCGGACGACTACTGTGATGCGAGAGATCGTTATCGCCGGCCTCAAGACCGGCGCGGCCCCGCGGGCCGTCAAAGTAAGGGGGACCACGCCGCTGGGCGCTGTACAAACTCTGTATTGGTACCAGTGTCTTGGCATGAATTTGGCATGTAAATCGGGCACTGTGCGGTTTTGTTAGTTTTGTTCGGTTACTGCTTATGGTAAGTTACGCGTTTGCACTCGCGCCCTTTGTACGACATCTATAATCGTGAATCCGTGACTGCCCCACCAAGCTCCCGCTCGCCTTTAGCGTTCCGTCCCACGGACGGCCACGCATGGATCAGCCGAGCCTCAGGTTTTCTTGTGGCGCGGCTAGAGACCCGTTCTTTTCCTCGCTTCACCCGATCTGGCCAATGCTTTCCGAGAAACATTCTGTAACCAGCCAGCGCGAAAACGAGTAGCTAGATATAGAGAGTGGTGCATGGAGCTCCTTGAACGATTCGCGGCCGGCGACCTCGAAGCCTTCGAGGCTCTCTTTCGCCGGCACCAGAAGGAAGTCTACCGCTGGACCGTCCGCATCGTTCGCGATTCCGGCATCGCCGAGGATTTGACCGTGGAGACGTTTTGGCGCATTTATCGGGCCCGCACAAGGTTTGACCCTGTCGCCGGAAATTTCCACGCCTGGGCCCGCCGTATCGCTACCAACGCGGCCCTGGACCATCTCCGCCACACTCGCAAGGAAACCGAGCTTTCCGAGGACTTCCCTGCAGCGACTGGTAGCGATCCCGCGGTCCGCGGCGAGTTGCGCGGCCATCTTCGGCGGGCGTTTCTTGAGCTCCCCGCGAAATACCGCGTCGTGGCGACTCTGGCGCTCATCGAACAGGAGCCCTACAACGAAATTGGCGACGCCGTCGGCATTTCCGTGGCGCTTGTGAAAGTGCGCGTCTTTCGCGCCGTTCGAATGCTACGGAAGAAACTCAGCCCTCTCGGCTTGGAGGTCGCCGCAAAATGAGCAAAGACATGGATAGCAAAACTCAGGAAAACGAAAAGGAACTCCAGGCACTTCTCCAGCGCGAGTTCCCTCCTCTGCAAAACGCCGAACTTGAGCGCGACCTCTGGCCGCAAATGCTCCGCCGCCTCGACGCGCGGCCGCTTCGCTTGCCGTGGTTTGACTGGGTTCTCGCCGCCGCCGTCGCCGCAGCTCTCTTGCTTTTTCCTAATGCCATTCCGGCATTGCTCTATCAATTGTGAGCGGGAGGCTTCTATGAACAAGCACGCTTATCTTCGGGCCTACATGGCGGGCATCGCCGTGCCCACGATTTTTCTTCTGGCGGTCGCCACGGGATTTACCGTGGCTCGTTATGTCTACCATATCCCCGTACCCATCGAGCGCGTCATCGTTTTCCCCATGGCCGTCGTTCCCAACGCCTGGGGCCTGTGGAACGTTCTCTTCCTCGCGCTGCGCGATCGTCTGCCATGGTCCCTCGGCCTGCACGGCGCGCTGCTGCCGATTCTGCTCGCGCCGCTCGGCATCGTCGTCGCTAGCCTTCTCAACTTCCAGATTCCCAGCATTGCCGCGCGCGTCTTTCCCATCCTCGCTCCTGTCGCGCTGATCGTTTACTATTTTGCCTGGAAATATTTTGTCGGCTTCCTCAACCGCGTCCTCGAACTCGTCTGAGGCTAGGCCGTCGGACACACTCTGAGCCACTTCATTCCTTGTGGCGGTCGCCAATCGAAATGGATTTGCGGCTCCAGCTCTTAAGCGGGTTTCAGTTTTGGCGCTGGCTCTCCGTCTCCGTTTTTGGCTCGGAGATCTTCTGTTTCTCATCCACGGAGAAAAGCAAATAGTTGCTGTAGCTCAGGTGCCGGCGGATGCGCTTTCCTTTCCAGTCCGAGTGCATTTCCGCGCTCTGCGGCAGCCACATCTCCACGTTGTTCTTCTTGAAGCGCACTGGCCCGTAATCAACCAGCAAGTGATCGGCAACCAAGCGGATTGCCGGAACCGGCGCTACCAAGTCTGTTTCCATCCGAACGATTTGATAACTTTCCACCGCGATCCACGCCCGACCTCTTAGCGCAACGGGATAAGTTGGACCTTCCTCGCCAATCTTGTACTCCCGCATGGTGTTTGGCTTGTCGTTTCTCTGGTGGAAATGGACCTGCCACGCCAAACCTCCGTTCCATCGGCCCAGCCCTTCGCAACTCATCGCAAAGTTTGCGACATTGTTCGGATGAAAAATGAGCGCCAGTGCCGGCAGCCCCTCGGTCTCCACGCCCCCCGGAAATTCCGCGGGCGAACTCCCTTTGCCCCTGTATTCCATCACACTGAAGAAACCAGGCCTGTACTGGTTGATGCTAACCACATAATCGTATCTGCGAGTATCCGAGGACTGCGCAAATCCCCACTTATTGATGGATTCGTGCTTCAAGAGTTCGCTGGCCGTGAAGCGGTCCACGTTTTTCACGAACTCCTCGACTCGCGTCCCTGCCTTCCGAACCACATCGTCGAGCGAGCAGGCTACCCCCGGCTCCACGGCAGGAACTTTTTCGTCCACGTCCGGCGGTAGCCAGTTCGCTGGAAGCGGCAGCGAGATGGCTGTCTCGGTAGCCGCCGATGGCTTGGCTTCGGCACCAAGGGTTTCTACCCTTGATGAAGTCAACATTACGGGAGACTGCAAGATGTCGAGCTGTTTGCGGGCGGCGGCATCGTTGGGATGGTCGCGCAGGTACTCTTGTAAGACTTTCACCGCGCGTTCCTTGTTCCCTCCTTCGATCAACGCCCGTACCAGTAGCGACTGGACAATCGTGGCTTGCCCGTGGCCCAACTCCAGTGCCCGATCTGCTTGTTTGACGGCCTCGCTCGGCTGGCTTTCCTTCAGGAGAACATCGGCGAGGATCGCGTGGGCACGCCAGGAGTTGGGATCAGCATCCACTGCCCGCTTCACGTAGGATTCCGCATCAGGCAGTTTTTGCTCCCGTATCAGCGCTTCGCTCAACGAAAGCAGCGCGGAAACATGCTTGGGGTCGAACTCGATGGTTTTTGCCCAATGGAATTTGGCCTTCTGCTGGTCTTTCATTTGGAAGAAATAAACGCCGAAAAGATAATTCACCCCCGGGTGATTCGGGGCCATGCGATATGCCGTCTCCAGATGACCCCGCGCATCCGCTGGCTTGTTGGCGCGCAGTGCCTCCAGCGCCTTCCCCAGCTCTTTCTGCGGCTTAGGTGCGAGAAGAATCTTGGATGATCCCGCCCCCGCCTCCCCGTTTGACGCGGACCTCATCTGAATCGTGACCCTTGAGTATCCCGCGGCGTACCCGTCGATTTCCTTCATCGTTTTTTCGTAACCAGCGGCGACGACCTGAATGGTGTACTGCGCTGCCGCAATTCCGCTGAATTTGATGTTTCCGCCCAGCGTGGTTCCCTGACCTGCGACTTGCCCGGTCGGAGCAACCAGCGTAACCATGGCCATCTCTTCGAGGGGACCGCCATCCGCGCCCCTTACATAAACGTCCAGCTCGATCGTC
>QHYK01000144.1 GCA_003224085.1 Acidobacteriota bacterium | reverse complement strand
CACCGTTTGCACCAGCGCCATTTCCTCGCCGAGTTTGTACACCCCGGCGTCGTCGTTGGTTTCGAATCCAACGAGCACGTTCGGATCATTGGCTCGCGGCAAGCCGCGCAAAACGGAGTCCAGCAAACTGGGACTCAGCTTTGCCGCTCAACCCGCTGCCTTGACCATGGCCGTCAGTTTCACGGTATGCGTCAAGCCGCACCTCACGGTAGTAAGCGGGACAGGCTGAAGCATGTCTCGCGCCTCGATTATAGCGAGGTCGCGCCATTCGTTGCGCAGGAAGTAGAATTATCCTATCCATTTGCTGGAACGCGAGGGCTCCCAATGAAGGCATCTCTCCCTGTTCTTGACCAGCGAAAGAATCGCAGGTGACAAGTATCTTTGGGTGGCTCAAGACGAATCTGCTGACGGTTGGCGGGCCCGGAAAGATAAAACGTATAGAAAGTCAAAACGCTGCCGTGCACCCAGAAAAGGGTTTTGCGTGTGAATGGCCCCTGCTTGAACGCCCACAGAACAGGAGCGACCGGCTTTCTGCCCCGATACCCGGTAAAGTGTTTCATGATCGCGAGGGGTCAGCCTGTCGATGCCTCACCTTGCGGCAGGCGCTCCCCCCATCTAACGCCAGCCGTAAAATGTTTCCTTGCTTGCGCTTGCTACCGTGAAGTGTTCTTATCTGCGGATGCCTTGGGACTTCTGGCTGATCTTCCTCGCGCTCGGCGTTCTGCTTCCTTGGCGCGGACGCGTGCGCATGAAGAAGTTGCTCGCCATGCCGCACGTCAGTTTGATGGAGCGACTGGTGCTTTACGCCTCGACCATTGCTTTCCAATGGTTGGCCGTCGCCGTCGTCAGCTGGCGCGTCTGGGCACGCGGCTACACCGCTTCTCAGCTCGGCTTGGTCTTCCACGATGGCCCCAAATTGCTCCTTGTCGGGATCGTCGGTGGATCGGTGATTGCCACGTTGCAATGGCTCAACCTGCGCCGCGTCGGGCGCATCCCTGTCGAATCCCGCGGCACGGTGCAGGACATCGCTGATCGCATTCTCCCACAGTCCGCCGTCGAGTTGCCTCCCTACTTCGCGCTGGCCCTCACCGCCGGCCTTTGCGAAGAATTCCTCTATCGCGGATTTGCCATGGCCGCCCTGGCCCGCGCCGGACTGAGCGTCTGGCTCGTCATTCTGGTTTCCTCGGTCTTGTTCGGCCTGGCTCATAGCTATCAAGGCCGGGGTGGCATGGTGATAACTTTCATCGTAGGCCTGGTGCTGGGAGCGAGCCGGTTGACGTACAATAGTCTGGTACCCGCAGTTTTCTGGCATAGCGCGGTTGATGTGGTAGCGGGTGTAGCCGCGAGGCGCTTTCTCACGCGAAATCAGGGTCCGCTACCCTAAGAAAACGTGCATTTTCCAAAGGGTTGGCATGGGAAATTTTTATATTTATCTAATTGTCAATAAAAGACTTATTTGATTTAGCAGGGCCTGGCAGACTGTCATCTCAAGGGCCGTGAGGGATCAGCTTTCGGAGAAAGTCTCTCTAACCGATCAAGAGTAGCCTCTATGACAACGATCAGCCGAACGCTGCCCATGGCCGTGATCCGCCGCGCCATTGAAGAGTTCCAGCTTCCCGCCTACGACGATCAAGTCCTGCAAATTCAACAATATATAAAGCTCTTGCTGGCTTGGAATGTCAAGGTCAACCTCACCGCGATCCGAGACCCCTTGGAAATCCTCTATCGCCACTTCTGCGAGAGCATGTTTGCCGGAATCTCCGTGCCAATCGAAAGTGGTCGGCTCGCCGACGTGGGTACTGGTTCCGGGTTTCCGGGCCTTGCTCTGAAGATTATGCGCCCGGGCCTGCAAGTCTTTCTGATTGAATCGAGTATCAAAAAGGCGACGTTTCTGGCGGAAGTCATTCGCGAACTCGGGCTGAAGGACGCTCAGGTGCTCGTCCGGCGCTATGAGGAGCTCGGCGAGGAGCTTCCGCCACTCGACTACGTCTGCGCTCGGGCGCTTGGCGAATTCCCCACTTTCTTGAATTGGGCTCGGTCGGACCTCCTCGCCGCCAAGCAAGTCGTTCTATGGATCGGCGCGAACGATCAGCCCGAGATCCAAGACATTCCGGGTTGGGAATGGCGTGAGCCCATCCCCGTGCCGAACTCCCTGCGCCGCCTCCTCCTCGTCGGAACCAAGAAGCCCTGATCCAGTGAAGTGTCTTCTGTCCGTTCAGGGACCTGGCCCCGTTCTACCCGGTCCGTTGGCTTCGCACATAATTGTTCCACGTGGAACACTCCTGAACCTGGCTGGCCAAACGACCAGTACTTCCATCCTCTTTTCCCATTTCAAGTAACGGTCATTCACTGCAGCGCAGAATGTTCCACGTGGAACAATTCTTCGGAACGGACTCCTCACTGAAGGGACCTCGCCTCACAAGCCAAGCCACCATGAGCAAAGTGTTCCACGTGGAACAAATGCCGCGTGCCTGCCAGCCTAGCGACCGCTTTCGGCGCAATCTTCGAACGAGGAACGCTGGCAAGACTCAAGGCGCAACCTCGGTCCCTCGGGTTTGCAGCCCAGCAGAAATTGTTCCACGTGGAACAACCGATGCCATTGGCCCTTAGTCCAATTCGCCATCCTCTGGTAAGATTTCCAGGGCCTCGTTCGATTGTTCCACGTGAAACACCTTGCAACTCAATTCGCACTTTGCTAAATTTCCGCTAGCGGGGGTTCCGTGGCGAGAATCATCGCGATTGCCAACCAAAAAGGGGGAGTCGGAAAGACAACTACCGCCGTCAATCTCTCCGCTTGCCTCGCCGCCGCCAAGCAGCCTACACTCCTCGTCGACTGCGACTCTCAAGCGAATAGCACCGCTGCCATCGGCTTCCCGAAGGATCCCTCGCGGCGCACACTCTATCACACGCTCATTCTCAACGAGCCCTTTGACAAGATCATTCAGAAGTCGCAGGTGGAAGGGTTGGACGTCATGCCGGCTGATAAGAATCTCGCCGGCGCGGCTGTCGAACTGGTCGCAACTGAGGAGCGCGAGTACCGGCTTCGTGCTGCTCTGAAGGTTTTGGAAGACCACTACAAGTTCATTATACTGGACTGTCCGCCCGCCCTCGACTTACTAACCCTGAACGCCTTGGTTGCCGCCGGCTCGGTCCTGGTTCCGATTCAGTGCGAATACCTTGCCCTTGAAGGGGTATCAGAACTACTGGACACGCTGATGCGGATTCGACGTACGTTGAATCCGAACCTCGAGATCGAGGGCATTCTGCTGACGATGTACGACGAGCGCACCTCTCTGTCGCGTCAGGTCGCCAATGATTTGCGCACGTTTTTCGGCACGCAGATCTTCAAGAGCATCATTCCGCGCAACGTCCGTTTGGCGGAGGCGCCGAGTTTCGGCAAGCCCATCATTCTTTATGACCCGAACAGCAGGGGGGCGGAGGGCTACACGCATCTTGCGAAAGAGGTGATATCTAATGGCGAGAAACGCACTGGGTCGGGGACTCGGGGCGCTTATTCGGGAGCTTGAAGGCAAGAAGTCCGACCCGGCTCCCGCATCGACGCAGCCGCAACCGTCAACGGCTGGCAGCGCTGCGCCCGGCATGCCGGCGAGCCAACCCATGCAGGGCGGTCCTCAGGAAATTGACATTGATCTGATTGAGCCTAGTCCTTACCAGCCTCGCACAAAATTCCACGAGCAAGGCCTCGACGAGCTCGCGCGTTCCATCAAGGCGAGCGGCATCATTCAGCCTTTGGTTGTCCGGCCTATCGGCTCCAAGTTTCAGTTGATAGCCGGGGAGCGCCGCTGGCGTGCCGCCCAACGAGCCGGTCTCACCAAAGTAACGACCATCTTGAAGGAAGTCCCCGACGACCTCGCGCTCGAGATGACGCTCGTCGAAAACATCCAGCGCGAAGACTTGAACGCCGTGGAAGCAGCCCGCGCCTTCGAGCGCTTGATGGATGAGTTTCACATGACCCAGGAACAGGTTGCTGAGCGCACGGGGAAGGACCGCGCGACAGTGGCCAACGCAATTCGCTTGCTCAAGCTGGAGAAGCAAATTCAAGACTGGATCGAAGAAGGGAAGCTCAGCGCGGGACACGGCCGTGCGTTGTTGGCTGTACCCGAGCAGCAGTTGCGCTTGCGCTACGCGCATCGCGCCGCCCGCGGCGCCTTGACCGTTCGTCAGATCGAAAAGCTGGCCGCGCGCCGCATGCAAGCAAAGCAGCCCCAGCCTCCACCGCCACCGCATCTGGATCCGAATATTCGCAATGCGCTCGAAGAGCTGCAGCGCCACCTGGGAACCAGAATCTCTCTGCGGGTGAAGACCAAAGCGCGTCCGGGTCAGCTTGTCCTTGAGTTTTACGACGACAAGCAGTTGATGGGACTCTACGATCGTCTGATGAAATAAGCGGAGCTGGAACTCAGCATCGCAGCACAACGGAAGCGGCTGCGTGATACAATCACCCTACAAAATCTTTGGAAAAATTCGCCTGCGCAACACTGTCCGTTCGTGCAGTCTTAGTTTCGACAACACCGTTCTTCTGGTGCGTTGACTTGTTTCCGGCCCCGATTGAAAGTAGAACTGTCTGAAAATTTGGGGGAACTCGATATGGCGTGGAAGTGGCCAGCCGCCGACAACAATGGCGCGAACAACAGCGAAGAATGGACGGGGTTCATCGATCAGGGTGTAACCGTGGAAGGAACGCTCACGGTCAGCGGCACCTTCCGAATTGATGGCAACGTGAAAGGCAACATCATTTCCGAGCAAACCGTGGTTCTTGGCGAGGGTGCAAAGGTCGAGGGACAAATCGAGGGAAACCGCGTGGTGATTTCCGGGCGCTTCGATGGTGTAATTTTTGCCAAGGGCCGCGTCGAGATTCAAGCCAAAGGCGTCGTGACCGGCGAAGTGCATGCGCCCTGTATGGTGATTGATCCCGGGGGAATTTTCGACGGCCGCTGCCACATGCTGGCCTCCTCGGACACCGCTTCTGCTTCCGTGACCATCCCCATACGCGCCGTCGGCAACGCGTGAAAATACATCTGTAGTACTATTATACTAAAATTATTGTGTCTGAAAATCCGCGGGACGTCCCTGGCGCCAACTGATGGCGTAGATGATCCGGCCCCAGGTGGTGTCTTCCAGAATCTCGCCCCCGCCAGCCAGAGGAACCACATATTCCCGCAGCCAGCCACGGTGAAGAAAATTCGCCGTCAGCTAAGTGATGGCTTTTGGATGGGCCGGAGTGAAAGCGTATTGCTCCAGCAGAGAGGTCTGCTTGGCGCTGGAAAACTGCTCGGCAAACCAATCCATCTCTTGTTGCAGATCGGTTTGATCAGCCGGATCCTGGCGTCCCAGCCATCGACTTCGGAGATTGGGCTTCTCTCCCTAGGCCGGGGTTCTTCTGCTGGAACGTGGTCGCGAATTCCTGGACATCCGGGGACATCGTAAGTTCGGGGTGCATGGCTCGTCCTTGGGATTTTGCCCCTCGGTCCGCCCAGGCGTGGCCAGGAAAGCCACCCGCTTGATGAGCACCAGTGCAATGGAGATCACCGGCCAGCGGCGGCCCTCCATGTTTTCCTGTCGCAGGGGAATGAACATTGCGCAACTCCTTACCATGGAAGCCTGATGCGGGTATTGCGTCCATTTTGGGGTGACAAGGCGCAGGCGGTAACTGACCAACGAGACAGGCTATCGCTATTTGGTCCATGGCATCCAGCGCACGGCAAGGATGCGAGCACAACCAAGTCAGTTCGCCAGTTCGCCGGGTTCGGTTGACACCCAACGCTTCAAGCGTCTAACGTGAATGCTCCAGAGGACCACGGATGAAAATCTTGGTGATCGGCGGTGGGGGGCGCGAGCACGGGCTGGTGTGGAAGCTGAAGCAGAGCCCGCGCGTGGAACAAATCTGGTGTGCTCCGGGGAACGGCGGGATCGCCGCGGACGCGGAATGTGTGGCCATTGACCCAGGGGACGTGGCCGGGCTTGCTGCCTTCGCGGAAAAAATGCAGCCGGACCTCACTGTCGTAGGGCCCGAACTGCCGCTGGTCAACGGCATCGGCGACGCGTTCCGCGACCGCGGTTGGGCCATCATCGGACCTTCGAAGCAGGCGGCGCAGCTTGAAGGCAGCAAGATTTTCGCGAAGGAATTCCTGCAACGCCACAACATTCCGAACGCAAAAATGTACGGCGCGTTGGAATCCGCCCAGGATGCGTACGATGCGCTGCGCAACGCCACGTTTCCCGTAGTGATCAAGGCAGATGGTTTGTGCGCCGGCAAAGGCGTTTTGGTGGCGCACCATCTCGACGAAGCGCGCGGCTTCATCGGGCGCGTGATGGAGAAAAACGAGCTCGGCGCCGGCGGCAAGCGCGTTCTTTTGGAAGAGGCTTTTGAGGGCGACGAGCTCTCGTTCATCTTTTTGACTGACGGCAAAAGCTATGCTCCGCTCGTGCCCACGCGCGATCACAAACGCGTCCACGACGGGAACCAAGGTCCGAACACCGGCGGGATGGGAGCCTACTCGACCGACGATCTGCTACCCGAGCCGCTTCGAAAGACCATCCTCGCGACCATCGTAGAACCAACCTTGGCAGGTCTTGCGGCCGACGGGATTCCTTATCAAGGATTCCTCTACGTTGGGTTGATGCTGACTTCCTCCGGCCCGAAAGTTCTGGAGTTCAATTGCCGCTTGGGGGACCCTGAAACGCAAGCCATCGTGGCCCGGATGGATTTCGACCTGGCAGACGTGCTCCAAGACGTAGCCAGCGGTAACCTGCTAACTTCCAAGCTGCGATGGAGGCCTGGCGCGAGCGCGTGCGTGGTGTTGGCGTCCGGAGGCTATCCTGGCCGATTCGAAATGGGGAAGAAGATTGAGGGACTTACCCGTGCGGAGCAGATTACCGGCGTGAAAGCCCTTCATGCGGGAACGCAGCGCGTTGGCGACGAGATCTTCACGAGCGGGGGGCGCGTGCTGGGAGTGACTTCGGTCGCTCCGACTCTCGGTGCGGCTCTTGGTTCAGCCTATGCGGCGGCTGAGAAGATTCATTTCGAACGCATGCACTACCGCAGAGACATTGGGCGTCATGCAAGTTCGCTGAGGGCCAGCGGAAATTGAGGAATATGGCGAGCCTTCACGACCTGTTTCGTGCACCGAAGAAGGGCTTGCCGATGGAAGAGCTCCGCCAGGCGCAAATGCTAGCCGACTTTGGCTTAGAGGGGTGCGCGCATGCTAGGGCGGGGAGCGATCGGCAGGTCTTGCTTGTGGACCGCGAAACGCTCGACGCCATGGAATTGCAGCCCGGCATTCTGCGAGAGAACATCACGACCAACGGCTTGAAGGTGAACAGCCTCCAGGTTGGGCAGCGCCTTCGAATGGGTGAGGCGCTCCTGGAAGTCACCCTGGTGTGCACGCCTTGCAATCAGATGGAGCGCGTCCGGCCGGGACTGCGGAAGGAACTCTGGGGCCCGCCGCGGCATGTTGTGCCGTGTCCTCGAAGGCGGCATCCTCCGCGCCGGCGATCCCATCGAGAAGCTTGGAGGCTGACATGTCGCTGCACGCTTGAACCGAGTAGTCCAGCATGATGGCCTCCGGTTGGCTCTCGGATCCCAAGGTTTGATCGGGCGGCGGCGGGCGGGGGCATCGGCCGGGCGGTTCTTGGCCTCCTTTTCCTTCCCCCGCTCTTAGGCGGTCTTTCTGCGGGCGACGGATTCGAGGCCGCGTTCTTTGATCTCCTTTTCGCGCATAACAAACTTCTGAATCTTGCCGGTGACCGTCATGGGGAAAGAGTGCACGAAGCGAATGTGCTGAGGGATTTTGAAATGGGCAATCTTTCCCTCGCAGAACGCGCGAATGTCGCAGTCTGTGGCGCTTTCGCCTGCTTTCAGCTTGATCCAAGCCACGACCACCTCGCCGAGTTGCTCGTCCGGCAAGCCCATCACCTGGGCCTCCGAGATCTTCGGATGCGTGTATAGGAATTCCTCGATCTCGCGGGGATAAATGTTCTCGCCGCCGCGGATAATCATGTCTTTGGCGCGCCCGGTGATGCGAAAATAGCCGTCGGGCCGCATCGTCGCAAGGTCTCCGGTATGCAACCAGCCCTCTGTGTCGATAGCTTCGGCGGTCGCCTCGGGCTCCTGATCATAACCCTTCATCACCGTGTAGCCCCGCACGCATAGGTCCCCTTGTTCGCCCACGGGCACGATCCGCCCCTCCGGCGAGACAATTTTCACCTCGGTATGAGGGCAAGCGCGGCCCACGGTGCAGCTGCGCAGTTCGAGACCGTCACCCACGCTCGACATGGTTACCACCGGTGAAGCTTCCATCTGGCCATACATAATGGTCATTTGCGGGCAGTGCATGTCGGTGACGACACGCTTCATGATTTCGATGGGACAAGGCGCGCCAGCCATGACCCCCGTGCGCAGCGAGGTGAAATCGAAGCGCGAAAACGCGGGATGTGCAGCTGCGCGATGAACATGGTTGGCACACCATAAAGGGCAGTGCAACGCTCCTCTTGAATGGCTTCCATTGTCGCCAGGGCGTCAAATCGAGGAGCGGGCATCACCAGGCATGCTCCGGTGTAGAGAACCACCATGGTGCCGATGCTACATCCAAAACAGTGATACATCGGGACGGGCAGGCAGATGCGGTCGCTTTCAGTTAGGCGCAGGCCGGACGCGGTGATGCGCGCATTGTTCACGAGGTTGCCATGGGTTAACAGCACACCTTTGGGAGTGCCGGTGGTGCCCGAAGTATATTTGAATGTTCGCTACTTCGTCGGCGGACTGCACCCGCGATTTCAGATCGCAGCCATTTGCCAGAATTCGAGCCCAGGATTCCTCGCCCAGATAAACGACGTGATCCGGGGCATTGCCCGTCTGTTCGAGAATCGCGCGATAGTTGGTTCGCTCGTCTTGCGCGCTCAGAAACAGCGCCTTGATGCGCGACTTGCGAAGAACCAGCGCCAATTCGTGTGTGCGGTAGGCCGGATTGAAGTTCACCAGCACCAGCCCCGCCTGAGCGCAGCCGAGTTGAAGATAAATCCATTCGGCACAATTGGTGGCCCAAACGCCTACGCGGTCACCCGCCTGCAGTCCTAGGCCGACAAGCCCGCGCGCGATTCGTTCCTCATGCTCCGCGAGGTGCTGCCAGGTGAGTCGAATTCTCTGGTGGCGCACGACAAGGGCGTCGCGCTCGGCAAACCGCGCGGCGGTCTCGGCCAGCAGCTGTGCGGGGGTCTCTTCCGTCAGTCCTTATCTCCGGGCCGCAGGCATAACTGTCCATCCGGGTTGCCTACCTCCCGAACGCACGGCGCAAATGGCGGCACAGCGCGGCGCGAGCATAGCACCACGGTAATTTGTTTGCACCATCAGGGTGTGGGGTTGCGCGGAGGGTGGGGCCGTCCGCCCTGCGAACCTGTTAGCCGCCGGACGCTAGGATAGCCGTCAAGGTTTAATGGGGCGGCGGAGGGTGGGGGCGTCGGGCGGGCGGTTCTTGTCCTCTTGGGCTTTCTCGACGGGCTCCGAAGGCGGGACGACCCAATTCATGCCGTGCTGCTCGTCCATCGTTCCGATCACGAAGGAAGCATTTCCCGCAATCAGCGGCACTACCGTGCGCATAAACTCCACGGAATCAGCAGGCGGCGCCTTCTGAGCGGAGCCGCCGCGCAGATTTTCGAGCACCTTTTCGAAACGTGGATTTTGCAGCGCGGAAGCGATGCGCGGGTCATTGCTTTTGATCATTTCCTCGAGCGTGGGACCCTTCCAGGTCGCCGGATAACGGCTCTCGACTAAAGTATGTGGCGCATGTTTTTCCGGCGGGTAGAGTTGCGTGAAATGCGGACGCAAAAGCCGCGTCTGCCAGTATTCCTCGCCGCGCGTGGAGACCTGTTCCTGCTCCATGTGATACTCCACGACCCAGACTTCCGGGCCATAGTTGTCCGGCGCATAGCCAATGACCACCATCTGGAAGATGGAATCATCGGCAGAAAAATCCACTTTGTGATGCAGTTGGCTAACCAGCGGACGGAGCTTCTCGAGGAAAGCAGTGCCGATGAGTTCGAGATCCGGCTCGGCTTCCGCTGGCCCGGAGTCGGTGCGAAGTTGCTGCGTAACGCGCGGAAAATTGCGGTCCAAGCGGATGGGTTTGGGGTCGGCGGGAGTGCGCCACTCGGAAGCGCCAAACAGAACGCCGATGTGCGAGGAATCCACGCCGGCGACGCGAGGCGGAATGGAATTGGGCTCGACAGCGTGGTCGATGGCGGCAAAAAGGATGGCCTCCTTCGCGACATGGACAATGACACGTCCGCCTGCCAGGTTGGCGATGATTTCGTCTTCGCGATCTTGGGCCCGGGCCGGAACTGCAAGAGCGAGAATCAATAAGGCTGGCAAGAGTGGCAGAGAAGATCGGAGCAAAAGGCGCACGCTTGCTCGCGTTGTAAATGGCCTAAACATCCCTACTTGAATTTTACGAGCCTTCCGCGAGTTTTTCACGAGAATTAAAACTCTGGGCAAAGATCCATCTTGGAATGAGCGGATTTATCGGGGAAATGGATTCTTTGGGCGTTGTGCCGCCAAAGCCCTTTGTTCCCGGACATTACTCGTAATCCAAGGCCTCGGCGGGATCGAGCCGCGTCGCGCTTAGGGCCGGATACAGCCCGAAAAAACACTCCGACGCTCATCGAAACCCCAGCCGCCACGACAATGGACCAGAGCGGGACCAAGGACGGCAGTTTAGGCTACATGTTTAATTGTCACACCGCTGCCAGGAAGAGCGATGTGACCGGAGACACATCGACCGTTGTCCTCCGTCCACCCATCACCGAACTGGAGTCCCAAGAACCCTGAATCAATATCCGGCTTCAGCTTCCTCAATAACAATCGTCGGTGACCTGTGTCGCGGAAAAATCTTCTCGTCGAACATAATAAAGTGTTTTTCTGCATCCGTGTTGATCCGCGCCGATTCGCGGCGAATCTTTTCGATGGCACCGCTTGCTGGTTGGGCACAGCGCAGTGGTTTGATTGATTTCGGGACTTCCTTTGCATGGCAAGATAACATCAAGCGACCTGCGTTGATAGTTCAGCTTGTAAGTTGGGACGCGCTTCCCGGTTAGGAAGCCGGGACGCTCCGACAAAGTCGGGGTAAACGCCAGGCGCAAAAGCGCGCTCCTACATGGGGAAGTTCACTCTTAATTCGAAAGGAGAAGACTATGTCACTCAGTCCCGGTGGCTCTCCTCTGGGCGTACCCCCGCGGGCGGCCGCGGATCCGCGAGCCGCAGTCCTGCTCCGCGTGCGGCGCGGAGCCAGCTGGTTCCTGACGATCGCGATCCTGTCGGGCATCAATTCGCTGCTGCAAATCTTGGATGGCAAGATCCGCTTTATTTTTGGCTTAGGCATAACGCAAGTTGTGGATGCCGTGGGCAAGCGCGCGGGGCAAAACGGAACGTTCCTAACGCTTGCGGTGGATGGCATCTTCCTTTTGATGCTGATCCTGTGCTGGAAATCGGCGAAGGCCGGTTCGCAGGGAGCATTCCTCGGAGGAATGATCGCGTACGCGCTGGATGGCGCGTTGCTTTTGGTCTTTAACATTTGGCTGGACGCGGCGGTGCACGCGTATGCGCTGTACATGATTTGGCAGGGCTATGCGGCGGCGCGGGAACTAGCGCAGTTGCAGCAAGCGGCGCACCCCGGGCTGTCTCAGCCCAATCTTCCCTGAACAACACTCGCGACAATTTTGCCCAGCTTTTCTAGCCTGTCTTTTAGGGCCTGGCGCGAAACCTTATGAAAGTTTTCCCAGTAACCCTTTTGTTTTCAACACCGGAACCGCGACTTTCGATCCTGTGCGCCCCAAGTTCCACCATCGTTCCAGCCCCGGCCGCCAACATAAAGCGCGTCGCAATCGAACGCAATGCTGGAGCGCGATTCCCAATTCAAGTCTTCTTCCGCCGGTCCGCGAGTTCCGGTAAAATCAACAAGTACAAATGCGACAGAATTGTTTGAGGATGGCACCGGTTATCTTATGGGACTGAGAAAACCAAAAAGCATCAGGCACAGAGGAAAAAAGCTCACGGAAATCTTGAAAGCACACGAGCTGTTTTTTCGCGGGAAACAGGGCGGCGCGCGCGCGGACCTCACCGGCGCGGACCTTTCGAACGCGGATTTGTCCGGCGTGAATTTGAGCGGAGCGATTTTGCGCAACGCGAACCTGGAAGGATCGGACCTGAAAACAGCCCGGCTCCCGGGAGGGGACCTGACCGGCGCCCGCCTGAGAAACGCGGACTTGCGAAACACGGACATGACGGAAGCGATTCTTCCGGGCGCGGACTTGACCGAAGCGCAGGCCAGCGGCGTGGAATTTTTCCGGTGCGACCTTTCGAACGCGCGTTTCGAACGAGCGCGGCTAAGAAACGTGAACCTGAGGGAAGCCAACGTGCATGGCGCGCGCTTTTCGGGAGCGGACATGGGAGTGGCGATCCTGAGGGAAACGGATTTGACGGGCGCTGACCTCTCCGGAGTGGATTTGTCGACAGCGCTGCTGCCCAAGGGTTTTGCGGTGGCACAAGCGGCGAAGAAGGGCGCCTAGCCAATGGTTCTGTCGCAGAAGGTACTGACGTGCGAGCGCGCCCCTACACAACACAGTGCTACCTATTCTTTCGTGATGACGTTAACGACCGGAGTCGTATTTCCAGCTGGCTCGATGATGTGGTAACTCCTGACGCCGTTGGTCACCATTGGCCATGGACCGTTGGCAGCTCCTGCGGCAGTGATGCTCGCGGATCCATCCATATTGACGGTGTATGCGCCCGATACACTCACATTAGTGCTAAGCGGATTGGTCGCCCCTGGCACGTCGACAAATCCGCTAAAGCTGCCGATGCCGTCCATGGTGATCTGTCCAGTCGAGGCCGTTTGAGAGGCCGAGTTGTTTCCCGAGCTTTGAAGATCGGAGTAGGCTGCGGAAATATCTCAGGCTCGCGGCACTGAAATTCGGGGCGGCCAAAGATTGCCAAATTACCTCGCCGGCCGCGGCATCGCTCCCGGCACCAACGAGAAAAGCAGTCGTAGGCAGCGTCTTGTTGCCAGTACCGGCCAACTTGCTAAAGCCGGTGAAATAAGCCATCGGCGAATTAGTCCAACCGGCCGCAAATGTCACGCGCCCATGACCGATGTCGGTGATTGTAAACGCGCCGGAAATCGACTGTGATGAGGCCGTGCCAGCTGCGCTGCGTCGAGCCAAAGGGTGCCGCTAACGTTTGCAGTCTTTTGTGTTCCCAGGCTGAGGTTGAGGATTCCGATCGTGGCATCATTCAAGCCCTCTAGTTTCACCAACTGATAGCCCCCAACATCGGTGGCATCGCTCAAGGACCCAGGAGCGACGATCTGCAAAACTCGTCCTGAAAGTAGAGGAGCTGGGTTGACCTGCAATGTCGAGAGCAAGAATAGTTCGCTACTGTCCACGGCATAGATGACGCCATCCACAGTTGAGTTTCCGACGACGAATGACGCCGTGCCGCGACCGTCAGCTCCGAGCGTGTAAGTGCCTGTGGGGATTGTTTGTTGAACCGTCAAAGTGCCCGCGTCATTGGTATCCTCCAGCCCGTTCGTGAGATTGCCCACTCCGTCAAACGTCATGCCACGAGCGGCACTGAGCCGGCCACCAGCCGCGTCTGAACCGCTCAGTCCGAACACAAACGCGGAATTCAGGTTACTTGGGCCCCAAGTTTGCACCGTCGCCGTCTGCTGCTTGAGAAGGCCGAGCGCTCGCCCTCCCGTGCCGAGGGGGTCATCAAATTCCTCGATCTGGCCCTCGGTAGCATGGTTGTTGGCGTCGTAGAAAGCCAGCGCCGCCTGAAGGACCTTCGTTCCCGCCGAGGTAGCGAGACCGATAAAAGCCCGTCCCTTGCTGTCCACGAAGTAGGTGCTGTGGCTCGGATCCAACGACAAGATTTGTCTCTGGAGCGGAACCGGCCACATTGATGTCCATCGTTCCTGTCGTGATTAAGCCGGTCGATCCGTCGACGGTGAAGACCGCCCCGATCGCCATGGGATTTGCCCCGTTGAAACCCCGCAGCAGGAAAACGCAAGTCCCGGTCATAAGTGCCTCGTTGCCCTGCGCTGGGCAAAGAAACCCGCTGCTCGTTAAATCCACGGCGGTCGTTCCGGGAGTTGAGCCTGCCAAGTTCGACGAAACGGTGATGTTTGCGAGGTCACCTGCTGGATCCTTGCAGGCGGAGTGTATTGAACAGTGTAAGAACCGCTCCCGGGCGTTCCGGTGATCGCGCCGAAAGAGCCGCAAGGGTTGCCGCCACAGGCGGGCGAACTGATGACGCTCGCGCTCAGTACGTCAGAGGGCAGGTCGTTGGTCACGGAAATATGGAGGCGTTGACCGTGGCGCCTCCGGGAACTGCACTAACCGTGTTTGGGGTGACCGTCACCGCTGCGGGCGGGACATTCGTGGAACCTTTGGAATAGCCGCTTGAGCCGCAATAAATTTGGAATAAAGCCGGCAGCGACACCAAGAAAAGCAGCGCTCTCCCTCTAAGGCTGCACATGCAAACACCTCCGGCGAATTGAACCCTGGCCTGGTGTCAACCCTTTCCAACTGCCTCCGGTCAGAACGTTCCGGGCGCAGGGAAAAAGAATGGCACCGATGAGGACGCGCTAAAAGCGCGCCCGTCGCAAGCCTGACCTGCAAAGTGAATGGGAGTAGGCGTTCAAACGGTTGTCCGCGACATGCGAACGGCGGATCCTCGTTTGAATGTTCCATCCTCGACTAAATGGCGCAGCCGCGCGAGAGCGTCATCCCACTGCTTCGAGATCAGATCGAGGCAGCGGCGGGCGTCGTGAAGGCGACGCTGGTCTAATTGCCAGAGGCGCTCGCGTCCGCGCCGCGTGCTGCGGACAAGACCGGAGTTCTGCATCCTACGCAGATGTTTGGTGATAGCTTGACGCGTGACGCCGGAGCCCGCGGTCAGCTTGCTGATGGAAGCCGATCCTTCCTGGTAAAGTCGACACACAAGGCGCAGGCGGGTCGTGTCTCCGAGCGCCGCAAAAAGCGGGGCAGAGTGGAGCAGTCCGATCGGCACTTTGGGACTAGGCGGCCGACGCAAGGTATTTCTCGATGAGCTTGACGACCATGCCCCAGCCTTGCTCGTTGGCCGTGAAGGCTTGGGCGCGGCGCGCGAGCGGGATTTGATCAAAGCCGGATTCCTTGACGGTGAGCAGGACGCTGCCCGAGACTTCCTCCAAAGTGAATTCGATGAGCGTCGTGGGCTCTTTCGAATAATCGACGCCAGGCTCGATGGCGTGGGGATGCCAGCGAAAGGAGAAAAGACGTTCGGGTTCGATGCGCTCGATGGTGATTTCGAACGGCACGCGCTCCTGCTGCTTCTGAAGTTTGGCGACTTCCGCGTCCACGGCAGTTCCGACAATTTTTCCGGAGATGCGCGCGCCCGGTTTGAACGGAGCGTCGAACTTCACGCCAAACCAGGCGCCAAATTCTTTGAAATCGCACAAGGCGCGCCAGACGCGTTTGAGAGGAGCGCGGAGAAGAATTTTTTTCTCGATGCGGTCGGAGATCATTGGCTTTTGTACAGGCTCAGGCATAGTGTTATGCAACCTCCTGGTTGCACATTATCATAAGGGCGCAAACAAATGCAACCGAAAGGTTGCGGAACGGCGAAGGGCTGTTGGGAGTCGGTATGGGGAGTTAGTCAGTTCCGCCCGGGACCAGGGAAAGCGCGTCGGCCCGTTGCTTAGGAACATCACCGGGGCGGCACGCCTCGCTTTTGCGCGGTAGCATTCAGCCCTCTTGCGTGTTAGCCTCTGGTCAAGTAAACCAGGGTTTCTGTGAGAACCGTGGCCACTCCAGCGACACAACTCGAGACCTCGGCGGTGCGCGAGCGCGTGCTAGAGGTCATCCGCACACTTCTTGGCGAACTTGGCAGCCAAGGCGCGCTGCCGATGCTGCGACTCTCTTCCCCATTGGACCGTGAACTAGGGCTAGGCAGCCTGGAGCGCGTGGAACTGTTAACGCGGCTGGAGACCGCGTTTGGAATGCGATTGCCAGACCGGGTCGCGTCGGAAGCTAACACCCCGGAAGATTTGGCCCGTGCAATTCTTGCGACTCCCGGGACAGTGGAAGAAGCGGCGGAGCCGGAGTCCGCGTTGCGGGCGGCAGCGACCGCGCAGAAGCTGCACCGCGACGCGGTGGATGCGGGCGTGTATGCGGCGGAGACGCTGATTGATGTGATTCGGTATCGCGCGACGCACAATGCGGAAGAAACGCATTTGCTGATTACCGAAGGCGGCCCGGATGGCGAGAAGAATTTCACGCTGACGTTCGGCGAGTTGCATGCGGCGGCACAACGACTTGCCGAGGAGCTGGCGCGGCGCGGCGTGCCTGTGGGCGGACGCGTGGCGCTGATGTTGCCGACTTCGCGGGCGTTCTTCATTTCCTACGCTGGAATCCTTCTGGCGGGGGCGGTGCCCGTGCCAATCTATCCGCCGTTTCGCGCGGACCACATCGAGGAATACGCGGCGCGGCAATCGGCGATTCTGAGCAACGCGGAAGTTTGTATGCTGCTGACGTTCCGCCAAGGGGAGGCGGTCGCGAAGCTGCTGCGGCCGCGCGTGCATTCACTGAAGGCAGTGGCGGACGCCGAGAAGGTGATCGAAGCCGCGGACAAAGCGCCCCCGCCGGCGCCGGGCGCGCGTTCGGCGCACATCACCGGCAGCCGCGTGCGCAAGGGCAGCGACCTGGCGATGCTGCAATACACCTCGGGTTCCACCGGCGACCCCAAGGGCGTAATGCTGACGCACGCGAATCTGCTGGCCAACATTCGAGCCGTCGGCCAAGCGGTGCGCGTCGGGCCGAGCGACGTCGTGGTGACTTGGCTTCCGCTCTATCACGACATGGGATTAATCGGCGCCTGGCTGACGCCGCTGCACTTCGCTTTGCCGGTCGTGGTGATGTCGCCGCTGGCGTTTCTGACGCGGCCGGAGAAATGGCTCGAGGCTTTTCACAAGCATCGCGGGACCATTGCGGCGGCGCCGAACTTCGCTTATGAGCTTTGCGTGCGGAAGATTGCGGACAGCGACATCGAGGGCGTGGACCTCAGCTCGTGGCGCGCGGCGTTGAATGGCGCGGAGCCGGTGAATCCAGAAACGCTGGAGCGGTTCGGCAAGCGTTTCTCCAGATACGGGTTCCGCCCGGAGGCGCAGCTGCCTGTCTACGGCTTGGCCGAAGCAACGCTGGGAGTTACCGTGCCGCCGCTGAATCGCGGGCCACGGATTGACCGGGTGGACCGCGAGACGTTTGCATTGAAGGGACGCGCCGTTCCGGCGGCCGCGGAAGACGAAACGGCCATTTCGTTTGTTTCGTCCGGGAAGCCGCTGGCAGCGCACGAAGCAATGATTGTGGACGGCCAGGGCAACCCTGTGCCAGACCGTACGGAAGGATTCTTGTGGTTCCGGGGACCCTCCGCAACAAGCGGCTACTACCGCAATCGGAAAGCGACGGAGGCATTGCTGCCACAGGGCGAAAGGGCAAGCGATGGAGGGTTTCCCTGGGTGAACTCGGGCGATCGCGCGTATCGCGCCGAGGGAGAGATCTACGTTACAGGGCGCGTGAAGGACATCATCATCAAGGGCGGACGGAATTTGTATCCACACGAGGTCGAGGAACTGGCGACGCGGGCGGCCGGGATTCGCAAGGGCTGCGTGGTCGCGTTTGGATTGAACGATGAGCAGAGCGGCACGGAAAAACTAGTGGTGGTGGCCGAGACCAGGGAGCGCGATGCAGCACGGCGTGCGGCGATCGCGGCGAAGGTTACCGAGAGCGTGTCCCAAGGGCTGGGGTTGCCGCCGGACCGCGTTGAATTGATTCCGCCGGGAAGCATTCCGAAAACGTCGAGCGGCAAACTGCGCCGGGAGGAGACCAAGCAGCTTTACCTCGCGGGGACGCTTTCCGCAGGACGGGCTCCGGCGTGGGTGCAGATGGTGCGGCTGGGGACGACGGGTGGAGTGCGCAATTTCGGCCGAGGAGTCCTTGCGGGGCTCAAGCGCGGGCTGGAGACGGTGTACGGGGTCTACTTCTGGGTCGTTTTTGCACTATGGATTGTGCCGACTTGGGCGATCCTGCATCTCATTCGGGAGCATCGCGCGGCGCGGCGCTACACGTCCGCGGCTCTGGAGATTTTGTTTGCGCTCATCGGGTGCCGAGTGCGCGTCATTGGAAAGGAGTATGTGGACGCAGCCGGCGCGAAGATATTTACTTCGAATCACGCCAGCTATTTCGATGTACTGCCGCTGATGCTCGGCTTGGGTGTGCCGTACCGCTTCGTTGCGAAGATGGAAGTGCGCGAGATGCCATTCATTGGCGCGTTTCTCGACCGCATGGGCCACTTGCGATTTGACCGCAGCGATCCGGGATCGCGGCTGAGGCAGGTTCGGGAAGTGGAAGAGCTTCTGCGGAACGGCGAGTCCATCTTTTTTTTCCCGGAAGGGACGTTTACCCGCGAAGACGGCGTGCGGCCGTTCCAACTTGGGGCTTTCAAGGCGGCGGTCGCCACGGCGACGCCGATCCTTCCGATTTCGCTGGCGGGAACACGCAGAGTCTTGCGAGACGGGACGTATCTGCCGCGGCCGAACAGCGTGACGATTACCGTGCATCCGCCGATTTATCCGAGAGCGGTTGGAAATGACGGCAGCGGGAGCGAAACTTCGGCATGGCAGGAATTGATTCGCTTGCGCGATGCGACGCGCGAGGCGATTGCAAAGGACTCGGGCGAGCCGCTGCTCTAGATTAAGCGGCGGTGATAAATCCAATCGGGGGGCGCGCCTTCGTTTGCCCTAGCCTAGGTGACGATTTTAGAACTCTCGACCATCTTCAACTGCCGGAGTTTGGATTGTGGATCGGGAGCCATTGAGTCAGGGCCTCCGAAACGTAGCTTAGCTAAAGGCTGTTGAAAAACCCCGAGTTTGGATTTGCTCTCTGGAGACCCGGAATTTCGTCAGAGATTTGCTCTGTTCGTTCTCTACGCTGCCCGCCTGCCCAGCAGCCTTACAACCCGTAACCAAAAGGTGACG
>QHYK01000062.1 GCA_003224085.1 Acidobacteriota bacterium | reverse complement strand
GTTCGTATCTACCTCGTCAGCGCAGGATAGGAAGGCCGCAAACCCGGCTGCTGTGCCACCGAATCTCCTCGTTCTCGTCCACCAGGAAATCCAATCTGGAAAGACAAATGAACGCCAAAAATTAGTGGCCGCCGTTTCCCGCGCTTGCGATCGTTTGGATGCCCCTAGCTTCTGGATCGACCTGCAGTCGCTGACGGGCAATCGCGAGACGCTTACTTTCGACCTGTTTGATTCCTACGAACACTTGCAAGAGGCTAACTCCGGTTGGAGGCAGTTCTATGCCGCTCATTCTGACCTCGCCCAGACACAAGGACAAATCGATTCCCTGGTCAGCAGCGAACGCACCATCGTCGCCCTGCGCCGCGACGATTTGAGCGCGAGCGTGGAGAATATCGATCTTTCGGAGGCGCGCTTTATGCGGGTCATGGAGGTGCGCCTTTTCCCTGGGCATGAAAGCGACTTCGCCGAATCCATGAAGCTTCGGAGCGAAGCGCGCACGAACACCAAAGCGGAAGTTCCGTGGGTTGTCTACCAGGCGAAGCAAGGCGCGCCCTCTCCAACTTTTCTTGTTTTCTTGCCCCTTTCTGAGCTTAAGGAGATTGACGACCTGTTGTTGCAGAAAGAAGAGATCTTGGAAGAAAGTGAAGGAGAAGGCATTGCCGATCGCCTAAAGCAGATTGCCCGCGAAGCTTATGCAAGCTTTGAGAGTAATCTATATGTGGTGCATCCAGAGACGTCGCACGTGCCCAAAGAGTTTGCCGAGGGCGATCCGGATTTCTGGAGGCCCAGGACCGCGCCGGAACCAAAAGCAGAACCCAAACCCGACGCGAGCAATTCTAAGAAGAAGACCAACGTAAAACCGTTATTATAGATGTTTAACGGGGTGGTTTGGCGGATGTAGGCTTAAGGTTTGCAGAGACTAACCAACTACGGCGCAACAGCAACGCCGGGCGCCGTGGCCCAGGTTAACATCAGGCATCAAGACTTCGCATCAGCGTGGAGAATTCATTGGCTAGGACGGCCACATTCCGCCGGGGGATATACCGGAGCAAGAGGTTCCGGCGTTTGGCTCAGTGGTTCAATGCCTTGCCGCATCCTCCGCTAGCGATGGAAATCGCCCCGAACCGAATATCCTTGGTCCGGTGGTCGCGCGCAGGATCGTTGGAGGACTTTGCGGTTGAGCCGTTGCCCCTCGGTGCTCTCCTGCCTTCCGCCGTGGAAAGCAACTTGGCAGATTTGGCAGCGGTTCAATCGATTTTGGGGAAGGTATGCAAGCGGATGCATGTGCGGGAAGACGACAATGTTGCGATGCTTCTGCCTGATCCCGTGATTCGCGTGTTTGTCCAGCATTTCGAAGATTTTCCCCGTTCCTCCGAGGAAGCCATCCCCCTATTGCGGTGGAAGTTCAAGAAAAGCCTGCCGTTCGATGTTGATGAGATGCTAGTTTCCTACGTGCGCCAGGCGCCGCGAGAAAATGGCGTGAATGTTGTCGCTGCACTTGCGCGGCTCCCGATTGTCCGGGAATATGAGGAGGTTGCACGGGGCGCTAAGCTGCGCCCTGGCGTTGTTCTCAGTTCCTCCATCGCGGCTATGGCTTTGCTGGCGGATGGCCGGGCTACCCTAATGGTGCGCGTTGTTGGAAAGTCACTCACGACCGCTATCGTCCGCGGGGGCATTTTGTGCGGCTATCGCTGCACCGAGCTGCCGGTAAATGGTGGCGAACTGGCGCCCAGGACGCTTCTCGACGAAGTCTTTCCAGTTGCCGCTTATTACCAGGATCAGTGGCAGGAAGGAATCCAGTCCGTGGCCGTCGCGGGGATAGGCGACCGGTTGCCGGAATTCCTGCCTCTATTTGAGGAGGAATTTCATTGCCCTGTGCATTCTCTTTTAGGATCGGCGATCAGAAACGGGCGAGTCCCGGAACATGCACGCCCCTTGGCCCAACGTGAGCTTGAGGGGCTACTCGGTTGGATGTGGCACCGTGCATAAATCCCCGGCGATTTGCTCTTAGGGTAGGAAAATGATACTCAGCGTAAACCTGGCCACCACACCTCTGGAAACGCATCGTCGCTTCAGGGTCTTTTCCGCCGCCACGGGAGCGGTCGCAGGCGTGGTTTTCGCAGTGCTGGCTTGGCGTGTTTATTTCCTTCGCGAAGCCGAAACGGCATTGCGCTTGGAGAGCGCCAGTATTTCCAGGGAGCTGGATGTCCTGAGCGGCCAAAGAGAAGAACTCGATCATTTTTTCTTTGAACCGGAAAATGCCAAGCTTCACGACCGGGCATCATTTATTAATACCATCATCGATGCGAGAAGCTTTAACTGGACTAACATGTTCATGGACCTGGAAAAGATTTTGCCGCTCGGGGTCCATGTGATAAGCATCGAGCCAAAACAGGAGAACGGCCAGGCCAGCGTGAAGCTTACGATTGGGGCCGCCAGCGACGAGGCAAAGAGCAGGTTTCTGCAGGCCCTGGAACAATCCGGTGTGTTCTCTCGTCTCCAGTTGGTCAGTGTCCGCGCTCCAACCCAGCAGTCCAGTGGCGACCAAGTGGTCTTAGAGCTCACGGTGATCTATTCGAGAGCATGATGAAAATTGAATTTCCATTGCAGAAAAAGATAACTCTCGCAGCGCTGGCCATTTTGATTGGCGCGGACGCAACCTTGGCGTTTTTTGCGATGCAATCAACTAGAGGATTATCGCGGAACGAACTGACCGCACAGAAGGCTCAAATAAAAATTCTCAAAGCGGACATTCACCGTGCACAGGCCATTCGGCTGAGTATGCCGCAGACAAAAGCGGATTGTGAGCGATTCGAAAATTCCCTTTATCCCAGCAGCGCAGGCGACTCTGCCGTTACTAACGAACTGACAGAAGTTGCGAAGAATTCTGGGTTGCAGGTTGCGCTCACTTTCCACCACAAAGAAATCCCCGGCAGAAACCTGGTCCAACTGGAGCTGGATGCGACGGTTAACGGGAATTATAAAGCCGTCGTGCAGTTCCTGAACGGCTTGCAGCGATCCAAGAGCATTTACATCATTGATACGCTGGCCCTCGCGTCGGAACCGACGGGCCAGCAAGCCGCAGCGGGGGCCCTGCGGGTGGCGGTGCAATTGAGGTCCTACTTCAAAAATGCAGCCTGACCGGATGAAGAAGAAAAAAAACACCGAGATCGCCGTGCTCGCCGGTCTCATGCTGACGGGTCTGTCAATCTGGTATTACTATGCTCGTCCCCCGGCTCAGGCGGCTCGCGTTTCCTCAGTCGCTGCCAACTACAGGCCGATCAGGGTCGAAAACTTACAGATTCATTGGGAGCGTTTGGAGGAAACGCAGAACACCATGTACAAGCCCAGCCCTCGCGACATTTTTAGCCGCGAGTTGCCGCCTCCTCCGCCAAAACCTGTTCATGTGCCAGGGCCCGGGGATAGCGACTACGTTGCGCCGCCTCCCCCTCCGCCGCCTCCGCCGCCACAACTTCCTTTGAAGTATTTCGGCGAAGGGAAAGCCCAATCCGGGTCGGGCCGGCGCGCTTTCCTGACAGACGGTGACGCAGTTTACGTCGTCGGCGAGGGCGACACAGTTCTTGGCCGCTACCGCATCATCAGGATCAATCATTTGAGTGTTGAGTTCGAAGAAATTGCAAGCGGCCGTCACGGCACTGCTAAACTCGAGGATGAGGGCCCGCCCGTCTGAAATCGTCATACCCAACTTGGAATCGTCACCGCTGCTGTTAAAATCATTTTGATCGAGGAATCGAGGAGAAGATGCTGCTGGTTTTCTCGCTGCTGGTTGCTTCTACCTCTGTTTCCCAGGTTCCGTCGGGGGATCACGTGACCCGGCCTTGCGAAGCAATCACCGCCGAACCCACGGAAACGCGAAAAGCTAGGGGAGGGAAGAAGAAGGGGGACTCGAAGGAGAGCTTGCCACCAGCGCCAAAGTGTGTAGAAGCCCGCGTGTCAGCTCTGGATGTCCAAGAATACTTCCAAAAGTTTGTCCGCGTACAACAATGGTCCATCAAAGAGCAACAAGCAAGCGAGGAGACGTGGACATTCACAATTTTGCTGGATAAGGAGAAGCTAGCCGCATACACGAAGCCATTCGTGGATCAGCGCATCCACTTTCGCGGCGGAAAAGGACTGGTTCAGGTTCGGACGACCGAGAAAAACGAAGGCTACACCCAGGTCCTCATCAAAGCAACGTTCAATGGGTTTGGCGAGTCAGAGGATACGCTGGCGACCAGGCGTGACGTGTGGTCCTTGGAATCCAATGGAAATCTGGAAACCGAGTTGATTCATGCGATAGAGCTCCACGCGCAATCTTTACACTGAAAGCCCGCGCGATTGCCCAGCTTCAAAAAAGACGGACAAGGGCCGGCCTTCCTTTATTTTCTTCCCCATTTAAAGCACACGGGGCGATGCTCGTTAAACAAAGAGTACAGGAATGAAACGCCGACAACGAGGTTTCAGGCAGCTAGGTGAATCTCACCTGGTCAGGCGAAATTCAATCCGTACGTGAGCGGGGAAATCGACTGCCTGCCCATTGCGTTTCGCAGGTTTGAAGCGTATCTGTTTTGCTGCCTGGATCGCTGCTTCGTCGAGGCCGTGGCCGAGACCGCTTACAACGCGGGTCACTTGCACCTGGCCCGAGGCGAGGAAGACTACTTCCAGCACTACGTCGCCCTCCATTTTGAGAACGCGAGCCTCATTGGTATATGCCGGATTCGGCTCGTAAAGAATGGCCACCCCGCTGCTTGCGTTTCCTGCGGAAGGCGCGCCCATACCGGATCCATCCGATGCGACCGTGCCGCGCAGACCCTGAGCCCCTCCGGTCCCGTTGCCAGAGCCGGGGCCACCGGGCAGATTCGGGGAGCCGGCTTGGTTAATGTTTCCAGCCTTGTTCGGATTCCCCGGCCCCGGAACTCCGTTCGGATCGCCAAAGCCGCCTGTTTGCACCTTGTTCGCTGGCGCAGCCACTGTGGCTGGTGCCGGAGGGCCTGGATTGAGGTTGGCGGTCTTCACCTCTGGCCGCTTTGGCCCGCCGGAGGTCAAGACAATTTCCATGGGTTGAATAACCTGCTTGAGTTCCACAGGCTTCACTTCCACCGTGTGGGCCTTCCGCACCTCCGGTTTCAGAACCAGGAAGATGTGCGGCTGTCTGGGGTTCAATACCGGGGGCTCAACCTCTATTTGCTTGGGCTTAGGCACTTTTGGCTTAGGTTCCGGAGGTGGTGGAACTCTGGGCTTAACCTTCGGTGTCGGTGGAGGAGGGGGGGGCGGTGGAGTGGGGGGCGGCGGGTTAATGTAGGTGATCGGTTGCGCTAGCTCAACAACGTCAAATTTGAGGGCGGTCTGCATTTCCTGAGGGAAAATCATCGGGCTTAGCAGCAGGAATCCCAAGAACGCCAATTGTGCCACCGCACTCCAACCGATTCGGTTCCACCGCCACTTCGGCTCCGGTAAAAGCTCGAAACGGGCGGAGACTCTCCTTCTGACGACGGCATCCCTGCTGGTTTGCCGGGGGCTTCTGCGGTACTGGTTCAAGTCCAATCTCAACCGTGCTTCCCTGTCCAGGGGGACCGGATTTCTGCGGAAGGGGCCCAACTCGCCGCTGACCCGCGTTTCGCGCAGAACGGCGGCAGGACTTCTACGGTACTGGTTCGGATTACCGTTCAAGTGTCTTTCGACTGCCAAAGGAGTGGGTCTTGCACGGAGGGGGCTTCTCAAGTCACTGCTGGGACGCAATTCACGCGAAGGGGCGGCGAGGCTCTTGCGGTCGGAGTTCAACTCACCACTAGAACGCAATTCACGCGAAGGGTCGGCGGGGCTCTTGCGGTCGGAGTTCAATTCTCCCCCTAGGCGCTGCTTGAACGAACTTGTTTCGAGAACCGAATCAGGGATCTCGAATTCGCCCGGACGAGCGTAACGCCTACGAAGATCGTTGGATGCAGAATCCCCCATACGGGCAGGTTACGGCTCCAGATCTCCACTGTCATCTGTACAAAAGGTCAGTTTAAGAACAGGGCCATGGTTCGTAGGCGACGGTCTTACGGAACGTTCAGAGCTTGGCGATATCTTCCACCATCCGACCAGGCAGTCCCACCATATCTTGAAACTCGGAAAGGTCTCCGTCACTTTTCCCAGCCTTTGTGGATATTTCCTTGTCCCGTTTGGTCGCAGATCCGGCCGAATGACGAGAGACGGGAAATCCCCTGGTCTGAGTATGCCGTCGCGTAGAGAAGTTCTGCGGGCTGATTGTGCGGCGCTTTTTCCGCTGAAACGGACAGAATCGTTGTCGTCGCTGACCGTTCGTAACTGTAGTGCCACGTAGAGCCATAGCTGGTCGTAAAAACTACCCACCGCAGGAGTTGCTTCGCCAACGGCAGAAGCCTTCGTCAACTCGTTGCCTGCAACGTGCGCTGCTGCCGTGTTGAAAACGATCAGATAATTCCGCGCTCCCGGCATGAGCGAGTCCGAAAAACCTACTTCCAGAAAACCGCTTCTGATTCTTCTGTAGCAATTCAGCGCCCAATCCGGAATCGCAAGGAACAGCTTCTCTTTTTCCATGCTCCCCAAGGAAACATTCTTGACGCAGGTTGATACCTGCCCTTCCTTGAAGGCAGCATCTTCTTCTGCTGGGTAGGCCTGAGGCTGTGGCGGAGGATCGGCGGAAGTTGGACGTGGAATGGCAAATGATCCTACCGTCAAGGAAAGCTCTGGTTTGGAGGTCGGCGCATCGGCGGTCGCGCCAGACGCCGGGCTTGCCCCCACCTGTTCCTTTGGCGGCGTGTTGCGTCCTGGTGCGGGTATTTCCGTCGGCGAGGGACCTTGGACCGCGGGAACGCCGGGAGAGGCTGCCTGCGCGGTTGCTAAACTCGTTGCGACTTTCAACGCCGGTTCGCGGATTGGCTCGGCCGTTACAAGGCTCACTTCTTGTTGTTTCACCGTGTTTGGGTGCGCTTGCGGAACGGCAATCGCCTCGTCTCTAGCGATTTGCGGCGCCTTTGCAGGAGCCGATAAGGCCGTAGATTGAGGTGTTGCCGCTGTTTCTGATTTCTTGACCATGGCCGGTCTTGCTGCAGCAGCCGGGGATACCTGTGTCCTTCGATCGAGAGGGGACTTGGCGATTGCCGTTTGGATTCCAGCGCCAACAGCCTGCGTCTTCACCCGCTCGACTTCCTCACCGCGCTTCCTCTCTTCCAGGTTGCCTTTTTCGGGCGCGGTTGTTCGTTGTGCCCTCGCATCCTTCCGATACGCTCGCGCAATTTCCTCGGATTTCCAGCATTCTCGAAAGTGCAAAATATTTCATGCTAGAGTTCTCCCCTCACAGATAGCGTCCGGTGCTAGCCTCTTGCCCGTCAACTGGCAGGAGGGCTAAAAGCTAACTGTTCTACGGATCAGGTTTTTTTCAACATGGGCATCTGGGAGAATGCTTGCCGGGAACCCGCTACATTGTGGTGGGCCTCCCGACGAGGGCCCGCCCACCAAGAGGACGTTTCGAGATGTACACCTGCGGGCAAGTGCTGCCAGGTGAGAGTTGGTTTGCGCATGTTATGGTTGTAGAACCCTGCGGGAAAGGGAAGGACCAAGGAGGCGTGTTGGCCAGGTGTGAGCAATTCGAAAGCCGGCCCTCACTTCAAGGCAGTCCTCTGATCGTTATCAGGGTGTCTCTTCTCTTTGCGGCATTGTTGTTTGCAGCTTCGCCTGCAAGATCCCAGATCTCACCCGGTCCGTTGTCGAAGGCCCATGAATCGCTCAGCGGCACGACCCAGTGCGCGAGCTGCCATCAGTTCGGAACCAGCACGCCGACGTTCAAATGTTTGGAATGCCACAAGGAAATTGCAGGCCGTCTCGCGGCCAAGCACGGATACCACTACCAGATACAAATGCGCAATCCGAACGGGAAAGATTGCGTTCGGTGTCACCTCGAGCACAACGGCGAGAATTTCAATCTCCTCCACTGGGAACCTTCCCAGAAACAATTTGATCATCGGCTCACCGGTTACAACCTCGAAGGAAAACACGCGCAAACTGCTTGCGAGAAGTGCCACTCGCCAATGTACATGGTTGGCCCCGAACGTTCCCTCATCAAGATGAAGGACCTCTCAAAATCTTTCTTCGGCCTGTCGCAGGATTGCGTCCCATGTCACAAAGATCCCCACAAAGGACAGCTAGGCAACAACTGCTTGCAATGCCACAATTTCACGGATTGGAAAGCCGCCAAACAATTCGATCATTCGAAGACCCGCTATCCCCTGACCGGTCAGCACATGCAGGTGGCCTGCGAAAAGTGCCACAAACCCGATCGGCCCGGCGGTCCCGCGCGCTACAAAGACATGAAGTTTTCTGCTTGCATCGACTGCCACGTCGATCCCCACAAGGGGTCGTTCAAGCAGCGTTGCGAGGATTGCCACACAACCGCAGGCTGGAAAAAACTCCTGCCTAAATTCGAATTCGACCATTCGAAAACCAAATACCCCCTGCTGGGCAAGCACGCGACCGTTTCTTGCACTCAGTGCCATTTGAATGGCGACTTCAAGAAACCTCTGCCATTCACCAATTGCGTCGACTGCCATAAGCCAGATCCACACAAAGGTCAATTTGCGGCCCGGCCCAAAAAGGGCGAATGCGCGGAATGCCACACCGTCGAGGGTTGGAAGCCCTCGCTGTTTGGCGTCAAAGAACATGCCACTTCAAAGTATCCGCTCGAAGGGAAGCACGCAAAAGTGGATTGCGACAAGTGTCATTTGCCCGCGGGAAAGGACACGATTTACAAGGTGAAGTTTGCAGCTTGCAGTGACTGCCATAAGGACCCCCATGACGGCCAGTTTGCGAAGCAGCCTTTCCAGAATCGCTGCGAGAGCTGCCATACGGTAGCGGATTTTCACCGCTCTCTGTTTACCATCGCCAAGCATAAGCAAAGCAAGTTCCCGCTGGCTGGCGCGCACGTCACCGTTAGCTGCGTGGAATGCCACAAAGTGGGAGCTGGCGGAAGAACGGACAAGATCATTCCGTTTTACTTTAAAGACATGACCTGCACTGCTTGTCACAATGACGTGCATCATGGGGAATTCAAGGACCGCATGGAGCGTCGCAGGCCGGATGGCACCCAGTTCGGCTGCGAAGCCTGCCATAACACCAGATCATGGGTTGACGTGGCCGGGTTTGACCATTCGAAAACCAAGTTCCCCTTGCTGGGCGTCCATCGCGCCGTCGCTTGCAACGCCTGCCACAAACCCCTTCCCGGCGAGAAGCAAATTCAATTCAAAGAGACTCCCATGGCTTGCGAGGCCTGCCACGTGGATGTTCATGGGAAGCAATTCGCCAAAGCCCAAAAGACGGAGTGCTCCACCTGCCACAATTCCCAGCGTTGGAAGCCCTCCACCTTCGATCACAGCAAAACGAAGTTTCCCCTGGAAGGCGGCCACAAGGGAGTCGCGTGTGACAAGTGCCATAGCCTGACCAAAGTAGTGGACGGCAAGCCGGTTCTTTTCTACAAGCCTACTCCGCTACAGTGCGAAGCTTGCCACGGCTCGGAGAAGAAGGGCTAGCCATAAGGGCCAACCTGTGGGCTCCCGGATAAAGCCGTAAGGGCGGCACGATACAGCTCTGTATCGTCCACTATGACGAGGAGCAAAGACAAACCCTGTCCAAGTCTTTTTATTAGCTCCCAATCATGGACGGATACTCTCCTTATCCCCGCAGAGGACGAGCATCGGGCGGCAAAGATAACTTTGTCGAGAGACGGGGGAGTTGCCGTCATAACCTGAAAATTCCTCTTCATCTCCGCGCTTGGGGCGGCTCGGGCCCAAACCGTGACGGCAAATCGTTTGACATCTCGGAACAAGGTGCTCTGCTCGAGACGGACTTGCCACTTCCAGTAGGGGCCTTACTCGATTTACGAATTAAACTGCCGGAAGAGATCACTGGACAGCCCACGACCGAATGGCGCTGTAAGAGCCGGGTCGTACACATCGCCCTGGCCTCTTCTGTAAGCTATCCGGTAAAGGTCGGAGTGCATTTCGATTGGTTGGATGTCTCGCGAAGATAGTATTGCAAACAGGAAACTCCTTTCTTTCCGAGGCAACTCGCCCGAATTACGAATGCCTACTCGACTCAACTCATAGTTTGTCGAAGCTGACCGCAGAAGATGTCTTCTGGGGCTCGGGGTGCGATTCTTTGCTCTGGCACAAATACCTTGTCAGGGAGCCAAGCTAGAATTCTCGATTGTCCAGTGGCGGTTATGCTTAACTCGCAGTGGCCTTTGACTTGCACGTCAAAACTCCCGCAAGAGGCTCGCCCCAGCGGACCTGATTGGTACCGGAAGTTACGGAGGCAGCGACAATATGAAGCGTCGGCGATTTGTACTGGCTTCGCTCCTAATCTTAGCGCTTGCCGCACCAGGTTATCCCGATGCGGCGAAAGATGCCTACAAGAAAGGGGTGCGGGCAGAGTCGCAGAAACAGTACGATGTGGCCTACGAATCCTTCAAGCAAGCGGCTACCCTGAAGCCGACCGACCCGCGGTATGAAATGGCCTACATGCGAGCACGGGCCTATGCCGCCGGGCAGCACGTTGCCAATGGCATGAAGCTCCGCAACGACAACAAATTGCAGGAAGCTCTGGCTGAGTTTCAGCGCGCGGCCGAGATTGACAGCACCAATTATGTCGCGGCTCAAGAGATGCGCCGCACCGAAGAGATGCTCAAGAAACCGTCCGAACACGGAGGCGCGGCTGCCGCCAGGGCGGAATCTGCTCTCGAAAAGTTGGTAGGGGAAGCGCAAGGTCCGGTGGAGCTCGAACCGTCTCCTAATGCACCGATCACTTTGCGCGTGACAAATACGGCAGACTATATTTACCGGACCATCGGCAAGTTGAGCGGAATTAACGTCCTTTTTGACCTGGACTACAAGGCGCAAAAGATAACCGTCGAACTGAACGAAGTCATGCCCCAGGAAGCATTGAAGATGGTGGCGCTCGAATCAAAGACTTTCTGGCGGCCTATCTCATCAACCGCCATTTTCGTGGCCGCGGAAGGCAAACGCAAAGATTTTGAGTCAAACGTTTTGAAAACCTTCTACCTTCACAATGCCTCGACACCGGCGGAGTTGCAAGACGTCGTGGGCACGTTGAAGGGACTACTCGAAATCAACCGAATTCAAGTTAATCCGACTCGAAGCTCCATTACTATGCGAGGCACGCCGGATCAATTGGTCCTGGCGGAAAAACTCATTTCCGATGCTGACAAGGCAAAGGCCGAAGTTGTTATCGACATCGCGGTAATGGAAGTTAACCGCGACCGGCTAAACACGTGGGGCACCGTCGTGCCAACGTCCACAACCATAACGCCGGTGACAAAGGGATCTACCAGCGGATCTGGAAGCAGCACGCCGATAGTTACGTTCGGTTCCCTGGTCGGCAGCAGTTTTGCCGTCCCCATTCCGGGCGCTCAGTTCTCTCTGCTCATGTCGGACAGCAATGCCAAAGTTTTGCAGAGGCCTCAGCTTCGGGCCCTGGACAACGAAAAGGCGACGCTCAAGATCGGGGACCGTATCCCCATAGCGACGGGCTCGTTCTCGGCGGGGATCGGCGGCGGAGGCATCAGTCCCCTCGTCAACACACAATTCCAATATATAGACGTCGGAGTAAATATCGACATAACTCCACACATTCATTCCGACCGTGAAGTCACTTTGAAAATGGGGTTGGAGGTTTCCTCCCTCGCAGGGGAGCAAAATCTAGGCGGAATCAGTCAGCCGAAGATCGGGCAGCGCCGGATCGAGCACGAAACACGTCTGCAAGATGGCGAGGTCAACCTCATCGCCGGGATCCTGCAGGATAGCGAAACAAAATCCTTGAGCGGTTATCCGTGGCTGACCAAAATACCCATCTTGAAGTATCTGTTTGGTCAGGAAGCCAAGGAACGGACGGAAAGTGAAATCGTTTTCGCAATTACGCCACACATTGTGCGAGCCGAGGAGATTACTGAGGAAAACCTGCGGATGATTGACGTGGGTACCAACAATGCTATTGGACTTCGCTACAAGGAGTCTAAGCCCGCTCAGCCAAAGCAGCCGCCCTCATCCCCCGCAAGTCCCTCTGCCACCCAAGGTCGGCGGCAACCCGGAACCCAGGGAAACGCGGTGCC
The DNA here is from genome assembly GCA_003224085.1 of Acidobacteriota bacterium. GTDB lineage: Bacteria > Acidobacteriota > Terriglobia > Acidiferrales > UBA7541 > Acidiferrum. The sequence continues at coordinate 51,197 of QHYK01000062.1, read as the reverse complement.
AGTCCCCAAGGCCTCCGGGGGCTCCGGCCAGTAGCCGGTCACAAACCCGCGCCGGCGAAACAGATCACGCTACACTCAATCCCAAGGCTCAGGTTGCATTCCGATATCCCGGTTTCGAGTGCAAATCCTGTGAAAAGGAATTCCCGTTTGTGGAACTCCTTTCATATTCCGTGATTACAGTCACTTCCGCAGCATTTGTACATCACAAGGTTTACAGGGGCTTTGCCTTGGCAACGCATTTGGCCGCTTAGTTGCACCAGCTCTCGTTGCTCAGCGGGAAGCCCTTGGCACTGGTTCGATTCTGTAAGAGCTCCGGTCTGCTCTGGGTGGTCCGCAAATCACGGCTGGTCGAGCGTCAAGCTCAACCAGAAATAGCACGCACATTGAGGATGGCTAAAACATGCTTGGAGAGCAGCTTGGGGAATACGAGGGAGTAGCAGTACTCCCAGAAGTATCAGCTCTTAACGGTGAAAGTGAAGCTAGGCGCAAGGAGACCTTAGTCAGACATTCCCCATTATTTTCAGGTATCTCAGCGGCGGAATGTCGTGAACTACTATCCGCTGCCTGCGAAAAGCACTTCGCCCGCCGCCAGAGGATTTTCCTCGAAGGCGATCTCGTCCGGCAAGTCGTCTTGCTCACATCAGGCAGCGCGAAGGTCGTGCAATTTGGCCAGAGCGGCTCAGAGGTGATTCTCCGGCTCGCAGGGCCGGGAGAAGTGGTTGGGACGCTCAACTTGTCTCTGCAGGTCCGCCATGGCTCGACGGCCCAAGCACTGCGAGCTTCCACGGCATTGGTTTGGGATGCGGCGGTTTTTGAATCTTTTGCGCAGCGTTCAGCGCATCTGAGGCGCAACATTACGTCCATGATTAGCAAGGAACTGCACGAGCTCGAGGAGCGTTATTGTGAGATTTCTACAGAAAGAGTATCGGTGAGATTGAGTCATCAACTCGCTCGGTTGCTGAAGCAGATTGGCCTTCGCGTCGACGGGGGCGTGGAGATTAGACTTTCCCGCGAGGAGTTGGCGCAGCTGACTGGCACTACCTTATTTACAGTGAGTCGGCTGCTCTCTGATTGGAATCAACGAGGTATTGTTACCGCCCGACGAGAGGCCGTCTCGGTTCACAACCCCCAGGCCCTTTCGGAACTCGGTTAGGGCCATGTCCTCGGCCGTCCGACATTCCTACGTACTAGAGAGAACGAAGCTTTTCTCCCCCGTGGATTGTGCCATGGCGGAGGCCGCTTGAAGGAGACCTTTGCTCCTTCTTTGTCCAAGAGCAAAGAGTTCGAAGGGCTCGAGGGTATTATTTTGCCCAGCGTGAACCGAGAGAGTGGGATCATCTCAACCGATCGAGGATCCCTCATCTCGCAAAACACAATCGATTTCCACGGCTCTCGGTCGGCCAGGTTGTGGGAAAGAAAGGCACTGCACATGAATGGTCATCGTTGGATGTGCAGGCAGCTCATTGCTCTAGGTGGGATAGCGCTGGCCTTTGCCCCTATCAGTACGCTAGGGGAAACTCTTTCAAAACATCCCAAAGGGTGGACTGCCACTGGTGCTGAGAGAGTGCTGTCGCTCAATCTGTCATCGGAGCAGAGTTCAGGTGAGGGGCAGCAAGCGACGGCGCAGACTCAGCCACGTCTCAGCAACGGCACGGTTGCCGAACAGGCCCTGCCAAAACCTCCCCAGGTCACTTACGAAGATGGGCGACTTACGATTATTGCGGAGAACTCCTCGCTTTCCGATGTCATGAAGGCCCTGCGGGAGGCCTTGGGCGCCGATGTCGACCTTCCACCCAGTGTCGCCAGTCAACGTATCTGGGTCCGTCTTGGTCCCGGGCCCGCACGCTCTGTTCTGCGCGACTTGTTGGACGGCACAGAATTTAACTATGTGATTCAAGCCGAGGAAGACGACGCATTGGCAATCCGCAGCATCTCTTTAACTCCGCGGAGTAAGTCCGCCAATCCAGAGCAGAATCCAGGATTGCCGGAGAGAGCCGCCAATCGCAGAATTCCGCGCGGAGGGCCCGAGGCTAAGGATGCGGCAGGTTCTGAAGAGCCTGTGCCTCCAGAGTCAGTTGCTTCGACGGACTCTTCGCAAGCCTCGGCATCTGCGCCTCCCACGAACCAACTGGCGGCGAATTCGCCCGATGCGGCGAATTCGAGCGGCAGCGGAAACGGCTCACCCGAGACAGACCGGATGATTCAGCAGTTGCAGAGCATGTATGAACAGCGGAGGCAAATTCAGCTGCAGCAGAATCAAAAGCCTCCGGCACGAAATCAGTAGTAGACCTAGAACTTGCATAGCATTCAACCACGCGACGAGCAGCGAAGATTGTGAGCGAACATCTTTCGCACGGTAAAAGTGCCTTTTTCGTTCGCCTCTCGCTCTGCTTTTAGCGCCCGCCTGTTGGCCGAGGTTTTTCGCGGCCTGCAAACATCTTTGCCACGACGCTAGCTCCACCATTACCTTTCTCACCATTGACCCAGGCATTTCGCGGCCTTTTGATGCGAAGCAAAAAATGTAAATTTTTTTTTACGATTTTGCGGCGCAACAAAGAAGTCCTTGCAAGGCAACGTAAAGTGACAGCACCAGGATTAAAGGCTGCCCGGCTCTACGACTCTGTTTCTAGCAAACGCGCGACGTAGAGCAAGCCGGGTGGCCGCTTGTGACTGCAGCACAGGAGGTCAACCGTCGTGAGAAAGCTCTATCAGTTCTTGCTTCCCATACTTGTCTTGAGCCTTGCACCGGCGATCGCGAGCGCTCAGTCGTTCCGTGTGCAGTGTCCAACCAGCACGATCACTCATCCGGACACCACTTCGACCCAGTTAGTCAATAGTTCGGAGCCTGCCTACAACGGTCCGACGGCATTTACCTCCGGGCCCCAGGGATATCTTGTGCCGACTACCGGGACCGTGAACGGCGCGATCAAATGCCAGCAGGTCTCGGGTGGTGACGGCTACGCGACGATGGCTAACGGCACCCAGACGTACATGTTCTCCTTCGGACCGCTGTCCGGACTCGCGGATATCGCGAATGGCCAGCCCGGCACGGAGTTTCCGAATGTCTTCAATACCGTGTATCCGGGAATTATTGCGCCCGGGGATCCAGCCACGACGGATGGGGCGAGCGACAGTGGCACAGCATATGTGCCGGGCAACGCTTTGCTGCCGGGAGCGGCTTTTACATATAACGGCGCCGTGGGTCTGACCCCGGACCTCGATGCGATTGCCAACGGAACTTGCACCGCTCCTTGTCTTGATGGTCACGTTGATCCCCGCCAGATCCTCGATGCCGGAGTGATGAACGGGAACATCCCGGCGCCGCTCGTTGCATTCGATGAGGACGACGAAATGTTCCTCACCCTTACCAACGTCGGCATGATCATGCGGCCGGACCTGTTCGAGCAGCACACCATTCACTTTCACGGGTATCCCAACGCTTCGTCAGTCTATGACGGCGTCCCGGACGCCTCGGTCGCCATCAACATCGGCGGCAGCTTCACCTATTACTACTTTGCGCCGGATGCCGGCACCTACTTCTGGCACTGTCACATCACGCCGCCAGAACACTTGCAGATGGGCATGGTCGGGCAACTGTATGTGCGCCCGCGGCAGGATCGGGTCACGTCCGGTACCAGCCTCTACACATCGCTTGGGCAACAGCAGAACGACTTGCGCACGGCCTGCCGGCGGCCCGGGGATAACGTGTTGTTACCGGCTATAACCGCACCGGCCGTAACAACAGCCCCCGACATTCTTTGTGCTAATCCGCTCCCGGCCATCAACACGCTCGTCAACCAAGGCACCGACAAGCTAGGTAACCCGCAAAAGTACGCGTATAACGACGGCGACGGCTCCACGGCTTATGACACCGAATACGCCCTCCAGATCCACGGCTTCGATCCCAATTTCCATTTTGTCGGCATGACGTTTAACCCGGAAGCTTTTGCAGATATGAAGGACAAGTTCTTCCTGTTGAGCGGCCGGAGCTATCCCGACACGGTCCAACCGGGTCCCATGGCCACGCAGTCGTCGGATGGCAGAGTGCACTACTCGCAGCCACTCCCCTCGATCATCAACATTCCGGCGGGCGGAAAAGCCCTCCTGCGCATTGCAGACCTGGATGTTTCTGAGTATCAGACATTGGCGACCCTGGGAGTCCCCATGCACGTCGTTGGCTTCAACGCCAAGCTGCTGCGGGATCAAGCGGGGAACAACCTCGAATATTACACCAACTCGATCACGCTGGGTGGTGGCGAGTCGCTGGATGTGATTCTGGACGCCAGCGATGCAGGTTGCGGGTCCACAGGCTGTGCGGCAACCCTTTATCCAGCGGGCAGCGTGTTCTATCTCTTCACCCCCAATCTCGACCACTTGTCCAACGACCAAGAAAATTTCGGTGGGCTCATGACCGAAGTTCATATCAATTAGGTAGGGAACGGCAATGAGGGCAACGAAAATGAAAAAAGCGATCTCGAAATCCAGTCTACTTCCGGTGGTGATGATGGCGCTGGCCGTGCTGTTCGCAGCTACAGCGCACGCTGCGGCGCCCGGCATCACCGGCCCGACCTTCAACTTGACGGCGCAAACTGCTTTCCTCAACCAGCCGGACGGGGCAGCGGTTTACTCGTGGGGGTACGGCTGTAATGGCGCGCCGGCCGGCTTTGCCCCGACGATGCCAAACCAGAATTGCCCCACGATGCAAGTTCCCGGCCCCACGCTGATCGTCACGGAAGGGGCGACGGTCACGGTCAATCTGTCGAATGGCCTGCCCCCTGCGGCCGGCAACACATCAATTCTCTTTCCCGGCTTTCAGGTGACAGGGTCGGGGACGGGCAGTGTACCCGGACTGCTGGCGCAGGAGGCGGTGCCTGGCGGCTCGGTGACTTACACGTTTACTGCCACAACGCCGGGCACTCACGCCTACTACAGCGGAACGCAAGGCGATCTGCAAATCGAGATGGGCCTGTACGGCGCAATTATTGTGATACCGGCCGGTGATCCCACCGGCTGCTCGCCCTCGCAGGTGAACCTTTCTAATGGAAACGTGAATGTGGAAGCCGCCCATGGAGAAACAGATTTCCGGCTGGCTCACTATGCCTACGACAACTGCAAGACTAACTACGACCGAGAGTACCTGTTTCAGTGGGCAGAAATGGACACCAATATTCACCGCCAGGCATTGGCGCAGGTGACAGCAAAGGCGGGCTGTGTGGCCGGGGCTTCAGGTTGCAGTCTCGAGGTTTCGACCGAACCCTACCACCCCGCTTACTTCCTGATTAATGGCCGCTCGATGCCTGACCTCATGGACGCCAACTTTGGGGCCGAATATCCGCATCAGCCCTACAACGCCAATCCCCATATGCATCCAGGCGAGCAGGTCTTGGTTCGCGCCATCGGCCAGGGCCGTTGGCAACACCCATTCCACGAGCACGGGAACCATGTGCGCATCCTGGGGCGCGACGGGAACTTGATTTTGGGCACGACGGCAGCGGGCACCCCCGATCCGAATAGCCTCGCCGGACTTTTGATGTTCAACACCGACACCACTCCGGGTCAGGCGTTTGAAGGGATCTTCTACTGGTCGGGCCGGGGTTTGAACTGGGATCCGTACGGTCACCACGCAGGCGCTGACGCTTTCGGTGACCCCCTTGCCGTGCAGCCCTGTGTTCCGGATGCCAATGGCTACTACACCGTGAACAGCAGTCCTGCGGCGCCGGCCTCCGCGATTAACTATTACGAGTGGTGCCAGGACCACAACAAGCCTCTGGAGGTTGCTCCTCTCGGTGATGTCGCAAGCGGTGGGCCAGCAACTCTGCCGAGTCCCAACATTTTCACGAATGGCGCTTGGTACGGAGGCACGCCCTATCTGGGTCCGGATGCAACCCTGCGCGCCTTCGCGCCCAACTGCGCCACACCCGTACCCGCGAACGCGAACGCGGGCTGCACTTCCCTCCAACCTTCCAACACGCAGGCCAACCCAGCTAACGAGCGCGGCTTCGCGTTCATGTGGCACTCCCACAACGAGCGCGAAATCACGACCAACAACGTTTTCCCCGGCGGAATGCTGATGATGATGCTGGTTGATTCCCGGGAATTTGTGATCGACGAGTCTATGTAATCGGACGAGCCAAACTGACGACAAGGAATGACGATGCCAACGAATAATTTCAAAGCAATACTGAAAGCGGCGTTACGCGTTGCTGCGATACTCCCCTTCGCGGCGGTTGTTGCCTTCGGCCAGCAGACGGTGAACCTGACCGCCGGGCCGACGACCACAACGATGCCCGACGGCACAGTAGTGCCGATGTGGGGTTACAGTTGTGGTACGGCCGTAAACGGTTCCACGGCAACCTGCGCCAAGTCGAATCCTCTGGCGACCGGCTGGTCTCCTGTCGTGATTACAGTTCCCACGGGACAAAGCCTGACGATCAATCTCACCAACAATCTCTCGTTTTTGCCGGTGGGGAGCTCGGCTGCTAATACTGTCCCCACCTCGCTCATGATCGTGGGTCAGATTGGCGGGGGTCTCGGAAAGACGGCGACAACCGCGCTGAGTCCGGATCACTCTGCCCTAGTCTCGAGCACCGTGCCGTGGCCCATAGCTGGGTCTGCACCCGCGTTTACGCCGCCGCCGCAGGGGACGCGCGTGCAATCGTTCTCCACGGAAGTCGCGCCGGGAGCGACAACATCGCTGACTTGGACCACCCCTCGACCGGGCACGTACCTGCTTGAGTCGGGCACGCACCCGTCCATTCAGGGTCCGATGGGTTTGTACGGAATCCTGGTAGTCACCTGCCCGCCCACGGCGACCGCAGCGTGCGGTACGGTGCCAGCCGGCACCGCTTATCCAGCCGTTGCGGCTACCGCCACGAGTGCAGCCGTTCCGGCGGTGGCCTACGGTGCGGAAGTGCCCCTGGTTTTCGGTGAAATCGACCCGGTCCAAAACAACGCCGTAAACTCTGCGGTGAATACCCCGGGCTTCCATGAGATGACCATGCGAACGTTTGGGGATCAGGTCGGCTCGATAGCAATCACAAGCGGAGGATCGGGCTACACTTCAAATCCCGCCGTCACGATCACGGGTGGCGGTGGCTCGGGCGCCGCCGCAACCGCCAGTGTAGGAGCCGTGGTCACTGGCATCACCGTGACTAATATGGGCGCCGGCTATACGACTGCTCCGGCGGTCTCGTTTACCGATGCTACTGGTTCAGGCGCAGCTGCAACAGCCATTGTGACTTTCGCGGTTGGCAGTGTCACTGCGCCAGCGGGTGGCACCGGCAGCGGCTACCTCGTGGGTGATGTCGTCAATTTGACTGGAGGCGGTGGCTCCGGAGCAGCAGCGGCGGTGGCCACCGTGACCGCAACTGGCGCCATTCTGACCGTCAATGTTTCAAGTGGTGGCTCAGGCTACACCTCAGCCCCGACAGTAAGCAGCATCACGAGCGCACTGGGAACGGGTGCAGTGCTTACCCCAGCGTTGGCCGCGACTGGAGTCGTTAGCGCGATTAATGTGACCAACGGTGGGAGCTACTACACGTCTCCGACCGTCACCATTGCCGCACCCCCAACTGGTACCGGTACAACTCAGGCGACTGCCAGCGCGTCGACCGCCGGCACACTCGGCACCATTTATGCCGTCACTGTCACAAGCGGCGGCTCGTCATATCACTTAACACCCGCAGTCTCCATTGCCGCCCCTGGCGGGACGGGTACCACGGCTACAGCTAATGCTATTGTCAGTCAATCTTGCGCCGGCGGGCTGCCTTGCTATCCCTCTGCGGTGAACTACACGCCGCTGTATTACTTGATTAACGGAGTCGCGTTCAACAAGACCAATGCGGCGGCCTCGCTGTTTCCGGTTGCCCCGAATACAGGTGTGACCGGAACGGTTTTGGTTCGCATGGTGAACGCCGGCTTGCGGATGCACGTGCCTGCAATCGTCGGATCGCAGACGACCGGGCAAACAGGAGCGGGATTGCCCACTACGGTCACGGGATTCCAGTTGATCGCTGAAGACGGCAACCCGCTGCCAGGCACTCCCCGTGTGCAGAGCGATGTGTTTATGGCCGCAGGCAAGGTTTATGATGTGATGATCAATGCGCCCGCCGCTGGCGCTCCAGCCCTTCCCGTGTATGACCGCGAGTTGAGCCTGTCTAGCAACGCCGTCGGTCGCGACTCCGGAATGCTGGCTTACATCGGCGTTAATAATGGGGGTGTTGCTGGTGCTGGGCTCCCGGCCGCCCCCGTACTTGCGGCTGCGGTAGCCCGCAATGATGCCTACAACTCCCTGGCTCCCTGCACGACGGCGCCATGCATCCCGTTCAACGTTTCGGATCCATCCAAGGGTGTGATCGCCAATGACACCAATGTCTACGGCGTTACTCTATTGACGGCGCCCACCGGTGGCACCCTGACTCTCAACGCCAACGGCACGTTTACTTACGTGCCGAACGCCGGAACGACCTCGGACTCTTTTGTGTATTGTGCGAACGGTTCTGTTTCAGGGACGCCGGCGACTTGTTCCTCAAGTCTAACTGCTACGGCAACGTTGGGTGCCGCGACGAATGTCGGCGGCATCACCTGTACGGCTCCCAGTTACACCGCGAGCCTGGCTACATTCCTCGCCATCAAGACCCCCGGCGTACTGTCGGGCTGCAAAGACGCCGCAGGGTATCCGCTTACGGTTGCTCTGTCGGCCGGGAACGCGCCAGTAGCAACTGGCTGGACACTTCTTCCGGATGCCAACGGCGGGTTCACCGCGTCCGTCCCGTCGGCGGGCTCCTACAATTTCACCTTCAAAGCGCAGAACTCACTGGGGACGCTCAGCCCGGCTGTAACTGCCACCATAACCTTCCCGGCGGGCAGCGGTCTTTCGGTCAAGGTTTTGGACGGCAACGACAAAGTTACTGCCATCACCGACTATCGCTGGATTATCGAGGAAGACCGCAGCTTCTACGTCAACCCCAATTGCACAACGAACTCAACTACCGCAATACCAGGCTGCCCAGCTCCGACGACGGGCGCGACCGGCACATCTGTTCCTCCAACGTTAGGGGTGAATTTCCACACTAGCTACATGCCCTACGTGACGCAGGGTTGTACGGGACCGCTTTCCTGCGAAGGGGGCCAAACGATCGTCGATCCGGCCAGTGGGACTCACGTTGCCGCAGTTTGCGACGTTGGCAATGGCGTTTGCAGACCCGATACCACAGGAAATGGATTTACCCCTGTGCTGCCAAGCTCAGTCAGTCTGGACCCGAGCAAGCGTTATTACATCTCAGTTCTACCGGGCGACGCCGCTAACCCGTTTTATGGTGCAAGCGCCGTCGGCCACGGCATGGGCGGCGCTCCAATCGCAGCCGCCTGTACCCCTGTGCCGCCCGCGACCACATGCACAGGCACCTTTGCGCCTGTTACGGTATTGTCGCAACCCTCGCCATACCAGCCGGCGAAACTCTCTGTGTTTGTGTTCCAAGATGACTTCCCGCTCAACGGCGAACATGATTCCGGTGGTGGAAACGGCGTGGCGGTGAATACCAACCACGAGCCCGGTCTGGGTCAGTTCCAAATCCACCTTTGGGACGCCTTTGGTGGTAACGGCGATTTTACCGGACAGATGAGCTACGACATGTTCAACCAGCCGCTGACCAACAGCTTGGCGGGAACGATCGACCCGCTCACGGGGAAGGATGCCTGCCCGATTTCAGTGAATCCGCGGCAAGGCATGATCCAAGACCCGAATTTCCCAAACGACCCCACCAAGCAGATTCCAGATCCAACGCAAACGGGCAAAACCGGCATGATTGTGACCTGCCCGGAGTTCGAAGCCGATGGTGTGACCGCGTCCCCGCTGGCCGGCCAAGCCGTCGTTGACAATCTGATGGCAGGAAGATGGGGCGTGATTGCTAGTCCCGGTGCCGACCGAATTGCCAGAGGGGAAGAGTGGCTCCAGACCAACACTCTGGACGGCCAGAAGGCCCATGATTCTTTCACCAGAATCGGCGAGCCCAGCTTCTTCCAGGAGTACGGACCGGCGGGATACCACGTGTCCATCGGTTTTGCAAACCCGGCGATCATCAATGCCCGCAAAGCGGGCGTATGCAACGGAACCGACCCCACCATCACAGGTACGAACTGTAACAACACGATTACGGGCAGGGTCACGGGCGAGCGTCTGAGCCGGACGCCGGATGAAAGACTCTACAGCAGTGGTTCGCACGATGCCTTCTACTGGACTCAATGCTTTGTGAGCTTTGGAGATCCAGACGGTGAAGACTTCGCGTTCACCAAGTGCAATGCCGACGGGACGTTTACGCTATCAGGCCTTCCCGATGGCGATTGGAGAATCACCACGTTCGACCAGTGGAACGATCAGCTCGTGGACGGCCTTTCGACACCCGTGAGGATATCAGGCGGAGGCACTACGAACGTTGGAGACATCGCGACCACGCAGTGGCAAGCGAATATCAATACCCGCACCTTCATTGACGATAGCAAGCGCGGCGTCTATGAGCCCGGCGAGGCGGGAATCCCTCTTATCAATACCACCGTCCGGCTGCGAGACGGCAGCTTGGCCAACAACCTCGGCACGGACTTCACAGGTGTTGCCAATTTCAACGAGGAATTTCCTCTGTTCAGTTGGTATGTGGTTGAAACCGATACGACCCGTTACAAGACCACGGGGACACACGTGGTCTATGATGTCGGCGGGCCTGCGGACGGCTCACCTTCGTGCGGTCAAACGGGCTACCCGCTGTGCGGAACCGGAACCCACACCATTAGTAATTTCATGGCCAACACGTACGATCCCTTCCCTCTGCCCGCCAATCTGTCGGTACCTGGCGCGGTCTATTGCGCCGATGCGGACTGCACTGGTGCGTCGATTGCGGGCGGGCCGGTCGCCAGCTCCACTTCAAACCATTCGACGGGCCGTATCGATCCCCCGTGGGTTGGAATGGAGGGCTGGCAGGGCTTCACTGGCCAGCAGAGTTTCCTGGAATTCGGCAAGGCACCCTACGCGGCTGCAACTGCGACAGCGCCAGCTGAGAATGGCGGGATTCATGGTCACGTCGAGTATGCCTCTACCCGCCCCTTTGACGATCCGCAACTGCTTGTTCAGGTGCAATGGACACCTTTGGTTCCCAATGTCACCATCAATCTTTACCAGGAGGGCTTCGCGGCGGACACAGTGACCCCAACCCTGCGCTTGGTGGACACCACCAAGACCAGCAGTTGGGACGATTGGGCCACGGGCTTCCGTTCCGACGGCATCCCCAACATGAACTGCCCGGGCCAGTCAACCGCGGATCTCTTCTATTACACGCTGTTAAACCAGCCGAACTCCCTCAACGTGTACAACGCTGCGCACGGAGGGCCAGCCGCCCCTGCACTGCCGTACAACTCCCAATACAAGTGCTACGACGGCATGCACAACTGGAACCAGATCCAGCCGGCTCCCTACGACGGCGCGTACGCGTTCCCCAGCGTTACCGGCATTGACCCGGCGACCGGAAAGCCTGCCGGTACGAACTGCCACATGTCAACCGCTGCTGAGCCCTGGGGCTGCATAGCGAATCCGACCCAGGCAACCAATTCGGCGCTTGAGAACTATGACCCGTACCGCGCTGGCCAACCCATGCTGCAATCTGGCAAATACGTGGTGGAAATTGTCCTGCCTCCGGGCTTTGAGCTGGTCAAGGAAGAGGACAAGAACATCCTGATTGGTGACAACTACATTGCGCCGGTAACCCAGCAATTCGGCGCTATTGGCAACGTCTTTATTATTCCCGACCAGGCCCAGGTCGGCAGCGCCTACAACCCCAATAATCCACAGCAGCCCACGCAAAGCCTTGGGGCCACGCCGGAAAATAGCATCGTCCCGACGTTTGTGCCCGAGCCCGTCTGGCCGTGCGTCGGCGAGGCCCGCATCGTGCCGGACTTCCTCAGTTTGTATCCGCAGGCCGGCGAAGTTGCGCCGTTCGCGGGTGCCACCCGCAACCTGTGCGACCGCAAGGAAGTGACGCTGGGCGACCAGATGGGAGCAATCGCCAAATTCTTCGTCTACACTTCGACCCACATCGCCGCCAAGTTCACCGGTGGCATCACGGACGACTACACTTCGGAATTCGATCCCTTCTCTCCGACGTTCGGCGAGAAGTTTTCTCCGCCCGATCTGCCGGTGTCCATCAAGGATTTTGCGGGCAACGAAATCTCCCGCGTCTATGCGGACCACTGGGGAGCCTACAATGGCATGACGTACTCGACTTGGGAAGTCAACCCGCCCAACCCGACGGGGTATTCCCCGACGGTGATGGTCGTTTGCATGAACGATCCGGGACCGATCCTTGATACGCGAACTCAGATCGTTGGTCCAGCGGGCACGTTGATAGCAAACCCTACTCTTAACCAGATGATTACGGATCCGCTTTTCACGGTCGGCTACAGTCAGTTCTGCTATGAACTGCCGTTCATGCCCGGGACCACTGAGTACCTGGATACTCCGGTCGTACCTACTTCCGCCTTCGCGGGTGCGGGGTACAACAATGTTGACTGCTCCTATCCAGATACCACGCCGGCAATCAAGGAAGTGGACAGCAGCAACGGCATCGGACCTTGGGTGAGTGCGGCGGGTGGCACCCTCACGATTACTGCGTTGGGCGACCAAATGGTGCCCAACAACGCGTACACCGGGCCCTCGGCAACGGTAGCTCCGTACAATCAGAAAACCGTTAAGCGGCACTATGGTTTCGGCGCCACGCAGCAAAATGGGAGTCTCGCAGCGGGAGGCGTGACTATCGGTGGAGTGAATGCTCCGGTTAGCTCTTGGAGTGACACGCAGATCGTCGTCACCGTGCCGTCAGGGGTACCACCGTGCCCGGTTCAGCAGCAAGCGCAATACGGCGGCTCGGCTGCGCAATGCGGTGAACTGGTGATCAAGACCGGTGCCGCGAGGACGGGAGGTAACGTCACGGGCGTGACCGTCACCAGAGGAGGCAGTTATAGCACTGCGCCAACGGTAACTTTCGGTGCGCCCCCGGCTGGTGGAACTAGGGCGACTGGAACTGCCAATCTGGGTGGCTCCGGCGTAGCCTCGGTGACGGTTAGCAATGGTGGAACTGGTTTCACGAGCGCACCTGCCGTGTCCTTCACTGGAGGCGGTGGGACCGGCGCGGCCGGAACAGCCGTGCTGCGTCGGAAGGCAACCGCAGTGACCATTGGCGGTACCGGCGGCTCCTATCCGGGTACGGGCCCAGTTACGGCGACCTTCAGCGGGGCCGGCGCTGGTGGAGGAACCGCAACAGGAACAGTCGTGCTTAGCAGCACCAGCCCACGCCATGTGACCGGCGTCACCATAAACAATCCCGGTAGCTACTCGCCTGGGAGCACGATTACGGTGACTTTCAGTGCGCCTGCGACTGGCGGAACGAGGGCAACCGGAACTGTTACCTCGACCGAATTCGTAAACTCAGTGACGGTTACCGCTGCCGGAGCCGGTTACACAAGCGCACCCACCGTCGGGTTCACTGGAGGCGGTGGAAGCGGCGCAGCCGGAACAGCCGTTCTGGCAACAACGCACTCCGTAGCCTCGGTAACGATTACCAACCCCGGTTCAGGATATGCAACCGCGCCTAGTGTAACTTTCAGTGCAGGCGCGACTGGGGGTACGTCAACGGCCCTCGGAACGGCCGCAATCAACGGGCCCAGCGTGGTTGTCGCTGGGAAGCAATCGATTGACACCGTGACCGTCACGGTCGGCGGGAAAGCGCCGACCCACGTCCTCGCCACGGGCTCGGTCCAGAGTGCGATTGACGCTGCCGCTCCGGGCGACTTGATCATTGTTGACCCCGGCTTTACGCCATCCGCAACTGCCGCAGGAGGCACTTCGTGCGCCGGGGTAACTGCGCCGACCTCCACCTGTGTTGAAACTGATGCTGCCCACAACGAATTGTTGATTATGTGGAAGCCAGTCCGACTGCAAGGTGTCGGAGCTGCCTCCAGCATCATCAACGCAAATACGCATCCCGCGGGCAAGCTGGACGTATGGCGTCAGCAGATTAATTGTCTGTTTGGCCTGGCACTCAATGGCCAACCCAACACGGCTAACAATACGTTTGATCCAACCGGTTCGGTCAGTTGCCCGGGGACTGGCTGGAATTACTTTACCCCCACAGCCATCAATCCCCAGGTAGATCGGTTGCCGCTCGAGGCCGTTACGGGCTGGGATATCGGCCTCAATGGCAATCTTGCGGAAATGTTACAGGAGCCAAGCTTGATGGGCGCACTGGAAGGTGCGGGGATCACCGTGCTGTCGAAGGGTGTGAATTTCCCCTCGAATCCGTACGACCCCACTTTGCTTGCTGGGTTCCCGGCCGGGACCACGCTGCTCATGGGAAGTCAACCGGAAAGTACAGGTAACTTCCCCGTTGGCGACGACAATCCTAACTGCCACACCAGTACCACCAATACCACCAATCCGTTCCCAAGCAGCTACTCATGCAATCCGTCGAGTATCGACGGTTTGGGCATCACCAACAGCTCGCAGGGTGGCGGGGGCATCTTCATCCATGGCTGGGGGCATAACCTGCAAGTCGCCAACAACCGGATCATCAGCAACGCTGGAACGCTTTCGGGCGGCATCAACCTCGGTCAGGGCGAATTTGGTTCGCCTTACACCCAAGGGGGGGGATTATTAAATGCGCCTCCTGGCTCCTGCGAGGACAGCCCTGTGCCGAATATTGTGCTGCCGTACTGCGAAAACGTGAATGTAAACATTCATAACAATAATGTCTCGTTGAATTCCTCCACCGGCGACGAATTGTTCTCGGCGACGCCGGCGGGGGCAGGTGGCGTCAGCATCTGCACCGGCTCCGACTACTACAAATTCAACTACAACTGGGTCTGCGGCAACCTGAGCAGCGGTGACGGTGGCGGCCTCGGCCACATCGGGTTCACCTACAATGGTGACATCGAGCACAACACGATCATATTCAATCAGAGCACCAACCCGACGATCCCAACTAACGGCGGCGGTATCATCGTCATGGGCACCCCCGATGCCGATTTAGTTTGCAACAACAATACTACCATCGACCAGGATTGCGTGCCTTTCGGCGCACCTGGCGGCAATCCGGGCAATACCCCCCTTAGCGGCGTTGCGACGAGCGACGGCGCCGGTCCTGGCTTGGTGATCAATGCCAACCTCATCATGGGGAACACTGCGGAGAGCGGCAACGGAGCCGGGATCGCCTTCCAGGCAGTCAACGGCTCGGATATGGTCGCCTTCCCCACGGATCCTAAACTGTGGAACACGGTGACCGTCACCAACAACATCATCACCGACAACGTGGCTGGCTGGGATGGAGCCGGAATCTCGCTGACAGACGCGGTCGCGGTGAACATCATCAACAACACGATTGCTTTCAACTCTAGCACTGCCTCGGCAGGAACGCTCTTCACCACGATGGGGGCTCCGTTAGCCAGCACACCGCCGCCCGCTCCGGGCGCGCCGGGCGCCCCTTGCACCGCAGGATGCGGCAGCACCACGCGACCACAACCGGCCGGAGTGGTGGCGATCCAGAACAGCGCGGTTTTGACCGCCAATCTCCCCGCAACTGGCCCGACGGCGGTTACCGTTGTTTGCCCCCCGGGTCACTATACTGGCACCACTGCCATTAACGGGAATTGCCGGACCCTCTCGGTTCCAAAGCTGGAGAACAACATCATCTGGCACAACAGTTCGTACAACATCACTGTGGGTGCCCTCAGCCCGGCATTCCAGCAGAACGTCGTCACTCTGGTTAATGCGTTCGGAGGTGCGCCCGCGAGCCAGACGACAACCGGCCAGTGCGTTGCCGCCAGCTATTGGGATGTCGGCGTACGCGGCGACACGGGACCGGGCAACCATAGTGGCGGGGCCACCCTCTCTGCGTCGGATTCGGTGTTGACAGCCGGCTCAGGTGTTAGTGGTTCAGGTAATTCCACAACGGCTCCGAGCTTCGTCAGTTCATACTGCGACGGTTCGCGGACACCCCCGGAAGCAGTGGCAGCGGGAGTTACTCCGGCGGCAGCGATTGGCTGGAAAGTGCCTCCGGGTATTGCGGACGCCACCGTGCCCAACCCCATCTTTAACCTGACTCCAGCCGCTACGGTGGACGAGGGCAACAACTGGGTCAACTTGGCATATGGCCCGCTGTCGATGACGAATCCCGCAGTCGTGGGCGGACCCTACGGGAATTACGGTGGTGGCCTTCCGCTCGGAAACTACGCGATCACGGCCGCAACTGCGGCAAGGGTCACGGGAGCGAATTTCACGGACGCTCCTGCATACGACTTCTTTAACACTCCAAGGAAGCCCGGCTCTTCAACTGATGCCGGCGCGGTCAGGTTTGGAGGCACTACCGGTAGCGCAGAGTTCACTGTCTCACCGTCACTTGTGGACTTTGGTTTCATCCCGGTTTATAGCCCGACAACAGTGGATCAAGACATACAGGTCACTAACTCGGGTATCAACCCGTTGCCATTCAACAGCGCCACGCTTACGTGCGCGGGTGTGGGTGGCGGTGGTGTATGCTCTCTGGCGAGTTTCACAATCCGATCCAATACGTGCACAGGAACGACACTTGGTGCGGGCGAAAGCTGCGTGATCAACGTGGTCTTTATTCCCACCAGCACGTCGCACAACATGAGGCTTGCAAATCTGATCGTGACTGCGGGCGGCGTCAGTCAGACTATCCCGCTCAGCGGCCACGACACGTTTGCGGTCCTACACACCCCCATCACATGCACGCCGTCGTTGGTGGGAACTCCGGCCAACCTTGTCGCGGTGACCTGCACCGTGACCATCACCAACATTGAGAACATCTGCTTTGCGGCGACAACCAGCAACACCTGCCCGGCGGGTACACCGGCGAATTCAAGTCCGGATGCTGGCCCCTTCACCCCATCAGCCATTACGCTCACACCTGCCGCGGGCACGGCGGGCGGCGCGGGAACTTGGACGCTCGGTGGGACTTGCGCGGTTGGCACCCCCGTGAATCCAGGAGTCGTGGCGCCGGGCTCGCCAGCCACGCCAGGCGGGAGCTGCACAATCACGGCGACCTACACGCCACCCGCGGGAGCAACAGCAACAACACCGAACCTGGCGGGGCGTGCAGTCCTCACCCTGTACGGCTATGGCATCGACGGGCGTAATCCTGCAACTACAACGGCAAACGGCGCGTTCCCAATGACCATCAACGCCAACTAACCACATCAACCCTGGCAGGGCGGGCATCCAAATCTTTGGATGCCCGCCCTGTTCGGCGAACAGATACTACGGGACGGGGAATAGAAAATGATTGACCGCAACATGATCTTGAAAACAACCTCGATGCTGTTGGCAGGGCTTCTCGCCACCGGCCTTCTGGTTTTACGCTCCGGGGCTCAATCTTCTGCCCCGGCCGGGACAACGGCGCACTCCGGGAGACCTTCGGCTGCGGCCGGGTCCCCGTACCGAAACCAGCCAGTTCGGATGGCCAATCGAGCCCGCGCCTTTTACGGACTCGTCTGGGGAGTTGAATCCCTCAGCGTCAAGGCGGTGGAGTCGGGCGAGATCATTCGGTTTACCTACCACGTAATCGACGCGGATAAGGCGAAGACGCTCAATGATAAGCAGCTTGAACCCGTGTTGATCGACCCAGAGAAAGGCGTGAAGCTGGTAGTGCCCTCCCTGGAAAAGGTAGGGCTTTTGCGCCAGATGAGCACGCCGGTAGAGGGCAAATCATACTGGATGGCCTTCTCGAATAGCGGTAGGCTTGTGAAACGCGGAGACCGGGTTAATGTCGTCATTGGCCACTTTCACGCTGACAACCTCGTCGTGGAATAGCGTTTGCCTTCCCGAGATCGTAGCCGGCGCTGATGCGTTTGGAGTTTGCCGTAGCGCAAAGACCGAACTTTGGTTCTGCATTATACTTCCCACGATTTAGTGCAAAACGTTGCATAGAGGTGCATAAAATGGTCCGAAAGTCCTTGGCTGTCTTCGTAGTTTGCATCTCACTCGCGCTTGGCATTTCGCTCTTCGCGGCGGGCGATGCTCCGACGGGGTCCAATCTTTCCGCAGCCGCTATCGTGGAGAGGAACGTCGCGGCCCGAGGCGGGTTGCAGGCGTGGCGTGCGGTCCAAACGATCTCGTTGCAAGGAAAACTGGGTGCCGGAGGGAATCAACGGGCTACTCTTGCTGTTCCACTGCAGGGACAAACCCCCAATCTAAAGTCGATTCCTCAGCGGCCAGTCGATGAGACGCAACTCCCGTTTGTGATGGAGCTCGAGCGTCCCCGCAAAATGCGGGTTGAGCTGGAGTTCAAGGGCCAGAAGGCAATACAGGTGTTTGACGGCGCGCATGGCTGGAAACTAAGGCCGTTCCTTAACCGGCGTGTAGTTGAGCCATATACGGCAGAAGAAATGAAGTCGGCATCCATGCAAGCAGATCTCGATGGCCCCCTGGTCGATTATGCGGCCAAGGGTACCAAGATCGAGCTGGACGGCGTCGAAAAGGTCGAAGACCGCGATACCTACAAGCTTAAACTGACGATGAATAATGGGCAGTCGATTCATGTCTGGATTGACGCGCGGTCCTTCTTGGAAACGAAAGTCGAAGGCCAGCCCAGGCGGCTTGATGGTCAATATCACCCGGTGGAAGTCTACTACCGCGATTATCGGCCGGTAAATGGACTACAGATTCCGTACGTTCTGGAGACGAGGGTTCTTCCATTGGCCCAAAAGTCGCCGGGAAATAGGAATACTCCCGTGCCGCCAGAGAAAATCGTCATCGAAAAGGTCGTGGTGAATCCAAAGTTCGATGAAGCCATGTTCTCGAAACCGGGCATTTGAAACAGCGACAAAGGCCAAGTAACCACATCCTGCGGGGAGCAGATTCATCAATCGACGACAGTTGATCCGGAATGAACCACGAGCAAGCCAAGCTGCTTGCTAACCTGAGTTCCGCGATCGAAATTCAAATTCCCGACCAAGGTGCGACCCTGCATGTCAGCGGGTCGTCGCTGGCGCCAACCGCGAGCGCGATTCCGACGGCTACTGGCACGACGGACAGCTTCTTCTCTGGTCCCGCCTTCTCGCTGGTTACGGGAACGACGACAACGCGAGAGTGGCACAGACAACTCGACGAATAGGGAATATCGCCGGCGGTTCCATCACGTTAACGACGGGGCCGGACCGACAATAGGTGGTGAGTACGGCAGGAGGCCTGTTCGCCATCCACTGGCGGAACCTGCAGGGACGACGGTGCCACGGGCATGAAGTGTAGGATTGCTTCCGAGTCCTGCCGGGCGGGATTTCTTATTATTAGCCAGCAGCGTTTCCCTGTCAGCCCAGTCCCTTTGAGCGCCCCGCCGGGCATAGACATTCTCCGTTGCAAGGTGGAAGATGGGGAATTGGCAGGGGAGTTGCCCATAAAACGGTGGCTGAGGGATTCATGAGGCGGTCATGAGCCATCCGATCAAACGACTTAGTTCGGCTTCGTTGACGCCAGGCTGCGCAGGCGGGAACTTTCCTTCCACAATATACGCACAATCTTCCACTTGGGGCCCGGCCGCAACGCTGGCGCGCGCGGGGTCACCGTCTGGAGCGGGGGCCAACAAGGCCTGGGGCGCGGAGCCCCTGTGGAGGGCGTTCTTGGTCAATTCCAAGCAACAAGCCTGTGGTCGAGCAGGGCTGCCTGGGGCGTTCGTTGGCTCCGCCCTGGAGCTTGATGGAGCGCAACGAAAAGGAGGTCGCGTTGACCTGATGCTTTTAGGGAGTGTCAGGTTTGCTGCTTCTCGAGCGAGGCTGCGGACATGTTAAAGAAACCATTAGCTATCTGAAAGATAAACAGAGGAAAACTGGGGTTTCTCAGGTTTTGTCGACGTGGAGCTTGCAGAGACTCTAGATTTCTAGCTGACTCTGACGTGATGTCATCAAGAGGAGTGGGATGGGCATAAAACTTCGAGCGGCAATCACCATCCTTCTAACGGCTACCGGCGTTTGGGCACAAAGTCCTGCGCCCGTAATCGCGCCGGCCGAGAAACCCGCGGTGGTCGCGGGCGACGCTAACCGTAGCAGCAGGCCGATGCCGCGGCCATTTCCGGGCAGGAGGGCCGGCATACCGACACAGAATCAGTTGCTCGAGCGCCAGCGCTTGCAGGAAATGGAGGCCACGCTCGGCAGCATGCATGCTTTGTTGAAGGAGATGCGCGACAAGGCTGCTTCGAAGAACTCGAACGACCCGGTTCTCAAGGACAACCTGCAAATGTGGGAGTTGATGCTCGCCCACCTCGACAAGCAGTTGGACCAACTGCGGATGGCCACGCTGACTCGGGAAGACTTCGAAGCTCGGCGCGCCGCTCTGTACAACCAAGCGCTTGAAAAAGCAGCCAAAGATGCCCAGAGCGCGGCCGGTGAAAGCAAGGGCCAAACTCCGCCACCTGCGACGGCACCTCCTTCGCCAGCGGAGTAGTCCGGCGGTTTCCGCAGGAGCGAACGAGAGGAATAGTTGGAACGGTGAGGCGCAATTCGATGAAAAGAACCATAAGTGCCGTAGCGGTCGCCTTGCTGATGATCGCGTCCTACGCGGCAGGACGGCGGCACACGCGGCAAAACACAACACCCAGTCCGAACGCGCGACGAGTGCTCTATTGGGTCGATCCCATGCATCCGGACTACAAGTCAGACCACCCGGGCATTGCTCCCGACTGTGGCATGCCTCTTGAGCCGGTTTACGCCGAGCCTGGCACATCCGTCGCGGCTTCTGAAGCTACCCTGCCGGACGGCGCCGTCGGGATCGACGTTGACAAACAGCAGCTTTTCGGTATCCGCGTCGCCACGGTCCAAAAATCCTGGGGGAGCGAAAAAATCCGCGTGCTGGGGCGCGTGGTTCCGGAAGATACGCGCGTGTACCGGATTACCGCCGGTTCGGACGGATTTATTCGGGAGACGTTCAACGATTCGATCGGTGAACTGGTCAAAAGGGACCAAAAGCTGGCCTCCTCTTATGTGGGTGAGACCTTAGGAATAGCCTCCGGGTTTCTGGCGGCCACGGCGGGCGTTCCGGGTGCGGTGGGTAAGGACGGATCCCGCACGATGCCCTTTCCCGGCGCTGTGAATAAGCAAGGAGTGAGCAGCATTCAGGGCTATGCCGATCGTCTGCGCAATCTCGGCCTTAGCGATGCGCAGATTAAGCAAATGGCGGAAAGCCACCAGCTTCCTGAGACCGTTGACGTCGTCAGTCCAGCGGACGGATTCATTTTGGCCCGCAATATTGCGCCCGGCCAGCATTTCGATCGCTCCAGCGAGTTCTACCGCATTGCCGACCTGAGCAAAGTCTGGATTCTGGCGGACATCTTTGGCAGCGAAGTGCAACATTTCCGTCCCGGGACCATAGCGCGTGTCACTCTACCCGATCAGGGAAAAACTTTTTCGGCCCGCGTGAGTAACACCCTTCCGCAGGTCGATCCCGTTACCCGGACCTTGAAGCTGCGGCTCGAAGCGGACAACCCCGGCTTTGCCCTGCGTCCCGACATGTTCGTCAATGTGGAGTTGCCGGTGCGCGTGGCGCCGGGACTAACCGTGCCCTTGGATGCACTGATTGACTCGGGACGCGAGCAGCGCGTGTTCGTAGAGCGTAGCAAGGGGGTGTTTGAACCCCGGCAGGTCGAAACCGGGCGGAGGCTTTCTGACCGTGTCGAGATCGTGCGGGGCCTGGATGAAGGCGAGCGCGTGGTCGCCGCGGGAACGTTCCTTGTGGATTCGGAGAGCCGATTGAGATCCAGCGCTCAGGCGCCGCCAGAGCAACAACCGCAGAAGAAGGTCACACCACCATCTGGCAGCAAAGCGGGGCTGACCGTCCAGGCCGGCCAGGTTAAAGATCCAGCCTGCGGCATGATGATCGATGCCGCCAAGGCCGTCTCCGCTCGAAACACGCTCCATCGTGATGGCGCTACCTATTACTTCTGTTCTGAGCGCTGCAAGCAGAATTTCACTCGCGATCCAGAGCATTATCTTGCCCGAATCCGCCGCAGCGTCGGCCATGATTAACCGCATCATCGATATTTCCGTCAAGCACAAAACCCTCTTGTTGGTTGGCGTAGCTTTGGCCTGCCTGTGGGGTTGGCGGTCCATGATGACACTGCCGCTCGACGCCATTCCGGACCTGAGCGAAACCCAAGTCATCCTTTACTCCCGCTGGGATCGTGGCCCCGACATCATCGAAGACCAAGTTACCTATCCGATTGTGACGACCATGGTCGGCGCACCGAAGGTAAAAACGGTGCGCGGCGTCTCGGATTTCGGATATTCCTATGTGTACGTGGTGTTCGAGGATGGCACGGATCTCTACTGGGCGCGATCCCGCACCTTGGAATACCTTTCGGGGGTGCTGTCTCAGCTCCCCGAGGGGGTAAAGGTGGAGCTTGGACCCGATGCAACGTCGCTAGGATGGGTATTTCAGTACGCGCTGGTCGACTCGTCAAGAAAGCATAGCTTGGCCGACCTTCGTTCGTATCAAGACTGGTATCTACGGTACTACCTGAAAGCGGTTCCGGGCGTGGCAGAAGTAGCTCCGGTCGGCGGATACACGCGCCAGTATCAGGTCAACGTAGACCCGAATCGTCTCCAGGCCTATGGCATTCCCATCCGCCGCGTCGCCGAGGCTGTGCGGGAAGGCAACAACGAGGTTGGGGGACGACTGCTCGAGTTTGGCGGCACGGAGTACATGATTCGGGGCCGCGGCTATGCGCAATCCCTCGAGGATTTTCAGAATATTGTCCTTCAGGCAAGCGAAGATGGCACGACCATCCGCATCAAGGACGTGGGCGAAGTGGTCGAGGGACCCGAGCTGCGCCGGGGCTTGGCCGACTTGGACGGCCAGGGCGAGGTGGTGTCGGGTGTCGTGATCATGCGCAACGGAGAGAACGCCCTCGAGGTCATCGACCGGGTTAAGCAGAAACTGACGGAAATCGAACCCACTTTGCCTGAGGGCGTCAAAATCGTTCCTGTTTATGACCGTTCGCAGCTGATCCACCGCGCCATCAGCAGCGTTAAGACCACCATCTTTGAGGTGGTGGCGACGGTTGTGCTGATCGTGCTGGTGTTCTTATGGCATTTTCCGAGCGCGGCTATTCCCATCATCACCATGCCGGTGGTTGTGCTGCTTTCCTTCATTCCCCTCCGCCTTCTGGGAATCAGCGCCAACATCATGTCGCTCGCGGGCGTGGCCATCGCCTTTGGCGAACTCGTCGATGCCTCCATCGTGGTGGCCGAACAGACGCATAAGAAGCTGGAGGCATGGGAAAAAATGGGGCGTCGGCAGGACTATCGCACCGTGGTCCTTTCGGCGGTGAAGGAAGTTGCCGCGCCAACGTTTTTCGCTTTGCTGGTCATCGCCATCTCCTTTCTGCCGGTGTTGACTCTCGAAGCGCAGGAAGGGCGGATGTTCAAACCGCTGGCCTACTCGAAGACTCTGGCCATGCTCATCGCCGCCGGCATGGCCATCACCTTTGACCCGGCTTTGCGTCTGCTGCTCACGCGCGTCGAACCGTTCGGCTTTCGCCCCTCGTGGCTTTGCCGGGCAGTGAATGCCCTGGTGGTCGGGAGGATCCGCTCGGAAGACGAGCATCTGCTAAGCCGCTGGCTTATGAGGATCTACGAACCGATCGTGCGGTGGACACTGCGCTGGAAGTGGGTGGTGGTGTCCTCTGCCCTGGCCATAATTGCCATAACCATCCCGGTGTTCCTGCACTTGGGTTCGGAGTTCATGCCAACTCTCGACGAAGGCGTCATCCTCTACATGCCGTCCGCCATGCCGGGGATCTCGATTACCCAAGCCAAAGCGCTGCTGCAGGCCACCGACCGCATACTCGCACGGTTCCCCGAGGTCGACCATGTGCTCGGAAAGGCCGGCCGGGCCGAAACTTCGACCGACCCTGCTCCGCTCTCCATGCTTGAAACGCTGGTCATCCTCAAGCCGCGCTCCGAGTGGCGCCGTGTCCCCACCTGGTACTCCTCATGGGCGCCGGAGACCGCCAAGTCCGTTTTCCGCCACCTCACTCCCGACGCGATTTCTTCAGAGGAACTCGTTCGCCTCATGGACGAGGCCCTCAAGGTTCCGGGCGTGAGCAATGCCTGGACCATGCCCATCAAGGGCCGCATTGATATGTTGTCGACCGGCATGCGTACGCCGATCGGCCTGAAAATCTCAGGCGCCGATTTGGGCAGGATTGAGCAGGTGGGAACCAACGTTGAGGCTCTGTTGTCCCGCGTGAGAGGGACGCGGGGCGTATTTGCCGAGCGCGTAGGCACCGGGTATTTCTTGAATTTCCGCTGGAACCGGGAGCAGCTGGCGCGCTACGGGTTGAGCATGGAAGACGCCCAGCAAGCTGTCGAGAACGCCATCGGCGGCGAGGACGTGACCACGGCCGTGCTGGGACGAGAACGATATCCGGTCAACGTGCGTTACATGCGCGACTTCCGAAGTGACCTGGGCGCACTCGAGCGGGTGCTCGTTCCCGCAGGGGGCCAACGGCAGCTGCCTCTCGGTGAACTCGCCGAGATCAGCACCTCTCGTGGTCCGTCGATGATTCGCGACGAGAACGGTTTGCTAACCGGCTATGTCTATGTGGATATCGCCGGCCGTGACCCGGAAAGCTACATCGCCGAAGCCGGCCCCCTGTTGCGGAGCGAGCTGAAACTGCCAACCGGCTATGCCATCTCCTGGAGCGGGCAGTATGAAGCTATGGAAAGGGTCAGGCATCGCCTAACCCGTGTCGTCCCACTCACCCTGGGTCTTGTCCTGCTGTTGATCTATGCGAGCACGCGATCGTTCACGAAGACCATGATCATCCTTCTGGCGGTGCCTTTTTCGGCAGTCGGGGCCGTCTGGTTCCTCTATCTGGCCGGTTACAACCTGAGCATCGGGGTTTGGGTGGGGTTGATTGCGCTGTTAGGAATCGATGCCGAGACGGGTGTCTACATGCTCCTGTATCTCGACTTGGCCTATGAGGAAGCCCTCGGCAAAGGACGACTGTCAAGCCGCGCCGGGCTACATGAAGCGATCGTGCAGGGCGCAGCCAAGCGTCTTCGCCCCAAGTTTATGACCTTCGCAACCATGTGTATCGGTCTGTTCCCCATCATGTGGAGTACGGGCACCGGCGCTGACGTCATGAAGCGTATCGCTGCCCCTATGGTGGGAGGAATTTGCACCTCCTTTTTGCTCGAACTGTTGGTGTACCCGGCCATTTACGCGGTTTGGCGACAGCGGATGCTCGGGCGGGAAGCTGGTCCCCTTGAGACCGCAGGCACGGGATGTGTCGACTCGCTTCAGGCCCGGCAAGATGACCTTGTCTTGCGACTCGAATCATCGGGCTCGTTGTGGAGCGCGTGAAGGATACGCGTGCTAAGCGCCACTTTTCCATCAGTAACAAGCCCTTCGGGAGATGTTGCCCAAGGTGACTGGGGTGAACCCGCAAAGGGGTGCGGATTTTGCCGCAGGAACGAAGATGGCAGAAGCGTCTCCCAACGCTACTATACCTTCACGACACACAGGCCATCGTTCCGCCTAGTTCGCGCTACCGTTTCCTATTCATAGTTGAACATTCGCGGCTTTCCCTTTGGCCATTTTGCAGGAGGAAGTCATGAAGCCAGTATTTGAAAGAATGGGCATGTCTATTCGAACTCGCTCGACCTTCCCCGTACCGGCGCTGCTCTTATTCCTGGTGTTTCTGCTGGCGGCGCCGGCGCTGTTGGCGCAAGAGCCCGGGCCGTCCCTAGCTTCGAATTCCGAGACCATTCAACTGTTGCTCGAACGAGTTGCGGAACTCGAGGCCAAAGTGAAGAAGATAGACCAACTGGAGGCCAGGGTGAAGCAACTGGAAGGCCAGAAGTTGTCCACGGCCTCCACGCCCGCCGCCCCCGTTGCTAGCCAGACGACTGCGGCACCCGAGAAAGATACTGAGCCGCAAGAGGAGCCACCGGTGCCGGAACGCATGGATGTCAGCAAGACATTGCTGCGCATGCGCGGCTTTGGGGATATTAATCTTCATGGGGACAACCGGAGAGGCGATACAACTTCCTTTACCCTCGGACAGCTAAACCTATTTGTCACTTCGGATATTTCGGAAAGATTCAAGTTTTTGAGCGAGATTATCTTTGAAGGCGGGCCAGACAACATTTACGGCGTGACCAAGGGTCAAAACAACACCTTCAGCGTGGATGTCGAACGTTATCTCGTTGAGTATTCGCAGAGCGACTATTTGAAGCTAGCGGCTGGCCGGTGGCACACGGCCATCGGCTATTACAACACGGCTTACCATCACAGCACTTGGTTTCAAACCTCTGCCGACCGGCCTTTCCTGTTCGCCTTCGAAGACCGAGGCGGAATTCTGCCCATTCATAGCGTGGGCATTTCGGCCTCCGGACTTGTTCCTTCGGGGCGATTGGGACTGCATTATGTGGCCGAAGCAGGGAACGGCCGCGCCTCACGCTCGGCGCTGACCCAGGAACCGGTGCAAAACGTAATCGATGACCAGAATCACAAGGCCTACAATCTGGCTCTTTTTGCCAGACCGGAAGTCGTTCCGGGTCTTCAAGTGGGTTTCTCGGCTTATCGAGATTTGCTTTCCCCCATCAATCTGCCGAGAATCGATGAGACTATTCTTGCGGCTCACGCCGTATTCGCCCGCCCGAGCTTTGAGTGGCTGAACGAGGCATTGGTTATTCGCCACGCTCCCTTTGGGTCTGCACGGGTGTTCCATACTCCCGGATTTTACACTCAAGTTTCCAAGAAATTTGGTTCTTACCGGCCGTATTTTCGTTATCAGTATGTGAATGCCTCAAACGCGGAACCGGTTTTTCCGGAAATAAAACTGCGGCAAGGCCCTTCTGTGGGCGTGCGCTTTGATGCGAGCGAGTCGGTGGCTTTGAAGCTGCAATACGACTACACTGCCCTTCGACAGCAGCCTGCCGTCAGTGCCCTGGCAATGCAAATTGGCTTTACGTTTTGAAGTCTTTTCCGATGCCGCGCCCGGCCCATGTCTTGTTCTTTATGGTTTGTGCAGCTTTGCTTTGGGGAGCGCTGCTGAGCTGCTCGTTGGGGTTCGCTCAGCTGCCTGCTCCGGAGCTGCCGGCAGCTGAGCGGAACCTGGCCATCGTCGTCAATCAATCCAACCCGGTCAATGATTTATCCATGGCGGATCTACGCCGGGTTTTTCTAGGGGAACGTGGTCACTGGCCAAACGGCCGACGAATCACGCTGGTGATGCTGGAACCGGGCTGGCCGGAGCGCGCTGCCGTGCTCAGCGGCGTCTACCACATGGATGAAACCGAGTTTAACAATCACTTCCTGCACGGCCTGTTTACGGGGGAAGTGTTTGTTTCCCCCAAGACTCTTGCAACACCGGAAGGCGTTCGGAAGTTCATATTCAATGTGCCAGGCGCAATCGGCTATCTCCGAGCCTCCGATGTAGATAAGACCGTCAAAGTCATTCGCATCGACGAACGACTTCCCGGTGACAAGGGCTACAAGCTGCATGTTCCACCACGGGAGAACAGATAACGTGGGCCGAGAAAAGGCAAGCGGTGCAAGAAAAGCGATGCCCGGCATGCGCTCAAGGCCGGCGCACAGCTGGGGGAGATTCTCGCGTTACAGTTCGGCGCTGTTGCTTTTTTTTATTTTATGCGCCGCCACCGCGGTCGGCTTGTTTGCCATCCGCGATCTTCGCCGGGCCGACCTAGACTCACAGAATATGTATACCGGGTCGGTTCTAAGCCTTCATCGAATAGCGGCCTTGCAGTATCAAACCCAGGAAACCAGGCGAAGCACGCTCTATGCATTAAGCACGGCGGATAGCAATCTTCATGTGAAATACGCGGACCAGTCCCGCGAAGCGGACCATCTTGTATCCGAAGGAATTACCGCGTACCTGGCGAACGCGCGAACCCCGAATGAGATGGATATCGGCAGGCGCCTTCAGCGCGATTGGTCCACCTACCTGAACGTCCGGGACGAAGTCCTGGCTTCGATTCTTGAAGGGAGCACAAAGGAAGCCGTAGACCTCGATCTCACTCAGGGAGTGCAATCCTTTGATCGCGTTCGCCAAGATCTAGCGGAGATCGAGCGGGTCTATGACCAGCAAGCTTCCCAGCAACTTTCGAACGTCGACGCCACTTCGCGACGCACGATTATCCGCGTCGGAGCGGTTCTTGGCATCACTCTCATATTAGCGCTGGCCTCCGTTTGGGCCATCCAGCGAAGCCGCATGAGCAATGCAATCCAGCTGGCCAGGTTGCAGATGGAGTTCCTAGCCTCGGTCTCCCATGAGCTGCGCACGCCCCTGGCGGTCATCTCATCCGCCGCCGACAATATCGCCGATGGTTTGGTGAAGGAGAAGGACGATGTAAAGAAATATGGAGCTGCAATCCAAAGCCAAAGTCGTCAAATGACCGAGCTAGTAGACCAGATCCTGCTTTTTTCCGCCACGAAAGATCGGGAAAATCACGCTGCGTTCGGCATTTTGGACCTGTCCGAGATCTTGCGTTCGGTCGTACATCAAGCTTCGGAATTAGTGAGCGCAGCGGGTTTTCACATCGAGCTTGAAATTGCGCCAGGGCTTCCTTCGGTTAAGGGAGATGCTTCTGCCCTGGCGCGTTGCTTGCAGAACATGATAGTAAACGCCGTAAAGTATAGCGGGAAAAGCCGCTGGGTTGGCGTGAAAGCTTTTCCAGGCGGCTCACAATTGCCCGGCCGCAGAGAAATCCAAATCGCGGTAACAGATAAGGGTATCGGTATTGCCAAGCCAGAGCTGCCTCATATCTTTGAGCCGTTTTACCGCAGCCCTGCGGTTGTTGCCGAGCAGATTCACGGAACGGGGCTGGGACTGTCAGTTGCAAAGAACATAGCCGAAGCCATGGCCGGCCATCTTAGCGTCGCAAGTGAACTCGGTGCCGGCAGCGTTTTCACTCTGCACCTGCCGATTGCGGTGGATGCCGAGTCCCAAGTGCCGGTCGAGATTCGTGCCGAGGGAAGCACTGAAAAATGAACGAAAATATCTTGCTCGTTGAAGACGAAGAAGCTTTGCGGATGACCCTGAGAGATCGCTTGCGGAGCGAGGGTTATGTCGTGGACTTGGCCGCGGATGGCCAACAAGGGTATGAAAAAGCGACTCAGTTACCCTTTGATTTGATCATTCTCGACATCATGCTGCCCCGTTGCAATGGCCTCGACATCTGCCGGGGAATCCGCTTGGCGGGATTGGCCACCCCCATTCTCCTGCTGACCGCTCGCGGGCAAACGGTCGATAAGGTGGTCGGCCTAAAACTCGGGGCGGATGACTATGTCACCAAACCATTCGACACCATGGAACTCATGGCCCGGATCGAAGTACTATTACGCCGCTCCGCTCCACGAAGCGGACAAGGTGTTCATAAATTCGGCACGATTCGCGTCGATTTTCGCGGCACCCAGGTAACCAGAAACGGCGAGCCGATCTATTTGACGGCGCGGGAATTCCAACTCTTGCGCTACTTGCTTGAACATGCTGGAACGACTCTTTCGCGAGATGAGATCCTGCGAGAGGTTTGGGGATACGGAGACGGCACATTCAGCCGCACGGTTGATGTACACGTGGCGAGTCTCCGTCAAAAGTTGGAGGATCTGCCGAAGAAGCCCAAATGGATCGTCACGGTTCCGGGTCTCGGCTATCGATTTCAGGGATGAACGCTAGCCAGGTGAAAATTTGGCGAAGAGAGATGGTTTGGCGGGAGGCTGGGCGGTGGATCCCGGACCTGCTTGGAACAACCGAATTTGTGCCTTATTTTTTCTGTAGCACATCCTAGGTTTTCAGTTAAGCTATGAGCACGCGTCATGGGGTATACGAATGTCGGGTATACGAATGTCCAAACTGGCCTAAACCTGTTCTTAGGTACAGTTGTTTTTGACCGGGCGCAAAGACGACCATAGTCGATGGCGAGCTATATTGGGGGAGGGCCTTACAGGGAACTTACAAGCACTTTACAATTCCCGGTTGGAGATTCTGCGTAGTACCCCCCTCGACGGAGATAGCTCCAAATGTAAGGGCGCCCTCGGAGGGCTAACACGTTTAGATACTTCAAATTCACGTTCTGGCTGCTGCTCCTTTTCTGGCCCGTAAGTAGCGCTCTTCCGCAAAGTCAACGCGGTAATACTAAGAGTCCGCATGGGCCGCTGGCCATCCCTTGTGAGAACTGTCACACCGCCACGGCTTGGCGGCCGATTAAAGCGGTTCCCGAGTTCGACCACAACAAAACGAGTTATCCGTTGCGCGGAATGCATGAAAAAGTCCAATGCAGCCAATGCCACGTGAAACCGGTCTTCACCAATGTGGGAAAGAATTGCCAGGACTGCCACGTCGATGTGCACCAAAACAAGATGGGCACGAATTGTGCGGATTGCCACACCGTCCAAGGGTGGAATATTGCGGTGCAACAGGTAAAGGATCACCAAAATCGTTTCCCGTTGCTCGGAGTGCACGCAGCTTTGCAATGCGAAGACTGCCACAAGAGCGCGGCGGTCGGCCGGTTCCAGGGGCTTTCGACGGCTTGCATTTCCTGTCACCAATCTGATTATCAGAGAACCCAGACTCTCGGCGGGAACGTTCCAAACCATGTTGTCGCTAACTTCCCGACAACCTGTGAATCATGCCACACGTTCGACAGTTGGGTAGGGGGAACGTTCAACGGAACGAACTTTAACCACGCCGCGCCACCGATCAACTTCCCTCTAACCAACGGGCACGCGAATGTTCCTTGCACGAGCTGCCACGTGGGCAACAACTACAATTTGCAAATCGCAGCGACAGACTGCGGACATGCAGGGTGCCACCTCACAACGTGGCAACAGACTACCAACCCTCAGCACACGGCAGCGCCTACGGTGTTTCCGATCGCCACTTGTTCTAACTGCCACAATACCGTTTCTTGGCTGACCGCGAATTTTGACCACTCGACGACCGGTTTCCCGCTGACGAATTCGCATCAGTTAGCGCCGGCAGGCAGAGTGCAAGCCTGTACCGACTGTCACATCAACAACAACTACAATCTGCAGATTCAGCCGACCGATTGCGGGAATTCGCAATGCCACCTAACGACGTGGCAGCAGACCAATAACCCGACGCACGCTGCGGCGGGCGCACCTTTTGCGGCGGCCAATTGCTCCACTTGTCATAACCCGACGCTATGGACGAATGTCGTGTTCAACCACTCGGCTACGGGCTGGCCTTTGACAGGCTCGCACCAGTTAGCGCCAGCCGGCAAGGTGAATGCCTGTACGGATTGCCACACTGGGAACAACTACAACCTGACGGCGGCCAACACCGATTGCTATGGGTGCCACCGGACCGCGTGGCAGAGCACGGCAACTATGGGCGGTAGCGTGCCAAACCACATCACCGCGGGATTCGCGACTTCCATGTGTTCGTCGTGCCACGACACCGTTCTCTGGTCAGATGGAAAGTTTGACCACGCGGGGACAGGGTTCCCATTGCAGGGTCCGCACATGCTGGCGCCGCGCCCGACCGTTACCGGTGCAATCGGTCCGATGGTCAATGCTTGCACGGACTGTCACACGGGCGGCAACTACAGTGCGGGATTTCCGACTACCGATTGCTATGGCTGCCATCAAAACTATTACACGAATGCACAGACGTACGGAACAAGCGTGCCAAATCACATTTCCGCGAATTATCCGACTGCGTGCACGTCCTGCCATACCACCTGGGTGACCACGGCTTGGACCGGCGCAGCTTTCACCCATACGGCGTTCCGGATTCCGCACAATGGTTCGAGCTGCAGCGATTGCCATATCAACTCGACGAATTACGCAATCTTCTCCTGTATCAATGCTTGCCATACCGGCAATTCGCCGCATACGAACCAGGCGAATACGAATGCACGTCACAACGGTGTGGGCGGGTACACCTATAACGCGACGATTTGCGTGAATTGCCACAAGGGCTGACGCCGGAATGCCGATGCTCCGCAGGCTTCGGCAACAAGTAGTCGATGGACAGAAGCCAAAGACGTTGGGGTAACAAATACAATCACTGGGGTGATGAGTGTACGTGTCAGGCTGGATTATTGGGAAGATGTTGTTTCCCCGGGGTTCTTCGACCCGTGGAGCTGTATTAGCTCTTGCGTTTAGTTGCCTCGCCACCGGATTGGCCGTTCCGGTTCATGCACAAGCCCCAGAAGGTGCCATCCCTGCTCCCGCCACTCCCCCGGCGCAAGCTCGCAAAACTACAGTATTCCGCGTGAAGTATGTCAGCGAGGGTTCAGTGTATATCGACGCAGGGCGCAATGCGGACCTGCAAGAGGGCATGAAGCTTTCCGTCGTGGAAGCTCCCCCGGACGGAGTGATTGCCGAAGGGATCCAATATCGCGGCTACCCGCACGTAGCCGAATTGGTGGTTTCATCGGTTTCCGATTCATCAGCTGTCTGCGACGTGGTGCAAACCATCGGGGAACTCAAGGTCGGACAAGCAGCATTTCTTACTCCGGAGAGCGTGCAGGTCCGGCATGAGTCGGAGTTGGTAGCGGACCAGGATAAGTATCCCATTCTGGTGACTTTTAGCTACGGCGATCCGTTGGATGAAGAGGTTCGCGAAACCAAAGAGGCGCAGGTGACTCGCCTGAGTCCCCTGCAGCGCCTGCAGGGGCGCATCGGATTCAATTACGGCGGCACGCAAGAGTCCGGCGGCTTTACCTCACGCCAGATGGGGCTAGTTCTTGACGCCGATATGCACAATATCGGCGGGACGTACTGGAATTTTATCGGTTCCTGGCGCGGCAACTACGGTCGCAGCAGCACAAGCCTTCCCGGCGCGGGTACTCAAAGCTTAACCTTAACGGACCTGGTGAACCGCACCTACCGCATTGGCTTTACCTACCAAAGCCCGTACTCCCCTGTGACGGTTGGTGTGGGGCGTCTATTCATTCCTTGGGCCCCGAGCTTGAGCACCATCGATGGCGGTTACTTTGGTAGGAAGATCACCAGAAAAGTCACTTTTGGATTTTTTGGGGGCTCCACTCCCGACCCATCGTCCTGGAGTTACAACCCCAACCAGCATGTCGCCGGGACTTTGGTGAATGTGGAGTACGGAAGCTTTGATCATTTGCGCATGTACAGCACTGTGGGAGTGGCCCTGACCAGCATCCAGTGGAAGGTGGCGCGGCAATTTGCGTTCTTTGAAAACACTTGGTCCTGGAAGCAATACGTTTCCTTTTATAATTCGCTGCAAGCCGACGCAGCGCGCACCTCCCCGCTGGTCAATGGCGGCAGCAACCCTACGGAAGTTTCACAGAGTTTTTCGACACTGCATTTCCAGCCCATAAAGCTGTTCGGCTTCGGCGTCAATCACAATTACTTCAAGACACTTCCCACCTTTGATCCCCGATTGCTGGGCACCGGCTTGCTTGACCAATTCCTCTTCCAGGGCTTCAGCGGCGACGTCAGAATCGCGCTCCCCATGCACATCGGTTTGTTTGCAAGCCTGGGAGAAAGTAAAACGACCACGGATAAGAGGAACTCCCTCAACCAAGCCTATGGCCTGAGCTTGGGAAGATTGTGGAAGACCGGGATGTTAATGGACCTTCATTATTCTAAATTCAACAGCGCCTTTGGGAGCGGCAAATATCAATCGTTCTCCCTCTCTAAAAGCTTCACCGACTCCTTTCGCGTGCAGGTTTACGGCGGCCACCAGATTTTTAATACCGTGCTTTCAAACAACACGAACTCCAACTTCGTGAATGGGGTCGTCGATTTCAACGTGGGCCCTCGCTATTTCCTGCAGGGCAATTTCGGTTGGTACAGCGGTCCAAGCCTCAGTTACACGCAATGGTCGAGCGTGTTTGGGTACCGCCTCGGAGGATTCCGCAAGTGAGCCTCCGCTGCGCAGGGAATCGCTCCTTCTTGATCCGGCACAAGCGCAGCTGGTTTTCCATGGTTGGCTTGGCGGTCTTGGCTTTGTGTTGCCGTGCAGTATATGGCCAGACGTCTCCCGCGGAAACTCCTGCTCCTGCCGCTGCCCCGGCCAATCCCGTTCCCCCGGAGATGGCCGCTTTCCAGCGGGCGCGCCTCGAGGTGGATAAGTTCTTCGAGCAGGCCACCAATGTGGTTTGTACGGAAAATGTTTCTCAAGCGGTTGTGGGAAAGAATGGCAAGGTCAACTATCGCGAGGACTCCGTCTTCGATTATCAGCTCCAATCAAACCCCAACAGCGGGTCTATGAAGTTAGTGGAATCCCGTGACACCCGCAAGGCCGCATTCCGCGATTCTTCGCGCACCCTGCTCATCACCAATGGTTTCACCAGCATGCTGCTCATCATGCATCCGAGCTATGAGTCGAGCTTTGCGTTCGATCCAGGCGGCCAGGAGAGCATGGATGGTGTCACCTACTTCAAGGTCAATTTCAAAGCTGTTCCGGGCGCTGCTTCTCCTGCCGCACTCCAACTGCGTGGCCACGATTATCCTCTTCCTCTCTCGGGAACAATTTGGATCGAACCCCAAAGTGGCGCAGTCGCTAAGTTGGCGGCTTCCATCGATTCCAGCTTGAGCGATTTGGGGCTCCAAGGACTCCGCAGCGAGATTCACTACGCCCTGATTCGTTTCCGCGATCCCGACGAATCCTATTGGATGCCCATTTCCGCCATCATCGACGTCGAAACGCCGCGCCAACACTGGCGCAATGTTCACCGTTTTACTGGATACAAGAGATTCCGCGCGACGATTCGCGTGGAGGATTTGGAGGCAAAGCCATGAGCGCATCAGCAAGTGTACGCAGTGCGGTTCTGACTCGAAACGATGCCGAGAGGGGCCATCGCACACGTTTGTTCCTCGCCTGGATGCTGGCCATAGCCGTCGTGCTGGTCATTGGCGGCTACGGTTATGACTACTACATGCTCGGCTACGCACAGCGCCCTTTCTCCCCCAAGCATGATCTCCTTCGCCCCAGCGGGACCCTTGGCATACGGCTCGGCATGTTAGGCGTCTTGATGTTCTTTCTCATTTACCTTTATCCGCTTCGCAAAAAGTGGGGCTGGCTCGGCAGGCAAGGGAATTCCCGCCATTGGCTGGATTTCCATATCGTGCTTGGCACTACCGCTCCCGTCATCATCGCGTTTCACTCCTCTTTTAAATTCGGCAACATCGCCGGCATGGCCTTCTGGAGCATGCTGATGGTGACTTTGAGCGGTTTTGTCGGCCGTTACTTGTATTCGCAAATTCCCCGCAGTCTCAATGCCGCGGAACTCTCCATGAGGGAAATTCAAGAGAAGGAAGCCGCACTAAAAAAAGAGCTCGTCGAGCAACGGGCGAATTTTGGGTTTTCCGCGGAGACCTTGTACCAATTGCCTTCCGCGGCAGAGGTTGCCAAAACCCCCGTGGTCGCCTCTCTGATCTCCATGTTCTTCATCGATTTCAGGCGCCCTTTCAGGACCTCCTTGGTTCGATTGCAACAAGCAGGTTTTTTTGCCTGGGTTTTCTCCTTCTTTGGCTTCCTGCCCACCCGGGATCATCGGCTGGAACGGGCCATCAAAGTCGCGAAAACCGAGGCCAAGCTTTCCAAAAGCATTGTTTTTCTCAGCCGCACGCAGCGAATCTTCCAGCTTTGGCACGTCATCCATCGCCCGTTTAGTTATGCCTTCGCTATACTCGCCATCGTCCACATAGCCCTGGCCCTCTACATGGGGTATAGAATCTAAGGAGAGAGACAGGGACGGTTGGCACAGGAAACAGGAAATTAGTCCGGAGAACCTCGAAGCCGCTGGCGGAATGGTTCCGCGCTTGGCCCGCTGCGGGGAGAGAAAAAGGACACTACCAATGAAACGCTTAGTTTTAGCCCTGGGACTCGCCGCTGGGCTCCTCGGCCCCGGCGCGTGCAAGAAGCAGGCAAGTGACAGCGCGGCCATCCGCTCTGGCATCTTGCAGCACCTGAATGCCGTCGGCACTCTGAACATGAGCGCCATGGACATGGATATTCGCAGCCTGTCTATCAAGGGCAGCCAGGCTCATGCGGAAGTGGAGTTTCGCCCCAAAAACGGCGGCACCCCCGGCACAGGCATGCAAGTAGCTTACAACCTCGAAAAACAAGGAGACGCTTGGGTGGTGCTGAAAACGCAGCCTCTTGGGGGCATGATTCAGCACCCCGACCCAGCTCAGAATCCGCATAAAAATCAGGACGTGCATACCGGCATGCCCAATTTCAACGAGCTCTTAAAGACCGGGACGCCGGCGCCGGGTGCGCTCCCGTCGGGTCATCCGCAGGTTTCTTCGCAGCCACAGAATCCACCGCAGGATAAGCAAGACCCTTCGTCGGATCAGCGGCTTCGCTAACAAGAGGACTATGGATAACACCATCGCCTTCGCCATTGCTGTCGCCATCATTCTGCTCTTCATGCTGAACTATCTCAGGAAGCAGAAGAAAATGGAGGCCCGCGCGCGCGAAGCGGCGGAAAAGGGAAAGCTGTTTTCGGAGGGGCCTAAGTCCCAGCACCCGCACATTGACGCCAATTACTGCATCGGTTGCGCGGCGTGCACCATGGTTTGTCCGGAAGGCGATGTCCTGGCCATGCTCGGCGGCAAGGCGGTGATCGTTAACGGATACAAATGCATCGGGCACAGCCTCTGTGCCGAAGTTTGTCCCGTTGGCGCAATTACTATGGTGCTGGCCAGCCCCAGCATGGGCGCCGACATTCCGTATCTAACGCCTGAATACGAGACTTCCATCAAGAATATGTTCATCGTCGGCGAACTCGGCGGCCTGGCTCTGATAAAAAACGCTGTCAATCAAGGGCGAGATTGCATCGACACGATTGTCCGGAGAAGAGCTTCCCTGGGAGGCGCGCGCCCTGTTCCCGGCGTCTATGACGTGGTGATCGTTGGCGCTGGTCCGGCGGGCATCAGCGCCTCTCTGCGTGCAATCGAGAATAAACTCAATTACGTCACCCTCGATGAAGGCGAAATCGGCGGCACGGTCGCCAAATACCCCCGCCAGAAGCTGGTGATGACCAGCCCAGTCGAGTTTCCCATGCACGGAAAATTCAAGAAAACCGAACTATCCAAAGAAGACTTGATCGCCTTCTGGAAGAAAGTCTGCGAGCGCGCCGATTTCAAGGTTCGGCAGGGTGAGAAAGTCGAGGATGTCAAGAAAGGTCAAGACGGGATTTTCACTGTCAGCACGCTCAAAGGCCAGTATCGCGCACGCAACGTGGTGCTGGCCATTGGGAAGAGCGGCAGCCCACGGAAACTCGGCATTAAAGGAGAAGATCTGGCCAAAGTGATGTACCGCCTGATCGAGGCCGACCATTATGTGAACAAGAAAATTTTAGTGGTGGGCGGCGGCGACAGCGCCATCGAGGCCGCCATGGGTCTCGGTCATCAGGTGGGTAATCAGGTTGTTCTGTCTTACCGCAAGGAAGCCTTCAGCCGCATCAAGGAGCGCAACGCTCAGCGCATCGAGGAAGCCATCCGCAAGGGCAAAGTCAAAGTGGTCTTCAACTCCAACCCCGTGGAATTCAGGAAGGATTCCGTGGTCCTCGATGTGAACGGCAAGCTGCACGAAATTCCCAACGATTTTGTGTGGATCTTCGCCGGCGGCGAGCCTCCCACGGCATTCCTCAAGAAAATTGGCGTCGGATTCGGCGCGCAGGACCTTACCACTACGGGCAGCAGGGAAGCGAAGGAAGCGCGAGAAGCAAAACAAGCCGTTGCCCAGTTGCTAGGAAACCCAGCATCAAACCAGATCCGGCCACGAATGCCTTCCGGATCTGGAGGTTGATCCTCTCGCGATTCCGGCATTCCTGGCCATGCGTGCGCGCGGAAGTGAGTCACCATGCTTCCTTGGGCCGCCTTCCAGGTTCCTCCCGACTTGCTCAGGGATGATATTCAAGCTTTTTCGGAAATACCCTCGCGCGTTGCGGTGCATTCTATATAATCACGCCAAAACGAGCAGTTGAAGAAGGGCCGCCCGCACGGGTAAACACAAAAAAACGGTCGAATGAAGCGGGCGCTTCTGTGAGCTGGACAATAACAAATGAACTTTGAGTTCAGCGAAAAAACGAAAGAATTGCAACGCCGGCTGCTGGCGTTCATGGACGAATACATCTACCCGAACGAACAGCGTTATTACGAGGAGGTCGAGCGCAGCGGCTGGCAACCTGCGAAAATTGTCGAAGACTTGAAACCCAAAGCTCGCGCCGCCGGACTATGGAACCTGTTCTTGCCAGACAATGAAAATGGCGCGGGGCTGACAAACCTCGACTACGCGCCGTTGTGCGAAATCATGGGCCGCAGCCCGATGGCTCCGGAAGTTTTCAATTGCTGCGCTCCCGATACGGGAAACATGGAAGTGCTGGCCAGGTACGGCACGCCGGAACAAAAGGATCAGTGGTTGAAGCCGATGCTGGCAGGAGAAATTCATTCCTGCTTTGCGATGACCGAGCCGAGCGTCGCTTCCTCGGACGCAACGAATATCAGCGCGAGAATAGTGCGAGAGGGAAAGGAGTATATCATCAACGGCCGGAAGTGGTGGGCTTCCGGTGCCGGGGACGCGCGCTGCAAGATCGCAATCTTCATGGGGAAGACGGACCCGGGCGCTCCGGCGCACGCGCAACAATCGATGATTCTGGTGCCGATGGACTCTCCCGGAGTGAAGATAGTTCGCATGCTGACGGTGTTCGGATACGACCATGCCCCTCATGGACATGCCGAGATTGCCTTTGAAAATGTTCGTGTGCCCGCGTCAAATTTATTGTTGGGTGAGGGACGAGGATTTGAAATCGCGCAGGGACGGCTGGGCCCGGGGCGGATCCATCACTGTATGCGCTGCATCGGAGTGGCGGAGCGAGCGCTCGAATTGATGTGCAAACGCGTGCAGTCGCGCGTGGCGTTCGGGAGGACGCTGGCCGAACAAGGAACGATTCGCCGAGACATTGCGAAGTCGCGGATGGAGATCGACCAGGCGCGACTGCTCACGCTTAAAGCAGCATACCGGATGGATACGGTGGGAAACAAAGCGGCGCGTACGGAAATCGCCATGATCAAGGTGGTAGCGCCAAACGTCACGCTCCGTGTGCTGGACCGGGCGATCCAGGCGCACGGCGGGGCGGGCGTTTCACAGGATACGTTTCTTGCCAGTGCGTGGGCCCACGTGCGAACGCTGCGACTGGCGGACGGGCCCGATGAAGTACACACCGAATCGATCGCGAAATGGGAGCTTGGCAAATGGAGCAAGCCCAGGAAGCAATCCACCACGCATTCCTGACCATCCATTTCCACTGCAAATGCATTTCTCTCTTCCAAGGAGGCGCGGATGCACGTGCTTGCCCTCGAGACACTCGATGAACTGAAGGAGTACATCGGGAAAGAGATCGGCACGAGCGAATGGTTGACCGTCACCCAGGAGCGGATCAGCCAGTTTGCTGAAGCTACGGAGGATCGGCAGTGGATTCATGTGGATCGCGAACGCGCCAGGAGGGAGTCGCCCTACGGGGCGACCGTCGCTCATGGGTTCCTTACACTTTCGCTCATCAGTCATTTCATGAAGGAGGTAGTTCGCATTGGCAGCGGCAGGCTGCTGACAATCAATTACGGATTAAATCGCGTGCGTTTTCCTTCTCCTGTCCGCGAGGGGGCGAGAATTCGAGGCCACTTTACGCTGGTGAACGTGCTAGAACGCGGCGAAGCCGGGGAAGCTGTATTTTCTTGCTCCGTGGAATGCGAAGGAAAGGAAAAGCCCGGCTGTGTGGCGGAGTGGATTGTGCGGTACCGCAAATGAACCCCTGGCGCAACGAACTTTGAGGAATGCTGCGCACCTGGCATAGAACCGGGCAGCAGCGGCTAGAGCTTCCCTGATTGCGCACTTTGCAACGCGTGGCGCGTGAGAGTGCGCACCCCTTCGGGCATGACCGCAAACCGCGCATCCTTAGTTAGCCCGACGTGGTAGCGGTAATAAATCTGCTGCGCGATGACGGCTACCTTGAATCGCGCAAAAACCACATAGAAAACCATATTCGAAACATCGCGCCCCGAAGCTTGTGCGTAACGCGCTACCAGCTCGTTGCGCGTCATGCTGCCGGGATAGCTGGTCGGGCCCCAGCGCAATTCTTGCAGATCATCGGAATCGTCCGCTTCCACCCAATAAGCCAAGGCCGTTCCCAGGTCGCTGAGCGGTTCGCCGAGCGTGCACATTTCCCAATCCAAGACGCCCATGATCCTCGCGATATCGTCCGGATCGAGGATCACATTGTCGAATTTGTAGTCGTTGTGAATCAGAGTGGCGTAATTCGAGCGTGGCAAGTTTTGCTGCATCCAAGAGGAGATTTGCTCGACTTCGGGTAGGTCGTGCGTTTTCGAGCCATGGTAGCGTTCGATCCAGCCACGAACCTGGCGTTCCAGGTAACCCTCGGGCTTGCCAAGTTCCGCGAGGCCGATTCCTGTGTAATCGATGCTGTGGAGACGTGCGAGATTGTCGACAAAAGACTCCGAGAGTTCGCGGGCAGTCCCCGGAGTAAATAGAAGACCCGGCGGGGGATCCCGGCGAAGGATGATTCCGCCGATCGGAGCCATGAGGTAAAAAGGAGCGCCCAGGATGGATGGATCGTCGCAATAGAGGAGGGTCTCGGGCGCGGGGGGATAGGCGCGGTGAAGTTTGGAAAGGACGTGAAACTCACGTCCCATATCGTGAGCCGATTTGACCTTGCTGCCAAAAGGAGGCCGGCGCAAGACCATTTGCTGGTTTCCAAGAGTCACAGAATACGTCAGATTCGAATGGCCACTCGGAAATTGCATGACGCCGAAGTTTTCCGCTTCACCAGGAAAATGGCTTCGCAGAAAAGCCTCGAGCTTGCCAAGGTCGAGTTCTTCGCCCGGACGAATGGCAGCTGGTTTGTCGAGGAAGTCAGTCACATTTGCATGTCGCTACCGGGCAGCCGCCCGCTGCTCTTGGCTGTAATCCACGAAAGTCTTTCCTTCTTCGGCGAGTCGTTTTAGCAAGGGCGCGGGCTCCCAGAGCTCGCCGTGCTGTTTGTGAAATGCAAGAACCCGGTTGTAAACGTTCTTCAGGCCAACGGTATCCGCATACCACATCGGACCGCCCCGATGAGCAGGGAAGCCATAGCCGTTGATATAGATGATGTCCATATCCACCGCACGCAGCGCGTAGCCTTCTTCTAATATGCGCGCCCCTTCGTTCACTAACGCGTAGAGGCAGCGATCGACAATTTCTTCGCGTGAAATCCGCCGCTGCAGTATGCCTGCTTCGGCCGCCCATTTTCTTACCAGAGCTGTTAGTTCAGGATCAGGGATCGCGCGCCGGTTTTCGTCATATTTATACCAGCCGGCTCCGGTCTTTTGTCCCAAGCGGCCCATTTCGCAAAGGCGGTCGCCCGCGAAGGGCTGGCGGATGCCGAGTTTTTCGAGATGGCGATATTCCTTGCGAATGCGCCAGCCGACGTCGAGTCCTGCGAGATCGCCCACGGCTAGCGGCCCCATGGCCATCCCGAAATCGTAAAGCGCACTGTCGACTTCCTGGACGGTGGCTCCTTCTTCCAGCAGAAATACCGATTCGCGTACGTAGGGATGGAACATGCGGTTGCCGACAAAGCCCCGGCAATTGCCCACCAGCACGCCAACCTTGCCAAGTTTCTTCGAAAACTCCATGCAGGTGGCGATGACTTCTTTGCTGGTTGCTTTGCCGCGGACGATTTCGAGCAGGCGCATCACGTTTGCGGGACTGAAGAAATGCGTCCCGATGACAGACTCCGGCCGATGGGTAGCCGAAGCGATCTCGTCGATACTTAACGTGGAGGTGTTGCTTGCCAGAATGGCTCCGGGCTTGCAGATTTTGTCGAGCTGCGCGAAGACTTCCTTTTTGAGGGCCAGGCCCTCGAAAACCGCTTCGATGACCAAGTCCACGTTGGCGAATCCCTCCAAGCTCAGGGTCGGTTGAATCCGCTTGAGGCGCTCGTCCACAAGCTGCTGGGTGAAGCGGCCGCGCTTCACAGAATTGGCGTAATTCTTTTGGATGTTACCCATGCCGCGGTCGAGAGCGGCCTGGTCCGCCTCGTTGACCAGCACAGGAATGCCTGCGTTGGCGAGCACCATGGAAATCCCGCCGCCCATCGTACCCGCGCCCACCACGCCGGCCGTCTTGACCGGAATAATGGGCGTGGCTTTCGGAATGTCAGGAATCTTGGCGACTTCGCGCTCACCAAAGAAAACGTGCATGAGCGCCTTGGCCTGCGGCGAAGGAAGACACTCGATGAACAGTTTCTGCTCGATCTGACAGCCTTCTTCAAACGGTACCTTCGTCGCGGCTTCTACGGCGTCGATTGCGGCCAGCGGCGCGATCCTGCCGCGCTGTTTTTTGCGCACATTTTCTCGCGCTGCGGCAAAGATGGGCGCATTCTGCTCCCGCGTGCCGAGCTTGTTGCTGCGTTCCCGCGTTTTTAGAGCAGGTTTTCCGGCGATCTCGCGGGCAAAGGCCATTGCGCCTGTTAGCAGGTCGCCATCGATGAGCTTGTCGACGATTCCAAGTTGATATGCTTCCTCGGCCGTGATTGGATTGCCTTCCGCGCACATCTCGACCGCTTTAGCAACGCCCGCGAGCCGCGGAAGCCGCTGCGTTCCGGCTGCTCCGGGAATGATTCCTAGCTGGACTTCGGGTTGGCCGACGTTGGAGCTGTGAAGGGCAACGCGGTAGTGGCAGGCCATGGCAACTTCCATGCCGCCACCGAGCGCGGTTCCATGAATTGCGGCGACGACAGGCTTGCGGCAATCCTCGATTTTCAAAAGCAAGGGGAGCAACCCAGCTTCGCGCGCTTTTCCCGAAGCCATTTTCTCGAGTTCCTTGATGTCCGCGCCGGCGATGAAGGTATTGCCGCTTCCGATCAGAACGGCGACTTTGAGCTCGTCGTCCTTTAGCAATTGATCGATGGCCTCGGAAATGCCTTCGGGAACTCCGGGACTCAAGGCGTTCACGGGGGGATTGTT
This sequence comes from Acidobacteriota bacterium, assembly GCA_003224085.1. GTDB lineage: Bacteria > Acidobacteriota > Terriglobia > Acidiferrales > UBA7541 > Acidiferrum. The sequence continues at coordinate 8,152 of QHYK01000062.1, read as the reverse complement.
AATGGTGATGACGCCGATGTCTTTAGACTTTGTAAATTGAACGAGGCCGCTCATGAGGATGCCTTTTCGCCACGCTTCCCTGCGAGCGCGCCAGAACCGCCGCCAGAACTGCCATGCGGTTGTCGAGTCGTGTCCTTTGCTTCTCGCGCCGCAAATTCAGGTCGATTCGTTTCCCTGCCTTGCCAATATTTCTTGCGCAAGTCTCGTTTCAAGACTTTTCCTGTGCCAGTCCGCGGCAATCTCTCCAGAAATTCGACCGACCGCGGACATTTGTAATGCGCGAGGCGCGCGCGGCAATGCTCGATGAGCTCAGTTTCACCAGCTTGCAGGTTCGGTTTTAGCGCCACCAACGCCTTCGGCACTTCTCCCCACACGGGATCCGGCACGGGCAAAACGGCCGCTTCCAAAACGGCAGGGTGCGACAGAAGAATCTTCTCCACTTCGAGCGAGGAGACGTTCTCGCCGCCGCTTACGATGATGTCCTTCTTGCGATCGACAATGAGGATGTAGCCGTCTTCGTTCCAGGTGGCCATATCGCCGGTATAAAACCATCCGCCGCGAAGCACCTCCGCCGTAGCTTGCGGCTGTTTCCAGTAACCTTCCAGGACGCCGTCGCTTCGAGCGATAATTTCGCCAATGGATACTCCGTCCCGCGGCACGTCCTGGTCCTTTGCGTCGACGACGCGGAGTTCGACGCCCGGAATGGCGTAACCGGTCATCGATTGCCCGATGTAGCGCTGCTCCCCCTCCCACTGCACGTCCGGCTTCCTGGGAGAGATGGTCAACACCGGCGCTGTCTCCGTCAGGCCGTAGCCCGAAAAACAGGCGCACCCCAGCTCTTCTTCCACTTCGCGGATCAAGGTAGGAGACGAGGCGGCACCACCGATGGTAATTCGCTTGAGGCTGCTCAGATCGTAGTTCGAACGCTCCGGACAATTCACCAAGGCCGTGGCCATGGCAGGCACGAGACTGCAATACTGTACGCGCTCGGCCTCGATGAGCCGAAAAACTTCGGGCGGGTCGAATTTCTGAATCATCACGTGCTTGCCGCCGACCAGCGTCAGGAAATGAGCCACGCCCCAGCCGTTGGCGTGAAACAACGGAACCGTGTGCAGCTCCACGGAATCGTTGTCGGTGTGCATGGCCAAACCGGCATTGAGCGCGTGCAAGTAGATATTGCGGTGCGTCAGCATCACACCCTTCGGCTCGGCGCTGGTGCCGCTGGTGTAAAAAAGCTCGGCAAGAGAGTTTTCGTCGACCTGCATGATGTCGGCGCGATAGGGAAGAGCGGCGGCGAGCAGCGCTTCGTAATTCCGGTTAGAGATCCAATCCACGTTGGGCAATTTGTCGAGAGAGAAGAAGGTTTTGACGGTCGTGAGCTTAGACCGGAAAGATTCGACCAATTCCAGGAAGCGGCTCTCGAGGAAGAGCACGCTTGCGCCCGCGTCATTCAGGATATAAGCGAGCTCTTGCGGGGCTAGCCGGATGTTGAGCGGCAACAGCACGGCCCCTGCTTCGACCACGCCATAGTAGGCTTCCAGCAAGCGGTGACAATTCGTGCTGAGAAACGCCACGCGGTCGCCAGGCTGGACGCCGGCCTTTTGCAAAGCACCAGCAAGCCTGCTCGCGCGCTCTGCAAATTGCGCGTACGTGAGGCGCTCGTTTCCGCAGACGACCGCGGTTCGCCGCGCAGATTGCTGCTCGGCATAGCGAAGAAAGCGGATCGGTGTCAAGGGAACGTTCATCGCAGGCTGCCGCCCTCGGGTCAGGCCGTTTGCCCTCCATCCACTACCAATACATGTCCGGTGACAAAATTGGAAGCGTCCGATGCCAGGAACACGGCGGCCCCTTTCAGGTCGTAGTCGCTTCCAAAACGCCCCAGGGGAATCTTCTTCAAAAAGGCCTCTTTGTTTATTTCCATCACCACCTGGGACATGTGCGTGGGGAACCAGCCAGGCGCAATGGCATTCACCTGGATGTTTTGCATCCCCCATTTGCAGGCCAAATCCTTGGTGAAAGCGATGACGCCGCCTTTGCTGGCGTGGTATCCGATGGCTTGAAATTCCGGTGGCGCCCCGCGGATGCCCGCCACCGAAGCAATGTTTATGATTTTTCCCCGGCGCTGCGCAACCATGTGCTTGCCAACCGCCTGCGAGAACAGAAATGTCCCGGTCAAATTCGTCTCCATCACCTTGTTCCAGTGCTCGAGCCTCATCTCTTCAACCGGAGCACCCCAAGAGGTGCCAGCATTGTTGATGAGGATGTCGATGCGGCCAAACTGCGAAACGGTTTCCTCGACCACGTTCTGGACATGCCCTGGAATTCTGACGTCGCAGGCAAGGGCCAGCGTTTTGACACCAAGTCGCTTCAATTCTTCCGCTGCTTGTTCGCAGCGCTCCTTTTTGCGCGCGCAAAGTACCAGATTTGCTCCCATCTCAGCCAAGCCTTCGGCCATTTGGCGCCCAAGGCCAATGGAGCCTCCCGTAACCATAGCAACGCGCCCGGACAGATCGAAGAGTTCCTTGGTGTTCACCGGGATCGCCTAAAAGCTTCAGAGGTCCTTTTCGCAAACACTATACAATTCTCACGTCAATTGAGGGTCACGGGCAACGGAGAATCCAGAGCCAGGGTGGGGTTCTGCCGACGTGATCTGGCGTGTTGCTCAGAAGGTAAGCCGCAGGCCCAACTGGACTTCACGCTTTGGGGACACGGACGTAAAAGCCAGCGGCGTGCTGGCGGTTGCGTGGGTTCCGTCGGGAAGCAGCGTTCCCGGCTTAAAACCGTGTACGGCGAAGCTCGTATTGCCTGTCGGGCAAGTGCCTGCGGCCGGACACGTCGTCGGTGTTGTTTGAATTCCAAATAAGGGGCTCACTTCGTTGTTGACGCTTGCATAATTGGTGTGATTCGCGATGTTGAACCCCTCGGCTGTAAGTTGCAGCAAGGCCTTCTCGCGCACCTTATGCTGCCAGCTCAAGCGCATGTCAAAGTTCGTGTAAGTCGGCCCCAAGCCGGTATCGCGGCCAGCCCCAAGAGGCCGTTCGTTCGTCGTGTGGTTGTCTCCGTTGACCTCGCCTCCGGCGAGTAGGTTAAAAGGATGCCCGCTGTTATAGGTAAAGATCGGGGATAACTGAAATCCGCTAAGGACGGCATTCTTCCACGGACTATCGAAGACTCCCGCGACGACGACCTTATGGCGTTGATCAAACTCGGAGAGACCTCGGTCGGCCCCCGGATTCGTGGGGTCTTGCGGTCCGTAGTCACTGTTGAAATCCGTGCTCGTGTCGAACCCCTTGCTGAAGGTGTAATTGCCCAAGGCCGTGAAGTGCGAGCTGAAGCGTTTCTTGATTTCAAGAATGCCGGCTTGATAGACCGCAGTTGCCGCGGAAGTGTACTGGTTGTTTTGAACGATGAGTGGATTCACGAAGCATGCAAACGGAGCAAGCGGATTCGCCGCAGTGGCTGCACAGGGTAGTCCTTCCGTGCCGCCCAGTGGATCGGCTCCCGGGCCCAAATTCCAGTTCCTGTACGCCACCGTTTTCCCGCTGGCCAAGGTGACAGCGCTGGTGGGCGCGGGCAATAAATTCGTATCGATGGCCACGGGGAGCCCGATGGTGTGGGAGTAGATATAGCTCGCGGAAATGGAGAATCCTGGCACCACCTCGTGCTCGATTCCGAATTCGGCCTGTTGCGAGTAGGGGTTGCGGTAATTTGGTTGCTCCACGAAAACCACCTGCAGCGGCGCAAGCGGCCCGCTATTGGTCACATTTAGCCCAAACGGCGCTAGACTTGCGGGAGTAATGCAGGCATAGGCCCCTGACGCAGGTGTGGTGCATCCGATCAATCCTCCATTGGGCCCAGCCCCGAACAAGCCCTGGTAAACGGCTGCGGCATTCAGGTTGGCGTTTCCGAAGGGTACGCCGGTAAGCGGAACGATGTAGATGGAGATTTCGCGGTTACATGGACTATTTCCGCTTCCCACGAAAGGAGTTCCGGCAATGCCGCAGATGGCCACCAGATTTTTGACTTCTCCCGCGTTCGTTGTATTTCCAACCGAGGTTTTGTTTGCATTCAGCACCCCGAGGGAAAGGTCCACGGCTCCAATCTGTTCGTAGACCGGGGCGTAGAAGATTCCGTACCCTGCCCGGACCACGGTCTTGTGATCTTTTAACGGATCCCAAGAGAAGGAGACACGGGGGCCAAAATTCTTCCTGTACGTGCCCAAGGGCTTGTACTGAGTGTCGAGTTCGTACCGAAGGCCATAATTCAAAGTGAAGTTCGAGGCCAGGAGCCAGGAGTCCTGCCAATAGAAGGCCGTCCACGGCCTTGTGTAATACGGGTACACCGGGTTGCCAAAGCCCTGCTGATAGACCTGCGGAAGGCCAAACGAAGCAGTCTGCAGAGAGTTAAGCGCAACTCCTTGCGTCGTCAAGCCACAAGGATTTGCAGTTGTGGAAGAGGGGAGGAAACAGGGGCTGATCAGGAATCCCGGCAACGAACCAAAAACAAACCGGCCGGGGAAAAAAGTATGTGACTCGGTATGATTGCCGCGAAGAAGTTCTTCGCCTCCCCATTTCATGGTGTGGTGGCCGCGGACGAAGGTGAAGTTGTCCGCGATTTCATAACGGCGGGTAATGGTGAAATTCGGAATGAAGATGCTGGTGCCAAGATTATTGACGAAACCTGGAATCTGCAAACCTACCTCTCCAGGCGCGTTGGGGACGACGTCGAAGGCGGTGTAGTCAAACTGAAGCCGCAACTCATTTTGCGCGGTCGGGCTGAACACGTGATACCAACCAGCCATTATGTTGTTGTCGTAGGTGCGAATGGAGCTTCCTGCGGTGAAGCCTGTCAGGGAGTGCACGTCGGGACTCTCTTCCAGGTCGTGGCCGTACCTGTAAGTCAGAGCCAACTGGTTCGATTCGCCGAAACGATGGTCAAAGCGGCCCGAAGCAAGATATTCGCGCGTCTTGTAATTGAACAACCCTCCATTGGTTTCAAGCTGGCTGATCAGAAAGGCGTTCAATGCCTGCTGTCCCGCCAATCGCCCCGGTGCGGCCAATTGGCTTACGGTCAAGACATTCTGTAGCAGGAAAGCGCAAGTCGGCGCCGGAAAAGTCTGAGACGAATTGGAGAAGCACTGCACCATTGTGCCGCTGCCTTCAGCCGCCAGGTCCTGTAGGGTCGTTAACTGCGCGCTGGTCGGCCGAAAAATATCGGTGTTGGTAAGTAAGGGGACGGCACTTTGCGTGTCCTGCTGCAGCCCTTCGAAGGCACCAAAGAGAAAGGATTTGTCCTTCTTAATGGGAAAACCGCTGGTGCCGCCGTATTGATAGCGCGTGAGGGAATTCTTTAAGTTCGAACCAACGCTGTCCGGCTGCGATGGATCGAAAACCGCACCCGGCGCCAAAGCTTGTTTGACGGCAAAGGGATCAGCGGCGTCGAACACGTCGTTTCGAAAATAGGAGTAAAGGCTGCCGTGGAAATCGTTGCCGCCGGACTTGGAAATGATATTGATGGCCGCACCGCTCGCACCACCTAATTCTGCCAGGTAATTGCTGCGATTCACCTGAAACTCTTGAACCGCATCCTGGCTGAGGGTCAGCCGCACTCCGCCGGCATCGTCGTTGGCTTCGCCACCGTCGACTGTGACGCTGTTGCCACGGCCATTGCTTCCATAAAAAGAGAGGCCGCTCTGCGGGGTCTGCTTAACACGGAAATCCTGGTCCGAGGCAAGCCTGGTGGAGTTCGACACACCAGGGGCCAGCAAAGTAAAAGTGAGGTAATCGCGGCGATCGATGGGGAGGTCGGCAATGAATTCCTGTGTGAGCGTGTTTGCTTGGCTTGCCCTCTCCGTTTCCACGATGGGGGGTTCGGAACTCACTTCCACCTGCGAGGACATTCCCGACAATTTGAGCCGAAAATCAAAAACCAGCGTTTGTCCGACGGTTAAAACCACACTGGTAGCCACTTCGGTCTGAAAGCCGGCGTGCTCGACGCTGACTTTATAGGTTGAAGGAGCAAGCCCGGACACGCGATAGAAACCGTGCTCATCGGTCGCAACGCTCCGCTCCACGCCCTTTTCGGCATCCGTCACCGTGATCTTCGTGTTTGGCACTCCCGCGCCGCTCGGGTCGGTGACCGTGCCGGTCAGATCGGCGGAGGCTCCCACGCCCTGTGCGGAGGTTGCCGGACTGGCAGGAAACAAACACGCGGCCAGGAAAAATCCAGCCGCCAACCAAGTCGACTTCATAGTTCCTCCTGGTTCATCCGAGGCATCGAGAACCCCGGTTGTCGATCGCCCAGGCGTACTCGGACCCTCCATCGAATACCTTCCGAGCGGTTACCTCGAGCACCGCAGCGATCGCCGCGATGCTAGGCGGCACCAACAACATTCATGAGATTGGAAATCAGCATTGGCTTTGAGGCCACGCTCCCCGACCGAAGCATCCAAGATTGTGATAGTCGGTATCACATTTTACAAACTAACGTCAATACGAATTTTGCGGCTAATGGTTTTCGAACTGTGGCCCGGGCGCAAAATGATGGCCGTTACGTTTATGCGAAACAGAGCACGATTCTTCCTGAAACTTGCCCATTACGTAGCTGATCCATAGCGGCGTTCACGTCGCACAACGGGCGCGTGGCCACCTGACAGCGAATTTTTCCCATGGCGGCCATCGCCAGCACTTCGCGCAAGTCCTGCCGCGTCCCAACGGCGCTTGCTTGGATGCGCACTTCCTTGGCAGCCATCAGAACCGGCGGAAAGCAGATGTTCTCGGCGGGCAAGCCGACCGCGAGAAGAGTTCCCGAAGGTCGCACGCAGGCAAAAGCCATGTCATACGCCGCTTTTGCTGCCGAAGTCACCAGGCCCACGTGGACTCCACCCTTCGCGCGCAACTCTTTTGCGACATTCTTCGATGCAGCGATATAGCCATGCGCTGCACCCAGCGCCTTCGCAAGGTGGAGCTTGTCCTCCGTCATATCCACCGCGATGACTTCCGCCCCGAGTTCTCTCGCCACCTGGACGGCCAGATGGCCTAATCCGCCGATGCCAAACAATGGGGATAGCACCGATCTTGGAAAGGCTTAGGACGCCATTTTTGAAACGGAAAGAGTTTCTGGTGAAACGAGCAGACTGACGGTTTGATTTCTTCTTAAACCTCGGTGGTTTTACTTTATCCGGACGCTTACCCATCAAGGAGTCGAACCAATTCTTGTACGCGGTATCTAAAGCACGCCCGGTCTGCTGTAACGATGGGGCGCTGACTTCGCGGAGCCAAGGCAACGCGGTCTTCATTCTGGTTAGTTCCAGACTGCGTTGTGCTGGAGAAGTCTTGGTTTTGTTGTGGGAGTATCTGGTTTGCGAAAAGTTCAAAAGATGATTGTACACAAATCGGGCACAACCAAACTGACGCGCAGCCAGAGAACTTGCTCTGGGGTGAGATATATCCGACCCTTGACGCCGTGTTTGGTGGAGTTAGACATTCTTCTGGTTGTCCACGTACTGCTTGATGACTTCCAGTGGTGCACCACCTACAGTTGAAACAAAATAGCTGTTTGTCCACAGGCTGGGCAGCCGTGTCCTGAGACTCTGGAACTCTTTTCTGAGGTCGTGCGACGTGACGCCTTTGATGTGTTTCACAAGTCTGTGTATCCCGAATTGCGGGTCTACCTCGACAAGCAAATGAACGTGGTCGGGCCTGATTTCCAGAGCCATGACCTCGGCTCGATATCTCAAAGCCGCCTTATGTATCAAATTGAAGAGACGCTTGGCAACCTTATCCACAAGCACTTTACGACGGTACTTCGGGCACCAAACAACATGGTATTTGCTGCTGTATACGACGTTGTGATTGGACTTGTATCCTAGCATCATAAGGGCGTTATAGCTCTTCGCTTTCCTTTCGTCAACAGTTTTCTAGAAGCCTTCTATCCCCATGCCTTACAGTGATTCTGGGGAAAGTATTAGCAAAGGAGAGATATCCACAGTTGTTATTGCGGCGCGTGCCTGTGGAAATGTGAAAAATTTGAGTTTGCTGACCGGCTACACTGGCGGGCAGCAGGCGTCCTGCGGTCATGAATATCCATGCCTAACACTCGATGTTTACCTTCAGATTTTCAGCCGCGGGATGCGCTTTGTTGCAACGAATAC
>QHYK01000143.1 GCA_003224085.1 Acidobacteriota bacterium | reverse complement strand
AGGCATTTCTCGGAGGGAAACGTCGCTGCGGCAGGGCCGACTTCGGCAATGATCTGCTGCGCGGAGTCCACTGCGAAACCCGGAACCTCCGCTAGCCGCTCGACCGCATCCTGGTGCGGATGGAGCAAAGTGGCTAGCTCTTGATCCAGTTGACCGATCTGCTGCTCGAGGATTTGCAAGTGCTCCAGGGTCATTTTCAGGAGCCGTCGGTACACGGGGTTGAGCTGCGTGCACGCGCCGAGCGCATCACACAATTGTTCCGGTGTAGCGCGCAACCTCTCATGGGCTAAGGCGGCCAGAGCTGCGGGATTGGTTTCTCCGTCAGCCAGTGCCTTCAACATGCGTCTGGCACTGACGCCAAGCAGATCCCAGACCAAGCTGGACAACTTAATATGCGCCTGTTCCAGAAGGGCCTCCAATTGGTTGTGTATCCGCACCAGGTCGCGCCGCAACTGGTACTTCTTGCGCGTTACCGTTCGCCATAGGCGTTGCTCGGCATCGGGCACAAAGCTCAAAGTCAATTCCCGAGCCACGAGCCGTTTTACCAGGCGTTCGGCATCGACGAAATCTCTCTTTCGTCCCCGTCGTCCGCGATTGGATAGCGCCTGCGCCAAATGCAACGTGCCGGACCTCCGCCTGGCTCCTTCCCGCTTCTCGCAGAGCGGCTTCCAATACCTTCCCAGTGTTCCTCATACGGGTTTTCAATATTGCGCCGTCGACTCCATGACTATTTCTTCGGCCTTTTGCTCGACGAGCCACGCAGCCAACGATCGCAGTTGTTCAGGGTTACTGCTAAACATCCGTCGCTCAAATTGGTATTCGCTTTCGATTTCAACGTCGGACACAACTACAGCCAGCATCTTCTTGTGGACATCGATTCCCGCTATCCGGTACGACATGACTCCTCCTGGCCGGTAGCGGGCGATGAGCACAGCGGCATAGAAAGCCGCTAGCCTCCGCTCGGAAAATCTGTCAAGGATCTTCGACCGCTTCGCGGCGCGCTAACGCGCGTCCTTGACAGATTTCCTTGCTGCGGTTGGTTTTCAGCTATGGGGAGCTGACGCTCCCCGATTCCAGAACCGGGAACGGGAGTCGCGTAACAAAGAGTTTGTACCAAACAGCCGAGCTTGACCGCCGAGATCAGGTGACTGCGCCAGTGCCTGGACCAGTTTCCTTCGAAAGGGGGAACCGAGGTCGATAATCAGGTAGCAGCACCTACTGAATCAAGTACACCCAACTTGCACCGAGCGACAATCGCTCACAAAAAGAGTGCGGATGGAAGGGTGGCGACAGAGGCGGCTTGGCTGAATGGAAAAAATTGGGGAAAAGAAGAATTAAAGATGAAGAACCAAAAAACAAAAAGAGAGAAGCCCGACGGGAGAATCATGCCATGCACAAAAAAGATGCCAAAGAGATAAGGGCGCGTCTGAAACGTAAGCCGACACGCTCAGCGTCTATATACTGACGCTGCACACGCGGCAAAGATTGGTCGACTACGATGCCCCATTTGGGACATGTCCTTGTCTGGAGGAATAATGATGAAGCATCTGAAAGCAGCCGTCCTTTGTTTCGCTCTGGCGATGCCTTTGCTGTTCGGCCCCACCAGTGCAGAGCGGTACAACAAACCGACGAATCCCGCACCAATCCCTGCGCAAATCCTCACAGCGAAGAAGGTTTTTGTCGCCAATGGCGGCGGAGATGAATCTCGGAATGAGGCAGCGTCGTACAGCGGCGGGCCAGACCGCGCATACAACGAATTTTATGCGGCCATGAAAAACTGGGGACGCTACGAACTAGTAGCCACGCCGGCGGATGCGGACCTCGTTTTCGAGATACGGCTGACCGTCTTTCAACTCCAGCGCGGGCGTGTGCTGGGAGACGAAAGCGTGGCGTCTGATTCCCAGTTTCGAATCGTCCTCCGTGACGCGACGACCCACGAGACGTTGTGGGGGCTAACCGAGCATGCGCAAACGGCCGTACTGCAAAGCAACCGCGACAAAAACTTCGAACAAGCACTGGCCGCAGTTGTCGCCGAGATGCAGAGAATTGCAGGACAGGCGGCGGGCCCCGCGAAGAATTAGCCAGCATTTTTGGTGATGGTTTTCAAGAGAAAACGCAGAGTGGGCCAAGGTTCTGGTAAACGTCGAAAACCGTCCATTTAAATTGACTTCTCCGGTTTGCGGACTTACCGGGCACTGAAACAGTGTGGGAATTACTTCGCACTTGGAGCTAAAATTTGGGGATGGTTCGCCAAGAGCGCATTCACAGTTGGTTCCATTCGCTCTTATCCGATTGCCGCTTCGCCCTCCGCCAACTTCGCAAGTCCCCTGGCTTCGCCATCGTCGCCGTCCTCACCCTCGCCCTCGGCATCGGCGCCAACACTGCTATCTTCAGCTTGATTGATGCTGCCTTGCTTCGTTCGCTCCCGGTGCGCGATCCTCAGCAGCTCGTTGTGTTTCAATGGGCCGCCCACAAGTCGCCGAACCTGAAGGGACACTACAGTTACATGTCCTGTCCGGCTGCGAACTCAGGCGCAACCGGTGAGCACGGCTGCTCGTTTTCGTACCCAATGTTTCAGCAATTTCATTCGATCCAAGAAGTATTTGCCAATGTGACTGCGCTGTGTGGGAACGTTGGACTCAACCTGAGAGGCAACGGTCCAGCCAGTTTTGTGCAAGGCGAATTGGTTTCCGGGGACTTTTTTGAAACGCTCGGCGTCGGACCATGGCTCGGGCGTACGCTTACTCCTTCGGACGACTCGCCTGGCGCCCCACCCGTCGCGGTCTTTTCTTACGGCTTCTGGCAAAGCGCTTTCGGTGCCGATCCCGCCGTCGTAGGAAGAACTGTTTGGCTGAACAGTGTCCCCGTAACAATTGTTGGAGTCTCGGCGAAGGGATTTCCTAGTCTGGATCCAGGACGGGTTCGGTCGATTTGGCTTCCCTTGTCAGTCAGTCCGCAAATTGGAATGGATTTGTACGGGTCCGTCAGCGGAGACCATCCTTCGCTGCAGGCCGGTGATGACATCTGGTGGGTTTACATCGTTGCGCGGCTCAAGGAAGGAATGAGCATTAGCCAGGCGCAAGCTGCGGCCAGCCCTCTCTTTCACAATGATGTCTTGGACAAGTCGAAGGAATTGTTCAAAGCCGACGATGCTCCGCGTCTCGTCCTGATGCCCGCACCCCAAGCCATCAGCGGATTGCGCGAACAATTCTCCACTCCTCTGGCCATTTTGATGACCGCGGTGGGAATGGTTCTGTTGGTGGCGTGCGCCAATGTGGCCGGGCTGATGCTGGCGCGATCCGCCACGCGGCAAAGAGAACTGGCCGTGCGGCTAGCTTTGGGTGCTGGGCGCGCAAGAATCACGAGGCAATTGCTCACCGAAAGCCTGATTCTCTCGGTTGCAGGAGGAGTCTCCGGAATCCTTCTCGCGTACTGGGGCGTACAGTCGCTTGTCGCGTTTATGTCTCGCGGGGGCCTGTGGCCGTCGCATTTGGCAGCGCATTTGGATTTGCGCGTCCTTGCCTTTACCGCGGCCGCTTCCATTTTCACGGGAATTTTGTTCGGTCTCGCGCCAGCGTTCCAAGGCACCCGCCTGGACTTGACTCCAGCTCTCAAAGAAAATCCAACGGCGCTTGCGGGCAGCGCATCGCATGGCCGACTGTTAAATCTCGGCGGTACCCTCGTTATCGCGCAAGTCGCGCTCGCTATTCTGGTTCTTTCAGGTGCCGGGCTGCTTGTGCGAACACTCAAAAACTTGAAAGGCATTAATCCCGGTTTTGATACGCGCAACGTCCTGCTCTTTCAGATGGATCCTGGTCTTAACGGTTATACGGAAGCGCGGTCCAAGAGTCTGTACTCGGAGCTGTTACCGCGTCTTGAGGCAATTCCAGGCGTGCTTTCCGCAACCTATTCCTTTGATTCCCTGCTGAGCGGCAATTATTGGGACACGAGCTTTCGAATCGAAGGAGAAAACCAGAACGCGCAGCACGAGACGCTCGGCCTTGCGGCGGGTCCTAAGTTCTTCGAAACCATGGGCATTCCCCTGATGGCCGGGCGCGTGTTTGCACCGCAGGATTTCTCTTTGCCGCCAGACTCCCCGTGGAAACCCGCTGTGATCAACGAGGCCTTTGCCCGCACCTTTTTTAAGGACCAAAATCCGCTCGGGCGGCACATAACTGGTGTAGGCCATGAGGGCAAGAGCCAAGAGATCGTGGGCGTCGTCGGCAACACGAAGTTTCGCACGTTGCGAAGTGAAATCGCGCCAACCCTGTTCATTCCAGCAGGAGGCGGCGAAGCTGTATTTGAGGTACGCACTGCAGTTGATCCTAGAACAATCATTCCAGCGGTTCGTAGCGCCGTGAGCCAGCTCGACAATAACCTCCCGCTATTCAGCATGAAAACAGAGTCGGAACAGATTGAAAGGTCCCTTTTTCAGGAGCGCCTGATTGCCCGCCTCTCGAGCTTCTTTGGCGGGCTTTCGCTGCTGCTCGCTTGCGTCGGACTTTACGGACTTCTTTCGTACGAAGTCACGCGGCGGACGCGTGAAATCGGCATTCGCATGGCGCTGGGGGCGCGGCCGCCCGATGTATTGCGTTTTATTGTGCGCCCAGGAGTCGAATTGTCGGCCGTTGGCGCAGTCTTCGGCATCTTGGGAGCGCTTGGCGTGACTCGCTATCTCGCCAGCCTTCTTTACGGCGTTCGTCCGTTTGATCCCCTTACGTTCCTCGCAGTTGTTTTGCTCCTTGGTCTTGTCGCTCTGGCGGCTTGCTACATCCCTGCGCGCCGCGCTTCCCGTGTCGATCCCTTGGTCGCATTGCGATACGAATAAACCATACCGCCTTCGGAGTCACAAGCGAACCACGAAAATAATCTCGAGAAGGAGATATGCTGGAGCACCGCCAAGTGGATGAAGGCCGACCTATTCTGGCGCGATTGGAGCCCGAGTACGAATATGACCTGGACGCCGATGGGCGCAACGAACTGTCGCCTCTGTCCCAAGGCAGAGAGCACGCTAGGGAATTTCGGCAATTTGCTGACGTCCTCCGCTAGGCGGAAGGAGTTTGGCGATGCAAGTTATATATGAAGTAATGAGGTCGTGCGGTTGTGCACCATTCCCGGAGTGGACCGTGTGACCGCCTGGGGATTACTGGCCGAGAATCCCGCGCTCCCGTGACTACCCGGACAGAGTCCCGCCCAGTTGCAAAGTGCCGCGCATCCGCGAACTGAGCTGCGGAACCGGCAGGACCGGACCGCCCCTTCTGAACTGACCCGCGTCTAGATCAGCTCCGCTGATTCCGCCACCCCAGCTACCGACAGGCCGAGTTTTACTTACGGGTTCGTCAGCAACGCCCGTACTCGCGCTTCTTCTGAAATCGGCAGCGCATCTCCATGTCCCAGGCAGGTGTAAACATTCGCTCCTTGGCCTGTCGTGGGCGAGCCGGTGGTCTGGTCCCTGTTCAAACAGAAGATGCCCCTTTGATTTTTCGTGAACTTCGGCGAATTCACCCACGCCACATCGTTGCGACTAGGAAACCGCACAATTACTTTGTTCCCTTTGACTTTTCCGCCCTTCAACACCGACTGGACTTCCACCACCGCTTCCTGCCAGTCCGGGTCGTGTTCCGTCACGCGCGAAGGCGCGCCCGATTTTGCCTTGGGCGCATTCCACTTCCGAACGTCGGTTACGCGCCCGACGACGACAAAATCAGACTTGTTCATCCGGTCCCGCAGTTCCTGGTCGCTGATTTTGCCTTGTGCCCCATGTGTGTTCGGCCCCGCACCCGTCACTGGAGCAGACTCGGCCGCTGGGCCCAGCACGTGCCCCAATTCCTTTACGGCAACGCCCGATCCAAAAATCCAGCCGTCGGTATAAAAAGTCGCTTGCGTGCCCTCTTGAAATCCCAACGCGTCCTTCACTTCAACGGTGACGCTGTCGCCTTTCTTCAACGACACTGCCGCCGGTTTTTTCACGATCGAATCCACGCGCACCACAATCGTCTGCGTCGATTTCGGCACGTCGGCAAACGAAGTGGCCGCAAGCTGGCTTACTGTGCCGGAGAAAACGATGCTCGATTGGGACATCAACGCGGCTGAATTGTTCGTTGCTTGCGGCGCTGCGTTCGCACACGCGCATAGAGCAAGCGACAAACTGGCTCCCAATAAACTGCTCGAGAAAACCGTTGAAATCTTCATCTGTGCCTCCTCTTCAGTTCTGTCGCTTCTTCCCGTGCCCTTCCGAACATTTCTCGTGCGCAACCGCGCCTCATGGGATCACCGGCACACTAAAATAAAATGGATCGATGGAAATCGGCACCGCGATGCCTGCGCCATCATTCAAAGTCTTCGCGCTGAAATCCGCCGCGCGCTGATACGTCACACCCTGCGGAAAATTCGCGAAATCCGGAGCATTGTTGGCGCAGAAAACGCCGCGAAATTCATTTCCCACCGAAAGCAGATAATCATAATCCCCAAGATACGGAAGGAATTGCCCCACCGGCTGGTCTGCCGGAACCGTCGCCAGCACAAAATCCTGCGACGTCATAAATCCGTCGTGCGATTGCACTAGATGTGTAACCCAGCGCCCGCGGCTAAGTTGCTGGTAAAGGAACCCGACCGCGCCGTTGTTCGCAACCGCCAGCGCGACGTTCGTGGCATTGTGAATCGTCGTGTGCGGCAAGTCGGTCTTCGACCAAGTCACGCCACGGTCCGTCGAGCGCCGCACATGCAGCGTGTATATGTCTCCCTTGCTCCCTTTGTCCGCCCAACCCACATACACCGTCCCGCTGTGGTTCGGGTCCACCGCAATCGAAAGCGTCGAGCCGATGCGTTCCTGTCCCAGTGCCGGCGCGTTTGACCATGGAATCGCAACCTTCTTCACCACTAAAAGCCCCGGCAGCTTGTCCGTAGGGTCCTTCAGCGCCCGAAAAGGATTTGCACCGGTCGCTGCGGCGTCGTCCCGCACGACAACGACGTCACTCGTCGCCGTTTTGCCATTAAATTTTCGCCAGCCGAAGAAAGCCGCGTATACCGTGCCGTCGTTGGCCACCGCGGGCCGCACCGATGGCCCGTCCTGCCCCGCGGTATTGCGCATCTCAATCGGAATCGACCGGTATGTCGCACCGCCGTTCACCGACACGTCAATCGTCGCCGTATGCCCGTTCGCCTGATTGAAGTCGTTCACGCCGACGTAAATCCGGTCGCCGCTCGATACGCCCAGTGCGCGCACAAACGGCTGATCCACGTTGCCGCGCGTGGACTGCACGTTCATCGTCGCGCCCAACGCAACGTCGTTCGATTCCGATTCATCCAGCGTGATGCCTGACGCGCACGCCAGCGTGCCCGCGTGCAGATCGCCTCGCGGATGGTTCTCTCCTGTGGCCATCGCATGAGTGATATCGCACGTCATGTGCTGCACGGGAGTAATCGCGTTCAGCGCCCAGCTCTTTCCGCCATCCTGCGAAACGTACACCGGCGCGTTACCGGTCATCGAAAACGGATTCGGCGTGAACGCCGAAGCCACCATCACTTGCGGATTTTCGCTTTGAATCGCCAGAAACGGCTCGCTATCCTGATTGCTTTCGCCGCTCAAGCTCGCCGGAATCAGGTTGACAACTTTAATCGCAGGCGTGGGAGGAGCTTGCGCTCGCGTTAGGAAGAATCGCGCAGTCGTCTTAAATGGAGGAGCTAGCAAGACGGCCGACAAAAGGGTCGTCAAAAGGGCGAACCGTGCGGCGGGCAAAGCAAAAGCGGGAAAGCGCAGCCACGAAGAAGCGCAAGCTTTCATCAGAGTGGTCTCTCCTGTATTGGTTTCCCCCGCGGGGACGTGTGTCCTGCGTAGGGTACGCCTGCAGGTGAGCCGGGTTCCGCATGTCAGGCATACTGTAGTGCTGTTCGTTCAATGCAACAATCTGTCTTGTAAACATACACCGGAGTTTCGTATTTCACAATGGCCCGCGTGGCAAGGCTCAAGCGGCGACTTTGTGTCGCCAAGCCCTCTTGGGATTTCGCAGCGCCGGCATCTTGCGGGCGTTTTTCGTTTTGCTGGGGCGGGGCTTGCCCGCCGGCGTTTCGTCACCCCAGTTACTCGGCCTCCGCTTCAACACGCAAACGGCGGAACCGCATCTCGAATTTCAAGTTTCGCTTTTCCGATTTCCATTTTCCGCTTCGCCGCGCCGCTTACTCCCCGCCCGCGGTTCTCTTCTTCTGCGCCCTCAGGAACGTGCCCTCTTGCAGCTCGCGAAACGCTTCGCGCAGCTGCTCCTGCGTATTCATCACAATCGGCCCATACCACGCCACCGGCTCTTCGAGCGGCTTGCCGGACACCAGCAGGAAACGAATACCTTCGTCTCCTGCCTGCACCATCAACTCATCGCCGCGGTCGAACAGCACTAATGAGCGGTTGTCCGCTTCCGAAGGCGGCGGCGCGGTTTCCAGCCATCCAACTGGCTCGGTGGGAACCTCGAGCGGTTCCGACGCATTACAAAACTTCCCCGCCCCCGCGAACACGTACGCGAACGCATGCCGCGTCGTCTCCACCGGCAGCGTTTTCCGCCGTCCCGGCGGCACGCTCACGTCGATGTAAATCGGGTCTGCCGCGATGCCTTCGACCGGCCCACTCTTGCCCCAGAACTTCCCGCACACCACGCGCACCTGCGTCCCGTCGTCGTCGGTAATCTCTGGAATCTCGGGCGCTTTTACTTCCTGGTAGCGCGGCGCGGTCATCTTCAACGCCGACGACAGGTTCGCCCACAACTGGAACCCGTGCATGCGACCCGCTTGGTCCCCCTTTGGCATTTCCTGGTGAATGATCCCGCTGCCCGCAGTCATCCATTGCACGTCGCCTGCGGCAATCGTCCCGCGATTGCCCATGCTGTCTCCGTGTTCTACCGTACCGGAAAGGACGTAGGTAATCGTCTCGATGCCGCGATGCGGATGCCAGGGAAATCCCGCCAGATAGTCCGCCGGCACGTCATTGCGAAAATCGTCCAGCAGCAGGAATGGATCGAACTCCTTAGTGTTACCGAAGCCAAACGCCCGCCGCAAATGCACTCCCGCGCCTTCGATGGTTGGCTTCGCCCGTATCAGCTTCTTTACCGGCCGTAGTGACATACGCACCTCCCTCGCCGCATCTGATGCACTCTACGCCCCTGCCGCCTCGCGCTCAAGTTAGGGCCCAGCTCTCGAAAAGAGATTGAAAGCCGAGAGTTCACAATAGCCAGCGAGGGGTTTATTTCGGTCCGGGCCGACTCCTGACTCAGGGCTCACCTTGGGCGGGGAAGGGATCCACGGCCTGTTTGCGCGAGGGAGCGCGATGTGGCGCGGTGATAACCAGGACGACCGCGTTAAGAATAACAACAGCGGCGATAACGGTGCGCAGTGAGATGCTCTCGTCGGCAAAGAGCCAACCGAGAATGAGGGCAACAACGGGATTCACGAGCGCGTAAGTGGCCACGCGCGCGGCCGTGCTTTTCTGCAGAATGTAAATGTACGCGCTGAGGCCAATGCACGAGCCGAAAACGATCAGATAAGCCAGCGCAACCCAGGAACGCCAGGCAACATAGGCCAAGTGGAAACTATGAAACTCTCCGCTGAGGAGGCCAGCGATGAGAAGAGCGACGCCGCCTGAAAAACTCTGCATGGCCACTCCCAAAAGGGCCGAACTGGGCATGCTACCGTGCTTCGAGTAGATGGACCCGCAGGCCCAGGCGAGGCATGCGATCGCCAAAACGGCGACGCCGCGCAGATCAACAGGCTCCGAGCCTCCCCAATGCGACGAGCCAACAAGGAGCGCCACTCCGGCAAAGCCAAGGACGAGTCCGAGGAGCACTTTGGGTACGGGTCTGTGCCCACCGGGACGAAGCCAATCCACAATGACCAGCCAGAGGGAAACCATGGTCACCAATAATGCGGTTATCCCGGAGGGAACAATTTGCTCGGCCCAACTGACCCCGCCATTGCCGACAAACAGCAACAGGCAACCGGTCACAGCAGCCGATTTCCAATTCGCGGCGGTGGGCCGGACGCGGGTTCTCCAGCGCAGGATGGGATAGAGGAGCAATCCAACCGCAAAGTGACGGAGCCCGGCCAGCATCAGCGGAGGAATTGTCTCGACGCCGACGCGTATGGCCAGATAGGTCGAGCCCCAAATGACGTATACCGCTGCGAAAGCCGCCAGGACGAGCGGGGATGCGCCAGCAGATCCATGCGTTGCAGACCCGAAGGTCTCCTTCGCCTTGGGAGCGGTCGCCATTGGGGGCGTGCTGGTGGACATGTTTGCGCCAAACGTCTATAACTAGCCGGAGCCGGAAGCCAAATCCATCCGAAACGGATCGTCAAACAACCAACAAACTATCCACAGCTCAGGAGAACATCCATGCGACTAGAGAGATACATAGAAAAAACAAAAAGTTCGAGGACCATATTGGTTCGGCTTTCGGCGAAGCAATCCACAGAATGTTGGGGATAAGTTTACGTACCATAACTAGGTGTTGGAAGTTACGACACTTTCAGGTTTTGCCGCAGGTTGACTTCGACTTTTTGGAATGCCATCTTAACACTCCACACTTGCGCAAGCGGGGGGCCATTTCCAGAAAGTTAAAAGTGCAGTAGATTGTTGGGCCAAAGCCGGCACCGGCAAGTTTCGTTTCTGAGGGGCGAAATGAGCGCGACAAGACGCGCATTCCCGACCGAAGCCTGGCCAGGCAAGTCCACGGCAGAACTGTCCGAAGGGGCCGTGACCCCACACGTGGCGGCAGCGCCAAAGATGACCGCGGCGCAATCTGCGCTGGAAGCATCGCGTCGGACGCCCGCGCTGCGTTTAGTTCCTCTTCTGCGCTCGTCCCTCCCACGGCAATTTGTTCGCGTGCCAACGCACGCCGTAGGCGTTCATCCCGAGCAGCGTCAATACCCGCGCGCTAAGCTGAAGCTGCCGCTGCGCCTTCGCACGGTTGGCGGCGTTCCAGAGAAACACCCCATTACGTTGGTGATGCGCGACATTAGTTCCACGGGCATCTATTTTCTGTGCCCGAAGCTCGTTGCGGCCGGAACTTCGATTGAGCTGGAAGTTGTCCTAGTGAGCAAGCCTATGGGCCAAGGAAGCGTGCTCATGACCACGATGGCGCACGTGTGCCGCACGGAGGCCGCGGCCATGCCAGGGTGGTATGGCTTAGCGGCGTCTTTCGACGACGTCCAGTTCGACCATGATGATGATGTGCCTTCGCGCTTTCTGAAGCCCTGAGACTCGTTCGAATCCCCAAATCATTCTTGTCTCCAGACCGTCTCCTCCCATGGAATCCAAGGCCAAAGCCAAGCGCAAAATTCTGTTACTCTGAGCGCGATGGAAGCGAAGCGGAAACCGTGTTTGCAGGGCGTGCTCTTCGATTGGGATGGAACGCTGATCGACTCCTTTCATGCCGACACTTCGGCATATCTAGCGATGTTTAAAGAAATGGGCATCGCATGGGGAATCGAGGAATTGGAGAGACACTATTCGCCGAACTGGTATCAGGTGTATCGCGCAGCGAAATTGCCGCGCAAGCTTTGGGGCGAGGCAGACCGCTTGTGGCGTGCGCATTATGCAAAGCACAGGCCGCAACTGATTCCCGGAGCGCGGCGCGTATTGCATGCCATTCGAGCGGAACTCAACTTGGGCCTGGTCACGAGCGGGGATCGCGACCGCGTGGTGCGCCAGCTGCGTGAGTTTCGCCTGACGCGGTTTTTCTCGGCGCGTGTTTGCAGCGGTGATACCTTGAAGAAAAAGCCGCATCCAGCGCCGTTGCGGCTTGCGCTACGGCAAATGGAGTTGGAGGCGTCTTGCAGCGTTTACGTCGGCGACGCTCCACAAGACGTGGAGATGGCCCGGCGCGCCGGCGTCCGGGCGATTGGCGTGCTAGGGCCATTTCCGACTGAAAAACGTCTGCGCGCGTCACGGCCGGAGTTTCTCATCAGCTCACTCGAAGAATTGCCGGGGGTTTTGAATCGACTGCGCAACTAATTTCTTGCCTTCCCTTCGTCGCGACAGGATTATGGATTAGCCGGGGCTGGTAGGTTCGCCGGGGCACTAGTTTGCGATGTAGGCGGAAGCGGCTTGAAGTCGGTCCACTTGATGACGATGCGCACCGGAATCTGTTCGCCCTTCACCTCGGCCGTATCGTCAGAGCGGGAATAGGTCGGGAACCAGTATTTGCCCTCGACATTCTCGCGATACGTTTCGAATAAACTGAAAGGCAAATCCTTAATAACGTGGATGGGGCCGAGATCGGTCATCCATTGGCCGTAAGTTTTCACCACCTCGAGGTATTTCGAGTCCACCCAAACGACGCCGTCAAAATACGCTTTCTGCCGTTGGACGATTTTCGGTTTCACCTGAAAAATGTAGCAGTTCACCTCGTCCACTTGCTCCTTGCCCAGGTATTTCAAGTTGTAATTCGCGAGCTGCGCGGTGGTAAGCGGAAACGCGGGAATGCGCTGCAGGCTTTCGAGATCCTCCGAGCGGAGGAAGAAATGGCGCATCGTCGATTCGGGCCGCTGCACGACTTTCTCGTAGAGTTTTCCGTCGGCGTCGCGGGCGGGCTCCGTCACCAAAACATACTCGCCCGCAACCTTACCATCTGGGCTGAATTCCTCGATGCGAATGGTTTTCTTGTAAATGAAACGAGGGCGCGTGGCGAGATACTCGTCTTCTTTTTGCGAAAAGCGCTTGATAATTTCGGCCTCAGGGAGCGAAGGGGGCGCCGGGGGCTCAGGCTCGTTGCCGATGCGGACAACATGATGGTCGGGCGGAGGAGCCATGGGGCCCTGGGGCGCATCCTGAGCGAGAAGCGCCGAAGCACCGAGAGCAAGCACAAATGCAAGCAACAAAGCTGGTGGCAAACCACGCAGCCGGCAGGCGTTCGTTCTAACATGCCGCATAAATGTTTAGATGCGCCCAATGTTGCGCCAGGCGGCCTGGAACGAGGGCGGCCTGTGCGCTTTTTCGATTCTCAGTCTAGCGCAAGAGAAGCAGACTTCACCATTGAGCTTCGTCCAACATAAACAGACCCACAGCGAAGAAAGCGGCGGTGGGCCTGGCTCGCTCCACATGAGCCCGAAACCAAGGATCAGACGAATTCGCCGGGAGGAAGAAACTGCGCGCGTCTGCTACAATTTTTCGGCTTGTGAGTGAAACAAAAATAGCCAAGCGATATTTTGCGTCCGGCATGGTCCAGGGCGTCGGCTACCGCTTTTTCACACAACGCGCTGCGGAACAGCTCAAAGTCAGCGGCTTCGTACGCAACCTTTGGGACGGGCGCGTGGAAGTGTTCGCCATGGGCACGACGGAACAGCACAAGGAATTGCGGAGACAGCTGGAGCGTGGGCCGTTCGGTTCCGACGTGACGGAAGTGCGCGAAGAACCTGCAACGATTGAATCGCAGTACGAGAATATGTTTGTGATCAATCCTAGTGCGTGAACAGCGTGAAGTGAAATTAGATGGAGCCAAAATGGCGAGGAGCAAGCGTGAATGAATGATTTGAAGAGGTTAATCCGCGAAGTGCCGGATTATCCGAAGCCGGGGATTCTTTTTTATGACCTGACCACGCTGTTGAAGGACAAGCAAGGCTTTCGCACGTTGATCGACAGGCTCTGCGAACACTACAACGGGCACAAGATTGACGTGGTGGCGGGCATCGAGGCGCGCGGATTTATTTTCGCTCCCGCGCTGGCGTACCGCCTGGGTGCGGGCTTTGTGCCGGTGCGAAAGCCGAAAAAACTGCCCTACAAAACCGCGAGCATTTCCTATGCCCTCGAGTATGGCACAGACACCTTGGAAATTCACGAAGACGCAGTGAAACCGGGCCAACGTGTGCTTGTCTGCGATGACCTGCTGGCCACCGGCGGCACTGCTTCCGCCACGGCCAAGCTGATCGAGAAGCTTGGCGGAAAGGTAGAGGGCGCAGCTTTCGCGGTGGAGCTGACGTTCCTGGGCGGCCGCAAAAAGCTGAATGGCGTGGATGTGTTTTCGCTGATTCAGTACGACAAATAACAAGCGGCACAGGATTTCCTCGCAGAAACATCCGGTGGTGAACGTAAACAAGTGGGGCGAAGCAGAACACGCGGCCGGCTATCTCGCCGTTGCGAATGAGGTTCCGCATCGCACGGAAGGAGAAAGCATCCTTCTCGATCATCTTCCGACTACGGCGCGGCGCATTCTCGATCTCGGCTGCGGCGATGGCCGGCTGCTCGCTCTGGTCTTGTCGAAATTGCCTCAGGCATCGGGTGTTGCCGTGGATTTTTCAGCCACTATGCTCGAACGCGTCGGCAACCGCTTCACCGGCGACCCGCGTGTCACAGTGATTGAGCACAATCTCGATTGTCCGCTCCCCGACCTTGGCTTGTTCGATGCTGTCGTTTCCAGCTTCGCCATCCATCATTTGACGCACGAACGGAAGCGCGTTCTCTACGAAGAGATTTTTCGCGCACTGACGCCGGGCGGTATCTTCTGCAACCTCGAGCATGTTTCCTCGCCGACGCCTCGCCTGCACGCGCAGTTTCTGGCGGCGCTCGGTCAAACCGTGGAGTCGGAAGATCCTTCCAGCAAACTCCTCGATCTCGAGACACAACTCGGTTGGCTCCGGTCGATCGGCTTCGAAGACGTGGACTGCCACTGGAAATGGCTGGAACTGGCTCTGCTCGCGGGAATCAAGCCTCTTCGATAGGCTCGCGTATCATCAGCGTTTTGCGTTTCGCTGCCGAATCGCTTCGAAAAGCACCACCCCCGTTGCGACCGAAACGTTCAGGGACTTCACGGGGCCGGTGGTGGGGAGCGAAACGACGAAGTCGCAGCGTTTGCGCGTCAGTTCGTGCAGCCCCTGGCCTTCGCTGCCAAAAACGATGCCTACCGGCGGCTTGTAATCTATCTCCGTGTAGACCTTGTCGGCGCGCTCATCCAATCCCACTAGCCAGTAGCCGGCTTTCTTCAATTCCTCCATCGCGCGCGCGAGGTTCGTCACTTTGGCCACGGGCAGATGCGCCAGCGCTCCTGCGGAAGAGCGCGCCACGGTGTCCGTAAGGCCTGCGGCGCGGCGCTCCGGAATCACCACGCCGTGCGCGCCGGCAGCGAGCGCGGTTCGAACGATGGCGCCCAAGTTGTGCGGGTCTTCGACACCATCGAGCAGCACGATCAGGCCAATCTGGCGGCGCGCTTGATTGGCGCTGGCAAGAACATCTTCAAGGCTTGCCGCAGCGCGAGCGGCAGCAATCGCGACGACACCCTGATGATCTTTCGAATTCGCCAAACGGTCGAGCTGGCTGCGGTCCTCGAAGCGCACGGGAATGCTCAGCTTGCGCGCGAGCTGCACGATTTCTTCGACGCGTGTGTCCTGCCGGCCTTTTGCAATGGCGATGCGGTCAATGGGGCGCTGCGCTTCCAGCGCCTCCTTCACCGCGTGGATGCCGGTCAGCTTGTCCATGAGGGCACAGTTTACAGTCAATAGTTTGCAGTTGACAGTGGGCGGTCCGGGCGCGCCACGGACGATTCCCGTCCTTTCGAGGAGCGTAGCGACGAGAAATCTCTCTTCTCTTTGGCTTTCAAAGAAAGAAGTATTCCTCGTTGTTCCCGCAATGACGGGTTGGTTTGGCTTCCGGTGCAACAGAAAAGCCAACTTTGGCATTCAAGTTCAGACAAGCGCCGCGCAGAATTCGAGGATGCGCGTGCGGGCTGACTTGACGGGCACGGCAAAAGGCAGTGCGGCCGCTTCGTCCAGTAACAGGATGACGCGGTCGAGTGATCCGTCGCCTGGGCGCCCTGCAAGCGCAAGCCGCATGGGATAAAGCAGCTCGCGGCCCGGCAATTGCAATTGTTCTTTCAATGCCGCGAAAATTTCCTTGAATCGCTCGGAATCAAGTGGCCCGCCTTCCAAAAGCAGCAGCGCCAAGTGGCGAAGAACGTCGCGCGCAGCGAAGCGGGACAGCACTTCGTGAGTTTCCACTCGGGCGAGGATTTCTTGCGCGTCGTAATGAAAAACGAGCGTCAGCAATTCGCTAAGTATGGCGCGATCAGCGGCTTGCGGCCCGAGAATCGCCGCCGCGTAACCGCACCAGGCGTCGATTTCGCGCTTAGGATCCGCGGTCAGCCAGCCTCGTTCGCGAAGAATCGCCAGAATATCGGCGGACGCGAACGGATTCGCGGCGACGGTGCCGCCGGTTTGGTCATTCGCAGCCATCGAAAATTGCATTGTACCGCAGGGGACACACCGAAAAGTAGTGGCGGGTCTTCAGCCCCGTGCTTTTCTTTTTCCAAATCCCGCCGTAAGCTCACTGGCGAATGCTCTCGACCGAACTAGCGGCTCGATAGCGTGGCCACGACGTGCGCGGCGATCGCTTCGCCGCGGCCAATGGCGTCCACGCCTTCGTTGGTCTTGGCTTTCAGATGGATTTTTTCGGCTGGGATGCCGAGCGCTTTGCCAAGGGCTTCGCGCATCTTCGGGAAATGTGGTCCGAGCTTTGGTTTTTCGGTGATGACCACGGCGTCGACGTGCTCAATGGCGAAGTTTTTATCCGCGAGCAACTTCTTAGCGTGCTCCAAGAAGAGCAAGCTGTGGGCGCCTTTCCACTTTGGATCCGTGTCCGGGAAATGCGTGCCGATGTCGCCGAGGCGCGCCGCGCCAAGCAGCGCATCACAAAGGGCATGGGCGAGCACGTCACCATCCGAATGTCCCACCGGTCCTCTATCAAAGGGCAATTCGATTCCACCAACGATCAGCGGCCTGCCTTCTTCCAACCGGTGCAAATCGTAGCCAATACCCGTCCGTGTTTCACGAGGCTGCCACTTTGTCCCCCTCCAGCCAACAGCTTGTACCCTGCGCATAAGGAAAAGACAGAACCCAGCGAGAAGAAGGAGTGGCAGGCCATTGAGCAAGAGCAGCACCCAATCGGCGCTTCGCTCTTCCTTGATCTTGACTACAACACCTTTTTCGCGAAGCTGCTCAGTGACGGCGGGGGCAGCCTCCTTGAAAAGTGTCAGATGGAAACCGCGGTCGGAACGAACATCCCTTCCCCACAAATCGTAGCTGTTTTGTCCCAGGTACAGCGTTACCTCTTTAATGTCCCCCTCGTCTACCTTAGCCATGAATTCGCTGTAGTTGATTTGGTTTTCACGCGAATGGGATCCGTCTGCGGAAACGAGTTTCCACAACATGACCCCGAGCAAAACAATCGACATCCAGAAGAGGATTGTTTTGGTCGTTGAAGCAGAATTCATTTTGAAGCCTTTTGCGTCTCGCGGTCGAGGTAGAAGCGGGCGAGTTCCATGTCGGCGGGCTTGGTGATTTTCAGGTTACGCTCGGACCCGAGCACGACGTGCACATCGTGCCCCAGACGCTCGACGAGCCCGGCTTCGTCGGAGGCGTTCACGCCGTCAGATTGCGCGCGGGCAAAGGCTTCTTTCAGAAGCTTCGTGGCGAAGACTTGCGGCGTCTGCGCGAGCACCAGGCGCTCGCGCGGAATCGTCCCGGTAATCAGGGCCACGTCCTCCGGCAGGCTGGCGCGCTTCACTTCTTTCACCGTGTCCATCGCGGGGATGCCCAGAATCGCGGCGTAGCAGCGGCGCGCTTCCTCGATGACCCGCGTAATCTGCTCGATGGTGACGAACGGCCGCACGGCGTCGTGCACCAGCACAATTTCCGTGTCGTTCGACACCTCGCGTAGGGCGGCGGCGACGGACTCCTGGCGCGAATCGCCTCCTTTGACCACGCGCACGGGCTGCTTGAATTTTTCCTTGGCGATGCGCTCCTCGAGGCGCTGAACTTCGTCGGCACGCGTGGCCACGATGAGGTCGGTCACCAGTGGGCAGGAAGCAATGCGCCGCAAGCTGAGGATCACGATGGGCGTGCCGTTCAGCTCGAGGAACTGCTTGGGCGTCTCGGCACCCATGCGCGTTCCCAGGCCGGCAGCCGGCAAAATGGCAGCGATTCGACTCATACAGGGAGCGGCATCCCCCACTAGCCCGAGAGGCGGATGCGCAAGAGTTCGAGTTTACCTCAAGCGGGGGTATGGGGCGAATTTGGGAGGTGCGTTAGGTGCGTTTGGGAGTTAGTTTTCGGACTTTTCGGGACTTGTGAGCCGGCTTCTTTTTTTTGCCTCGGCTAGCTACGACTGCCCCTGCTATCCACCGCTGCGCTATTTCATAGTCAACGTCGTGTATTCGCATGAATGCTTTCGTGGCGATGCGAATCAGGGAATCTGCCGTTGCCCGCATAGAACCGTCGGAATTGGTTCCTCGCTTTTTAGCCCAAGTGAAATGCCCCCCTTTATCCTTTACCGGGCAGGCCGTCGCTTCTAATTTTCTCGCTGCTCGTGATCAACTCGCTTTATATTGTTCCCTCCCGCTTCGAGGCTATCCCGAATACCTAACGAGTAAAGCAAAATGATTATCCTGTCACTGAGGAATTCGCCTAGCCTAAAAGCGGAGACTATAGCCAGACCGTTCCGACCCAACCCTACTGTTGACGTATGGCTAAACCTGTACTAGCTCGAGGCTAAAGAATTGCTATCAAATGATGGAGTTCTTATGCCGCGGAGGAGGCCAGAAAGGCGCAAGCCCAAGTACGACACGGTTAAGATTTCTTCCGTCAAAGGACATCGAAGAGGCAAGCGCAAGCATCATTCGCTGGTAGAAGGAGTGCTCCTTGACTTGGATGTGCTTCCGAGTGGCCAAGCCATCAAGGTTCCG
>QHYK01000018.1 GCA_003224085.1 Acidobacteriota bacterium | reverse complement strand
TTCGGACCCAGAAGTCGTGGGCAAGACGATTCAACTGGACCGGACGAACTACACGATTGTGGGGGTGGCCGCGCCGCGATTCCGCTGGTACAGCGCGGATGTCTACCTGCCGCTGAAGCTTACGCAGGATCCGGGACCGACGTACATCATCAATCTGCGGCTGCGGAAGAGCGTGACTCGCGAAGCGGCGGACGCGGCATTACAACCCTTGGTAGACCAGTTTGCCGTGGATATGCCGAAGCACTTCCCCGAGCACTTCCGGGTCAACGTGGAAGGGCTGAACGAATGGGTTGTGAGAAGCATCAGCGCAACCTTGTATCTGCTGTTTGGCGGCGTAGCTCTGCTGCTGGCGATCGGGTGCGGGAACGTGTCTATTCTGTTGCTGGCGCGTGGCACGGCCCGGCAGCACGAATTGGCTGTGCGGGCGGCCATCGGCGCGGGACGCGGCCGCATCGCGCGGCAGTTATTGACGGAGTCGCTGTTTCTGGCGACGATTGGCGCGGCGCTAGGCGTTTTGGCGTCCTATGGCATTTTAGCGGGCATTCGAGTGCTATTGCCTCCGTACGCGTTCGCGCCTGAAGTGGTAATCCGCATCAATCTTCCCGTTCTCTTCTTCAGCGTTGGCGTCGGACTCCTAACCGGAATTCTCTCCGGGTCGTGGCCAGCATGGCGGCTCTCGCGAACGCAAGCAGGACAATTGATGCAGTCGAACGTGAGGCGGCTAGCGGGAAGCGTGGCGGGGCGCAGAACGAACAACGTGCTGATCGCGGGCCAGATTGCGCTAACGCTGTTGCTGCTGGCCGGAGCGGGGGCGGCGATGGAGGCCTTCGAGGGGCTGATGCATAAGCCGCTGGGCTACGATCCACGTCATGTGATGTCGGTAGGAATACCGCTTCACGACGGCGCGTACACAACATGGGCCGCGCGCGCAGCCTATTTCGAGCAAATGCGAGCAAAAGTGGGAGAGACGCCAGGAGTGACGATGGCGGCAATTTCGAGCAACGCCACGCCCCCGCGGAATGGAGGGAAGACGCAGTTTGAGATCCTCGAGAAGCCCTCGGCGGAAGAACAGATGACGTCCGTCAATCTGGTGAGTCCCGGGTATTTCGCGATTCTGAGGATTCCACTTCTTCAAGGACGAATATGGAACGAAACGGAGAATCAGAACGGCGCACACATCGCGGTCATCAATCGGACGCTGGCGCAGCGGTATTTCCCGAACGGCGATGCGATCGGTCACTCGGTGAAGTTGCCCAAGATTGAGGACAGGCCCCCGTCGATTCTGTCGGCGTCGAACATTGCTGATTCCTGGCTGCAGATTGTGGGCATCGTGGAAGATGCGCGAAACGCCGGGTTGAGTGACCCCGTCAAGCCAGCGGTATATGTACCCTACACGCTGAGCATGTGGCAAGGAACACAGATTTTGGTGAGGTCGGAGGCGCCGCCGCTGACGTTGGTGCACGCCGTGCAGAAACAGTTGGCCGCGGTAAATCCAGACCAGCAGACCTACAGCATCGTGAGGGACCTGGAGACCTGGATCAGCGATCTGCCGGAATGGCAGCAGGAGCATCTGGCGGCATGGATCTTTGGAATCCTGGCGTGGCTGGCATTAGCACTCGCGGCAATCGGATTGTATTGCGTGGTGTCCTATGTTGTGGCACAGCGCACGAACGAATTTGGAATTCGCATGGCGTTGGGTGCCCAGCCCACGCAGGTCCTGCGGATCGTGTTTGCGTCGACGGTGGTGAGTGTGGGGAGCGGGATTGCGGCTGGACTGGCGCTTACCCTGATGATGAACAGGATTCTGGAGAGTTGGGTGGGAGGAAACGCGCGGGATCCGATAATTCTGGTTGGGGGAGCGCTGCTACTGAGCTTGGTGGCCATGCTTGCCTGTGCGATACCGGCGCGGCACGCGTCTCGGCTGGATCCGATGGTGGCGTTACGCAACGAGTGAATGACGCTGCGGGCCTAGGAGAGAGATTCACGTTTCGAAAAGAACTGAAGGGAAGCGAGAGCGACGAAGAGAAGATAGCGAAAATTGAATGCCGCGATTCAAGTGCCGCTAATAAACGGCAACCCTTCCTTTATCCGATTACGGAAGAGTTGCTCGTGACTCGGGAGGAATCGCGAACGCGGAGCAGGCGAAACCCAGCGTGTTCACCGTCACTGCCTGAGCAATTCACAAGCGCAAGGTTTAAGCGGCAGCATCTCCCACCTTGCAACGGACATTATGCCTGTCCAAACCAGCCGGAGTGAAACGTGAACCGACGTATCGACGTACTTTCTGTAGAAGATTGCATCATAGATTTATCCGCAGGGAGGCTAGTCTATGGAGAGCAGGCAACATCTCCGGTTCGCCGCGCGCCAGCTAAGGCGTAATCCCGGGTTTACCGCGACGGTCATCATCACCCTGGCGCTTTCCATTGGCGCGAACACAGCGATCTTCTCTTTGGTAAATGCGCTCATGCTTAAAAGCCTGCCATACACGCATCCCGAGAAAATGGGCACGATTTACGCGCGGGTCATCGGTTCCCACTCTGCCGACGAGCCCATCAACATCGACGGCGAGAGGTGGGAGCTGCTGCGCGACAATGTGCCGGCATTGATCTCCGCCGTATCCGGAGGAAGCTCCGGCGTGAATCTTCGGGCGGGTTCCCATGTCCAGTACGTGCACGATGGCCGGATCTCTGCCCATTATTTTGACGTGCTGGGACTTCAGCCCGTCATCGGGCGCAATTTTTCCGAAGATGAGGATCGTCCCCATGGGCCCAGAGCCGTCATTCTCAGCTACAGTGCCTGGCGGAACTTGTTTGGCGCGGACCAGGGCATCCTTGGCCAGCCCATCCTGTTAAAAAGCGAGCCCTACGTCGTCGTCGGTGTGCTTCCCCAAAATGCAACAACTCCGCTGAACAGCGACGTCTACACGCCGCTCCAGCCCAGTCGCGAGGGCGAAGGTGGGGGAACGAATTTTGACGTCATCACGCGGTTGCGCGACAGCGCGACCTGGCAAGAAGCGGATGCGGAGATCAACCGCGCTTGGGCCCTCCGTAGCCAGCGCTTTGAAAAAAACAACCCGGGCGCGCGGATAACCTACCATTCCGTGTCGCTCCAGAAAGGCCAGACCGACTCGCTGCGTCCGCAGGTTCTGGCGCTGATGTTGGCCGCTGGCTTCATCTTGCTCATCGCTTGCGCCAATTTGGCTGGGTTGACGCTAGTGCGTATGCTGCGCCGCACTTCGGAAGTGGCGACACGGCTGGCGCTGGGGGCCTCGGGCTGGCAGATCCAGAAGCAGTTCTGGATCGAAAACCTACTGCTGGCACTGATAGGCGGAGCGGTGGGTTTTGGTGTGGGTTTTCTCGGCTTGCGCGGCCTTTTGCTGCTGTTGCCCGTACACTTTCTCCCAGTGGCGAGCGTGCCGCTCGACAGCCGCGTGATGGGCGTCATACTGGTCGTCTCGCTATTGACCAGTATCCTGTTCGGCATGCTCCCGGCTCTCGGGGCGCGGAAGGTGGACCTGCGCTCGTCCATGGCGAGCCGCGTCGGAGCCAGAGTCGCCAGCCTGCGTCTGCGACAAACGCTGATTGTCGGCGAGGTCGCGCTCACCGTCGTGCTGCTGGCCGGTTCCGGCCTGCTGATCCGCACTCTCATCCATTTGGAAACGCTGCCGCCCGGCTTCAATCCCGAAGGCGTAATGGTCGCTAAGGCCTCGCTCGACGAGGCACGTTTCCACGACCCCGCGGCCTTCCGAAAGCTACTGGATGAGGGCACCGCTGCGATGCGGCAGATTCCGGGAGTAAAGAATGCCGCTGTTGGATTGAGCCTGCCTTACGAGACCGTTGTGAACGACGGGGTCACCCTCAGTGACGGCAAAGAGGCCGGGCAGCAGGATGCGACAGATGTGGTGTACGTCACGCCCGGATATTTCGAGGCATTACAGATGCCTGTGCTTGCAGGCCGCGTCTTTTCCGATGCTGACGGACTCGATGCGCAGCACGTGGCCGTGGTGAACCAAGCCTTCGCGCGAAAGTTCTATGACGGAAGCAATCCCGTGGGCCACTACATCAACAAAGACACATTGATCGTGGGCGAGGTAACTGATGTTCCCATTTCCTCAAAATTGTACCCAGTTGCTCCGCTGATGAGCGAGCACACCATGTACATTCCTGCCGCGCAAGTGAATGCGGGGTTCCTCTCGCTGGTACATGTGTGGTTTCAGCCGGACTGGGTGGTGCGCACCGCTGGCCCGGTGGAAGGCTTGACAGCCGAGATGCAGCGAGCGCTGGCCCGCGTCGATCCTAACCTTCCGATCTCTGGCTTCTACGGCATGAAGGACCTCCTGGCCCGCACGCTCGCGACACAACGAATCGAAGTGGCCTTGCTGGGTGCTATGGCGGCTCTGGCGTTGCTGCTAAGCGCCGTAGGCATTTTCGCTCTTGTCGCCAACATGGTCGCGCAGAGGACGCGCGAGATCGGCATCCGCATGGCGCTTGGCTCGACGGTCGGCCAGACCATGGTGGAGATCGGCCGCACCGGCGCGGGCGCGTCGTGCGTAGGGCTTTTTGTGGGACTCGTTCTTTGCGCGGGAGCGCTGCGGGTAATGCGCAGCGTGCTCTATGGAATAGGCGTGTACGACGCGCCAACACTGAGCTTCGTGGTGCTCAGCCTTTTATTTGTTACGCTTCTGGCCACAACCCTACCAACCCTGAGAATTGCAAAGATCGATCCTGCCAATACATTGCGGGAGGAATAGAACGGTCTTAGCTACCACGCTAACAAGGCGCCCGTTGAGTTTGCTTCACCAACGTTCTGAGTAGCCAGAATCGTGCTGGTCTTGGTCTCCATGACGGATTCCATGATCAACTTTCCGGCGGCATCCCGCACTGCGACGGAAATCGTTGCCGTGTGCACATCCATGGCGATGTATTTGCTGCTACTATTCACCGTGAGCGCTCCTTTATCCTTGCCAAAAAATTTCGCGATACGGGCAGAAAGTAAGTTCGTGGAATCGAATTGTTGGGATCAGGTGGACTTCTGTCCTTTCCACGGACCGGATGCGCCCTTTGCGCCCCAGCGATCTTACCACGAAGATGGCGGATCCCTTACGACTGGGCTGTCATCCTCTTATAGGCGACAAACTATATCTGGTCCTCATCCAGCCCGCGCGGAATACTTCACTTCGCGGATAGGAAGTGGAGGATCTCCCGCATCACGCGCTCTCCTTGATCCGTTTGGAAAAGATATTGAGCATGTGCAGAGCCGTGAAGAATGATCAGCGCTTTTGGCTCGGGGGCTTTCTCGTATTGCTCCTGAATCTTGGGAAGGCGTGGTCCATCCGCGCTTGAGTCTTCGCGTGCCACGATGAACAGGCTGCACGACTTGAGCTTCTCGGCCGGGCCATTCGGCGATCCGCCAAGTAATACCAGCCGCTCGATCTCACCTGGCCGCGAGGCAATGGACGCATCGCCCGCAGCTCCTGCTCCCATGCTGCCCCCGACTACCGACACGCTCTTCGCGCCCGTCTTTCGCAGATAGCGGACAGCGGCCAGCACATCCAAGTGGAGCGGCGCACTTAAAACGTCGGACTGGCCTGGACCTCGCGACTTACCGTAGCCGCGGAAGTCGAGCGCCAGCACTCGAAATCCTGCCGACGCGAGCGTTCGAGCCTGCTTTTCCCAGCTCTCCTTGTTGAAACGGCCCCCATGGGCCAGCACGATCCCTCTGTCACCTTCTCCGTAAACATCAGCGTAAACTTCGCCTCCGTCTTCTGTCGGAAAGGAAACGGTCTTTTGCGCAGCGGCGCTCCCCGCAAGCAACAACGCAACAACGACGGCAATAGGCATCCGCACGCTGCAAATGTACCACCGATTCCATAATGCGTGTGGGTATCCCGTTCTCTGAGGTTGCGTCGCAAACCGGGGAGTCGTGTGACTGATCTCGCGTCGCCGGAAAGCGCCAGTCGGAGCACTGCAGTTCGCTATTCTTCGCTTGACAAATCAGCGCGCGAGTCTCCGGAATGGACTGGATCAACTTTAGGCCGCGTTCCAATCCAAGGACGCAAACCGCTGTGGCCAAAGCATCAGCCGTAGTGTCGTCCGGTGCGATCACTGTGACGCTAACCCGCCCGGTGATCGCACGTCCGCTCTTAGGATCGACAATATGAGAGTAGCGCGTCCCGTTAATCTCGACGTGCTGCTCCAAATCTCCAGATGTCGAAATACCAGCATTGTGCAGAGCGACGTACCGCTTGGGCCTTTGCGCCGGCGAATCGAGTGAGGCCACCGCAATTGTCCAGCCGTTCCCTTCCATATCCGGCGGTGGCTCGCCGACCGCGATATCTCCACCCGCCGCGACTAGCGCGCGATCAATTCCGTATCCTTTCAGCACCCGCAGCGTTTCGTCGGCGGCATAACCTTTCGCGATCCCGCCCAAGTCGAGCAGCATGCCGGGTTTCAATAGCTGCGCCGTTCGCGCCTTGGCGTCGAGCCGCAGTTTCTCGTGCCCGACGAGTTCGAGCGCTTGCGCCAGCCGAGCCGGCTCAGGCAGTTCATGTTGACGTCGCGCCCTGCGCCAAAGCCGCACCACCGGGCCGATTGTGATGTCGAATGCCCCGTCCGACTTCTGTGCAATCTCCTGCGCTGTGCTCATGACTCCATACAGATCATCGCTGATTCTCGTCGGCGGGCCACCGGCGCGCTCGGAAAGTCGCATCAGCTCGCTGCTGGGCAGGTAGTCGCTCATGATATGATCCAGACCTGCGATGCGGTTGAACGCGGCGCGCGAGGCCTTCAGGGCACTGGACTCGT
Organism: Acidobacteriota bacterium; assembly: GCA_003224085.1. Classification (GTDB taxonomy): domain Bacteria; phylum Acidobacteriota; class Terriglobia; order Acidiferrales; family UBA7541; genus Acidiferrum. The sequence continues at coordinate 2,231 of QHYK01000018.1, read as the reverse complement.
CCGAGGCGTAAAAAACAATCTTGAACATGGTCCCCATGTGAGGTTCTGTAAACTCGAAGCGGCGCAATCCCCGCTTCTGTTCTTTGAGAGCGCTGAGGCACTGCGTCGCCGCGAAAATGCAGAATCCCATCATGGCGAGGGAACAAAGTGTCGAGCCTCGAAACAATTTCATCTGCCTTCACTCTTTGCGACTTCGAGTGGCATCGTAGCAGAGCCAGCGCAAAAACCACATTGGAGATCATGAACCGCGCACGAATGACACGTCACTCACGAATTTTCTTTTGCCTCGTCGCCACGTTTTCTTCTTCTCTTTTTTCAGCCCGCCTCTTCAGCCAAACTAAATCCGGCCGCCAGCCGGAAGTGAAGTCCTACACCGAGACAATTCCCGGAACGGACGTGAATTTCGAGATGGTGCCCATTCCCGGCGGCACTTTCATGATGGGCAGCCCGGCCAGCGAAGGGAAGCGATCGGCCGACGAAGGGCCTCAGCATCTGGTCACCGTCCGCCCATTCTGGATGGAAAAAACCGAGACACGCTGGGAACAATACGATGTGTTTGCCTTCAGCCAGGACCTGCAGCGTTCTTCGTCGCCGGCGTCGCACAACAGCATCAACAATAAGTTCGTCGATGCCGTCACGCGGCCAACGCCCCCTTATACCGATCCCACTTTCGGGTTCGGCCACGATGGCTATCCGGTCATCAATATCACCCACCACGCCGCAATGGAGTACTGTCGCTGGCTCTCCGCCAAAACAGGAAAAACCTATCGCTTGCCCACCGAAGCCGAATGGGAGTACGCCGCGCGCGCGGGCTCAAAATCAGCTTACTTTTTCGGCGACGATCCGAAGCCGCTGGGCGACTATGCCTGGTATCTCGACAACTCCGACGCCCGCACCCACCCCGTCGGCAAGAAGAAACCCAATCCGTGGGGTCTTTATGATATTTTTGGCAACGTCGCCGAGTGGGTCCTCGACTATTACGACAAGGACTACTACGGCAGCTTCAAACCGGACGCGCCCGTGTTAAGCCCTGTGCTGCTGATTCCAACCGAAAAGGAATATCCCTACATCGTGCGCGGCGGCTCATGGGACGATGACGCCGCACGCCTGCGTTCTGCCTCGCGCCGCGCCTCCACGCGCGAATGGAGCCAGCAGGACCCGCAGCTTCCCCAGAGCATTTGGTGGCACACCGACGCGCTATTTGTCGGTTTCCGGGTAGTACGCCCGCTCGAGGAGCAAGACAATCTCAAAGGTTTGAAATCGAAGGTGACCAAACAGAATTAGCCCGGGAATCAAACGCGTGCTGGCCCGCACGCAAAACGGCCGCGCCGCAACGGTTTTCAGCTTTCACAAGGAGGATAGAGCAATGGCAAACCACGAGGAAGAAAACAAGGCTAAGTCTTCGCGTCGCAATTTCCTGAAGCAATCGAGTGTGGCGCTGGTGGGCGGCGCGGTAGCTAGCCGATTCACTGGCCTGCCCGCCGTTCGCGCTGCGGGAAGCGACGTGATCAAAGTAGGACTGATCGGCTGCGGTGGACGCGGCACGGGCGCCGCCAAAGACGTTCTGAGCTCCGCCCGCGGCGTCAAGCTCGTCGCCATGGGAGACGTCTTCAAGGATCATCTCGACAAGAGCCTCGACATGCTGACTCGTGTTGCCCAGAGCGACGAAACCATCCGCAATTTTGGCAACACCGTCGAAGTTCCCGAGGACCGGCGTTTCACCGGCTTCAATGCGTTTGAGAAGGTTCTCGCTTCGGACATCAACTACGTTATTCTCGCCACGCCGCCAGGCTTTCGGCCCGCGCATCTGAAGGCCTCCGTCGCCGCGGGCAAACACATCTTTACCGAAAAGCCCGTCGCGGTTGACGGCCCGGGGATTCGCTCGGTCCTTGAAATCGCCGAGCAAGCCAAGGCCAAGGGTCTCGCCGTTGGCGCTGGCACGCAGCGCAGGCATCAGGCCGGCTATATCGAGACGATGAACCGTCTTCGCGACGGTGCCATCGGCAATATCGTCTCAGCGCGCGTCTACTGGAATCAGGGGCCCATCTGGGTTTATCCAAAGCAAGGAGGCTGGAGCGACATGGAGTGGCAGATGCGCAACTGGTATTACTTCACTTGGCTCTGCGGCGACCACATCGTCGAACAGCATGTGCACAACCTCGACGTCGCGAATTGGGCTCTTGGCGCGCACCCCGTCAAAGCCACGGGCCACGGCGGCAGACAAGTCCGCA
>QHYK01000061.1 GCA_003224085.1 Acidobacteriota bacterium | reverse complement strand
CCCTCAGCGAGGTGGTGAGAACCAGAACGGGTGCGCGCTTCCGAAGGCGCGTCCATGGCCCACTTTGGGATGGTCAGTCTCTGCTCAACCGATCTGGGCTTTCTAGGCCAGCGAACGGGTCAAGCTACTGTCTGAATCGCAGTAATTACAACTTATTGTAACTTTTAAGCTTCTGCGGGATGCTCTCGCCCTGTTTGCGTCCTCACGCCACGAATTTATCTTCAACGGCAGCGTGGACGCCTTCGCTCGCATTCAAGACATAAATGGCAGGAGACATCTGCGTGTGTTTTTCATATTCGGCCGCCACGGACAGCTTGAATTCATCCGCGGCTTCGGTGCTCGCCTACAGGTACAGCGCTCACGCCGAGCATCTTTTGATCGGGCGTAAACGAGCGCTCTTCGCGCATGATATCAACAGAAATGTAAGCGGTTACAGCAGTAGCGCATTAGCAAAGCAAAAAGAGAGATCGCATTCAGGAACGAGTGCGGGGGCACTGCCCCGTGGACATGCGAATCACAAGTTCTGTTGAAACGTTCCACTCTTTTCCATTCTCTGACGCGGGCGTGGACATGAGCGCTTCAAATGCCAGACGTGCCACCTCGGTTCGTGGAATTCGAACGGTGGTTAACTCCGGTTGAGTGTGTCTTGAAAAGGTGATGTCGTCGAAGCCCACAATCGATATGTCTCCGGGAACATTGAGTTTCTTGTGGTGAAGGGCCTGCAGAGCGCCGATGGCCGAGAGGTCATTCGAAGCCAGCACGGCCGTTGGTTTCTGGGGCAGGAGATTCAGCATAGCGGTGAATCCGCCCTCGATACTGTGTTCGCCATCGGCGATCAGTCCGCCGGAGGTCGTTAAATGGTTTTCCTTGGCCACTCTGGCATACGCATTGTAGCGAACCTGCGCGGACTTAAGGCGCTGTGGACCACGAATAAAAGCGAGGCGATCATGATGGAGTCCAACTAAGTGCTGAATCGCTTGGCGGATCCCTCCGGAGTAGTCCACCTTGATGTTACTGAACCGTTTGGCTGGCCGACCGGTGTCCAGTGTAACGATGGGTACACCGGCCCGCTGCACTTCATCGACGAGGCCTGGCTCCATTTCCGAGGTCATGATTGCAATGCCGTCGACCCTACGGTCAAGCAACCGGTGAACGCAAAGGGCCATTCGTTCCGGGTTGTACTCGGTATTGGTAACGATCGTTTCGTAATGCCGCTCGATGGCGATGCTCTCGAAGGCCTTCACCAAGTCGGGAAAGAACGGATTGGTGATGTCCGAGATGATCAGGCCCAGGATGTGGCTTTTCCCGGAGCTGAGGGTTCGCGCGTGGGTGTTCGGATGATAGTTAAGCTCGCGAATCGCGGACCAGACTTTCGCGGCCGTTGCCGGTGTTACGGCATCAGATCGATTAATAGTACGCGAAACCGTGGCGGTGGAGACCCTGGCTTTGGCGGCCACCTTGCGGATATCCATAGGTCAGAACATATCACTTTTCGATTGCGGAATTCGCGGTCAGCCCTCGCGCATTCAAGACCAGACGTTTCTGCAGGGGTAGGCGATGTGATAGGGTATGGTCGCGCCCGGCTGTAACCGTTTACAAGCATGCAACTAAGGATCACTCGGTGTAAAGAAACGCGCAGGTGACGTCGTGATGACTGGATCCCAGAAATGTTTGCGTGCACTGCTTATCATCATCGCGCTTCTCTTTGTTCCTTTAAAACTGCGCGCTCAGACCAGTCGCTGGACGGAGGACCAGGCGAAGAGTTGGTACGCACGGCAGCAGTGGCTCGTCGGCAGTAACTACATCCCCCAGAAGGCCATAAATCAATTGGAGATGTGGCAAACGCAGAGCTTCGATGCCGCCGAAATCGATAAGGAATTGGGTTGGGCCGAGGATTTGGGCATGAACACCATGCGGGTGTTCTTGCACGATCTGGTGGGGCAGGAGGACTCCTCCAAGTTCAAACAGCGCATCAATCAATTCCTGAAAATTTCCTCTGCTCATCATATTAAGCCGCTGTTCGTGCTCTTCGACTCCCGCTGGGATCCTAACCCGAAGCTCGGTCTGCAGCACCCACCTATTCCGCGTATTCATAATTCCGGATCGGTGCAGTCTCCTGGTGCCGAAGGCCTGAGAGATCCCGCTCAAGAAGCGCGTCTGAAAGCCTACGTAACAGGCGTGATCGCCGCGTTCGCAAACGATTCGCGGATACTCGGCTGGGACTTATGGAATGAGCCTGGCGGTACTAACGAGGGCAGTTACGATAAACAAGAACTCAAGAACAAAATCGAACGCGTGGAAGCGTTATTGCCTAAAGTTTTTTCCTGGGCGCGAGAGGCGCACCCCTCGCAACCACTGACGAGCGGCCTCTGGGACATCGATTTTGAAAAAGGTGGCCCGCTGACCAAAATCCAGGGGGTTCAACTGGAAGGTTCCGATGTGCTCAGTTTCCATAACTACGAGTGGCCGGAAAGCTTTGAGAAAGAAGTAGTGTTCTTGCAGAAGTTCAATCGCCCCCTGATCTGCACGGAATTCATGGCGCGCAGTGTGGGAAGTACGTTCGATACGGTGGTGCCCCTAGCAAAGAAGTACAACGTCGGGGCTATCAATTGGGGCTTTGTCGCCGGTAAGACGCAGACGTACGATCCATGGGATTCCTGGCGGCATCCGTATATTGTGGATCAGCCCAGCGTTTGGTTTCATGAAGTGCTGTATCCAGACGGCAGACCCTACCGCGAAGCCGAGGCCAAATTGATTCGGGATTTGACAGGTCGCGGGAGCAAAGTCACGCCGGCTGCAAGTCGTTAATGACTCTGGGCAGGACATCCCGAGAACTGGTTGGGCTCGGCACATTGTTGCTGACGCTGCTCCTCGGTTGTGTTTCTGCGACGCTGGCCCAGCATTCTCCGGAGTCTCCAGAGAAATACTACCGCCAGGGCGTACAAGCTCTGGGGAATGAGCAGTGGAACGCCGCGGTGACGTTCTTTGAGAGCGCGCTCAAGCTCGATCCTCGGCGTGCGGAGGCGCAAAACGGTCTTGGCGTCGCGCTCGGCAAATTAGGTGATGAAAAGCGCTCGGTAGCTGCCTTTCGCAGCGCCATGCTACTTGATCCTACTTACGCGGAACCTCATTACAATCTCGCCCAATGGTTGATGCAATCTGGGGATACACAGCAGGCTATTTCCGAATTAAATACGGCAATCAAGCTCCGGACGGATTACGGAGCTGCCCAGTTTTCGTTGGCGTTGCTGCTTCAAGGCAGAGGAGACACGGATCAAGCGATTGCGCTGTTTCGCGCCGTTCTCCAACAGGACCCTCGATTCGCTGAAGCCCACAACTGGCTCGGAGTTGCTTACGCCCAGAAAACTCATTTTCTAGACGCCATCGGCCAGTTTCAGCAAGCGATCGATTTGAATCCCGAATATCTCAGCGCATACAACAATTTGGGTTCTACTCTCGCTAGGGCGAAAAAGCTCGATGAGGCTATTCGCATCTTTCGGAAAGCAATTGCGCTGGTCCCCCAAAACGTAGAGCTGCGCGTGAACCTGAGTCGCCTTCTGCGTGAAACCGGGAATCTGGACGGAGCTCTCGATGAACTACGGTCCGCCTTGAAACACGGCGACGATGCGTTGGTCGAAGGCGAAATCGCGGAGCTCTTAAGACGCAAGGGTGATCTCGCCGGAGCGATTGCGGCGGCAGAAAAGTCTTTGACTCTGGACAATGAGCTCGGGAGTGCCTATCAAAGCTTGGGCTTGGCTCTAAGAGCGGCATCCGCGGCGCAAAAGCATTCTCCAAACCATTGGGCGTCCGAGGAGGCGTCGCGTCATTTCGATAACGGAAGGGACCTGCTTTCCCGAGGAGACACCGAGGGCGCGAAAAAAGAATTCGAGCGAGCCGTCGAGGCAAGTCCGAATTTTGCGGAAGCGCACAACCTATTGGGATTCGTTCTTGGACAATTGGGCGACTTTCCCGTGGCATTAGAGCACCTGCGTAACGCCGTAAAACTCGCTCCGCTGCTTGCTGCTGCTCGCTACAACCTCGGCGTCGCCCTTTGGTACGACGGCAACAGTGCTGAAGCGAGATCGGAGCTGGAGACTTCGATAAAGCTCGATCCTGCTTTAGGCGAAGCTTATGCGCTTCTTGGAATGGTCTGCGCACAGGAGGAAGATTGGGCGCTCGGACGGAAATATCTGTTTCGCGCAATCGCTCTTAATCCCGATTTGCCCGGGCCGTATATGGATTTGGGCCGAATCTTCTTGAGGACGGGTCAGCACATGGCCGCGTTCGAAGAGTTTCAATCCGTACTGAAGCAAGATCCGCCTGCGCAGATTCCCGATATCGAGGTGACGATTAACGCAGTACAGGAAGCCGTTAGAGAGAAAACAAATGATCCGTTGGCGTACGATACCCTCGGGCTTTTATTGGGCAAAGCCGGGAGAGATCCACAGGTTGTAATCGAGCAATTTGAGAAAGCCATCGAACTCCGTCCCAACTTTGGAGATGCACACAATCATTTAGGGATGGCCCTGCTGCAACGAGGGCAGGACCTGGAGGCCGCAAAAGAGTTTCGGAAAGCCGTGGAGTTCAGCCCTAATAGCGCGGAAGCGCACGCGAATCTTGGCGCCACCATACTCTTTGTCAGCGTCGATGAAGCTATAGCGGAACTAGAGCGTGCGATCACTTTGCGGCCCGATGCAGTCCGTGCCCAATACAACCTTGCTATGGCCTATTTGCAACGGGACGGCGTTGACAAGGAAATCGAGCAATTGCGGAAGCTCATAGCCTTCAGTCCAAAATTTAGTGATGCCTACTACTCGCTTGGTAAGGCGCTAATCCAGAAAAATCAAATCCGAGAGGCAATCGTTCCTCTGCGCCAAGCCGTTAGTCTTGACCCAGCTTCTGGACGGAACCATTACCAACTCGGGCTGGCGCTCTCACGAAGCGGCGACGCCGACTCAGGTAAGCTGGAACTGGAAAAAGGATTGAAGCTCATTGCCGACGATGAGCGCAATAACAAGGCCAACGGTCTGCTTGCGCAGGGACAACTCGAACTCATTAACGATCAAATGAAGGAAGCGGTGGAACACCTGAGTAAGGCGGTCCAGCTGCTGCCCGACTATGCCAACGGCCATCTGATGCTGGCCCAGGCTCTGGCAAAACAAAATGACGTGGAAAGCAGCATCGCCGAATTCAAGAAAGCGCTTGAAATCGAGCCGACTTCCTATCCGGCACTTTTTGGCCTGGGCCAAATTTTACGCGGGGACGGCAAGCTTGCGGAAGCTATCGCGGCGTTCCGCGAAGCAGCCCACGTGCGGCCGTCGGCAAGCGAAGCTTACGACCAGCTCGGTGGCGTTTTGAAAGAAGAAGGTGATCTAAATGGTGCCATGACAGCTTTTGAGAGCAGCTTGCGGATAGATCCGCGGAACGCCGCCGCAAGAGCGAACCTGGAAAGTCTAAGAAAAGCGGCAGTGGCCCAAACCGCCGTCGGAATCTTGGGAAAGTCGAAGCTGGAGCCGAAGGCCGAAATTTCCAAAGATAATGCGACGGCGCTTGCCGACGACGATCTCGCCGAAATCATGAAATTTGAATCGCTGATCCGGGAGGATAAATACCATGAGGTGGAAGCGCCTCTTCTCCAATACCTGAAAGACCACCCCCGTTCATGGCAAGCGCACTATCTTCAGGGCTATGTGCTGTTCCGCTCGCACAAAGTCGGTGACTCCATTCGCGAATTGGCCAGGTCTCTGGAACTGAATGTGAACAACGCGGAAGCACACAAAATGCTGGGTAAAGACCTGGTCCTGATTGGCAAGCTCGATTACGCGCAAACAGAGTTGCAACAGGCCGTGCGTTTGAAACCAGATTCCGCAGAAATCCATTACAGCCTCGGGGAAGTCTATTCCGCTAGAGATATGTTTCCAGCGGCGAAGGCTGAGTTCACGGCAGCCATTCAGCTTGATGAGAACTATGCTGAGGCATTTAATGCTCTGGGTTTCACAGAGGAATCTCTCGGAGATGATGCAGACGCTCTTCAAGCCTACCAGCACGCCATTGACATATCTGAGCGCCAAAAAACGAAGTTCGCCGCACCTTATGTCAACTTGAGTGCTCATTACAACCGCGACGAGAAACCGGAACTTGCTCTTGAGTATGCCGGGAAGGCCATCGAGCTCGATCCCAAAAGTGATCTCGGGTATTACCAGGCGGCACGAGCGCATCAGTTAAGAAACGAGTGGGATAAGGCGGCCGAAGCTTTGCGTAAGGCCAGTTCCATCAATCCTTCATCTGCTCAGTATTATTACGTACTCGCTGGCGTCTATCGCAAACTCGGTAAGCCAAAGGAAAGCATGGCGGCCCTCGATACTTTTCAGAAACTGAAACGCCAGTCCGATTTAGTGGATAACCAGGTTCGCGACGCCCACGAAGCTTCTGTTCGCGACTCCAAGGCCGTTACAAAACAAGAGTGAATTTTCGGGTGAGAACAGATTTGACCCGTTATATCCCAATTGTCCGATAGACGCGTGATCAGCCTTTTTCTGCTCGGAGGCTTTCTTGCGCACAAAATTCATTCTCCGGCTCGTTCTGTTAATCGGTGTCTCTTCGTTTTTCTCCGATTCTTTTGCGCAATCCGTCCGAGTGCCCGCGGTTCCTCTCTTGACGCATGACCCCTACTTCAGCGTCTGGTCCATGAATGACAAATTAACAGACGGTCCAACGCGTCATTGGACTGGCGCAGTCCAGCCGTTGATCGGTTTGTTAAGGATTGATGGAAAGGCGTTTCGGTGGATGGGCACTTGGCCTCAGACCATTCCCAGTATCGGGCAGACCGCTTTAGAGGTGACCGCCACAAAAACCACGTACCGTTTTGAGGAAGCTGGTGTCCGGCTGGAAGTTGCATTCCTCTCCCCGCTATTGCCTTCTGACCTGGATGTTATGGCACGGCCAATTAGCTATGTCTCGGCGACTATCGCGGCCACTGACCGTGCTTCACACGAGGTTCAACTCTTGTTCGGAGTATCACCACTGTTAGCCACGGACACTCCGACACAGGAAGTTCTTTGGTCCCGTTCACGACTGAAGGGAATGACGGTTCTCCGCGCCTCCAATTTTCGGCAACCAGTCTTAGAGAAAGCTGGCGACAACTTGCGGATCGATTGGGGTTCGGTGCTGCTTGCCGTACCGGACCAGTCTGGGGCGAGCACGGCGACGGACGCGAAGGAAACTGTGCAGTCCGTTTTCGCGGCGGGCAAACCGTTCGTAAACGATGACCTCGACATGCCACAGCGTGCCAGCGACGCAGCCCTTCTAGCTGTCTCGTTAGACTTCGGCGGTGTGGGCTCACAATCGGTTTCACGGCACATCCTCGTTGGTTACGACGATCTCTATTCCATTGAGTATTTGAAACGGTGGATGCGTCCGTACTGGCGCCGAAAAGGCATGAAGATAGGCGAGCTCCTCGAGACCGCAGAGCAAGAATACTCAGCAATCGACCAGCGCTCGCGAGAACTAGATGAGCGGCTGGCCGCCGACTTGCGGCAGGTCGGCGGTGAAGCATACGCCGACCTCGCGACTCTTGCCTTTCGCCAGACGATTGCGGCCCACAAGCTGGTTGTTGATGTTGATGGGGAGCCAATGTTGTTTCCGAAAGAGAACTTTAGCAACGGCTGTATTTCGACCGTGGACGTCATTTATCCCTCCTCGCCGTTTTTCTTGCTCTTCAACACCGAGCTTTTGAAAGCGCAATTGCGCCCGTTGATGGAATACACGCGGACAGGCCGCTGGCACTTTCCGTTCGCACCACATGACCTTGGCACATATCCCAAGGCCAACGGACAGGTGTATGGGGGAGGAGAACGTACAGAAGAGAATCAGATGCCGGTTGAAGAGAGCGGCAATATGCTTTTGATGTTCGCTGCATTGGCCAAGGCGGAAGGCAATGCCGATTTCGCCAGCCGCTATTGGCCGGAGTTACAGCGGTGGGCGGAATACCTTGGACACGAGGGGATGGATCCGGCCAATCAGCTTTCCACGGACGATTTCTCTGGGCACCTCGCACATAACTCGAATCTGTCGATCAAAGCGATCCTGGCGCTGGCAGGTTTCGCAACTTTGGCAGACAAGACGAATCGGGAGCCCGAGGCCCTCGAATATCGCCACCTGAGCCGAACCATGGCGGAGAAGTGGATCCAGTTGGCGGGGGATGGTGACCATTTCCGCCTCGCCTTTGATAAGCCCGGAACATGGAGTCAGAAATACAATCTCGTCTGGGATCGAATTCTCGACCTGAACGTATTCCCGGTGAGCGTTGCCCGAGCGGAATCGCAGTTTTACAAGGCTCACCTGAATCAATTTGGTCTGCCGCTCGATAACCGAAGCGACTACACCAAACTGGATTGGGAAGTCTGGACGGCCACGCTCGCCGATAACCGCCAGGAATTTGACCGCATGATTCTCCCCCTCCAGCGATTTATCAGGACGTCCCCAAGCCGAGTACCACTGACGGATTGGTACTGGACGACTGATGGGAGACAGCAAGGATTTCAGGCGCGGTCTGTTGTAGGGGGCGTCTTCCTTCCGATGATTGCGAATCCTCAAATATGGCTTAAGTGGAAAATTGGAGATAAGAAGTAGCTGACGAATGAATGCGAAATTGGCGGTTACGGCTCCGAACGCAACGATCGCGCGCTTCCCGATAAAACACTCAGACTTACCGGCACCTGCGGGCTCGGCTCCATCAGTTGAAGGAGACTTTTGGAAGTCAATTTACGTACTTACTTCTTGGTGAACAACCATACGACATGTGCAGGAGAACCACACAATGGTTCCCTTAATGGAAGAACGTGCCCCGGTCTGGTACAACGTTGTTGGGCTGCTGATCTCGGTTACAGCCGGTGCGACGGTGTTTCTTCCGTTGGCACTCTACACCTCCCCCTGGGATGCTGTAAGGTTCAGAGTTCCCGGCGATCAGGGCAACTGGTGGCACTTCCTTATCGGTGCGCCCTTTTTTCTGGCATTCCCGATGATATGGCTTCGGCTGCGGTCGCTTTTCTCAAGACGATTGTCGACTCCGGCGGGACGACGTCTGATCTGGACCGTGGTGGCCCTTTCGATTTGCGGGACGATGTTGGTGGAAATCCCATTCTTGTTGCGCCTTGGAAACCTCGCCCGCATGAACCAATGGCGACGCCTCTCGATAGTCTGCCCCACCTTCGGAATCATAATCGCGAGCGGAGCATTTTTGTTTCTTAGACGTCGCGACATCCTCCCGACTCGTGCCTGCCTTATCGGTCTTAACGCTGCCTATCTCGCCAATGCGGCACTCTGCCTTATTGTTTATGGCCCGATGCCTGGGACTGCCGGTTCAAGATCCGGCTGGATCGTAACGATCACCATCGTGTGGCCCATGCTTCTGGAGCTTGTTTGGCTCCTCATTAAAACTTTCAAAATACAGGTGTCACAGGCCAATTCTCGCGCCGGCAAATAACCGGCTTTCCCAACGGGATTACTGGAAAAGTGAAAAGTGGGTTCCGGTACCCAAGTTACCGGTAGGCGGACTCACCGGGACTTAGCCACGTGGGCCGACGATAGATTCGAGTAACCGACCAAACGTCCAGAGCCAAGCGGTAAACACTCCGGGTTCTCGAATGCTACACTTCCGGTCGTGGTTGATCCTGACAAGTCGAATGGCTACGAAGAAATCGCGTCGATCTTCATATCCGGACGCGGGCGGAACCATTCAGGCGTCGGAGCCTCGGTTGTGGCTGACTGGTCCCAGCAGCTGCCGGACCGTGCAACAGTCCTCGACCTTGGATGCGGGAACGGCGTGCCGATTTCGCAAGCTTTGATTGAACGCGGGTTCAATGTGTACGGAGTGGACGCATCAGCCAGGATGGTCGCAGCCTTCCGAGCCCGCTTTCCAACGGTTCCTGTTGAGTGTGCCGCTGTAGAGGATTCGGACTTCTTCGGTCGAACTTTTGATGGTGTGGTCGCCTGGGGCCTTTTCTTTCTGCTGGACGCGGAAGTCCAACGCAGATTGATCGCGAAAGTCGCCGCCGTCCTGCCAAGCGGTAGCAGATTGCTGTTCACTGCTCCGAGTCAAAGCTGTTCCTGGGCCGATGCCATGACCGGGCGAACCTCTATCTCACTCGGCCTCGACGCCTACCGAAACGCGCTGGAAGCGAAAGGCATGTCGCTCACCGGAACGCACCGCGATGGCGGCGACAACCACTACTATTTTGCACACAAGACATAGATGGCGCTCATCTGTTTTCTCGGGTCGGATGACGAGCGACTTGAAAGTAATTCACATGATTAACGCGGTAACAAGAAAAGTGGGTGCTGGATCGAGCGTTTAGTTGGTATATCATCCGGGTATGTTTTGCCCCGAATGCGAGCTGAGCATCGAGATGAACTACGTGGAGGCGGCGTGGACTTTGATGCCGTAGTCGAGGTTGGCGTACCAGTTGCCGCGGCCTTGTGGGGTGAGGTCCATGAAGTGCCAGATTGGAGCGAGCAGGTCGATGCCGCGCTCGCGGATGTCGGGGGCCATCCAAGGATGCGCGGTGTAGAAGTGGCGCAGGGTACCGTCGGCGTCGCGGGTGAAAACAGAAACGGTGGAGTCCTGATGTCCTTCGCGGTCTTCGCTGCCGAAGTCGTGTTTGAAGGCGCTGTTGCCGGCGCTGAGGAGGCGCAGCTTGTTCCAGCCTCGCGAGCGAGCGTGGGCCCGCAGAGTGGGGAGATCGGCGGCGGCGACGACGGCGAAGTCGAGATTCTGAGCGAGGTGATGGGCGACGCCGTTGGCGCCGTCGAGCCAGGCGGTGCACATGGGGCAAGGCTTGGTCTGCCGCTTTCCGTACATGAAGTGATAGATGATTAGCGAGCGATTGGGCGCGCTGAAGAGTTCGCTGAGACGGACCGTGCGCGCAGGCGCGTCAGTAGCGGTGAGGTCGCGCGGGCCCTCTTCAAACTGGTAATCCTGAATAGCAGCGCCCTGCGGGAGATGGCGGCGCAGCTCGGCGACGCGTTCGCGCTGGCGCATAAGCTCGATTTCTGCGAGGCGAAGCTCCTCGCGCTTGACTAGATACTCGGCCGATTCGATGGTTAAATTGGTTTGCCGAAATGTTCCGTCAACTATTGTGTGTACCATGGGTCGTTATCTCCACGTGTCATTCTCTCTCCCGGCAGTAAAGAGATGCAAGCGGCCTGCTGCCCGCGGTCTGACTCGCGTCCTCTCCTAATTTCTAGGAGGTCCGGAGAATTCCGCAATGTGGCGCACGGCGATTGCCGACGGTCTTTCCGATTTTGCCGACGAAGCAGGAGCTGGCCGCCGCTGCCAGCCAATAAGCGGCGTTGAGCAGATATCGGTTACAATCGACGCTTGAGGTCACGACCCCAATAGGCAGGCCGTCAAAAAGTGGAGTTTCAACTCTCATTCCTCGCCGCCTTCACTCTGTTGTTGTCGATAGCTGTACCCGGCGCTCCGGCGGGCCTCGCTGACAAACAGACTACAGCGAGCGCCCCGGCCCCAGAAATGAAGGTTCTTCCTATGTCGGACCGCGAGAAGCACGGACTGCAAGGGGCGGTGAAGACGTGCATCGAAGAAACGGCCTATCCAGGAGGGACTGCCGCCGATGGCACGCAGTTCCCTGAACGGAGTTTTGGGTACACGACGGAGTACGACGTCGACGGCCGCATCATGGTCATACGCACTCAGAATTCCGATGGTTCAGAGTGGGTAACGCGCTACACCTACGGTCCTTCCGGTCACCTGCTCAAGATCGCCGCGGGCAAGGAGAGCGAGCCAAGCCAAGAGACGGACTATTCCTACGACGGGCAGGGAAGGCTGCTGAAAATTTCCGACAGCCTCACACCTGACAATCCGATCAGCTTTCGCTATGACGAACGCGGAAGGAAGACGAAGGTGCAGGTTTCCCGCGGTTCAGACTACCGTCCGAACACCGCCGTCGCGGGTTCTCCTTTCGAGGTTGCCGACATGGCACCAAGCCTGCCGGGTGGTGGCAGCGCGACCACGATTTACGATGAGGACGACCGACCCACGGAAGTCCAAATTCGCGACGCCCAGAACAAGTTAGTAAGTCGAGCTGTGCGTACTTATGATGCGCAGGGGCGCGTCGACGAGGAAAAACAGATCTTGGACAATCCTGAAACGATGATCCCTTCAGAAGCACTCGAAAAGATTCTGGCGGAATCGGGCGCATCACACCAGGAGCTACTTGAACAGCTACGCGATCAGCTTACGAAACTCATGGGCGGGGAAGCGGGACCGTTCTCGATTATCTACGACTATGATGCACAAGGCCGCGTAAAGCAGATGCGCCGACGGATCTTCGACGAAGAGCAGGTGATCGAAACTACTTACAACGAGCACGGCGATAAGGCAACGGAGATCACCCGGAGCACGAAAATAGTAAGTGGAAAGGAACAAAGCGAGCCGAATTCCAAACTGGCTCCGTACTCCGAACTTCATTATTCCTACCGATACGATAGCTACGGCAATTGGATTGAGGAAAATTTGTCACACCGTTCCAGCCCGGATGGTGCATTCGAATCCTCAAACAGGCGTCAACGCATGCTTACTTACTACTGACCTCCATATTCTGGAGCTGCGGCTACTCCCAAGCCCCTTGCGGATATCGGACAAATGAGGCGGGTGGCAGACCCTTAGCGACCACGCCGGCCATCGATCCCCGGAGACCTCCTGGGTGGCCCATCCTTACGGGGTTTGCCTGCCTGCGGCAGGCAGGCAAGGCAGTCCCTTTTTAGAGTGCGGCTTGACGCCGCTTTTGTCCCTACGCATGCCGTAGGCTCACAGCGCCTGCCTTCGTCAGGGCACGGCTTTAGTCGTGTCGTAACGTGCCGAAACGTGCCGATCGCTGACCTTTGTAGCGATCGCGCTTTAGCGCGTCCCACTCTTCCTGTCATTCCGAGGAGCGAAGTGACGAGGAATCTTTGCTTGCTTTCAACCACACCGAGCCCGATGCATGCGCCGCAAAACTCCCCCTCTTGCTGAACTATCCACGCGAGCCTACACTTTTCATTCACCCGACCCCCATCGGAGAAAGAATGAATCAACTCTTGCGAACCACGCGCATCCCGCTGGGCTTCTTTCTTCTCTTCAGCTGTTGCTTAATCCGCGTTGATGCGTCGCCCGCGCCTCCCAGCCCAAAGGACGCCTACAGCCACGACGCAAAAGGCCTCGAGAAGCAATACGAGGCCTTTCTGAAGGCCTTGGCAAAGAGAGACGCAGCCGCAATGAATGAGGCTTACAAGATATTCTTCATCCCTGAGCCGGACAGATGGTTCGCCACTTATTTCAAAAAGGAAGACGTCGAACAACTCGGTTGGGACCAGGAAGCTGAAAATGAAAACGAAGAAAAGTCCCTGGTCACTATCACAAATCTTGTTGGGCGCGGCTCGCGATTTCACGCGCACTGCAGGCCTCCGTCCCACGACCCGCAATCACGGCTGGCCCCCAAGACAAATGCCATCGCGCCATTGCTGCCAGTACCAGTAGAGCAGTTTGAGGTCGAATTCGCTGCGGACAACGGAAAGAAGTTTTCGATTCTGGGCAACTTCGTCTACGTGGATGGCGCTTTCCGCTTCGTGGGAAAGGGAGCCTATCCCTTTTGGTCCATGCCCGACACCACCGCGCCAAAACACTAACCTGCATGCTTACCCGCTGTCATTTCGAGCCTGCCTGATCAAACGCCAGTTTTCAGAGGGTAGCCAATACGGTACGCGAATCGGAGCCTTTTATGTACAGAAAGGCGAAATCATCGAGCAGCAGAATCACTACGACTCGCGCCCTGCTACGGGCTGATATCGGCGATCCCTCGCGGTGAAGTGGATCCTATGAGCTACTTTTCCGGTTACGACTTATCACTGAAGACTTCGATAGTTCCAGCACACACGCCCCATCACGCCCCGGTTAGGATAAACTGCGGTTGGACTCTTAACTCAACGGGTTGAAGGTTCGATTCCTTCCGCGCTCACCACTTATTTCAACAAATTAGTTCAGCGAACAGCGTTCTTGACCGCCGTGACTTCATCTTGAATTAGTTCAGGATAGCGCTCGAGCAAGGAGCGCTTGGCGTTGAGCCATTCCCTGGCTTCCGCCTGTTCTTTTCGCGCGATGGCTATTTGAGAGCGAACGGCTTCAGGGGCGGGCCCGCCGGGAATGGTTCGGACGGCCACGAAATGTACAGGATCGAGGGCACGTGACCACACCTCACGTGGCTTGCTTAGTTCCCTTCCCACGATTTTTGGCGCCAGCCGCTGCAGCTCGGTCACGAGGCGCTCGGGAGGCTCCTCAGGGTCAATCGCCCGCACAGCGGCGGTTACCAGGCGGTGAGCCATTGTGAAACCGATCCCCTCTTCGCGGACGAGCGTGTCGGCCAGTTCCGTGACGCTAAGAAAGCTACCGTGGGCGCGACGGCACATGCGCTCGCGATCCACTTCAGCGCTCCTCATCACTCCGGCGAAAAGCCGCAGCGTGCGCGAGGCATCGGTGCACATCGAAAAGGTCAAAGGCTGAAGATCGTCTTCGCTGTCGACGACATCCCCAAAGGGGGTATTGTGCGCGCAGCTGAGCACAGCTTGCGCTTGGCTGAAAGCTCGACTCGCCAGAACCCGGGTGTGTTCCAGCGCGACGGGGTTTCGTTTTTGCGGCATGATGCTGCTGATTTGGACGTAGCCTTCGCTCAATCGGAGAAACCCAAATTCTTGCGTGCACCACAGCAGCAAGTCTTGCACGAGCTTTCCAAGGTTCAGCATTAGCACGGCGATGGCGCTCGCAGTCTCCGACAAATAGTCGATGGCCGCGATTGCGCCATAAGAATTTAGCTGTAAACCCTCAAAGCCGAGCAGGCGCGCAGTGTAGTCGCGATCGATGCGGAAGCCAGTGGTTGTGATAGCGCAGGCGCCGAGCGGATTGCGATTGACCGTTGCGAAAGCGGCGCGCAACCGGTGAATGTCGCGGCCCAGGAATTCGACGGCGGCAAGCAAGTAATGAGCCAACGTCGTTGGCTGCGCCGGCTGTGTGTGCGTGTATGCCGGCATGATGGTTTCCAGATTCGAGGCCGCGAGATGGAGCAGCACTTCGCGCGCCTCTGCGGTTTCGGCCGCGATTTGCAATATCTCGCGACGCAGGCGCATACGGTACATCGTCAGGTCGATATCGTTACGGCTGCGGGCTGTGTGGATTTTGCCGGCGACCTCTTCGCCGCACGCCTGCGTGAGCAAGTCTTGCACGTAAAAGAACAGGTCTTCACACTGACCGTCATATCGCGCGGCCAGGATTCCAGGGCGCTCGAGCATGGCAATAGCATCCACGCATACGCATGCGTCAGCTTTAGAAATGATGCCCTGGCGCGCGAGCATCAAGGTGTGCGCGGAGTGGATCTCCAGCAGTGCGTCGAGGAAATACTTCTTGCCGTCCTCGAAATTCGCTGACAGTACAGTTTCAGAATAAACGGGAGCGGGAAAGGACTCTGATGAAGCCGATTCGGAGTGGGGGCGCGGGTCCTTCACCGCGTCTGCCCCACTACCGAACAAAACAGAGAAAAATAGGAAGACTGTTGCCCGGAAAGACTTCTGAACAAGATCACTGGGCATGTCCCCTGCCCACAATATGTCCCGTTTATCAAGGGCAGTGGGCAAACATCGAGTGCGCCTACCACCTCACACCCAAGCCGAAATCGAGAATTCGGCCCTGAAGGACAGTGGAAGTGAGCGGGAAGCTTGTCGGCATCGGCCCGATAATCGTACCGTAGTTCGGGTTTGTCGCGGCGGTTCCGGTCAGGTTCAACTGGGATTTGGGAATCGTGGTGTTCAGAGTGGTCACGTTCGGATGATTAAAAATGTTCGTGGCTTCCGTGATGAATTGAGCCCGAATGCGCTCCTTCAGAGTGAACACGGTGCGCGTGTAACGCAGATCAAATTGAACAATGTTCGGTCCGCGCACGGTATTGCGTCCAATTCCTACGGGGCGCGTCATGTTCGCGGCTACGGTTGCATCACCATTCAAGTTGAGTGCTGCGACGATGTTTTGCTGATCTCCGGAGGAGATATTCGTCAGAACGGCCAACTCGTTGTCATTTAGCAGCCGGTTGATGATTGTGTTGTCCGCTTTTGTGGTGGGCGTCCAGACGGTGCTGACGGTAAACGAATGCGGCCGGTTGACTAAGCTGTTTCCCCGGTCGCGAAGCCGGTTCGTCGTGTCTTCGACGTAGACGAGGTTTTGCTCGAATCCATTCACATCCGGCGCGTCGCTGATCGTATGGGAAAAAATGTAGTGGCCGCTGACTAGCAGCCCCCGGGAGAAGCGATGTTCATAGTTCACCTCGAGCGCGTTATAGCTGGAGCTAGCGCCGATATCTTGCAAGCTTACGTTGTTGAACGCCGGGTTCGCGCGTGTGTTCGCGTTAACGGCTGAAGAGAAAACGGGACGGCCATCACCCAAGGTGGCAATCGGATTAATGAGGTTGATGTTGTGCAGCCACAGCAAGTGACGCCCGGCGGTGTTCACGTAGGCTAGGGTCACCGCATCGTTATTGGACAGCTCACGGGAAACCTGCAGTGTCGTGGTCAGCGCGTAGGAGTTCTTGAAATTGGGCGCCACGGTGAAGACAGACGGAATTGCCGGAGCGGTCGCGGTAGTCAGGGGCGCCGGGAAGGAAGGGGCTCCCGCCGACGTGGACGACAGCGATGCGTTAAACGACCGTCCCGAACCGTCATTAGAAAGGGTGTTGAACCACAGATTGGTCGGCGGCGTATCGTAGAAGATTCCCCAGGACGCGCGCACCACAGTCTTGTTGCTCACCCTGTAGGCCAAACCCAGTCGTGGCGAGACATCAGCAGCAGGATTATTAAAATTGCGCGAGAAAGGAAATGGAGCCGCGGCGTTCGGATTGGGCGAGAGGAAACGGTCGTAGCGAATGCCGTAGGTAACAAGCAGCGAGGGCGTAAATTGCCAGCTATCCTGCGCAAATAGGTTAAAGAAATTGGAAATGTAGCTTACGCGCGTATTTCCGATCAGAGCACTGACTGTGTCGTAGGACTTCGGATTCGCTCCACTCAGTGCCAGCTGGTAGTTGGCGAAGGAAGCAAAAGTATACTGCGTGAAGCTGTCTCCTTCCTGCACATCGATGATGCGTGAGTAGCCCCCTCCGACCTTGAACGTGTGCGGGCCACGAATGTAGGTGAAATTGTCATTCCAACTTGGGATCTTTTCTGCAAAGACGTCGCCAGTGGAAATACTACCGCCGAAGTTGGCTTTACCCGAAATGGTGATCGCCGGTTGCGGCCCGGTGAACGAGCCGGGAATATGCTTCTCATTTCGATACGGATAAGAAAAGCGGAACTCGTTCAGCAATTCCGGTGAGATGGTGTCGACCCATTGCAGGCCGCCAACGTGAGCACGGTCCCGAAAATCAGACTCGGCGCCAATCAGATTGAGACCACCTACCGCGGTGTTGAAGGGATATTCGTTCCGGAAGTAATTCACGCGAACAAATAGGCGGTTCTTTGGATCGATGTCCCAATCGCCCCGGGCATCCAGGAATTGAGCGTGCTGCACGGAAGGTGCTGTACCGAACTGCGAAGCTGGCACACCCACTGATTCCAATTGTGCCTGAGTCGTAGAGTCTACTGTGATCGGAACCGGCAGCGCGCGATACAAGTGCTCGTAAGCGCCGTAAAAAAACAATTTATCTTTCTTGATTGGCCCGCCGGCGTTCATACCGAATGAATTCAGCAACAAGTTTGGCTTGGGCTGCGATGCAGGGAGAAGAATCGGCCGAGCGGTCGTATCCACGGGCCCCCGGATCCACTGGAACATGCCGTGCAGATCGTTGGTGCCCGACCCGGTGATGACGTTGTAAATGTTTCCGGTGGTGCCGCCGAACTCCGGGGCGAAACTGCTGCTCACCGTTTGGACTTCACTGACATACACGGACGAAATGGGGAATAGGCGAAGGCCGTAGCGGTCACTCTCCGTGTCGGCCATTCCGTCCATCTGATAGTTGATGCGATCCACGAAGCCGTTGGTGTTCAGCGTGCGCGGGATGCCCAGCTCCGGGTTGGGATGTCCGCTCACGCCAGGCTGGAACATGATCCAGTTATAGGGGTTCCGTGAAGTCAACGGCAGGGTTTCGATTTCGACTTCGCTGATGGTCCGGCCGATATTTGTGCGATCCGGATCGACAACCAGCGCGCCACCGCTCACTTCGATCGCCGTGGTCAACTCACCGAGTTTCAGAGCGCCGTCGACGACCGCCTCTTGTCCGGCTCGGAGAACGACTTCTGTAAATCTCAAAGTCGTGAAGCCGCTCTTTGTAACCGTGACCGTGTACGTTCCAATCGGCAACGAGGCAATCACGTAGTAACCGTCTTCGCCAGACGTAACAGTGCGCGTGTACCCAGTCGCGCTGTTGACAGCTGTGACGTTCGATCCTGCGACAGCCTGATCGCTCGGATCGCTAACGCGGCCCCGAATCGTTCCGTTAATGGATTCTGATTGTGCCCACGCAGCAGGCTGGCATGCGAGCAAGAATAGTAAAGCTGCTGGCGCAAAATTCCGAGTCTGAAAAAGGACGAAGAAAGATGGGCGTTTTTCGCTCATGGTTGACCCCTAACGGTTTTCGCCCTCGACCCAATTGCGCTTCCATGTTGCGCATTAAAGTAAGCCACTCCCGAAGGTTCGTCAATTGCTCATTTCAAGAAATCCATTCACATCCGCCCGGAATTTTGACCAAGAGTGCTGTCAAATGGTCCGTAAGCACCGGTTTAGGCCTCCATGGGCATCTACGATGCTGCTCATAGGTGGCGTGGCGTCGATAATTGAAGGACCGCTTAATTGGCATTCAATTTTCTCAGGCATTTCAAGGTTACCATCCACGCGCAAGGCGCTCAGTGCCTGATAAAACGCGGATCCCGTCCACAAGTCGGCCAAGTTGTCACATTCTCATGGGCCAGCCGTCGGGAGGCGGCCAACCATGAGGAGCAAAAGCAAGAAACGGAAACAGGTTCGGCGGAAAACCAAGCTCGGCCTTCCGGATCTGGATCATGCCAAAGCCGCCGTCCTTGCTAGCTTACAATTCGCCGGAATCGCAGCGCAGCTATCGGCATGCGATTGACGAGTTTGTTGGATGGTATTGTTCAGAGCCTCGCTTGTCCTTCAACAAGACAGTTGTCACCCGTTACCGGCTTCACCTCGAAGATCGCCGGCTGGCGCCGGGAACTACGAATGTGAGACTCGCGGTCGTGCGCAGGCTGGCCGACGAGGCGGCTGAAGCCGGCTTGCTGAGCCCAGAACTTGCGGCCGGTATTCGCAGGGTAAAGGGATCCAAGAGATTGGGTGTTCGCTTACGGAATTGGTTAACCGCAGAACAGGCCCGCTCCCTCTGGCAGCTCCCAAACGCCGGGACGCCAAAAAGCAAGCGGGATCGAGCGATTCTGGCCGTTTTACTTGGCTGCGGGCTTCGTCGTCGAGAACTGTCCGACCTTACGCTCGACCATCTCCAGCGTCGCGAAGAGCACTGGGCCATCATTGACCTGGTCGGAAAGGGGCGCATTCGGACCGTCCCCGTTCCTGATTGGGTGAAGCGAACAATCGACGATTGGCTAAAAGAAGCTGGTGCCACGAACGGCAGACTGTTCGGGCGTGTTTGCCGAGCTGGCACCGTTTGGGGCGAGGGAATAACAGAAAAAGTAGTCTGGTATGTCGTGAAGGAGTACGCCGCGAAGATTGGAGTGTCGAAACTCGCACCACATGATCTGAGGTCGTGTGCCCGGCTCTGCCATGAGGCGGGTGGAGAGTTATTATAGAACAAATTCAGTTCCTACTGGGGCATGTGTCCGTGCAGACTGAAAAATATCTTGGCTGCAAACAGCGGCTCCGCGGAGCAGTGAACGACCGGATAGGGATTGAGCCAGACTCCTGAAATCCAGTTATCACTCCCAGCCAGACCATTTTCTGATTGGTCTGTCGATTTCCACGATCTGACCATATCATCGGCACGCCGTGAACAACTCGCACTGCTATGACAAACTCCGGGGCCGCGCGACAGAGTAAGAACCAATAGACGCGTCCATGTAGGGTACAGGCCAGCACTTCTCCGCGAACGCCACTATACGTCCAGAAGACCACTGGAAATTGAGTCCAAGGATAACTTCCGAGTGGCCGATTCGGGAGCTATCGCGTGGTCGTTCAGATCGAAATGCCACGTGCGGCCACTTTTATGTGCACAGTCCTAGTCTGTACTTTAAGCAACTGGAACAGCCTGATTTGCTGAAAGCTTGCTGTGTTTTACGCTCGTTGACTGGTTAAGAGGGCTCGCCAGTTGTTTTGGCCGTCACGTCTACGGCCACAGCCCAGGCCGTGCCAAGCTGTTGGTCGCAGCCCGCCGCCACCGGGCTCATACACCTTCAACGAAACGAGAGTGATGCAAGACGCGCCGCGCGAACTGCCGGGATCATCGACGCGACGAGCGACACTCCAGCGAGTAGCGCAGCGACCGTCAGAAGCGTCAGCGGATCGAAGGGACCCACGCCGAACAGCAGGCCGCTCGTTAGCCGCAGCGCCATCGGCGCGAGGACGATACCGATCGCAACGCCGACAGCCGTCAGCACCATCGCGTGGTAGACGATGAGTGACATGATGTCGAAGGGCGTAGCGCCGAGCGCGATGCGAATTCCGATCTCGCGCGTCCGTGTGGTTGTTAGATACGCCATCACGCCGTACACCCCGACGGCCGAAAGGACGAGCGCGAGCACGGCGAAGACGCCGACGAGCCACGCTAGTTCGCGTGGACGCGCGAAGGTCTCCTGGATTACGTCGTCGAAGGTTTTCTCGTAGCTCACCGCTGACTCCGGATCGGCGGCGTGCACAGCGTCCCGAATCGCCCGCGTAGCTGTCTCGGCGGAACGGCCGCTCACGCGCGCCATGAGTGTCAAGGTGCTCGTCGGGTTCTGCGCGTATGGAAGATAGAGCTGGGGCAGGCCGGCAGCGTCAGGCAATCCATCCTCACGCACGTCGCCGCCGACCCCGACGATCGTGAGCATCTCGCCATTGGCGCGTGGAATCCAGAACGCGTGGCTCTTGGGGAATACCGGCCGCAGACGCTTCCCGACAACGTCGGTGGTGTTCCAGAAGCGCCGCGCGAAGGTCTCGCTGACAATAGCGACCCCGCCCCGCGTCCGGTCGTCGGTCGAAGTGAAATCACGACCGACGAACAGCGGAATCCCGGCTGTGCGAAAATAACCCGGCGCAATAACCCAGTACCGCGCGATCCACAGTTGGCCTGGCGGTGGGGCCTGTCCCTCGATGGTGATTGGTACGCCCACCCGAATCACCGAGAGAGGTGGATAGTTGACGAGTGCCGCTGCGTCGATGCCCGGCGATGTGCTGAGCCGTTCGAGCATGGAGGCGGCGACGCGGACCAGTCGTTCAGTGTCGGCGTACCGCGGATCGTTCAATGCCACCTGCGCGGTCATCACGCCGTCAACTGTCACGCCTCGCGCGAGGCCGTGAAGGCCCAGAGCGCTTCGCGTGAGCGCCAGCGCCGATGCCGTGAGCACGATCGACAGCGCCACCTCTCCGACAATGAGCGCGTGACGCAGTCCGCGGTTCGGCATGCCAGCCGTTACGCCGTGGGTCGAATCTTTCAGATCGTCGACGACATTGCCGTCGGCCGCAACGTGAGCAGGCAACACGCCGAAGACCATCGTGACGGCGAGCGTCAGCCCGCCCGTGAACGCTAGCACCCAGGCGTCGACACGAAACGGCTGGAGGCGATTGATGTCCTGAAAGCTTACGGCGGTGTTCAATGCTGCGACGATCCACGTTGCGAGCAGGATCGCGAGCGCGCCGCCCGCAACCGTCAGGATCAGCGTCTCGCCCGCTAAGTCCCGGGCGATCTGCCAGCGGCTCGCTCCGAGGGCCTGCCGGATGGCAAGCTCCTTCCGTCGTCCGGCGGAGACGGCCAGGAGCAAGTTGGCGATGTTGGCGCACGCGATGAGCAGCACGAGCGCGGCTGCCCATTCGAGCACCACCAGAATAGGCCGTGAGTTGGCTGCGAAGCTCGTCGACAACAGCGCCACGTCGGCCGTCCACACGTGATCGGAAATCGGCAGCGAGGAATACGCCGTCGTTATCTGCGCACGCGCGGTGTTCAGCGGCACACCCGGCTTCAGTTTGGCGTAAACATTTATCGACTGTTCGCGGTCGGTTGCGTCGAGAACGAACGGCCGGAAAAGATCGACTTCACGATTGAGGACGCGGAAGATTCTGAAGGTTGATGGCAGGACGCCGACGACCGTGCACGGTATTCCATCAACGTCGATTGAATTGCCGACGATGGCAGGATCGGCGGCGAATTGACGACGCCAGAAGCCGTTGCTCAGCAGGACGACTGCGTCGCGACCCGGCTGGGCGTCCTCGTTGGTGAACCCGCGGCCGAGGGCCGGTTCGATGCCGAGCATTGGAAAGAATGCGGGTGCGATCTGGAATCCCTCCACCTGCACCGCGCTCTTTCTCAGCGACACGTTGAAGGCGACGCGGCGGAAAACGGCGGTCTGCTCAAACGCGTCCACGAGGTCGCGCCACGCGATGTAGTTGACCGGCGCGATCGGCGCGGACGCCACCCCCAGCGCCCGGCTGACCTCAAACACCCGCACGAGCCGATCAGCATCGCGGTAGGGCAGCGGTCGGAGCAGGACTTCGCGTGTTAGGCTGAAGATCGCGGCGTTGACCCCGAGGCCCAGGGCCAGCGTTGCAACGGCCACAGCCGGGAAAACGGGCCGCGAAGCAAGCGATCGCAGCGATCTCCGGATGTTCAGCATCACTTGGCTCCAAGCCAGCGCCGCGGAGTGCGAGAAGTCCGCGCCACGACACAGCAACCCTGCCGTACTCTTCTCCTGATTCTATACCCCGTATCCACCGTATCCGCTAGGTCTTACTCCCGTCTTGCGAGGAGTCTGCGGGCCGTTGGTGGGCGCCTCTCGGGATCGCCCCTGGATCACTCGGAAGTAATCCGCTTGGATGTATAACAGCGATCACGGAGAATTGAAGTTCCGGAGGAGAAAAGCACGGCAACCGATGCTCGGCTTGAAACCGTTGCATCGGCCACTTGTCCGCGAACGCGACTATACATCCAAGTGAAATGAGTTGCGCCCGCCGCGACTTCCTAGGGTGGGACCCGGTTCGCGAGCGGTCACGAGAACGCGTCCGCGCCAGATAGCTATTGCCACATCCGGACAAAAGGCGTTTCCGAAGAAACTCAAAGCCGATTGGGGACAACGAAGGTAGTATTCTCAGCGCGACATCTGCTCGTGAATGAGGTGGAAGGATGCCGTTGCGAGATCTGGCGTTCGCCGGCCGAACGCTCCGGAAAAGTCCTGTCTTCGCACTCACTGCCGCCTTAACCATTGCCTTGGGCGTCGGCGCGAGCACTGCCATCTTCAGCGTCACCAATGCCGTCCTGTTGCGCCCGCTTCCGTATAAAAACCCCGATCAACTCGTCATCATCCCCACCGACATGCGCAATCGCGGCGTCAAGGACTTCCCCTTTTCCAACGCAAACTTCATCGACTTGCGCGAAGCGACCAAGAACGAATTTCAGGGCCTCGCTGGAGTCTTCACGTTTCCCTTCACGTTGACGAGCGACGACGGTACGCCGGAACGCGTCAACATGGGCTTCGTTACTACGAACTACTTCCAGCTCGTTGGCGCGAATATCGTCATCGGCCGCGATTTCTCCGACGACGATGGCCAGCCGCAACCGCCCCCGCCCGCTCCAGGCACCCAATTGGCGACGCCCCCGCAGCGCCTGCCCCTGATTGCCGTCATTAGCTACGAATACTTCCAGCGCCGCTTCGGTTCGAATCCCGATGTGCTCGGAAGATCCCTAAATAATGGAAAGCCCTTCAGTCCGCGAATCGTCGGAGTCCTCAAGCCGCATTTTCAAATATACTTTCCACCCTCTGCGGATTTGGAAGCCGCACCAGATATCTGGGTGGCCAATCGCCTCGGCTACAACGCTGAGCAACGAAATTCAGTTTCGATGCGCGTGATCGGCAGATTGCAGCCGGGCGTCACCATCGCGCGGGCCCAAGCTGCCGCCGATCAGGTCGCTGCAGAAGCGCGCAAGCATTTCAATATCGAAAACACCGCGGGCTACGCCATCCGCGTCGAACCCATGCGCCAGCATCTCGTCTCCGAAGTCCGCCCCGCAATTCTCGCTTTGATGGGCGCCGTTATTTTTCTTTTGCTCATTGCGTGCGCCAACGTGGCCAATCTTTTGCTGGTGCGCAGTTCTTTGCGCCAGCGCGAACTCGCCATCCGTTCCGCCATTGGCGCCCGCCCCTGGGATCTCGCACGGCAGATACTCTCCGAAGCCTTGCTCCTCGCGGCCATCGGCGCGCTGGGCGGCCTCGGCATCACCTGGCTCGGAATTCACGAACTCCTTGCCGTCGCTCCTGCATATCTTCCGCGCCTCGATACGATTCGCATTGATTTAGCCGTGCTGATTTTCACTATCGTCTCGAGCCTCGCCGCCGCTGCAATCTTTGGCCTAGCCCCGGCGTGGCGCGCCGCCCGTCCGGATGTCATGCTCGTTCTGCGTGGCACCAGCCGCAGCGAAGGCCTCGCCAGCGGCGGGCTCTCGCGTAAGATCGTCGTCGGCCTCGAAGTTGCTCTCGCTTATGTACTCCTCATCGGCTCGGGGCTTATGGTCCGCAGCTTTCTCGAATTGCAGCGCATCGATCCCGGCTTTAGTCCTCACGGCCTCCTCACGTTTCAAGTTCAGTCTGATCGATTTCTCCAGAAGCCGGAAGAACGAGCCGTCGCTACTCGCCAGCTCGAAGATCGCCTCCGCGCCATCCCCGGCGTTCAAAGCGTCACCGCTTCAAATCCATTTCCGCTCACAGGTGGCTACAGCCCGATTCGCTGGGGCACCGAAGAAGCACTATCAGACGCGAGTAAATATAAGGCCGTCGATCCTCTCATCGTGCTTCCCGGGTACTTCGAAACCATGCAGACGTCTCTGATCGAAGGCCGCACCTTCACCGACGATGACAACCAACCGGGCCGCACGTATGCCGTCGTCGATAAAATTCTGGCTGACCGTGCGTATCCTGGTAAATCGGCCGTAGGCAAGCGTATCCTTATCCGTATTCAAACGCCCGAACCAGTATGGGTCGATATCATCGGCGTCGTCGCGCACGAGCGCGGCGTATCGTTGAGCGAGCCCGGACGCGAGCAGGTTTACTTTGCCGACGCATACATCGGTTCCGGCGCCACCGATCACTGGGCCCTCCGAACCGGCACTGATCCAGCGCGATACGCGAACGACGTGCGTGTTGCCATCAAAGCATTCGACCGACACCTCTTGATCACCGACATGCGGCCCATGGACGCTGTCATCGAAAAAGCACAAGCCGGCACGCGATTCTCGTTAGTCCTCATCGCATCGTTCGCGGTAATCGCGGCATTGCTCGCGGGCGTTGGACTCTACGGCGTGCTTGCGACCGTCGTGCGGCAGCGCACTGCGGAAATCGGAATTCGAATGACTCTCGGAGCTGGGCCTAGCCAAATCTTCCAGCTCATCGTAGGGCAGGGACTTCGCCTCACAGGGATCGGCGTCATCGTAGGTTTGTTTACGGCCTTCGCCCTCACCCGCGAGATGGTTTCGATGCTCGTCGGTATTAAGGCCACCGATCCCGCACCTTTTGTCACGATGGCGGTGGTGTTCTTTCTGATCGGTGCCATGGCGTCTTGGCTACCCGCCTGGCGGGCGGCAAGCCTCGACCCGACCGCGGCTCTTCGCGAGGAGTGACAGCCCTGCTTTGCGGTGCAACCTGAGTGCTACCTGAATTAATGAACCAATTTACCCAGCGGTCCGGCGGTCAGAATCACAGACAAACTGCTCATCGATGTCAACAAACGGAGTTCGGGAAAGCTTAGCATCTAACAGCAAGCGCCACTTGGACGTATACCCTGGTAATCGGAAAAGTGAAGTCCTGGTACGGAAGATGTCTGGTTAGGCGACTTACTCTATCGGGAGTTAGCCGCCGTACTTTCGACCAAAGCACAATCATAGTATCACGCTTCAACGTTGTGTTCGCGCTGGTGCCACTACGCACATCTGTCTCGAAGGTTCCCCCCCTTCTGCGGCATCAGAATCTGGTTCGACTTGCCCCACATCTCCCGCCGCCTCTGAAACTCTCCGGCTAGCTACCTCGCCTCACACTCTGGCAAAGGGGCCTTGGTCTACCGCCACCAGCCGACTTAGGGATTTTCCCAGCTTCCGCATTATAGCCTTTACCCGATTGCCGCTTGACCCATTGCCTGCTATTGGAGGGCAGGCTCGAGAAGGTGGGTTCTATGTCCAGTACCTTCTTCGAAATTTCTTCTACGTCCGTTTCGAAGCGGCTTCCTCGTTACCTCAAGGTGGCGACGCCATTTCTTCAACACAAATGTCGCTTGCGTTCCTCGTGCATGCCGCTGCTCCCAACTGTTGCCCTGTCTGTCGTCCTTTTGACTGGCTGTGGTTCCGCCGGCATTCTAAAAATGAATCCACCACCATCTCCCACAAATGTCGTCGTTCTCTTGACCAGCACTGCCAACGACCGGCTGTCCAAGTTTGCCATGGTCATCAACAACATTACCCTGACTAGCCAGTCCGGCGCTCAGATTAGTCTCTTTAACAATTCGGATAACTTTGTCGACTTCATATATTTTGGATGGAGCTTCCGGACCTGTGACAACTGTCAGTATCCCTCAGGGCCTCTACACCTCGGCGAATCTTACAGTTGGATACTGCGACTTTACTGGCGGTCCTGCTTTGGATTCGTCCACAGGTGGACTTTTTAGCTCCACTTATGCTCAGGGCCTCTGTGGACAGGGCACAGGAAATACTACGGTTAAGCTTTCGGTTCCTATCACCGTAGCTGGCACCGCCATGGGCCTCTTGTTTGATCTACAGGTGTCCCAATCTTATACCCTGACAGGAACGGGGCAATTCCCCACCTACACAATTTCACCGGTCTTCAACCTCACCGCCGTTCCAATTTCATCCAATCCGACCAACGATCAAAATGGCAAAGAAAACGGCATCGAGGGCATGGTGGTTTCGCTTGATGCCTCCGGCGGCTCTATCGCCCTGTCAATGCCCGATGGCATGACTCTGACGATCCGAGCAAACAGTAGCA
This sequence comes from Acidobacteriota bacterium, assembly GCA_003224085.1. Taxonomy (GTDB): domain Bacteria; phylum Acidobacteriota; class Terriglobia; order Acidiferrales; family UBA7541; genus Acidiferrum. Next base: position 82,011 of record QHYK01000061.1, on the reverse strand, counting down.
CAGCGTTCCAAGGCATTGGCTCTTTCGGTGAATTGACGGCCGGCATGTTCGTGGATATGGACGCGACGATTCAATCCGACGGTTCGTTGCTGGCAACCCGGATCAACGTTGAGGACCGGACCGCCCGGGACGTGTTTGCTGGTCCAGTGGCACAAATTCTCAATTCTTCCAGCGTCATCGGCGTGTTCCAGCGCGAACAGCAAGGGCAGGACTTGACTGGCAACAACGTGATCGGCTGTTGCGAGCAGCTCCAGTACGCGAGCACCTCCACTTTCCAGACCTTCGGGGAGCTCGGTAACTTACAAAGCCTCCCTTTCGTCGCCAGCTTCAATAGTTCGAGTCTCGCCTTGGGCCAGAACGTCTACGTTACCGCGTCATCTGTTTCGTTCACGGGAGGTACGTATTCACAGGCAACAACTATCACACTGATGCCCCAGACGATCGATGGGACAGTCGTGGCCGACTCCGGCAGTGGAAACTTCCAGCTGTATAACGTGGCACTCGCTCAGAACGACTTCCTTAACGCTTTGAGCGGTACAAACAGCATCGTCGTCTACGTTGACAGCAATACACAAATGCTTGCTTCCGCACCGGTTGCGCCTGGTGGTGTGTTCCGCTTCCGCGGTTTGCTTTTTGATGACAACGGCACGCTCCGGATGGACTGCTCTCAGATCAACGACGGGGTCGCCGAGTAGCGTCGCATTTCTTGTCTGCGCAGTAACCGCGCTATCATTCTTTCTCTTGTAACCAGTCAGGAGTGGGCTATGTTTTCTTTCTTCCGCCCGCGCCGAGCCTCGACGCGATTATGTCCCTCGCTCCAGGCACACAGCTTGGCCCTTATGTGGGAAAGTGAACTTCTGGTACGGAAGATGTCCGGTTACCCGATCCGTCGAGAATATTCCGCGGGCGAACGGCGTGTGTATAATCGGGCTGCGATTAAACCAACTTGGGGAACATTGATTGTCAGCCACGTCATTGCGTGTCGATTTGATAGTTCCGTCTTCTAATACGGTCATGGAACCGGACTTTCATCAGCATCTCGCAGCAAGCACGGTGAGCACCACGCGCATCCTGCTTGAGCAGATGATCGATGATCGTGACGCCGAGATCCGAATGCTGGAGAAAGACTTGCCTCGGGCGGCGCAGCTCATCAGGACGACAGATCCTGATGTCGTCGTCTTCGGCCGTACTTCCGCGGGTCTACCGCGTCGGGGCCGAGCCGCTTCGGCTGCTCGAGAGATCTACAGGGGGAGCAAATGAAATCTCATTTCATTCGTTTGGTTCTCGGGGTGTTGGCTGTTTGTTTTATTTTCAATGGACCGCTCCGGGCGCAGGTCGTTGGAGCAACCATTAGCGGCACGGTCACGGATGCTACAGGCGGGGTCATTGCGAACGCCCAAGTTTCGGCTAAGAACGTGGCTACAGATGTCGTAACTTCCACAAAAAGCAATTCCGACGGGCTGTACACGGTCACCAATCTCATTCCTGGGGACTATCAGGTCACCGTCGCCGCTCCCGGCTTCACCACAAAAGTTCTCAATGTCACGCTTACCGTCGGCGCGCAACGGGCCTTGGACGTCACGATGTCCGTCGGTCAATCGCAGCAAACGGTGCAAGTCAGCGAAGAAGCGCCGACCATCCAGCTCGCGACCGCCACGATTAGCGGCGTCGTAGAGGGCTCGGAAGTTCGCGAGTTGCCTTTGAACGGGCGAGACTGGGCCTCGCTCGCCACCCTTCAGCCGGGCGTTGCTTCGGTGCGAACGCAAGAAGCCGTCACGCAGGTCGGCTCCCACGCGCGCGGCTTGGGAATGCAGATGACCATCGACGGCAACCGTCCCACGCAAAACACCTATCGCTTGAACGGCATCATCATCAACGACTATTCGAACGCCGGGCCCGGGAGCGTGCTCGGCCAAAACCTCGGTGTCGACGCCATTCAAGAATTTTCCGTCCTCACCAACAACTACACGGCAGAGTACGGCTTCACTTCCGGCGGCGTCATCAATGCCATCACTCGCTCCGGCACCAACGGCTTTCACGGTAGCGCTTATGAATTCATTCGGAATAGCGCCTTGGACGCCAAGAATTTCTTCGAAAATTCCCCGGTCAATTTGCCGAAAGCGCCATTCCGCCGCAACCAGTTTGGCGGATCCGCTGGAGGGGCCATTTGGAAGGATAAGGTGTTCATCTTTGGCGACTACGAAGGGCTTCGTCAAAGCAAGGGCATCCCGCACATTGGGAACGTCCTTTCGCCCGAAGCTAAAAATGGAATCCTCGGTGATTCCAAGACTGGCGCCCCCAATGCTCCGTTACCGGCGAACACGATATGTCCTCCGGGGTCAACACTGCCGCTCGCCGGGAAGTCAAGCACCTGCGTTGACAGCACCATCGCTAAGTTCTTCACCTTCTACCCCACACCTAATGCGGGATTGATTCTCCCAGACAACGCACCAGCTGGAGCCACATGCGACCAAGTGACCACCATATGCAACACAGGGAAGTACGTTTTTTCGGGCGCCCAGGTGGTGCCCGAAAATTATTACACCGCGCGCACGGACGTGAAGATCTCCGCCAAAGACAGCCTGAACGGCAGCTATTACTACGACCACTCCACTTTCACTCAACCCGACGGTTTAAATCAGGTGCTGGATCAGTTTGCTTTGGGCCGCCAGGGTTTCTCCGTGGAAGAAACTCACTTGTTCGGCGCGGGGTTGGTCAATACAGTCCGCGGCGGCTACAATCGCAGTTACGCCGATGGCCAGCTGACTCCAAGTGCCATCAATCCTGCGGCGGCCGATCCCTCTCTCGGAATGGTTGCCAACCTCTACGCGCCCAGGATTACCGTCTCCGGGCTTACCACCTTCCGCGGCGGGTTGCGCGGCCAGTCGGTCCAAAACTACCTGCTTCAAACCTACCAGTTCTATGACGATGCTGTGCGCACATTTGGAAGGCACAACCTGAAGTTCGGTGGCGCAATCATACTCTTTCATTTGGATTTGTTCGCGCCATTCATTGAAGATGGCTCGGCAACCTTCAGTGACATACCAAGCTTTCTGCAAAACATCGTTCATATCGCCGGCAGTCCCCCAGACGTAGCCGCGATTAAGACCCATCACAACCGCACCTCGGTTTTTGCAGGATATGTTCAAGACGACTGGAAGTTCCGTCCCAGTCTCACTCTCAACCTGGGCCTTCGTTACGAGATGGAAACAATTCCCACCGAAACGAGCGGCCTAATCGCCAACATGCCGACCATCATCACCGATCCCAGCGCCTGTGTTTCTGCCAGCAATTGTCCTAGCATGAACAAGTTCTACTTTCCTCACAATCCAAGCAACAAGAATTTCGAGCCGCGTATCGGATTCGCCTGGGATCCTTTTCATAGTGGCAAGACTTCCGTTCGGGGCGGCTTCGGCATTTTTGATGCCTTACCGCTGCCTTATGAATTGGTGATCAACAATGCCCAAACTTCGCCGTTTCACAACGTAATTACGGTGGTGAATCCACCGCAGGGTTCCTTTCCGAAAATACCTTTCCCCTCCTCTTTTCTCGCTTCTGCCCAGACCTGGAACTATGTGGACACCAACATCAAGCGCAATTACATCTATCAGTACAACCTCAGCGTGCAGAGGCAGTTGACAGGTTCGCTGGCATTGACTGTCGCCTATGCAGGTTCCCGGGGGATCCACAATCCCTTCCAACTCGACGACATCAATACGGTCTTCCCCGCAAAAAGTTCGGCCGGCTGGCTGTTCCCGGTGGTTCCAAACTCCGGTTCGAGCCCCAATGACCCGGTGGTTTGCTCGCAACCCCTGGCTTTCCCACCACAGGGCGTTTGCGGCAATATTGTTGGCACTCCCACCAGCATTGTTCCGGAGCGACTGATCAACGGAAACGTCGCCGCCATCCAGACTACCCTTTGGCAGAGCATGTCCTATTACAACGCTCTCCAAGTGCAAGTGGAAAAGCGCATGAGCCATGGCTTGCAGATTCTCAGTTCGTTTACCTGGGGCAGGACCATGGACACTTCTTCCGGCAGTTTCGCAGGGGACAATTTCTCCGCCGATTTGAGCCCCACCATTCCGTGGTGGGACCTTCGGATTGTGCGAGGGCTTTCCGACTTTAATGTGAGCCGCAACTTGACGATCGACGCCCTCTGGGACGTTCCGGTCCCGAAGTCATTTGGCGGCCCCGCAGGCTGGGTTGTCCGGGGATGGCAGTTGGGCGGCATCGTCCAAGCCAGTTCCGGCGTGCCTCTCTGGCCGCTTGATGGCGTTGAGGGAGATCCCATGGGTCAGCTTAACTCCGAACCAATCGCGATTCCTGATCGCGTCGCTGGGTGCCAGCTCACCCTTCCTTCCTCCGGACGGCACGGCGCGCTCCAATACATCAATCCAAATTGCTTCGTTAACGCCCAGGCGCCCGCGTCTCTTGTTGGGCAGTGCCAGCCCAGCGGCTTCAGACCACCTAACCTCAACCCCACTCCGCCCACGCCACCGGACCCTGGTAACCCTGGAATTCCTGGCACTTGCGCAAATCTCCTGGGTAATCTAGGGCGCAACACCGTGATCGGGCCTAGGCTCGTGAACTTTGATTTCTCCGTGGTCAAGAACAGCAAGATTCCAAGAATCTCGGAAAACTTTGCCGTGCAATTCCGCGCCGAGTTCTTCAACGTCTTCAATCACACCAACTTTGCGCCGCCGGTTGATAATCTTGAAGCCCTCGATGCATCGGGAAACCCCGTGCCGGGCTTCGGTCAGATTGATGCCACCCAGGTTCCCAATCGCGAAATTCAATTCGCCTTAAAGTTTACCTGGTAACCGATTCTCTTGCAGTGCGGTGATCCGGATCCACCGCAATCCGGGTCACCTGCGCTTATCTGGGAAAAATCGACCCGGCTTTCCTGTCGCGATTCTTGCGCTGCGGCAGAAATCCGCTAGCTATTATGGCTAGGCAGCCAGCAGATGAATGGCGGTGCCCTGTGTCGTCTCCAACTGATCCGTCGCGATCCACGAGCCGGCGGCATCCTGGAATGACACGGCGATGCTTGAGAAAGGAAGCCTCGTCCTGCTGAAGAGAATCGTCAAGCAGGTCCCGTCAAAATTAAGGTCGATGCAAGATGAGCATGAACTGACAAGATCAGCCGATCGCGGTCGATTTGGGCGGCCCGCTGTTTGCCGATGCTGCCGCTTGCGGAAGGCTACAGCACAACATTCCGCAACTTCGATGTTCAGACGCAGAAGGTGAAATTGTTGCAGCTGACTGTTGCCGGAAAAGAAGAGATCACGGTACCTGTGGGCAAGTTCGACACGCTTCGGGTCGAGATTTCCTCCGCGGATGGAGGCTCGGACAAGAAGACCGTTTGGATTCCTATGGAAACCCACAAAGCAGTGAAGGTCACCCGGGTCGTGGCTTCTATGGGCGGAGCGGTGATGACTCAGGAACTGGCGCAGTAGACAAAGTCAGCGACGTTTATTATAGCACCTGCGATATTGTTCCGGGGCGGTTGGAGGAAATCAGGCGGACGGAGAACTGCAAACGCCTCGATCTCCTAGAACTGAGCGGCCTATCGTGGCGCGGCCGCTGGCGAATGGTAGTTCGGATACGGCGGACGATGAGGATGCGGGACCGGGTTTTGTTTCAACTCTTCCATCACCACCTGAACGGCCTTCTCCAACTGCGGATCCTGTCCCTGCCGTGTGAGCTCCGGATCGAGTTCGACTTCGATGTCCGGTGCGATGCCGTGGTTCTCCACTTCCCACTGCCCATTGGGGTTCCACACACCGGAACTCGGTGCCGAGACGAAGCCGCCGTCCATTAGGTCAGGGGCTGCGGCTCGCCCGACCAAGCCGCCCCAGGTTCTCTTTCCAATCAGTTTGCCGACACCTGCGCGATGGAAGTACCAAGGCATAGCGTCTCCCCCCCCGAACCGGCAAATTCATTGATGATCATGACCTTCGGTCCGAAGATCGCTCCCTGCGGTTGCAGCTTAATATACCGCAATAGGCGGAAGCCTGGCGCTTGAAGCATCCATCTACTCCTTGCGCCATGGCCCCGATGAAAACGGAGTTGTTTAAGCAGACTTGGGGTTTCTCGTTTGCGTTATTCTTCCGGATCAACTTATTCGTGTCGGAAGAGCGGGTCTCACGCCGTACCCTTTTGATGGATGACCGAGGCAAGACCAGCTGCAAATTGGCGCAGCACCCTCGATGGGAGCGCGGCACGGGTGCTGCGCCCTTCGCAAAAAAAAGGAATCTCTTACTCAAAGCAGACTTGACCGCTGTAGCGGAAGACCGTGGTGCCGCCGGTTACGTCCGGAAAGTTTGGCAAATTCACCTCGCCGGTCGTGCTGGTGAGATCGCCGGTCGCTCCCGCGAATTTTCCGGTCCCCCCGGTAAGGTGCACTGGGTAAGTAAGAATTGCGAATAGACCGGACGCGATTGGCACCGTAGTCGCAGTTGCTGGGTCAAAGAACAAGGTATCTCCTGTCTCGGTGACCCAGTGGTGTTGGACATGGAAGATGACGGTGTTTCCCGAGGGTTGGGGCACACCGAGAAGCGTTCCGCTGACGGCACCACGAAGGTCCCCAGTGGCCGTTCCCAGCGTGGTGTTAGGGTCAGCGCCGAATGCCCCGAAGTTCGTCATCAGCATTCCCCCAACGGGAACGCAGCGACGGTCAGAACCGGGCGGGCGGCCCGGGGCCGGAGCAGCTTTGGGATTTCCGCCGGTCGAAGCCAGTGAAAGAAGCAGAAGTACTAAACATAAAAGCACGGTTGTACACGTAATCCTTGGCAAAGCCATAGTCGTCTCCCTTTATCCGAATTGGGCCGGACGGGTCGCCCCCGGTGGGTCAGAGGAAGCGCGGTGCCTCCCTCACTTTTTGTCGAAGAAGGAATTAAAAAGAATTAGCGGGCCGCGAACCGAACCGGTTCAGGGCACGATTGTAGCGCGAGACGGTTGCCGTGGGATAGCTTTGGCCACCGAAGGCCGCAACACACATTCCAAGATCCAGACCGATCGTCAGCTTTTGCTCCTTGAAAATTTCGTTTCTAAATGCATGCACCGTGCTACTCTTCTTCATGGCCGGTCTCCTTTCCATTGCGCCTTGAGCGCGTCATTCATTGGGAGCGTATTGCATCCCGCGGGAGACCGGCCTTCTCATCTCATCTGTCCTATCGGATCGAATCACCCAATGCTCAACCCAGCCAGGCACATTATGTGTCGTTGGCTGACAGGACGGGTCGAGCGAGCGGATGGCTTATCGCTTGGATCGGTCAGATTTCAAATCCGTACGGAATTTTTGCGCAGCACAGGACATGAGGGGATTCGAACCCCTGCCCCCCGCTTGCAAAGCACCAACCTCCGCTCCAACAATTCCACTGGGAATCTTAACTCACAACGTTTCCTACAATTCCGGGAATCTGCTTTCGCTCCGAAGAGCTACCCCCAATGTGGTGAAAACGTCTGATTCCTGCGCCGTTCATGTCTTCACTGTACACCCGCGTACAAACCGCAGGTACTCCGTGAGTTAGCGGCGAATTTGCTACACTCAGGTCTCGCATTGGTATCCCCGGAGTGATCGACACTGGCCCTGGATTTTTATGGCAAAAACCTACACCGCTCCAAGCATTGATGAATATCTGCGCAAGCGGCTGATGCCGGTGGAAGGAACGATTCCGCATGTGGAAGGAATCGAGATGTACGGCAACTCCATTCCAGCGGAAACGGTTGGCGGCGACCTGTTTGAGTACATAAACTTTCCACAGCGCTACGACATCGATGCGCGTATTCAACGGGCGCTGAAGCTTTCAAAGGAGTTTCTCGAGCCGCTCCCGGCAGGTGTGCCGCCGCGCAATTTGGTTGACGATCATGTCGAATGGCTGAAATCAAGGCCGGATTACCGGCCCGAATTGGAAACCGAATACAGACGCGCGCGAAGCTCCGAGCAGGTTCGCGTCGCCGAGGACCTTCATGAGCTCTATGACACGGCCGGCGTCCTGCTCGTCGACGCTCAAGGACATGGGATCATTTCGGCGAAAATCGCATCGACCGTCCACGACACGTTTCATGCCCTCATGCTTGCCGAGCTCGATCGGCGGGGGAAGACGACACCGGAGTTTTTCGAGAGGCTCAACCTGCGATTGGCGCAATCGGTGACGGCTCGCAACGCGCTCGGCATAATCGAGAAGGAGAGCGCTCAAGAAATTGCAACGATGCTCTACGGTGAAGTACACCCCCATGGCTACTTTCGATTCGTAAATTTTGGACACCCTCCACCACTAGTATTCTCCGCCGAATATAGCAAGTTCATGGAGATTGATAAAAGCCGGATGGTGCAATTCCTGGCGCTCGGACTGCAGATCCCGAAGGACCATCCGGATCGTAACAGATATTTCTCACTGGAATTCCGGCAGAGGGCGAAGTCCTCTGATATTGCAGAGATCACGCTGATGAGCCCGGGAGACATTCTCTTCCTCTACACCGACGGGGTCTACGACGGCAGCGACAAAGACGAACGCCAGCAACTTGAAGGGGTAATGCGCGAACACTACCGGCAACCAGCAAAAGACATCTGCAACGCTTTGGTGGAACACGCCCTCAAACAGGACGATCATTTTCGGCAGATCGGCGAGGAAGATCGCATTGACGATAAGACGGTCTTTGTTATCAAGCGAAATTGAACCATGGCGGCTGCGAACGTGACGCTACCCGCCCATCATTTCCAGGGACGCTCCAATCTCTGAATTCGCGCGGATAACAGTTGATTCCCAGAATCCAGGTCGGAGGCGAGAATAGCGTAGTAATTCTGCACGCAGTGATGGCCGTCACAGAACGCCTTACTGGCGTCACCATTGGATGGCCTTCGAAATCATCCGACCCGACTGCCTCGCGGCTCCTTGTGGTGCAATTCCCTGGTCATCATCCCAAGGCGACGGCGTCCCCTCGGGTTTGTCCAGCCGGGGGAAGGCCGCAGGAAGCCATGATCATTTGGATGGCCCAAAGCGTGCGAGCAAGCCAGCGCCTTCTCGCAGGCTGATAGGGAGGGAGTTGCGGCAGGATGCGAATCGTCCAAGCTTACTGACCGAGCTATATAGCTTCACTCACCCATGGAGATTGAAAAATCCGCCGTCCATCGGATAATCCGTTCCGGTGATGAAAGCAGCCTCGTCCGAGCACAAAAACAAGGCAAGCGCTGCGACCTCCTCCGGCTTTCCCATGCGGCCTATCGGCTGCGTCTGGGAGAGCACCTGAAACATTTCTTGTTCGCGCCCAGGATAGTTTTTCTTCAAGTAGCCATCGACAAAAGCCGTGTGCACGCGCGCTGGGGAAATACAATTGCACCGGATCTTGTGCGCCAGATAATCTCTGGCAACCGACAAGGTCATGGACAACACGGCCCCCTTGCTCATCGAATACGCAAAGCGATCGGCGAGGCCGGCGGTGGCCGCGATGGAAGCCATGTTTAAAATGACGCCGCCATTGGTTTTCATTGTTTCAACGACTCCGTACATGCAGTTGTAGGTCCCTTTCACGTTTATTTGGAAAAGTCTGTCGAAGTCCGCTTCGGACGTGCTCTCCAGCTTCCCGATGTGAGAGACCCCGGCGCTGTTTACGAGAATATTGATCGGACGCTTACTGGCGAGCTGCTGAAATAGTTCTCTAACCGACCGTTGGTTCGCGACATCGCAAGCATGCGATGTGGCCTTGCCACCGCATTTCAGAATCTCGCGAGCGGTGTTTTTCGCCGCCTCTTCATTGATGTCCACGAGCGAGACGAGTGCGCCTTCTTGCGCGAATCTTTGCGCAATGGCCTGGCCAATCCCGCTGGCCGCACCCGTAACAATTGCCGCCTTGCCTTCGAGCCGCAAGCCGCGGGACTGCTTCTGGTCGTTCATCAGAGCCAGGCCGTTTCTTTCCGCCACTCGGCCATCAGCATTTCTCCCCGCAAACGCGGTTCGTAAGGGTCCCGATCTTTTCAATGGTTACGCTCACCTCGTCACCATCTTTCAACCAGAGCGGCGGATTCTGCGCCATGCCAACTCCGCTAGGGGTTCCCGTGAAAATCACCGTGCCTGGAAGCAGCGTCGTACTCTGGCTGAGAAACGCGATCAGGGCCGGCACGTCGTGAATCATATCCCGCGTGTTGGCGTCCTGAAGGACCCGCCCATTCACCAGCGTCTGAATTTGCAATTGGGAGGGATCGGGGATGGAATCCGGGGTTACCAGGCATGGGCCAAGAGGGGCAAAGGTGTCGAAGCTCTTCCCGCGGCACCATTGGGTTCCACCCCTTCGGAGTTGCCAATCCCGTGCGCTGACGTCATTCCCGCACGTATAACCGGCGACATGCGCGAGCGCATGTTCCCGCGCAACATCCTTGCATGGCTTTCCGATCACCACGACCAACTCACCTTCGTAATCGATTTCGCTGCTTTTTGCCCGCGCAGGAATTCGAATCGGCTCGTCCGGGTTCTGAATTGAGTTTATGCCTTTGGCAAAGACTTCCGGGTATTCATCGATTCCCATGCCCACTTCATCTGCATGACGCCGGTAGTTTTTGCCGACGCACCAGATCATCGCCGGGATCACCGGAGCCAATATCTTTTGCACATTGGCGGGCTCGTCGGTCACTTTGAATCCAGCGAACGGGTCACCCTCGATGCGCAGATGTTTCCCATCTGCCTGCTGGGCGGCGTAGCGAATTTTCCCGGGGGGTTCTTCGTAACGGATGATTCTCATATGGATTCCCATTGGACTTGCCGGTACGTATGAGAACAATGTGTTGCGTTAGCCGCGGAAAACTTGGCCGGTACCGCGTGAAATGCGAATGACGCAGAAAAACACTCTGGAGTGTAGCAGAAGCCTGTCGTCTTACATACTGCTTTGCACCCGCAGCCGCCGGGCGCAATCCCTTAACATTTCGGCCTCCCAGGCGGGGCGTGTTGGGTTCTTAGGATGGGTTCGATCCGAAGGGATCCTTTCCGTCAAGTGAAGAAAAACTGCCGCGGAATGTTTGTAGGCAGGGACCGGCTCACGGAACGCCACATTTCCCAAGTATTGCAGCGCGTCCGACAGAGCGTAGTACGCCGGATCATTCGCTTTCCATAAACGGTCCCGCTCCGCGAACTTTTCCGGCGCAAACGTTGCAAGCCCAAGCAGATAGTCAGAACCATACTCGATCATGTTAATGCCCAGATCATTGCCCGTGTAAATGTGAAAGTCCGGCCGATGGGCGTCCCGAAGTGCAAGCCGCTCGAATTCGATCAACCGGTCAAGCGAAGAATGTTTCATCCCCTTGATTTCTGGAATATCCATGATGCGCCGGACGGTCTGTTCGTCGAAAATCTCGCCGCCCGGCGCGAACATCTGCCCCAACTCGAACGCCAGCGCGTGCGAAAATCCCCGGCAAGCGGCGCGGTAAACCGCCGCCTTCTCTTTGGCTGGCTTTCCGTGAAGGCGGCTCGTCTGAAACAGGATCGGAATGCCGCCGGCGTCGGCAATAGACTCCATCTCTTTTCGGTACAGAGCAACAACTTCCCCGGCTTGCCCTTCGATGTACGCCCCGGCGACGAACGGCACATCTTTTCCCAGTGCCCCTCTGGTCCACCGCATGACTTCCTGTTTCTCCGCGACACTCAGATAATTCACGTAGCCCGTGTCCATGTTTACTGCGTTCATCAGCCCCGCGCGATGCGTAGCTAAAACATGTCTTTGAAAGGCTTCGACGGCCACACGTCCATCTGCCGTGTAGGGTAAGAGCGTCGCAGCAATTCCTTGCACCTTGCGGCCCGGCTTCTGCCGTTGCAAAACAGATGGGATTTTCATGGTCTTGTCTTAGCGGCCTTCAATTGCTCCGCCATTTTAGAGACTTTGTAGTAGCTGTCCAGTGGATAGCATCCGGAAGGCAGTCCATTCCTCGGCGCTGTCGTACAATCGCTGAACGTCCTGCAAATCCGTTTATGCTGAATGATGTTTCCTTCGCTGGCATCCCACAGAAATTCCGGATAGGTCAAAACCATGCGGCCCACACCAACAGCGTCGGCCCATCCTTCGCGCACCGCCGCTTGCGCCACGTGCGGCAGAAAATCTTGTAAGTAGCTGTACGCGCTTCCCACGAAAATGAGATTCGGAAAAAGCTGTTTCAGTTGGCGCGTCACGCCCATCTGCTTTGCAACACCAACAAGCGGATCTTCCGGCGGCTGGTATCCGTCCGACGGAGGGTACAATGCCGGCCGTTGGATGTGCGGATTGTAATAAGGGCTCCCGGCAGTGACATTGACCAGGCGAATGTTCAGATCTTGCAATATGGATAGGAACCGCACCGTCTCGCTTAAATCCATCTGCGTCGGGTCGTTGGGATTCACGCCAAATCCCCAACGGTAAGGAATTAAGCCGCCAAACGGCTCCGGAATGCCAGGGCCAGGTCTTCCCTTCGCCGACAGCTGTGGATGGGGTTGGAACGGAATCGTGTCGAACGCAGAGAAACGCACGCCAATTTGCATCCTCGGTGCCGCCGAACGAATTCCTTCCACTACTTCCCTCAAAAACCTCGTGCGGTTCTCAAAGGTTCCTCCGTACTTTCCCTCTCTTGTATGAGCGCTGAGAAACTCGTGGCCCAAATAGCCATGGCAGTGTTTAATGTCCACAAAGTCGAAGCCCAGCTCCCACGCCAATTTCCCCGCGCGATGAAAATCCTCGATAATCGCTTCGATCTCAGCGTCGGTTAGAAGGGGATAATCACTCGACAAGCTCAGTCTGCGATCCAAGATCGGATGGTGATAAAGGATACGCGGCCGAAGCCGGTCGTGCGCGTTCGGCCGGCAAAATCGCCCGGAATGCGTCAACTGCAAGCCAATGAAAAGTCCGTCTTGCGAACCCGTTGTTCGACGATGCTCTTCGATCAATGTACTTCGCAGACCTGCCAGTCCCTCGCGGGTATGCGGTGCAATCAAAAGTTGATTGGGATTGGCTCGCCCGTCGTGCGAAACGGCGACCGCTTCGCCTCCCCAGATTAATTTCGCCCCGCTACGTCCGAATCGCCGCCACCGGCGAATCGTATACTCGCTGGGGTTTCCTTCCCTTGTCCCATCCCATCCCTCCATTGGCTGAACGGCGATCCGGTTGCCGATTTTGATTCCTCCGCACTGGAGCGGAGAGCGCAGTGGGGAGTCCTGGCGGTGCGCGATTTCCGTGTCAAAAGGGATCGTTGCTCCGAGCGACCGCACATGCGCCAAAAAATCCTTTATTTCCTTCAGGCTTCCAAGTCGCACAAAGGACTGCGTGCTCATGGCGACTTCTGGTCTTTCCGGAGCGCGACGGTCGCCACGGGGCACAATCCCATACCGACAAGCACAACAAAGCCCGCCATGCAAAACAACACCATAAAAGCCGAAGCCATGGCTTCGATAGACTCCCGGTTCTAATTCCTCTCCCAGCCTCTTAGCTTCCTAGACCCGGTCGGATTAACACAACCTAAAATTTCCGCACCCTGGCGCCTTCGGGAAGCAGGAAAGCAGGACAGCAGGACAGCAGAAGGAACTTTGCATAGAGCAGGCAAAAGGGTGTAGGTTATCAGCGGACGGGGCTCCAAAATCTCACAACCCACGGCAGAACAGGGAATCAATCCATGATGGCAATTCCCATGCCGAGCAAGAACGAAGCGGCTCGAATCGCCGCTGTGCAGAAATACGCCATTCTGGATACCGAGCCAGAACAGGCCTTCGATGACTTGGTTTTGTTAGCCTCTTTCATTTGCAATACCCCGATTGCCATGATCTCTCTTGTTGATGAACATCGGCAATGGTTCAAATCCAAAATGGGGATCTCCATTCCGGAAACCCCTCGCGAAATCGCCTTTTGCGCTACCGCCATTCGGCAACCCGATGTTTTCGTCGTGCCGGATACTTTGAACGATGAACGATTCCGGAACAATCCACTGGTTACCGCAGAACCTAAGATCCGGTTTTACGCGGGGGCCCCCTTAATCAACGAGGACGGCTATGCCTTGGGCACGATCTGCGTGATTGACCGGAGCCCGCGCGAGCTAGACTCCAGTCAACACGCTGCACTGAAGGCCCTCAGTCGCCAGGTTTTGGCCCAAATGGAGTTACGCCGCAATTTGATACTTTTAAAAGAGGCTCTAATTGACCGCACAAAAGAAGAGCATGAGCGCCAGCGAGAGCTCCTGAAGCTCCAGCAAACTCTCCTGCGAGTCTTGGGGCTGCGCGCTCCATAGCTGAGGATGTTACTTGGGAAGCTTCCCGCGCAAGCGAAGCAGATAATCCTTTTCACTCGGGAGGCGGCTCTCGACGCGAACCACCTTCACCGAGTCATTCACGTCCGGGGCTTTCACGTACCCGATGGCACCGGGAACATTCAGGACGAACTTGAGTACTTCTGCGGAACTCGGCAGCGCTTTTGGCGCCGCATGGATTTCGCCCGTGAACATGCCATGGAGGAAATAACTGTTGAAGTCTTTTTCGCCCATCTTGTAAATCTGCACAAGCACGGCTTGGCGCTCCGAGTTGCCGGGCTCAAGCATGACGAGGGTGATGCGGCGGCCGTTGGACCAGTGCGTTTGTTCTCCCAAGAAAATCCTGCGCAGCTCCGGGAAGGAGAGGTTCTCGACCGGATTGGTGCGGTTGACGACGATGGCGAGTGAATCATCGGCGGCACCGCGGCTTTGCGCGTCGAGTCCGGCGGACAGACCGCCTGAAAGCAACGTGGCGGCGCCAAAGAAGAAACAGAAAACGATCCAGCGAGACGCCATGGCCATACCTCTAGAACGTGAAACCGGTCTGGAAGGCCACGGTGTGAAAGGCGCGATCACCACGCAGCATCGTGTAGTCATATTGCATCTTCACGGCCACAAACTCACTCATATCATATCGCAATCCAAACGAAGGGCCGTGCTGCAATCCCACATTGGGCGAGAAGATCGGCTCGCTGGAAGGCGCATTGACATATTGATAGCGGAAGTATGGCCGATAAGAATGAAAACGCCTGGAGATTTGCGAATAAAAACCCGGGGTGTTGAAGACCCGGGGCGTGCCCTGCGGCGCGTTACGAATGAGAAGCGCTTCGTTCAGCCACTCAAAGTCCAGGCCGGTGTACACGGCGTGGGCGGCAAGAATGGTTTCAGCAATCGCCGGAGGGGCCGCGGGAGTCAGGAGGTCGCGGTAAACGGAAAATCCTATCTGCAAGCCGCGGATAGTTTCGGGGCGGGCAAAGATAGCAAAGTTTAGGGCTTTGTGTGTGTTCTCATCGACGGTGTTTTGCACCGGTTCGGTGGTTCTGTAGGCGCGACCGTTGCCCATTTCGGCAACGTAGTGCAGCCCCAGACTTCCCGAGGGAACTTTGCCGGTTATCGACGCGCCTACATTGTGGATGGGCAGAATGCCCCCTTGATCCTCAAAGGCAAAAAGAAAAGGGCGGCCGGTGGCAGTTTGAAACCAAGTGCTGTGGTGATAGGCCGTATTGTAGTAGCCGATGGCGGTGTGGTAGCGACCGACCGAAACGTTAAGGTAGTCGTTGAAGGAGTAAGTAAGCAACATGCGTTCGACATCCACGCCAAAGGCGTTGTCGCTCCCAGCTTCGAAGACGATCTCGCTGAGGAACTTGAATTTATCGGATACGTCGGAAGTCACAAACAGGTTGACTTGACCAAGGCCAAAAGCGGTGGTGGAGGCGGGATCACCCCTTAGAGTGCTGCCATGGAGGTTGACGTCACTGTACCCTCGGATGCGCAACAGAGTCCTGTTCAAGTCCATCGGTTCCTGCTCGGTCTGCTCGGCCTGGAGCTGGGGGACGCGTGTCGCTTCTTGCGGAGCCGGGCTAGCTGTAAACGTTGGGGCCGCAGCGGACGGTGGGGCGGAGGCAGCTGGTGCGGCTCCCGGCTGCGCTTTGGCCAGGGCGGCCTCCACTTCTTTGAGCCTGGCCTCCAACTGTACAACCCGCTGCAAGAGCGCCTCCTCGGACTGCTTATTGGAATTGGAAGGAGCGTCGGTCTGCTGCGCGCGAAGTAGCGGTGCCGAAATCACCGCCAGGAAAAGGAACAGTGCAAGGCCTGAGAGCGTTCGACCACGAAGGCTCGTACGCAGCTGTCCCGGTTCTCCGACTAGGGAACGCTTCATTTCTACTGGTCCTTTAGGTTTTGCGATGCACATTGTTGGTCCTTCCTTGGGCTAGTGACGCCACTGGCTTCCACCCGCCAATGGCACAGAGCCTTAGTAATAAGACCTGAGCCAACATGACGAAGCAGGGCCGCGTTTGACTCACCTGGATTAGTAGTGATGCTAAACGTCTACAGACAGGGGCAACCGAACTGGGAAGCTATCGTACTCGGCGAAAAGCTGCAACGAAAATCAGAGATTGCACATTATTCGTCGGGAGTGGACCTAGCCGAAGCGGTAATCGCCAACCGGGATTGCACCTGTTCGCGAGGCAGCGGGCCGGCATGGGATGGCCGTCGGCGGGGTCGTAAGCGGCTCTTAGTAGGGATCGTCTTGATAAATGCAGGATTTTGGGATTGGTATGTGCCCAACAGAAATTCAAAGATTGGCGGGCTTCACCCCATCTCAAACGCGCCGGTTTGTTTTTCCATACGGTGACCGCAACTTTCAAGCTTATGTCAACTGCGTCATCGCAAAGCACAGATAGACTGAGCCCTTGAGTTAAGGACAGCTCGGATGGACACACTTTGCGGGACGGCAATGCCATGAAAGCTTGGACCACGGGGGTTCACAAATAACGTTCAAATCCGCCGTTCGGTCCATCGAGTCCCGCGGACTGTTGCATTGCTACGCTACGCCTCTAGCTGCGGTTGTAATTTGAACCAGGCTACAACCCGGTCCCAGTCAACAAAAACCAGAAGCTGCGGCACGTTTAAGAAAACCAGGTTCATCGCCAGCAGAATGCCCAAGTGGAAGACCGCCACAAGCGGGACAAGCACCCTCCGCGGCCACTTCCAGAAAAGTGCCGTGACGAGACCAAGCTCAAACAGGAGCGTGCCGATTCCCACACTCCAACAGGCAAGCGGCCTGTCGGCAATCCACGTTCCCAGGGTATGGAAAACCCGGATCTGCTCTTCTTCCGTGCACCACAGCATCCAGTTTCGGATGTTGGATGCGGAAGCCCACTTCCAACCGACGTGCACAACCTTAGCGTATCCGGAAAAGAAATAGATCTCGACGAGGTAGAGCTGGAGCAGGCGAACGGGCCAGGTGTAGTCGCTTCTCTCCGCCGATAGCTTGTCCCGCCTCGACGGGAGCAGCGTCCAGCAGTCCCCACAAGGGGAAAAAGAAAGGGTGAGCAGGGCGATCACCGAAATCGTCAAACCCCGCGCGTAGGGATGGGGAATCCAGATGAGCGATTCGAGCGGGGCAAGGTGGTAAAGCAGCAGGCCGGAGAGAAAGCAAGAAAATCTCGGCAGCACTCCCACCATCGCACCCAGCAAAGCCATCGCGGTGATCCACACCAGCACGCGCTCCAGATCAGGATGCCCGGGGAAATCGAGGTAACGCCAGCGAGCGCTCGCTCCCACTTGACTCCAGAACACGGAAGGCAAGCCGGACATTTCCGCGAGGTTTCGCGAAAGCAGCACCCAAACCGAGTAGGCGGCAAATGTGATTCTCGCTGCGGCCAGGTTTCGGGGCGAACCCGGCGCAAACCAGAATCGGTTCCAAGCTTCAATCCACCAGGAAGGATCAAGGGGCTTCATCGTTGTCGATAGTCGAAAACAAGGACGCGTGTGACCTTTTGCGGGTCGCGACGGCGCTCTTCGAGGTCCCACGTTTCTCCGTAGATTTTCAACTCCACGAAGGGATGGCGAGGAACATTCTCCTGGTGCGACCAGACCGCAGGATGCAACATGTGCGTCGGAGCGGTCAGTGGACCGAACCATCGATTCGCGTACGGCAACCCGGTTGGGCTCAAGGCTTGCTCCCGTGCGCGGTTGGCGCGGGCCAATAGGTAGGCTCCCACACGGTCGCGGGCCGCCGGGTCAAGTTGCGCAAGGTGCAACCTTACCCAGGACTCCAGTTCCTCAAGCCCCAGCGGCCGCCATGCCCGGTAATCGATATCGTATTCTCTGCTCCCAGTATCTACCCCCACGAATCGGGGCAAGGGGGGATAGTTCGAGCCCGTAGGCACCGCGTATGCCAGCACAGGCCACGAGGAGAACGGCCATAGGTTGTGTTGCGTTAAACCCGCTCCGAAACTGATCAACAGGACGGCACAAAGAAAGACGTTTGTCCGCCGGCGCCGCGCCGTCGAGGAACGAAGCCCTCCGGAAAGGGCAACCCGCAGACCAAGTGTCAGGAACATTAAGAAGCAAAAGGTGCTCGAGATGTTTGTTTTCACAGTTTTTGATCACCGATTGGGTTGGCGCGATTTTCCCAATTGTACAGACCCGCCTCGGCAATACACGTTCCAACCAAACGAAGTCCGCTCCACCAGGCCGGGTGCTTTGGCACTATCGTGCTCCGTGTAGCCGAGAACCGATTTGTAGCGAACTTGCCGCTCGGAACCATCCCAAAGAGGTTCCCGCCGCCGGGGGCATAGCCCTCGAAGGAAATGCCATACCCGCTCGGCGCCCCACGCCGAGAAATTAACAAGTTTACTCCCCTGCGGGACGCCGGGGGCATAGGTTGCCAGTGTTTCTTCTTGTGGCGTGGATCTAGCCTCTCCGGATTCAAGCTGGTTTAAAACCCGCAGCAACAGCTCTCCGCCGAGAAGGGCCTTTCTGGCGTACAAACCATCCACCGGGAATCCGCGGGGCAAATCGAACTCTTCCTGCGCGAAAATGGCGCCGGCGTCGGCCCGCTCGTTCATGCCGTGCACGGTCACGCCTGTCCGTCGATCGTCATGGTAGTAGATCCACAACAAGGGGTTCGGGCCGCGATGACGCGGAAGCAACGACGAGTGGACGTTCAATGCGGCCCGGCCGGCTGTATGGAGAATTTCGCGATCGAGGAGCCAAGGGAATGCCGAGACACAGATGATGTCCGGCCGAAGCCGTTTCAGTTGGTTGGCGAGTTTGGCATCGCATCCGGAGGTCGCCTCAAGCAGGGGCACATCGTGAGTTCTGGCCCACCGGGCCATAGCCGCCGACGTCCCGACCCCGGTGCGCCACAGGATCGAGCGAGCCGTTCGACGCAACCAGGATTGCGATCGTGAAGGCTTCACCAGGGCGATGACCCGATGCGCACGGGAGACCGTCTCGAGCGGAACCATGCTGCCTTCGCCGCCGCTGCCGAAAAAGACCATCCTCAGCACGATCGAACTTCCCCGCCAAGCGGAACGATGGAATTACAATTTGAATTACGATCGATTGCGACCGGCAACCATACGATCGGCAACCTTGACAAAGACTTTTTCCGTTGTTAGAGTACACCAGTCCAGCCAAGATTCGGGGTCTTCGAAGCGACTCCAGCCTACTCCTCGAGGCCCGGCGATCGAAACAG
Source organism: Acidobacteriota bacterium (assembly GCA_003224085.1). Taxonomy (GTDB): domain Bacteria; phylum Acidobacteriota; class Terriglobia; order Acidiferrales; family UBA7541; genus Acidiferrum. Next base: position 62,551 of record QHYK01000061.1, on the reverse strand, counting down.
CACCTGCGCCGCAACAGACGCTCCAGTTTGATCGGGAAAAAACAATAAGCTCTGCCCGCTCAATTGCACTTGAGCGACCGGCGCCAAGGTCGCAGAACCACTTCGAGGAGACAAGTGTGACCGAGAAGGACAACAAAACCGGCGTCCCGCCCGAGAAAAACGACCGGCAGGTTTCCGCACTGCCGGCCTATGAGCCGCCTCGCCTAACCGTCATGGACGAGAACCAGGTCATGAGCGTGTTCCAGGTTCCCGTCGTCGCCGGCTCATGGTGGGGCTAGTGCACGGTGCCCGATCCGATCTAGACCCCGGCTCTCCTTCGGTCGACGTGCCGCCCGCTTGTTCCTCCTCTTGGTGGCTAGAGCCATTCAAACTGCTGGCCCAGTTTCCGGACGCAGCGGAAAATTTCCGTGCCTGCGATTGGTATCGCATCGCGGATGGTCTTTTGGGAGTCGACTCGGAAGATCTGCCCTTGCGGCAGAGGTTTAGAACGCTCTATGCGGAACTTCGCTCGGAGCCCCCTTCGCGTGCCGAGGCAACCCCGGGGCTCCTGTGCCACATCGAGGTACAAGCTGGGTTGCCCGCCAACCTGGTCACATTCTCGGCTCCTTACGAGGTTCCGATCATCGATTTCCTGCTTGCGCTGTTTCCCGGGCGAGGTTATGTCGAAATGGACCGCGCTCGTGGCGGTTGGCGGTCCATCGCCTTCGCGGGCCGGAGTTCGCCGCTGCTGACGGCCAAAGGCGCGCAGGTGCTCGTGGACCGAGGGGAGCCCTGGCAGCCGCTGGTCGCGAATTGCGCGGTCAATTGGGTCATGCAAATGCAGCCTGAGCTGCTGTTCTTCCACGCGGCCACGGTGGCCATCGGAGGGGAAGGCGTGCTGATTGCCGGCGAAAAGGCGGCCGGCAAATCGACGCTGTCGATGGCGCTCGCCTCACGGGGCCACGACTTTTTCGGAGATGAGATCGCCGCCGTGCGCACGGAAACGTTCGAATTGGCGCCCTTTCGCCGGGCCGTATCGCTTCGAGCGGGGCCGCAAGCGCCCCTTGTCGACGAGAGGCTCGCCGACAAATGCTGCTTCATGGAGACGTTTCCCGACGGCACGTTGCGCTCTCGCGCACGAGCCAGTGAACTTTTCCCCGCCGCCGAACCGCGCCCGCAACCGCTTCGGTGGGTTTTTTTTCTGCGTGGATTCGAAGGGCGACCGCGCGCGGAACCGTTCCGGCCACGTTCCCAGGACCTGCGTTTGCTGATGCCTCTCGCTTGCAGTTTTTGGGGGAGATCCCCAGCGACGCGAATCGCCCAGGTTGCCAGATTGCTGTCGAATGTAAATTGCCTTTTCCTCTACCCGGGGATGCCGGAAGATACGGCTGAGCTGGTCGAGAGAATTGTGAGGTCAGAATGAGCCTTTCGGTGCAGGACAGAGCGGAGTACATCGCTACGTTTCGGTTCATCCAGGTTTTTCTCATGGAAGCACTTGCCCGCTGGGTGCCCCAGACTCCGGAGTCGGAGGTCAAGGTCCTGTTCGGGCGCCACATCTGGGACCTTGCCCAGCAGGCGGATGGGCTTGGAAAGCGGGGCTACGAGCTGCGCTCGCCGTCCCAGTTCAGCCTTCGACCCGTCGACAGCTACGTCGAACTCCTCGAGGAGTTTGCCCGGACCGAGACTACCCCTCAAAAGATTCACGGCTTTTATGATGTGATGCTGCCGGGCCTCGCGGCACGATACCAGAATTACCTGGAGCGTACGGACCGTTTGCTGGATGAACCTAGCGTGCGAGTGGTGGAAAGAATTCTCGGCGAATTTAAGAGGATGATCGGGGAGAGTGAAGCGCTGAGGAAGGAACTCCCCGAGCTGCGGCTCGCCGATAAGAACTGGCCGGCCAAGCTTGCAAAGCGCGAAGCGAGTGAACCCAATATCGTCGTGCGCCGGTCTTCTGCGGCAGTCGCATGAAGGAGGGCCTATGGCCGGACTGAAGCCTGAAGAAACCAAGCAAATAAAAGGGATGACCTTGCGACGCGATCCAGCCCGGGAGGCCTGCTTTAAGGTCGTCGGGAGCGACGCGGAGCTCGAAGAGTGGCCGGGGATGACGGAGATCTCCCGGCGTCAACGCATCCACCGCCACATGAACAACGAAACAGGAGCGGTTGAGATCGCCGCACAATGTCTTGTGGATTTCCCCGAGGCGCCCTGGGAACTGCGCATGCACTTAGCGCGCCAGTGCTGGGACGAAAGCCGGCACGTGGCAGGGCTCTATCGACGCTTGCGCGAGATCGGCGGCCATAAGGGAGAGTTTCCGATTTCCAATTTTGAGTGGTGTGTGACCTGTTCGCTCGACACGCTGGCGGCGCGGCTGGCGCTGCAAAACCGCACCTTCGAAGCGGGCGAGCTGGACCTGCTCGGCCAGCTCCCGGCCAAGTGGCGGGAAGCGGGCGATGAGAGGACGGCCGAGGTCCTCGAGTCCATCCTTGCCGATGAAATCACCCATGTTCGCTTTGCCAATCAATGGCTGAGACTCTTGGTGCGGGAGGATCGCCGGCTTGCGCTCAAGATTGCCATGGCCGTTCGCTTCCTCTCCTCCGTCACCGCCGCACTGGCGCCGCAAGAAGGGCAATTAAGCCCCGTCGGGCTGGCCTACGAAGAGCCCCAAAATAGAATTACCCAGGTCAACGTTGCCGATCGCCGACAAGCCGACTTCACGGACAGTGAAATCGACGAGTACCTGCGGCAGTCGGGGTTTCAACCGATCATGACCAGCAATGCCGAAGGATGATCGACATTCCGTGAGCGCTACCGACAATTTTGATCCGGCGCTGTTTGGACCCGCTCCGGCCCGCGATGAACGCTTTACCGAAAAGCGCCGGTGGATCGACTGTACCAATTTTCCCAATGATCACGCCCTCCGGATCATCGAATTCTTTCATCGCCAAATGAACGAGGAATTGAACGGGGTAGAGAATGCCGCGCAGTCTCTTGCCGATTTTCCGGACGCGGACTGGAACGTGCGCATGTCGATCGCTCGCCAGTGCGCCGACGAAGCCCGCCATGTGCAAATGTTCCGGCGTATCTTCGAGAGCCGGGGCGGCAAACTCGGGGAATACCCGATCCTGAATTTCCAGTTCCGCATCATCGCCAAACTCGGCGACCTCTTGAGCCGCCTGGTGGTGCAGAACCGCAGCTTTGAAGCGGGCGGAATCGATGCGGTGAGTTTTGCCATCGAGGAAGCCCGCAAGAGAGGCGATCAGGAACTGGTGGATCTATTCGAGATGCAACAAGCCGACGAAATCACCCACGTGCGCTTCGCCAATGAGTTTATTTCAGAGAGCATCCGCAAGGATCCTCGTGCCGCATTGCGGGTGGCCAAGGCGCTCACCCTTGCTTCGACCGCCTTCATACAGGTCATGGGCAGGGAGGCCATCGAAAAGGTCGAATATCTCACGGACGAAAAGGGCCGGCTGGAAGCCGGTTTTGGACTCGAGGAAGTAAAGGCCGCTACCGCGCAGGCAGTAAAACGGCGTGCGTCGTATGAAAGCCACTGATCTCATGGGAATCGAAAATCCTTTGTCGGCAGGCGCGTCTTTCCTCCGACAGGACCGCAATCTCACCACCGATCAGGCTCTCGCTCCGGGCCAAAACAAGCGCGGCTGGGTCGAATCCCCGCTGTTCGATCTGAGCCTGTTCACCTTGTCGCCGCTCGCGGGTCTACTCGTGATAGTGCCGGTGCTCGCGTGGCCCAGGGGCATGCGCGTCTTCATTGCCGCCACCTATCTGATTGCCATTCCACACTATGTCTCGAGCTTCAGCTTTTACCTGGGTGATGAGAACCTGGCGTACTACCGTACGCGGCGCTTGGCTTTTTTTGTCGGTCCGGTCCTGATCTTCATCGGGGTGATGGCGCTGCGACTCACGAAGATGGACGCCGCCGTGCAGTCTGGGCTCTATGTGTGGAATGTCTTTCATGTGTCCATGCAAAGCGCCGGCATCCTTTCCATCTATCGGCGCCTCCATGCGGGTTCGCTCTCCGAGAGCCGCTTTGCACGTGCTTCCCTTCTCGGCGTGAACGGGAGCCTGGCATTCCTGCATATTGACCGCTTCCCTCCGATTTATCAGAACCTGCTCAGGATCCATTTCCCGGTGTGGGCCATGGAAGCCGGCTTTCTGGCTGTTGCTGTCTTCGGGCTGGTCTTCTACCTGGACACTCTTCGGCGCCGCGCGAAGCCGATGCGGGCCCCCGAGCTTGCCTTTCTTGTATCCAGCTTGCTGCTTTTCCACCCCTACCTGTGGGTCCGCGATCTGGATCTTGCGACCTTTGGCATGCTCATCGGCCATTTTCTGCAGTATTTGGGCATCGTCTGGTTGCTCAATCGCAGGAAGTACGCGACCCGGGAAGGCTCGGAACACCAGAGGCTGCTCTCCTCGATCAGCACGAAGACTCCGCTTCTCCTGTTCACCTTGGTTTCTGTCGGAGCAGTGTTTTATCTTGCGCAAAAGAGCAGTGCCTGGCTGGGCGTTCCTATTTCTTACGTCATCCTTTGGAACTCGCTGGCACTGGTTCACTTCTACCTGGACGGGCTCGTCTGGGCGTTCAAGAATCCGTTCGTCCGCAAGTCCATTGGACCGTACCTCACTCCGCAATCGCACATGGTCGTGTAGTGGAAGGAAACAATCGAGGTACCCGAGTCGAGTGTTCGCGGGGAAGTGGTTACTGACTTTTTAGAGCTTGCTCCAGCAACAATTCGCGTGAAATCCACTTGTCTTTCCTCGCACCTCCCCATAGCCGCCCGTCGAGTTTTTGTGTTCGATGGGAGTCTCTGTCCCTTGGGAGCGTCCAGGGCCCGTTAAGACCCGTGCGGCCGGATTTCAATTGCGGCAGGCAGAACTTGCAGTTTGTTAGCGAATGGAAGGCCCGCAGCCGGGAGGCTCAATATGGAAAATCAGGAACAGCCAGCGCATTGGTCGCGGGCCGAGCTTTTGGCGTTTCGCTTCGTCTTTGTTTACCTTATTTTGTACTACCTGCCGTTCCCCTTCGGGGCCTTTCCTCGCACTGGCCGAGTCGCGCAAGAATACGAGTCACTCTGGCAGAAGCTGGTGCCTTGGTTTGGCAGGCATGTCCTTCACTTGAACTACGAGATTTTGACGAACACAAACTGCAGCGGTGATACCACGTACGAATATGCGCGAGTCCTTTGTTTTTTCGGCGTGGCCTTCGCTGCCTCTCTTCTTTGGTCCCTCCTCGACCGATCGAGCTCAAACCACCAACGGATGCACGAGTGGCTCCGGTCGTATGTCCGGCTTTCGGTTGGGGCTGCGATGCTCATGTACGGAGCCGCCAAGATCTTCCTGCAGCATTTCCCCTCGCCAAATCTGTATAAACTGCTTGAGCCCCTCGGCAATTACTCACAGATGAGCTTGCTGTGGACCTTTATGGGTGCTTCTCGGGGTTACAGCGTATTTGCCGGCTGTTTGCAGATGCTTGCCGGCATCCTGCTATTCATACCGCGGCTGACAACTCTGGGAGCTCTGGTCGCCATTGCCGTCTTTACGAACATCTTCGCTCTGAACTTGGGCTATGACTTGCCGGTTAAGCTCTATTCCTTGCACATTCTTCTGGTCTGCTTCTTTCTTTTTCTGCCGGACGGGCGGCGGTTGGTTCGCTTCTTCTTGCTCAATCAAACCGTGCCATCTTCGCCCGAGACCGCGCTCTTCCATCGCCGGCGTCTAAACACGGCCGCCTTGGTCGCGCAATTGACGCTGGGCGCGGTCCTGGTCTTCTCTAACCTTCACCGAGCGCACGATTTCGAAAAACGACACTTCGGCATGTCTTCCAGGCCGCCGTTCTACGGCATCTGGAACGTCGAGGAATTCGTGCTCAGTGGGAAGAAGCTGCCTCCGCTGGCAACGGAGGGGACCCGCTGGCAGCGGGTGGTCTTTCAGTTTCCCAAAGAGGTTGGCATTCAGTCCATGAACGGCTCGTGGATGGGATACTGGCTGCGTGCGAACACGGCCAAGCACACCTTTGCTATGGGCAAAGCCAATGATTCCAAGAAAGAGTTCGAATTTGCCTTTTCAAACCCCGATTCGTGGTCGCTGACCTTGGAAGGGGGCGACGCGACAAACGAGATTCGGGTGAAACTCCGCCGAGTCGACGAAAAACAATTTGCGGTCCTCGCCCGGGGATTGCACTGGATCGACGAGGACGCCGCTTTGGTGCAGGACCAAGAGGGCGTTTGCGATCGTGTCCGGCAGACAGGTGGTCCTCTTATAGTGCGCTGAAAACTCTGGTGCGCGCCATGGCCCAATCCGTTCCGGAGAGAGCCCTCATCGTGCGGCAGGAAAAGCCGCATACGCGAGCAAATGTTTGTCGTCGCTCCCCCGAGAGGCCGAATCCCGCTCTCGCTTAAGGGGAGGGACTGGGAAGAGTAGCCGGCGCACCCTCAAGCAGGAGTGGTTTTTCGCTGATGGTCACCGAAGCGGAGAAGGTTGTCGTTCCGCCGGCGAGGTCGTGATACTGGTTCAGAGTTCCTCCCGGTGTGTAGCTCTCGGTAGATGCGGATTGGAAAGCATCCAACCACACCGCTTGCCCGAGATGGCCATCAGCCAGAATAAGTCCGCAGGTCCAGACCCCGCCGGCCGCGGTGCAGGGGTTGGTCATCGTGGCTCCCACCATCCAGTCGTGAACCTGTTGGTAGGCGAGACCTGCCGAATTGAGGCTCGTGCCGTTGAATATTGTGCCCCAGGTGTCGTTGTTGTATGCGTACCAATAGGACCGTGCTACTCCCTGCGACCAGTGATAAAGGTAGGCGCGGGCCACGTAGGCAGCTTGGTCATCGGCGTTAGGCAAGGCGGTGTTTAGGCCCCAGCTGAATTCCGTGTTCCATATGGGTGCCGTCCCGATACCATGGCTGTTCAGCGCGCACGTGAGATTAGCGAGACGGATACCAGAGGTTTCCGGCGCGGATCCTGCGGTATGGGGATACATATGCACATCCACAACGTCAAAATTGGACGTTCCGTCGGCCGCCAAAAAGTCGTGGACATTGTAAGAACCGGCTGCGGTGTTGTGGCAATCGTTGGGCGTATCCGAAATTCCGACCACCGGAGTGTGCACGGTAGCCGTCCCATCGACCGCTTTGACCGCATTGTATACGTCATTCTGCAGCCCAACCAATTGGCTCATCGTGCCGCACCAGAAATCGGTGAAATAAGGCTCGTTCCAGGTCTCCCAGTGCCTGAGCTTGCCCTTCGCATGGGTAGCGATAGCGGTAACAAAATCGATCATGTCCTGGTTGTTCGCAGGCGGCAGGCAGCCATCGACGGCGGCCCAAGAAGGCGTGTGCCCAAAAGTGTAAAGGATGTCGGTGACGCCTTGCGAATTGAGGGCCTGGATGTACGCATCGAGCGGCGCCCAGTTGTAGATGCCGCGCGACGGTTCAAGATCGGCCCAACCGATCTGGTATGCATCCCAGCTGCGGAAACTGCCAAATGACACAAGCGGCCACGGGTTACTGTCTGCGGCGTTGTTCTCATGCATGCCGAAGTACGTGGCAGGGATGACGGAAGCGGCCACGGTTCTCGCGCTTGCGGATTGGCGCGTCGTGTCGGTGCAGCCGGTTGCCCCGAGCAAGAGGGCGAAGACCGGGCCCCAAGCAGCGAGGCGCCCTGGAAAGAGAAGGGCTGACATGATCCCCTCCTATTTGTCTTTGTCGGCACAAGCCTCGAAGGCTGCGCCGTTCGGGAATGGCCACCTTATACGATCCCGACAACCGCTTTGTCCTTGACGGGCAGCAAGGGTCAGCCATTGCTCGGCTGCCCGTTACACACCCGCAAAGTTGCTTGGTGCTTCGCGCCGAGAAGGGAAATCAAGTAAAGACAGGAAGGACGGTGCGGCTGCTGGGATCGGCTTCTCCCACGAGGTAAAGGAGCAGCCGTGATCACGACGAGCGTAGCCGTGATAACTGTCACCATCATGAGCACACGACCAGCCTTGACGGTGGCTTTCGCCGTTTGCTAGGCTAAGGCCGCCAGCCAGATTCGAGGCCTCCCAAAGTGAGCACAATCTACCGTCGAAGTCCTGCCATAGAGATGGCACCGCTGCAGGAAGAGACCATCCTTTTCGATCCGCAAAACAATAAGTTCTGTTTGCTCAATCGCACCGCAGCATTCCTCTGGAACCAGCTGGCCACACCGGCATCTTCGGAAGCGCTCTGCGCCAAGATCTGCGAAAGTTTTTCCGGGGTTGCCCCTGAAAACGCCGTTCGCGATACCAGGAGCGCGCTCGAAGAGATGCGATCGCTGAACTTTGTGATCGAAGAATCGCTTTCAGGAGACAAACCGTGAAGGAACAGAACAAGAAAAGCGGCGCCCCGCCCGAGAAAAACGACCGGCAGGCTTCCCCGCTGCCGGCCTATGAGGCGCCTCGCCTAACGGTTATGGACGAGAACCAGGTCATGAGTGTGTTCCAGGTTCCCGTCGTCGCCGGCTCATGGTGGGGCTAGTCGACGGTGTTTGGTTCCATCGAACCTTGAGGGCTCGATCCGCCGATCCGCACTCCGTTTGTTCCTCCTGCTGCCGGTGTTTTGTTCGCAGCTCCGTTGCTCCTTATTGGAAGCCCTCATCGGGTGTGGCAGTAGCGTGAAACTGAATCCATCGAGGGTCGCGGGCCAGCTGGTGTTGGGGAGCCAGCGCTTGTTGGCAATCTCGAATCTCCTGAGGAAAGGATCTCGGGAGTTCGACTTTCTGCTTCACGGCAAGAGCATGGCGCCCACACTGCCCGACAGCTCGTGGATCCGCGTCTTGCCGGCCGAGAAAGGCCGGTTCACGGTCGGCCAAGTACTGACCTATGCTTCTAAAGACCGCGTCATGGCGCATCGTTTGGTGCGATCGATGAAGTCGGGGAGCACGGAGTATCTGATCACGCGCGGGGATGCGACCGTCTGTTGCGATTGGCCAGTGCCCGCAACGTCCGTTTTGGGCACGGTGATTGCGTTTTCGACTGGCGGGCTCTGGCAACCGGTCGGCCCGCCTCCTGAGAGAGGATTGGTCTTTCGCTCGATGGCATTTCTGATCTCGAATCTGGTTGGCAATCTCCTGAGAGTGAGCCCTCGCATCGCTGTCTCGACCGCAAAACGCATCATTCGCATTCATGGGATGGTCGAGAAAGCAAGGGGTTATCTAAAGCGTCGGGTGGCTCTTGGTTCGGGTCGAGGAGTGGCTCTCTGAGGCAAGATCGGACTCCGCCGGGCCCTTCGGAATCGAAAAGCTTGCTTCCTTCCTCTCCGTGTTATCAAGAGTCTTCGCGCGAGCGCGAGTTTTTGCTTCAATTGCTGGGTCGGCAGCGCCCGGAACGATCCCTGGCGCTGCAAGCGGCGGCGCAGCAAGTCGACTGGCGGCGCTTGTTTCGAATCACACCTCCGGATCTAACCGCCTATCTCGCATACAAGACGAGCGAGCATGGCTTTGCCGGTCAGTGCCCGGTCGAGCTCTTGCGGGAAGCCGGGCACGCCCGCCTAGCCACTGCGGCTCGATGGCTGCGCTTGCGATTCGAACTTCAGAACCTTGTGAGCGAGTTTACGCGGCATGAGGTCGAGTTCGTGATTTTGAAAGGTGCCGTGCTGGCGTTTCTGGCCTATCCGGATTCTTCGCTGCGGTCGGTTTCTGACATCGATCTGCTAGTGCGCCCGGAAGGACTCGCGAAGGCCCTAAAGCTCATCGAGGAGGCTGGTTTCAAGTGCCCGAAGCGATTCGAGTTCGCCAACCCTCTGATTGTCAAAGATTTTGTGGTTCCCGGAGAAGAAATCTCCCTGCCGCTTGAAAAGACCGGCACGCAGGCGCTCATCGAGCTTCACACCCAGCTGGAATCTGCCGAGCCATGGTTTGCCCTGCCGACGGCTAAGGTCTGGAAGCGCGTTGAGCAAGTAGACTGGAACGATCTGCGTATTCCCATCCTTGATGCGCATGAATTCCTCTTTCATTTGGTGCAGCATCTCTCTCGGGGGCACTTCTTCTCCCTGGGATTGCGGCCGCTGCTCGACGTCCACCTTTGGATCGAGCTTCAGGAGAAGCGCTTGGATTGGGAGTGGATTGGACGGGAGACCGTCCGCAGGGGCTACAGCGACTGGATGTACTTGACCCTCAAAATGGTGAAGGACTCGTTCGGCACCGGAATCCCAGCGGAATTCTTCCGCCAGCTCAAGGCACCGCCGAGGCTCGACGAGGTAGAAAGCCTCGCCTACGAGCAGGTTTGGATGAACCACCTGCATTCCCGGGTTCCTCCGCAGCTGGCCATGACGTTTTCGCAACCATCGCTCGGGCAGGCCGTTTCGTCCCTGTTCAGGAGAATGGCGCCGGGCGTGTCGTTTGACGGTCGAACGATTCCACCCTTGAAGGCTCCCTGGCTCGGAAGTTTTCGTCGCGTCCTTCGCGATTTGAAGGTCAAAGCGCCGGTCTACGTGCGGGCCTGGCGCAACGGCAGCCTGGCCTGGTCGAGCCTTCAGCAAGCCGCCCGTTTGGTGCGAGGACGGGGTGAGATCAGAAACATCCTGCTGAATCGGCAATGAGCCGGAGAGGCAGCGAGAAGGAAATGGATAGATTAGGATTTTCCTGAAAAAGTTCTCTCGAAGCGAAGATCTCTAATCCGCACTTTGCAGGCCAAGGCCGCAACAACCTTGAACCGCCGCGAATAAACGACGTTGCGCGACCGAGAAATGTTGCTATAATAGCCCCTTCAAGAAGAAGGAGTTAGGACGGCTCCCGGCCCGTTGTACGACCCAACCCCATATGCCTAAGGCAGGGGCGTAAAGAGACGCATGTTAGCGTTTGGGTGCCATTCAGGACGGGAGGACGGCGATGGGAGCAGCTGACTCCCTGGTGGACCAGGAGATCCCTCGCACGCCAGGAACCCGGTCCCCTTCGCGAATTTCCCCTGAACTCGTCGCGACCGTTCGTCTCCTGTGGAACAACCGCAGGGTTTTCCGCCGTAACGCGATCTTTGCCCTAGCCGCAACCATCGTGCTGGCCTTGGTGATCCCGAAGCGATACGAGGCAACAGCACAGTTGATGCCTCCCGAGAACGTGTCGAGCGAGGCCATGGCTATGCTCGGAACCGTTGGGGCCCGTGGCTCCGATTCCCCAGGAATCGCCGAGACCATCGGAGGAGCCACGCTCGGAGGGATCGCCAGCGACCTTCTGGGAATGAAGAATACCAGCGCGCTTTTTGTCACCATCCTCTACAGCCGCACGGTGACCGACCGGTTGATCGAGCAATTTCAATTGCAACAGGTATACCGCGCAAAGCTGATTGAGGACGCACGCATGCGGCTTTGGGAACACGTGGACATTTCCGCAGAGCGGAAGAGCGGCGTCATCGGGGTTACCGTCACGGACCGCGACCCGCAGCGCGTGGCGGCGATGGCCCAGGCCTACGTTAGCGAACTGAACCGTCTCGTGGCCGAAGTAAGCACCTCCGCAGCGCGGCGCGAACGGCTCTTTCTCGAAGAACGCTTAAAGACCGTAAAAGCCGATCTTGACAAGGCCAGCGGACGATTCAGCCAATTTGCCAGCAGCAACACCGCCATTGATGTCCCGGCACAAGGAAAAGCCATGGTCGAGGCCGCCGCCTGGCTTCAGGGGCAACTCATCTTCGCGGGATCGCAACTGCAGGGACTCGAAAGGATTTACGCGCCCGGAAATGTGCGCGTGCAAGCCCAACGGGCACGCGTGGCCGAGTTGAAGAAGCAGCTCGAAAAACTCGGAGGGAGCGATTCTGCTTCCGATTCCACAAACGACCACTCGCTTTACCCCTCGATGCGAAAACTGCCCTTACTCGGCGCAAAGTATTTCGATCTGTATCGCGAGACCAAGATTCAAGAGACCTTGTATCAGCTGTTGACCCAGCAGTATGAACTCGCCAAGGTCGAAGAAGCCAAGTCGATTCCCAGTGTCAAAGTGCTGGACGCCGCTGTGGTTCCCACTAAAAAGTCCTATCCCCCGCGGACGCTGATTGTTATCTCAGGCACACTCCTGTCTTTGGCGGTGACTGCACTATGGGTTTTCCTGCGCGAGTGGTGGTCGGGAATCGTTCCCGATGATCCTGGACGCGAACTGGCCGTGGAGATCAGCGAGTCGCTTAGAGCCAGCGCGCGTCATCTTCGGCCACTCAGCTCGGCACTCGGCTGGGCGCGGGCGCGCTTGAAACGTCAGCACCAAAACGAGCCCGTGAGAGAGGAAACACCGCCGGAGGACGAGGCCAGCAAAGAACAGGAGAGGAGCCGAAGTATCGCCATGCGGGCAGGCTCCTGACCAAGCACCCTCGCGAAAGTCACTCAAGCTCGGAAGCGATCATCGATTTCAGAAGGAGCGGCAGTGGAACGTTCTCGGAGAGGGAACCTCGAACAGTGATGGACGTCGCGCCTCAAACTAGAGCGGTTTCCGCCGAGGTCGTTGAGCCTCCGCCCGGGCAGGTGGCGGGTTTCCATGGCCTCCTCGCGTGCGAGACTCCGCGGCCCTCACGACTGCAAGCGAGCGGAGTGCACGGGCTGCCGGTACAGATTGCTTATGCGGCGATCGACTGTGCCATGGTGGCTTTAGTTGGCGCGCTGGTCTTTTCTCTGCAGCCGGTCGTCGCTGGTCCATGGGGTAGGGCAAGCACGTACATCGGGGTCATTTTCGCTTACGCCGCGCTCGTGGTGTTGAGCTGCACAAGTCAGGATCTTTACCGGACCCCGCGCGACCGCGGAGCCTTAGAAGAAGGCCTCATGGTTTTGCAGGCCGTGAGTTTGGCAACGGCGGTTCTGGTGCTGTTCGTATTTGCCTTTGGAGCGCAGGGGATCCCGCGCATCTCCGTGCTGGCCCTGGGGATCCTGACGGGAGCGACTCTTTCCGGATGGCGGTATCTGAAGCGCAGGCTCGTCCTCAGCCGGACTGTTCGGGGAATGGGAGTCTCTCGGGTCCTGATCGTAGGAGCGGGAAAGACCGGCCGGGTGCTCGCCGCGTCCCTCGGAGCGAATCCAGCGCTCGGTTATAAGGTATGCGGTTTCCTGGATGCCCAGCCTTCTTTCGATCCTCGGACTCTAGGCAGACTCGATGAGCTCGAGCGGGTTCTGGCCGAGCAGTTCATCGACGAGGTGTTTCTCACCCCGCCCATCGATCGAGAAGTCGTCAAGCAGTTCGTGCTCGTGGCGCGTCAACTGCGGCTCGGACTGAAAGTGGTTCCGGAGCTCTATGACGGCGTCGGCTGGCGTCGGCCGGTGCACGCCATCAGCGGATTCCCGCTCATCGCGCTGAACGAAAACCCAATTCCCGGGCTGGGAGTAGCGATCAAGCGAATCCTGGACGTGGTGATTGCAGGCGCCGCTCTGGTCGTAACGGCCCCGTTGCTGGCCTTGCTTGCGGCGGTCGTCGAGCTCGATTCGCGCGGCGGCGCCTTCTATCCCGCCACCAGAGTTGGATACAAGGGGCGCCAGTTCCGCTGTTGGAAGCTGCGCACCATGTTTGTCGGCGCGGACGGCTGGAGGGACACCCTTCGCGAGACCAACGAACGAGCCGGGCCGTGCTTCAAGATGAAAAATGATCCCCGCGTCACACGCGTCGGGAGATGGCTCAGAAAATTCAGCCTGGACGAACTGCCGCAGTTATGGAACGTGCTCCGCGGCGAGATGAGTCTGGTCGGGCCGCGCCCGCATCCCTTGGACGATTTCAACCGCTACCAGCCCGAGCACCTCCGGCGTCTGGACGTAAAACCCGGGCTTACCGGTTTGTGGCAAGTGACGGCGAGACGAGACCCCTCGTTTGAAACCAATCTGGCGCTCGACCTCGAATACATCGAGAAATGGAGCCTGCGGCTGGACCTCGAGATTTTGTTTCGGAGCGTCGCGGAGCTATGGAAAGGCAGCGGTGAATGACACGGGAAACCTCGCGGTTTCCTGTCGAGCCTCACTTGAACCGCGTTTGTCGGGTCGAGCCGTGTGCTCCGGTGCGAAAGAACAGGCTCGCGGAGAATTCTGATTGCCGCTAATCCTGGCTCTCCAAAACAGGGAATAGGAAAATCCGTGTTGAGCTCCATCGACTGGATTAGGAACCGAATCGAAGCGTTGCCGAACGCTCCGACCTGGCGTCGCGAAGAGCGAAGCAGCCTGGCAGCGGTGCTGCTCTCCTTGCTCGGTGATTCCTCGCAGTACCTGGTAGGCGTGGCCGTGATGGGCCTGGCCAACGTGTTTCTTTTGCCTCTCTACACACGTTTCTTGAGCCCGTCCGACTTCGGACTCTACGCGCTCGTCGAACTGCTGGCTTTGAGTCTCCTCTCGATTTCCGGCTTGGGGTTCCCCGTTTCCTATCTAAAAGGCTTCGCGGCTTCTGGTCCGGGCGAGGCGCGGAAACTCCTGGGCACCATGCTTTGGGCCAATGGTCTCGCGGCGGCCATCACGGGAACAGGGCTCTCGATCTTCCTCTCGATTCCCTGGTCTGCAAGCTTGCTGCGTGGAGATGCGCGACGGATCGCCTGGTGGCTGCTACCCCTCGTCCTGCTCGAATCTTTGCAAGGGTCTCTTTTGACGCACCTGCGGGCCAAACGGAGGGCCGGGAGTTTCTCTTGGGCCTCCGCTATCCGGCTTTTGGGGATTGCCGGTCTCAGCATCTGGCTGGTGGTTGGACGCGGCGAAGGATTGGTAGGTGTATTCAAAGGCCGCGTGCTCGGGGATGTTCTCGCATGTCTTGTCCTGTGGGCAATGACCGTTTCCGACCTTTCTCTCTCGGCCTCCTTGTCGTCGGCCGTGTCCATGGCCAAATACGGCCTGCCGGTAATGGGCAGCGCTCTGATCATGATGATTCTAGATGGCGCGGGGCGTTTTTTTCTCGGCCACTACGGGAGCCTCGAACAGGTAGGGCTTTACTTTGTGGCCGTCAAAATTTCCGGCATCATGCGCTTGCTCGTTGTGGTTCCTTTCGGAGCCGCCTGGGGCGGATTGCTTTTCCAGATCGCGAACAGGCCAGGAGCGCCCTTGATTTACTCGAAGCTGATGAGTTATCTCGTGGTGGCTTCGGTCTCTATGGCGCTCGTGTTTTCTCTCTTCTCGCCTCTTGTTCTGCGTATCTTGGCCACCCCGGAGTACGCTCAAAGCCTTTCCTCGGTTCCCTGGTTGCTTCTGGTCCAGGCGGCTGCCGTCCTGCAGTATCCCTCTTCGGTGGGCCTGTATCTCGGTTCGGCCACGCGGTGGTTACCACCCATTTTCTCTTGCGGCATCGGTGTAAGCTTCCTGCTGAACCGGCTTCTGATACCCCGTTTTGGAGTCTTGGGGGCGGCCTGGGCGTGGCTCGGCGCCTGGGTGGTGATCACGTTTCTTATGGCTCTGGTCGGCCAGCGCCACTATCCCCTGCGCTATGAAACGAAACCCTTCCTGGTGGCCTTCGCTCCTTCGGTCCTCCTTCTCGCCGCATACCGCTTGGGGCTAGTCGGCCGAATGGACGAAATTCTTGCGCCCGCCCTGTTGAGCACCGTGATCCTGGCTGGCGCAGGGGGTTATATCTGGAACGATCTGCGAACCCTGGATGTCGGCATGGCCTCGCGGGCCAAGGTGTAGAGGAAGGCCATGAACCCACCGGGCAAACTCGAAAAGGGCCTGGCCATCGTTCTCCTGCTTCTCTCCACGGGAGCATTCCTGAATCTCTTTTTAAAACACGGCAAATTCGCTTTCCGGCAGAACGCCGGGCTGCCCTTCATGCAGGTCATCTGGTCCGGCTTATATTTGTTCGTACTGTTTTTCTTGATCAAAGAAGCCCGCGGGTTTTGGCGTCTTCTCCTTCGAGGGTGGCCGTTTTTGTTGCTCCTGGCCATCTGCCTGCTTTCGATCGGCTGGTCTGACGACAAGGGACTGACCGCCCGACGGAGCGTGGCGCTGGCTGCCACGACGCTTACCGGCTTTTATTTCGCCGTCCGTTACTCCTTCAAAGAGCAACTACGGCTTCTCGTGACTCTCGCCAAGATCTGCGCGGTTTTGAGCCTTGTTTTCGGGGCGTTTCATCTGGGGACGGCGGTCGACAGCCAGACCGGGCGCATGTACGGCCTTTTCCTCGAGCCAAATGGCTTGCTCAGCTTCATGTTTGACGTCTTGCCTGTGCAACAGCTTTTCGAGCAATGGAGCGCGCCGTGGTATGGGATCTTCACCCAACGAAACTCCCTGGGGATGATGATGGCGCTCAGCACCGTGGTTCTCCTCCTGTGGAGCCGCCTTGAACCGGAGCACAAATGGAGTGCTTATCCTTGGGCCGGCCTCAGCTTTCTTCTCCTTTTCCTGTCCGGTTCTCTGACGGGCTTTCTGAGCCTTTTCGCGGTCCTCGCGGTGGGTTGGCTGTTGCGGTATATGCGGACCAATCGACACAGCACGCGTCGGATACTGGTGGCTAGCGTCGTGGCCGCCGCGATCGGACTTTATTTCATTGCCTCCCACTTTGCAGCCGTGGCCGCCTTCCTCGACCGGGATGTCACGCTCACCGGCCGCACGACCATCTGGGGAGCCTCGCTGATCCTCGGGATGGATCACCCCTGGATCGGTCATGGATTCAATGCCTTTTGGCTCGGTGACGAGGGTAGCTCAGGCGAGGTTCGCAAGCTCGCCGGGTGGGACGTGCCGAGCGCCCACAACGGGTATCTTGAAATCTGGCTCGATCTCGGCATATGCGGGTTAGCCGCATTTTTTCTGGGATTTGCCCGCCATTTCTGGAAGGCGGCCGAATGTTTTCGCCGGGAAGGCCTGTGGGAGGGCGCCTGGCCGCTCTTGTTTCTGATCTTTCTCTTCTTTGTAAATCTGGCGCAGAGCTCTCTTCTTTCGCCGAACTACGTGCTTTGGATCCTCTATGTGGCCATCTCCTGTCGCGTCTGTCTTCTGACTGGAAGGCGATCGGAAGGAGTTCGAACGTGAGCGCGCCCGGCCGCACCACGCTTTCTCCGACCCCTCGGTCGAGCCGACCATTTGACGCCAAGTCCTATTGGGAAACACGCCTGCGGCAGCACCCGGGTCTATGCGGCGTGGGGAACACCCGCATGGGGAAACACTATATCAAGTGGCTGTACCGAGTCCGGCGCGCCGCATTCTTGCGACTCCTCAGGTCTTTAGGTACGGACCTCAGCCGAGCGCGGGTCTTCGACGTTGGATCGGGAACGGGCTTCTATCTGGGGTTATGGAAGGAACTCGGAGTTTCTTCGATAACGGCATGCGATTTGGCGGAAATCGCCGTGTCCCGCCTGCGGAGCGCCTTCCCCTCAACGAGGATTCTCGAAATGGACATCAGTGACGCTCTCCGAGCGTCTCTCGACGGACAGTACGACGTGGTGTCCGCCTTCGACGTGCTGTTTCACATCGTGGAGGAAGGGCGTTACGAACGAGCGATTCGAAACGTGCATGCGCTGCTCCGTCCCGGGGGTCTGTTTCTGTTCTCGGACTTGCTGGTGCACAGTATCCCTCTCTCGGGCGAGCATGTGGCTTGCCGCAGCCTCAGCCGGGTGGAGGCGTTGCTGAGGAATACCGGGTTTCGCGTGCTTCGCCGTGTCCCCATGTTTGTGCTTATGGAAGAACCCCTGGACTCCCAGAGCCCGGTCTACCGTTTCCTCTGGAAACTCGTGACTTACTCAGCCCGGCGGAGCGAGGCTGCGGGATTCCTCCTCGGCTCCGTGCTCTACCCGCTCGAACTCCTGTTGACCAAGATGCTCGAGGAAAGCCCCACAACCGAGATCATTGCTTGCGAGAAGCCTCCCCTGGGACTCGCTGCGGAACGGCCGGAGGAGACCCTATAACCATGAGTCCCCTGATGTTGCCCAACGCCATTGACCGGCAAAGGCCTTCGCTCGAGCCTAAGCCCGTCGTCGCCATCTTTGCTGAGCCGCTGCTCGCGCCAAGCATGACCTTTGTCCGCGCACAGGGTTCCGCGCTCAGGGAGTTCACGGCCTTGTACGTGAGCCCCCAGCGGGCCTCTCCGGGCCTTCCGCTTCCCTCGGACCGAACCGTCGTGCTGTGCGACAATCCCCGGGCCCCGCAGCTCTGGAATCGGCTGAAGCAGATTCCCTTCAAGGTGTTAGGATATGCGCCGTTTTTTTTCCGGCGCGTCGGGGAGCACGAGCCCGTCCTGGTTCATGCTCACTGCGCCCCGGCCGGGCTTACCGCTCTTCCCCTGGCGCGCTGGCTTGGGGTGCCGCTCGTCGTCACCGTTCACGGCTACGATGCCACGGTCGCCGATGCCGATTTTCTCCGCTCTCATTATCGCGCCCGAATGTATGTCCGCAACCGGCACGTCCTGCACAGGGAAACCGCGCTGTACATCGCGGCCTCGGAATTTCTGAGAAAACAGATGATCGACCGGGGATTCCCCGAAGAGCGAATCCTGGTGCACTACATCGGAGTGGATACCGATTTTTTTAAGCCCCATGAGCACACTCGGCGAGAGCCGGTGGTTCTGTTTACCGGAAGGCTCACGGAGAAAAAAGGATGCGCGCATCTTATCAGGGCCATGTGCGAGGTCGAGGCTGCCCTACCTGAAGCCAAACTCGTGGTGATCGGCGACGGAGAGCTTCGCAAGGACCTCGAGCACTTGGCCGGCGAGAACCTGCGGAATTACTCCTTCCTGGGAGTGCAGTCTCCCACCGTTGTCCGCGAGTGGATGAATCGATCGAGCGTTTTCTCGGTGCCGAGCGTGTGTGCTCGATCGGGCGACCGAGAAGGATTGGGAATGGTTTTCCTGGAATCGCAGGCCATGGGACTTCCGGTGGCCGGCTTTCGCTCGGGGGGAGTGCCGGAGGCGGTCGACGATGGAGAGACCGGGTTGCTGGCAGAGGAGGAGGATTGGAGCGCGCTTGCGGGGCATATCCTCACGCTTCTCGAAGATCGGAATCGCTGGAGGGCCATGAGCGAGGCGGGCCGGAGACGGGTTCGGGCGTCGTTCGATCTCCGAACGCAAACCGCCAAACTCGAGCAAATCTACGAGCGGGTCCTCGAAGAGGCCGCTAGAGAGCGAAGGGCCAAATCCCCCGTTCCTCGGACGCCGTCACCCGGAACGCCTTCCGCGTTCCCCTTCGGTCCGGAGCAACTCCCCGCCGCTCGGCGCCGAAGCTTTGCGTTTGTTCAGCCCATCTGTACGCACTATACGCTTGGGCTCTTCACTCGTCTTGCCGCCCGTCTCGGCGCGCAATACTTTTTCCACTCCGACGGCAGGGAATGGTATTGGCAAGCCGAGCATGGAGTCAGTTCCGGAGATTTTCCCCATGCGTACCTGGGCGGTTTTCGAGTGGGAGGGACGCGAATTGTGCCCGCGCTTCCCTGGAAGCTTTTGCGCTCTCGGGCGCGAGCCATTCTGAGCGCAATCGACGGCAAATTTGCGCTCGCGATGGCCTACTTCGTGGCGCGGTGGAAGCGCGTGCCTTTCCTGCTTTGGACGGGCATTTGGTTTAGAATCGAGACTCCGCTGCACCGAGCGATCTTCCCGCTTACCCGCTTTCTTTACCGGGATGCCGACGCCATCGTTGTCTACGGCGAACATGTCAAAGGCTATCTCGTCTCCGAGGGAGTGCGCTCGGAGCGGATTTTCGTGGCCCCGCAGGCGGTGGACAATTCGTTTTACTCCCGCTTGGTTTCGGATTCCGAGAAGGAAGCTCTCAGGAGAAAACTAGCCGTTCGTGCGGGGCAAAATGTGGTCTTGTATCTTGGGCGCCTCGAAGCGGTCAAGGGACTTCCCCATCTTCTCGAGGCCTTCGCCGCAGCTCGTCTCGAGGACTCGGTTCTGGTTATTGCCGGGGCGGGGGGAGAGCGCCCGGCGCTCGAACAGCTGGCTGCTCGCCTTCGAATCGGGGAGCGAGTGCGCTTTGCGGGCTATGTGCCGATCCAAGAAACGGTGGGCTACTACGCTCTCGCGACCGTCGTCGTGCTTCCCTCGGTGACGACACGAGAGAGCAGGGAACCTTGGGGACTGGTTGTGAATGAAGCGTTCAACCAGGGCGTGCCGGTGATCGCAACCGATGCGGTCGGAGCCGTTGCCGGAGGCTTGCTGCAGGACGGACTCAACGGCGTCGTCGTGAGGGAAGGGAACTCGGCCGCGCTTGCGAGGGCGCTCGAAAAAGTCGTGAACGATCCGGGCGCGCGCGAGCGCATGGGGGCCACCGCCAAACGCATGGTCGCCCGGTGGAACCATGACGCCCAAGCCGCCGGCTTCGCACACGCTCTCGAGTTTGCCCTTGGAACCAGGGTGTCGCCGTGACGGGAAAGCACTCCGCATGCTTGGTTACGACCAGTTGGGACGATGGGTACCCCCTCGACCTGCATATTGCCGACCTGCTCGCGAAATACGGGTTGACCGGCACCTTCTACATAGCGCGCAACACGAGCTGGCCAGCGATGGCGGCAGAGGATATCCGGGAGCTCAGTTCGCGGTTTGAAGTGGGCTCCCATGCGCTCGATCACAACCCGCTCGACCGAGCTCCGCAGGATGAAACGCTCGGTCAGTTATCGGGTTCACGCCAATGGATCGAAGATCTTACGGGCAAGCCCTGCCGCGTCTTCTGTTTCCCCGGGGGCAAGTACAGGCGAGAACAGTTGTCCCTGCTGAAACGAGCCGGATATCTATCGGCGCGAACCGTTGAATTCCTCTCAACCGACTGGCCGCGCCGCGTCGAGGGGCTCGCGCTGATTCCCACCACCGTGCAAGCCTTCCCTCACTCGCCCGTCGCCTATGCCAAGAATGCCCTCAAGCGGTGGTCGTTGGTAAACCTGTTTCGCGCGCGCGCTTTGTTTGGCAGGTGCGACTGGTGGGAACTAGGAGCGAAGTTGCTCGAGCGAACTCTCAGGGAGGGGGGCGCTTTCCACCTCTGGGGGCACTCGTTCGAAATTGAGCAGGAACACCAATGGGGTCGGCTCGAGGAATTGCTCGCACTTATTGCCGCAAACAAAGACAGAGTGACTCTTGTGACCAACTCAGAGCTCGGATCTTATGCGCTTTAGCACGGAAGAAATCGCTTCGCGGCTTTGCTGTCCCGACGACCAGAGATCCCTGCGCTCGAAGGACGCGAGTTTCGAATGCCGCCATTGCGGCAGAATCTATCGAGCCTGGGAAGGAGAGATCCTGGAACTTCTCCCGAGCAAGCCCGTGGGATCCCTGTCGAATCCGAAATACACGGCGGATTACCATCTCGAGTTTCATCGGACCTTCGAAGCTCGGGAGGACGCGATTCCCTGGGGCGTCCGTGAGGCCCAGTCCTCGGCCTGGAGACTTCATCGCGAGCGCCAGGTGCGAACCGTCCTTTCCATGCTCAGAAGAGACGGAGTCCCATTGCAGGATGGAATCCTTTGCGACGTTTCCGCGGGTGTCGGAGACTACACGCTCTCTTGTGCGCGGCACTTCAGGTGGGTGCTCCATTGTGACCTGTCGGTCGACGCCCTGCGGTACGCCCTCGCAAGGTCCCGCCGGATGGGTCTTCGGAATATCTTCTTTTTGCGCGTGGACTATTTTGCCCTGCCCTTTCGTTGCTCGATCGATCGACTGCTGTGTCTGGATACCTTGATTCGCGGGCAAGACCATGAGAAGGCTCTGTTAAACCAGATCGAGAGAGCCATTGCGAGCGAGGGCCGGGCCATCGTCGACTTTCATCATTGGTGGCACAACCCGCTGCGGCGGCTCGGCCTGCTGCCGCAAAACTTCGGGAATAATCGCAGTTATACGCGAACTGGCGCCGAAGGCCTGCTGCGGGAGTGCGGAGTGGAAGGCTGGAGGCTCGTCCGCTTCTACCAGGAGTTTGCGCCAGAGAGCAGGTCTTTAAAAAGGCTTTCTTGGCTGCTGCCTGCGACACGCTTATTATACGAGTTCGGGTCGGCCGCTTCCGGACACACCTCGCGAGCTAGCGCCGAAACCGGCTTTTCAACCACCTCCCAGCCCAATCCGTCGGATGCCGCTCGCGGAGCGGCAAAGAGCTGCTACCCCTGACCCCTGAGAGACCTCTGAGGGAGCAAGGGAGCCGAAGCTGACGCCACCATTCGAAAGGAGGACGCGCAGCATGTCCACGACGCCGAGGTCCGCTTTGCGCCTTTTCGCGTTGCTGGTCCTGGCCGCGATCTCCGTTGAATTGTGGAAGAGTAGGGCGCGCGCGACAAAGCTCGTGCCTCCGAGCGAGCCCGTTCCACTTTCCTTCTTCGGTCTGCACATACACCATCTCCCGCAGCCGACACCCTGGCCTCGCGTCTCGTTCGGTTCCTGGCGCCTTTGGGACGCCTATGTAGTCTGGCCCAACGTGGAGCCGCAAAAAGGGCAGTGGGATTTCTCGCACCTCGATCGTTATATCTCTCTGGCGGAGAGTCATGGTGTCGAGATCTTGTTGCCCCTCGGGCTAACACCGGCGTGGGCTTCTAGCCGGCCAAAAGAAAAGTCAGGTTATGAACACGGCAACGCTGCTGAACCTCGGAATATTTCCGATTGGAGCGAGTATGTTCGCGAGGTCGCCACGCGTTACAAAGGCCGCATCCACGCCTACGAGATCTGGAATGAACCGAACCTGAGCGATTTTTTTTCTGGCCGGCCGGACACGATGCTCGAACTGGCCCGCGAAGCCTATGGCGTTTTGAAGCAAGTGGACCAGACGGTTCTCGTCGTTTCGCCGTCCGCCACCGGGCAGACGGGAGTGGCATGGCTTGAACACTATCTGCATATGGGGGGTGGCGCGTACGCCGACGTGATCGGGTTTCACTTTTATGTCACACCGGGCGCACCGGAAGCCATGCTGGAGCTCGGCGAGCGCTTGCGCGCCGTGCTAGAGGAAAACCATTTGGCGACCAAGCCCCTGTGGAACACCGAAACGGGCTGGCTCATCGAGAATCGGTTGAGCAAGGTCACGCCGCAAAACTCCTCCTTTAGCAGGGTGCTGACGCTCGAGGAAGCCTCCGCCTATGTGGCGCGTTCCTATCTGCTGAACTGGGCCATGGGCGTCCGACGATTTTACTTTTATTCCTGGGACAGCGAGGTCGGCGGATTGACCGAAGCGGATGGACAGACCTTGAAACCTCCGGCAACCGCTTTTGCGGAAACCGAGAAGTGGCTGGTTGGCGCGCGCATGGTTTCCTGCCTTCCCGATCGGAGTGGCGCCTGGATTTGTGAACTGAGCCGTCCGGATCATCGGGCGTGGGTCGTGTGGAATCCGGCCCGAACCGCGAAATTCAAGATTCCCGAGGCGTGGACGGTTAACGAGGAGAGAGATTTGTCCGGGAAACAGCTTTCCTTAAGTCCCGCTTGCACCGTTTTCATCGGACCAGCCCCCGTTTTGCTGTCCCGTGAACGACCATCTCGAGAACGCCAGGGGGGCTGATACGGCATAGGGGAAGGAACAAGGACAACCGATGAAAGTGCTCATGCTGCACTGCCGATATACAAAGCGAGGAGGGGAAGACCTGGCGGTTGAATCCGAAGAACAACTGCTCTCGACCCGCGGCCATTCCGTTTTCCCTTACCGTCGGAACAATGCGGAAATCGAGCCGTTCACGATCGTTCAAAAGGCGGCCTTGCCCCTGACGACCGTGTGGTCGAACAAAACCCTTGCCGAGGTCCGGCGCTTTGCCTTGAACCACGAGCCGGACGTGGCGCACTTCCACAACACCTTTCCTTTGATCTCCCCGTCTGCTTATTCCGCTTGCCGGTCGGCGGGGATTCCCGTGGTGCAGACGCTTCACAACTATCGCCTCGTGTGTCCCGGGACGACGCTCTCGCGCGGCGGGAAGCCCTGCGAGTGCTGCCTCGGGAAAGGGATTGCCTGGCCGGCGGTGCGCTATGCCTGCTATCGCGGAAATAGAACGGCGAGCGGAACCGTTGCCGCCATGCTCGCGATCCACCAGGCTCTCGGCACCTGGACCAAGAAGGTAGACTTGTATGTCGCGCTGTCGAATTTTGCCAGAGATAAGTTCATCGCTGGTGGACTGCCCGCAGCAAAAATTGTCGTCAAACCCAATTTTGTTCATCCTGATCCAGGCGCCGAGCGCGATGTTTCCGACTACGCCTTGTTCGTCGGTCGTCTCTCCCCGGAAAAAGGATTGGGAACCTTGCTCGCCGCCTGGAAGCAACTCGGGAGCAAGATTCCTCTGCGGATCGTGGGGGATGGCCCCCTGCGCGGTGAGCTCGAAGCTCTGGTCGAGAGGCTGGGGCTTGCTCGCGTGCGGTTTCTCGGCCACCTCGACCGCCAAGCGGTTTTTGCGGCAATGAAGAGTGCTCGATTCTTGGTCGTGCCGAGCGAGTGCTACGAGAATCTCCCCATGACGGTCACGGAGGCTTACGCCTGCGGCACCCCAACCATCGTAGCGGGACTCGGAGCCCTCCAAGAGATGGTAGCGGACGAACGCACCGGGATACATTTTGTCCCGGGTAATGCCGAGGACCTGGCCTGCAAGGTGGAATGGGTTTGGACTCATCCCCGAGATATGGAAGAGATCGGACAGGCCGGCCGCGCTGAGTTCGTGGCCAAGTACACCGCCGACAGAAACTATGAGATGCTCATGGGCATTTATAAACGCGCCATCGAATCGCGGAAGGAAGACCTCCCTTGGCGAGTGACATGGAAGAACGGGGTGGGAGTGCGGAGGCCCTCCTTCGAAGTCCTGGGTGTGCATGTGGACGCGCTGGAGCTTCCGGAAGCATGTCGAACCGTCAGCGAGTGGATCGAGCACCGGCACGGTTGCCGCTATGTCGCACTGACCGGCATGCACGGGATCATGGAGGCGCAACACGATCCTGCCTTCAAGTGCATCCTTAACGCCGCCGACCTGGTGGTGCCCGATGGCACGCCTCTGGTTTGGCTCAGCCGATTTCGGGGACGGCCGCTCACGCGCCGGGTCTACGGGCCTGAGCTCATGCTCGAGGTGTGTCGGCAAACGGCTTCGGGGGGCTGTCGTCATTTCCTGATGGGCGGGGCACCCGGCGTGGCCGATGGACTCGCGACCATCCTCAAGCGCAGGTTTCCCGGGCTCGTGATTGCGGGCACATGCTCGCCTCCGTTCGAACCCTGGGCCGAAGCGCAAGAAGAAGAACTCGTGGCCACTATCAATCGGGCCGCGCCGGACGTCGTTTGGGTTGGTCTTGGCACGCCCAAACAGGAGCAATGGATGCACCGGCACCGGGGCCGTCTGCAGGCTGCGGTGCTGCTGGGCGTGGGAGCGGCTTTTGATATCCATTCGGGAAGGCGAAGACAGGCGCCCCGCTGGATGCGCGAGAACGGAGGAGAATGGCTTTTCCGATTGGTTCAGGAACCCCGGAGACTCTGGCGGCGCTACCTCGTCTATGGACCGCAATTTCTCTTTTCTGTTGCGCTCGAATCGCTCAAGCTCAGAAGATTCGAATAGTCCGGTTGAAACCTTGCCCAGAAGCGGGTTGATTTTCGCTCGCTGTACCGAGCGTTTGATTTCTGTTCACCAAAGCTTAGCGAGCAACGCATCGTCCTAATAGGGCGGAAGGAAAAACACCTGTTGTCATGTGCGGAATCGTCGGCTGCATACAAACCGGTGAGCACGTGCCGCTTCGAGACGCGGTTCGACGGGCCATGGATCATATGGTCCATCGCGGGCCGGACGGCCAAGGCCTAGAGGAGTTTATCGTCAGAAACGGCACCGCTTCGTCCACTTTGGGCGCACCTCCGATTGCCACGGTCTTGTTCGGTCACCGCAGATTAGCCATCATCGATCTATCGGAAGCCGCGCGCCAGCCCATGTCGACTCCCGACGGCCGATACCACCTTAGTTTCAATGGCGAGATTTACAACTATCGGGAAATTCGCGCCGAACTCAAGAATCTCGGCCACAGTTTCAGGACCAGCTCCGATGCGGAAGTGCTGCTCGAGGGATGGCGAAGATGGGGAAAGGCCCTGCTGCCGCGCCTGATCGGTATGTTTGCGTTTGCCGTTTTCGATTCCGAGCAAGCTTCTGTCCTGCTCGCGCGAGACCCCTTTGGCATCAAGCCGCTTTATTACGTCCAGGACAGGCACAGAATCGTATTTGCCTCGGAAATTGCTCCGCTGCTCGAGGTCCCAGGGGTGAGCCGCAGGGCACACCCGCAGACGGTCTATGACTTCCTTTCCGGCGCAATGGGGGAACTTGCCGACAGGACCTTTTTTCAAGACGTCCGCCAGCTTCGAGCGGGGCACTATTTGGCAATTTCCTGCGCATCTCCCGGGACCTCAGAGCCCGTGTGTTACTGGGAACTCGAGCGGAAACGGGCCCCGTGCATCTCGCCCCAAGAGGCCAGCTCAGGCTTCCGCGATCTGTTCGAGCAAAGCATCCGACTGCATCTGCGGAGCGACGTTCCTGTGGGCGTGTCTCTTTCCGGAGGCATGGATTCGTCTTCGATCACGGCCATGGTCCGAGCTGTCCAGGGCCCAGAAATCCCATTGCACGCGTTCAGTTATGTCGCAGAAGATCCGGAGCTCTCGGAAGAACGCTGGTCTGGGATGGTCGCGCGGGCGACGGCGGCCAAACAGCACCTAGTCCACATTCATCCAAACGAGCTCGTCGAGGACTTTCGCGAGCTAGTGCGCGTGCAAGAACAGCCATTTGGATCGCCAACCATCTACGCCCAGTACCGCATTTTTCGATCCGCTCACGAGGCGGGCGTGAAAGTGGTGCTGACCGGCCAGGGCGCAGATCAATATCTCGGGTACATCCGGCATCTCCCCGTGCGTCTTGCCACCCTCGTGCGGACAGGCCATTGGTTAGCGGCCATGCAGTTCCTGCGGCATGCGAAGGCGCTGCCTGGGTCGGCGGCACTAAGCCTCCGGGGGGTGGCACGCGAGACTCTTCCGGCGAGCCTTGTAGAAACCGTGAGGCGCGTGCGAACCAGGCCGCCGCCCGGGGCCAATGCCGATTGGTTTCGCGAGCGCGGGATCGGCTCTTCAAGAACCCGTTACAGCGAGGGTCCTGGGCGCAGTTTGCACGGTCTGTTGAAACAGAACCTTTTGGAGGCTCTTCCCGCCTTGCTTCGCTTTGAAGACAGAAATGCAATGGCCTTTTCGGTAGAGAACCGCGTTCCCTTCCTGACTGCTGATCTTCTCAATTTTGTATTTTCCCTGCCCGAGGAAGAAATTATTTCCGCGGAGGGTCGTTGCAAGGCGGTTCTGCTTCGTGCCATGCGCGGGCTCGTCCCCACGGAGGTCCTCGACCGCCGCGACAGGATCGGGTTTGCCATGCCCATCTCGAAATTGAATCGCCAAACGGAGTCGTGGCTCCACGGTATCCTGAGGGGCGCCGCCGCCATTCCTGCACTGGATGTTGCCGAACTCGAGAGACGTGTGAACCGGACCCTGGACAATCAAGCGTCCGATACAGAGTCAGAACGCTGGTTGTGGCGATGGTTGAGCTTCATAACGTGGGCCAGCGAGCTCCAAGTGCGCTTTGCTTGACACGCCGGACTGGAAGCCTGGTCAGCCGGGTTGATGGCCCTCAGTAGACCGATCGCAGCCCAGCACTTTGATTCTTCAGCTTTATTACGCGGAACAAAGGTTTCTTGCGCCAAGGGGGGAGTTTGGATGGCCTCGTCAAACTTGGACCACGCAGCAGTTGCGGGAGGCGTTTCGCTTTTGAAACCTCTCTCAACTGCTTGATCTTTGACCGCGATCGGAAGTTCGGGCTCGAGGTGGTCGCAGCGGTTAAGGCCGCAGGGATCCAAAGTTTTCGCGCGGTTTTCGAAGCGAGGATCGTATTCGGGCCTTCGCCATCAAAAACGGTCTCGTTTTGGTTGGCTGAAGTTTTAGCGAACCACAGCTTCCATGATCTGAAGTTCCAGCTTCGTCACGGTTGACGCCAGTAGTCCTAGGCTTCAGAAGCACGTGGCCGCTGTCGGGAGGCATGGAAAACAGCGAGAATTCTGATTCGATCTCCTTGTATTCGATAGGGAAGAATGTAGGGAGTGCCGGCGATCACCGGCTCTCGAGTTTGCGGGGCTCTTCCCTGGCGCCCAATATGGGGACTCCTGGCGAGCTGATCGGCGGCAGCGACGATACGCGCAGCGACACCACGAGCGGCCTGAGGTTTGTCCTGCTCGATGAAGCTGCGGATTTCCGCCAGCTGGGCAACGGCTGTAGCAGACCAAATTACTTGCATGTAGGCGGAGGAAGTTCTTTCTCAGTGCCCCAGGAGAGGAGCCAACGCCGCACCTTCTCGTGACGCAGAAACTTTCCGCTGTCGATTTCGTATTCGGCTGTCCGGACTAAAGCGGCCTGGCGCTCTTGTTCAGCAACGTATTGCTCGACGGCATCTGTGGCCAGCCAGGATTTGCTTAGCTTGCTTTCTCTGGCGAGCTTATCAGCCCGATTCGGTGCGGCCCCCGTGGGTTAAGCGAGAACTATTGTTCGCGCTCAATGAGTATCGCTACAGCGAGAGGATTATCCCTGTTCTGCGTAAGCCTTGCGAATACTCTCGTTTGTCGTGGACGTTGCCTGAATTTCAAATAGTTGACCTCACGGGAAACTTCGACGTTGGCTGTCGCCAACTTCTACGCGTTTGGGGACTGGAGTATAAGAACGCAACAAAGGACTCCCGCCGCAAAAAGAAGGGGAAGAGCCGTTCGAGAAACTGATTCCGCACCTTGACATTGCGGCTCAGAACGCTTCTCGAGGAGGCGGGGCCAAACTTGAAATATTTGTTCCGGTGTGTCGGCTCGACCACGTACAGGAACTTCTTCCTTTTCTTAGTAGCGTTCCTCTGGCACGGCGTTCCTATTTTCCATTCATTTTCCAATTGGGCGGTGCTTTGGTGTGTATATGTGCCGCCGTTCCGATGCTCGCGTGGCCCGAAGGTTGACTCCGCAAACCGCCGAGGATTTTTGGCGCGATGGTAGCGAGGAAGTGGCCAACGTTGATCCCGACGACTTGCGCGCTGTCTTGAAGGTGATGCGAGATACAAGCAACAAGCTCGGCGGCGCGCAAACCTTGATTGATTGTAGGCTATTCGAGCATGTCTGCAGTCCCGGCGCTAATGTGGAAGCGGCGTGGTTCCGCGCTTCGATGCTTGGAATCATGACAAGATGTCGCCCGGATGGACGGAACGTAGCAACGTAGACGAGGTCGTGGAAGTGGCCGCGAGGAACTGCGAGTAAACGAGGCGCCAAGAGGCGACATTACGGAGAAAAGTCCGGTTTTTCGAGTGGGTTTTTCAGCGGCACGAGTGACAACCGGGCTGACTCGACCTCGTCGGCAGGAATGGCGCGCCGTTTTCAGCGGACTGCAGCCACATTCGGAAGACCAAGCAGGAAGCGAATCAACTCCGACTGACGATGAGTGCCTGTCTTATGAAAGGCCCTCTTCAGCATGAACCGAGCCGTTTCCGTGGTGACCCGCATGCGCTCGGCAGCAGTCGCCAGGTCCAAACCTTCCAATAAAAGATCGGACAAGCGGCATTCTGCTGGTGTCAGCTGATACAGACCGGAAAGAACTGCCGCACGTGAGGCAGGCTGCGCTTCTGGGTCGTTGATAAAGATCAAAGCACATGGAGAGACTTCCGTGAGCATGTGGCTCGAGCAAAACGGAACAGCGAAAATCCGCAGAGCTTGGCGTTCTCGTCTTTGAACAAGCATGGCTCCGCCTGGATGCACTCCTCTTCCAGCACCGGTCGCCGCCGCTAATTGAACCAGGTCATCGAGTTCCTTCGCCTCGGTTGGAGTGGTCGCCGTGAGCCGCTTTCCGCACAGCATCACCCCGTCCTCCTGCCGGATAATCTCCTCAGCTTTTTGGTTCGTGAGAACCACCTCTCCCGTTCCATTCACACCGAGAACCGCGCCCTCCAATGCATCCACCGTGGACACCGCGGCATCCGCCGTGGAACGAAGGGATTCCATCGTGCGATGAATCTTGAAAACACGTTTCAAATGAGGGATCAGCAAGCCCATAAGGTCGACTGCTTGCTGGTCCAGCGCTGGCGCTGTTTCTGCCCGCATCACGGATAAGGTCGTTACTTCATGAAGAGAGTTCCTGATTAACCCGTTCGCTACCCAGTAAGATCTGTACTTGCGGCCGAAGTCGTTATAAAACTCGGAAGCCCTGTATTCCTGCTCCCCTATCACCGCCCTGGCAAGGCCGTGCCATTCCTCCCTGCTTCGGAGAAATTCGGCGTATGGCTTGACAAGTGGGTTCCTTGCACCGTAGTAAGCGTCGTATTCCCGTTTGGCTTCCATGGGAAACCCCATGCTCCATATTGTGACTGCGTTGCGCTTTTGGTCGTTATGAAGAGTCAGTCCCGCGCGTTCAGCTGCAAATCGTTCCAGAGCTAGCCGCAAAAAGTCCTCCCAACGTTCGGGGCAGGCAGCCGCCTCGTAGAGCGAGCCGATCAGTTCAAATAAAAGCTTGTCGCCAGGAAGCATCGAATATGGGTACTCCCTTCGATCCGGCGTGATTTTAGTTCGTTGGTAATGGTAGTTATCCTTGAAGAGGTTGAAGCCCGAAGTCTCGCAATCCGGAAGCCTTTCCGGCTGCGTCTCCCACATTGGAGCAATCCGGCAAGAGCCGCCATTGGTGAGATTCTCCGAACTCCACCCCTCTGCGCCATCCGGCGGAACACGTGAGCGCGCTTAGCCAGCTGTCCGATGACACTTCTTCGGACGAGAAAAATGAGTGGATGCGTGCAGCAGACGAAGGACCCCGCGCGCGAAGTTAGTCGTGACTTGATAGGCTGGCAATCAGGCGAAGGCAGCATTTCCAGTTGGTCACTTTTCCCGATACTAGTACCCGCACGGACTCGCCTAATCGGCATATCTCCAGGGTTTGTTCGAGTACAGGCCTTGTCCGCTGGAAGAAAATGGCTTGGCGCCGTGAATATCTCCCGAATGGGAGATGCGGGGCAAACCTGCCTGCTCTAGGGTTAGGCAATAGTATCTGGGCAGTGCATCAGGATTGTTTTCCTCGGGAGGGCCCCAATGCGGCCGAACGCAAAAAAGCGCAATTGCTATTCCCCAGTCAGTAGCGCCGTGCTCCTCAGCTTGCTGTTTTGTGGAACAGCCTTCGCGCAGAACACCAACTCTTCGAATGTTACCACGACCCCAAAACAAGGCAACATGCAGGGCGAGCGAAAGGAATCTGATCACGCCCAGACGCCGAACCTTCGGGACATTAAACCATTACCCGAGAAAGAGGGACGCCGGGAAAAACCCTTACGATTGGTGCCGCCCAAAGGCTCGGCAGCTGGCACGCCGTCCGCCGCGGTGCAGACCACAGCGTCGGCAGCTCCCAACCTCAGCAGCATCTCCAGCTTCGACGGTCTAGGCATCGGCGGTGGGTATACGCCGAACGCAGCTCCACCTGACGCGAACCTGGCGGTGGGCGACACCCAGATCGTGCAATGGGTGAACGAATCGTTTGCGGTTTATTCGAAAGCGGGGTTGAGGCTCTATGGACCCGCCGCCGGAAATACATTATTTCAGGCGCTTGGAGCGAACCATCCGTGTTATGTGACCAACGACGGCGATCCCATCGTGCAATACGACAAGCTGAACAATCGCTGGGTCCTCACTCAGCTTTCTATCAATTCCGGTCAGGGGTATTACCAGTGCGTGGCCGTCTCGACAACATCGGATGCCACTGGCCAATACAACGTTTACGCGTTCAACTACGGCACGAGCTACCTCAATGATTATCCGAAGCTAGCGGTTTGGTCCGACAATTACTACATCACATTTAACATGTTCAATGGTGGCTACTTCTTCGCCGGCTCTAAGCTGTGCGCTTATGATCGTAATGCCATGCTTGCGGGAAATCCTGCTAATGAAGTTTGTTTTCAGCTAAGTTCCAGTTTCGGCGGGGTACTGCCAGCCGATCTTGACGGTACCACAGCGCCTCCAGCCGGCTCGCCTGAATACTTCGTCAACTTCGACACCAACTCGCTCAATATCTGGCAAATGAGCAATATCAACTTCGCCGCCGCTACCGCTACTCTCATGGGCCCAATCAACGTGCCGGTGGCGTCCTTCTCGGCCGCCTGCGGTGGAGGTGGTACCTGCATTCCTCAGCTTGGGAGCGGCCAACAGCTCGATTCGCTGGCAGATCGCCTCATGTATCGGCTCGCCTATCGCAACTTTGGCGATCACGAATCCTTGGTTGTGAACCACTCCGTCACCGCCGGCACAAGTGTGGGGATCCGCTGGTACGAGATTCGCACCCCGAAAAACCCTGTGCTCTATCAGCAGGGCACGTTCGCGCCGGATTCCAACTACCGCTGGATGGGAAGCGCGGCAATGGACAGCGCCGGAGACTTGGCCATCGGTTACAGCATCTCCAGCAGCAGCATGTATCCGGGTATTCGCTTCACCGGCCGCGCTTCCACCGACCCGCCTGGAACGCTGGGATCGGAAGTGACGGTTATGGACGGCACCGGATCGCAACAGGCGAGGCTTAGCCGCTGGGGCGATTACAGTAGCCTGAGCGTTGATCCGGACGATGATTGCACGATGTGGTACACGACCGAATACCTGAAACAGAACGGCACCTTCAACTGGAGCACGCGGATCGCGAATTTCAAGTTCAGCGCCTGCGGCGTGACCACTGCCCCGGCCGCCCCGACTAACCTGACGGCAGTAGCAGGCGATACCAAGGTGGCGTTGAGTTGGAATGCATCCAGCGGTGCGAGCAGCTATACCGTATACCGCGCCACCACATCCGGAGGACCTTACATGAGGGTCATCAGCGGTCTGGCAGCGACGTCGTATACGGACACCAGCGTAACAAACGGCACGACGTACTATTACGTCGTCGAAGCAGTGGATTCGGTTGGATCGAGTCCGAATTCTACCGAAGCAAGCGCCACACCGCAGGTCGTGGTTCCTGGTGCCCCCACCAATCTCACGGCGAATGCCGGCAATGCGCAGGTGGCATTGAGCTGGGCGGGATCGAGTGGCGCGACTAGCTATAACCTTAAGAGCTCTACCACGACCGGCGGTCCCTACAACATAATTGCGCCTGGTCTGGCAGGCACCTCGTATACGGATTCCGGAGTGGTCAACGGGACGACCTACTACTACGTCATATCTGCCCTTAACTCCGCCGGCGAAAGTGGAAACTCCAATCAGGCCACTGCTACTCCGCAGGCTGCTGATTTTAGCGTCTCAGCATCGCCCAGCAGTCGGTCTGTGTATCAGGGATACCGAACCTCGTACACAGTAGCCGTAAGCGCATTGAGTGCCTTTGCCGGAACGGTCACTTTCAACGTCAGCGGCTTGCCGGCCTATGCGACCGCGAGCTTCAGTCCTACCTCACTGACCGGTTCGGGCTCATCGACCTTGAGCGTGAGAGCTGGTTCGGCAACACCGGTTGGAACCTACACACTGACCATCGGTGCGACCAGCGGCAGCTTGGTTCACTCGACGAAAGTGACGCTGGTGGTTAGACACGGCTACGGTGGTTGAGCATGACCCGGCGATTTCGCAAGTTGTCGAAAAGAAATGACCGGGGCGAGTGGATTTGAACCACCGACTTCCTGGTCCCGAACCGTAAGACAAATTCACTAAGGGCCCACGCAAAATTAACTTCACAGATTGGGCGTGATCGTATAGTTCCATGCTGGTAGTGTCTTATGAGGGCGAAGGCGCAGGGAACGAAAGAGCAGGGGATCCGGCTCGAGACCGGTTGGATAGTGAGCGCGGTCGAGGTAGGCAGACACTGCTAGACCGGTCTTGGTTGTGGTGGTACGAAGGAAGTTGAGAATTTTTTGATAGCTGTTCAACGGCTCGGCGGCCCAATTCTTGGAGATTTCAGAAAACAAGCGATGTTCGATAGGATTCCATTTGGAAGTGTTACGGGCCCGAGACCGTAGCACTTCCAAGCAAACACACCGATCGCACCACACCTCACTGCTTTCTTTGAGCAACGCCTGCCCATCGAACGCGGCGCGAGCCAGAACACGCGTGACTCCTATGCGTATGCCTTCCAACTGCTCTTAACCTTCGCCAGCAAGCGCCTTCGGATGGCGCCTTCCGAGCTGGCTGTGGAGCAAATCGATGCGCCGCTGGTGCTCGACTTCCTGAACGATCTGGAAACCACTCGCGGCAATGGGCCCAGCTCCCGAAACATCCGACTGGCTGCGATCAAATCCTTTATGCACTTCTTGGAATATCGCGTCCCATCGGCGATCGAACAGATCCGACGCGTCCTGGCAATTCCCACCAAGAAAACCGAGTCACGTCTGGTCCCGCATCTGACGGCGGAGGAAATCCAGGCCCTCCTGGACGCGCCCGATCCCACAGGATGGAAAGGTCTCCGCGACCGCGCCATGCTGCACCTATGCTACGCAGGTGGCTTACGCGTCTCCGAACTGATCGGTCTCCGTCTGGACGATCTGAAATTCCAGCCGCAACCGAGCGTGCTCGTCCATGGCAAGGGCCGCAGAGAACGGTGTCTCCCGCTGTGGAAAACAACTGCAGCGGCGCTCCGAGCTTGGTTGGCGGTAAGGGGAACCATGCCGGTGCCGGAACTGTTCATCAGTACGCGCTGCGAATCCTTGACTCGTTCGGGCTTCAAATACATCCTGCGCAAACATGTCCAAACGGCAAGGCAGCATTGCCCCTCGCTGACAACAAAGCGGGTATTCCCGCACATTATGAGGCACACTTGCGCGTTGACCGTACTGCAAGCGACCAAAGATCTGCGAAAGGTCTCGCTGTGGCTCGGCCATGCAAACTTGCAAACAACGGAAATCTACACGCGAGTGGATCCGTCGGTGAAACTAGAAACGCTGGAATCGGTTGTGCCCCCGAAACTGCGTTCCGGACGTTTCAAGGTCACCGACAAGTTGATCGCCTCGCTACAGGGCGGCACTTTTATGGGGAGTAAAAAGTCTTCGAAATGAGCCACTGGAGCGGCCTGTCAGAGGCAAACTCCGCATAACAATACACTCCACATTAGAAGTGCCCGTCGGATAGTGAGCCACGGTCACGGCGAGATCGAAAGGGTTGGAGAGTTGCGCTTGGAGTTCGGTCTTCCAGGCATGGCGCCGACAACTATTGCTGCCACCGGTGTCAGCGAGAATGAGGAGTTTGCGAGCGCGACGGTAGCGGAGTGAACCTTCCCGTTTCCACCAGTTGGCGATGGAATGAGCGGCGAATGCGGAGGTATCGTGAGAGACTCCGAGAAAAACGGAGCCACGATTGGCCAGCAGGTCGTAGATGCCGTAAGGAATGGCCACGCCGGTGGAGTCGGAGCGGAAGTCGTGGTCGTTGACCGGTACCGGGGAGCGATCCCACTTGGCGCCGGGGTTCTTGAAGTTGCCCACCAGTTCGCGCTTCTTGGTATCCACACTGATCATCGGAAGACCGTGACGCTGGAAGCGATGGCGTAGCGAGGAGATGTATTGGAATTGTTGGTCGCGGAAGGGGCTGGCGTTGGAGGCGAGATTCTTGCGATTGGCCCGCAGAGAGAAATTCATGTTGTGGAGTAGGCGAGCCACGGTGTTGGCGGAGACGGGGATATCGACTTGCTCGAGTAGTTCGGCGATCTTCTGAGGCGTCTTGCGGGTCCACTTCAAACCGGTGATAGGATCACCCGCGGTATCGTGTTCCAATAGAATTTCGATGGCGTCGACTATTGCGACGTTTTTTTTTCGGTCCGTTGCCGTCCGCCGCCCAGTTTGCGCACCCGAGCGAAGGCTACGTCCTGGTCTAACAACTGCTGTCGTCCGCGAGCTACCGTATGCGTGTCCAGGTTAAGAAACTCGGCCAGTTGACGATCCCCGCCATGTCCCAATTTGAAAGATTCCAGTCCGGCGTAGAGCCGGCGCTGCTGTTCGTCGAGCAGGCTATAGAACAGGAGGATCGCGGCTTTCAGCTCGTCTGGAGAAATCTCCAGTCGCGAGGTATCCACCAGGGTGGGGACGGTCTGGATGCCGCGGCGTGCCAGGAGTTGCCGGCGGCGGCGGACCGGATCGCTGGAAGTATAGAGATAGAGGTTGGAGACGAGTTGGCGCGCGATGCGGCGCTGCTCGACAAGGTGATAGAGCGCGTCCTGCACTTCGACATGCAGGCACTCGGCCAGTTCTTCGGCGAAATAGCCTTGTGGGGAATGTTGCACCCAGGCTTCGGCGGTGGTGAGCAGCGTGCCGTGACGAGAGAACCAAACTCCCTCATGAGACCACAGTCCATCAGCGTCGAAGCGGGCGATTTGACGCAGCGTGTAGTAACGAGCGCGATGGGAATAGCTGGTGAGAGAGTCGAGTTGCTTCAGTTTTCGGAAGACCGTCAGGTCCACGGAAGTACCGAGAGCACGCTTGAGTTCCTCGAGGGTGGCCATTTTGCTTCGGAGCAAGTGCTGACGCAAGACGTCGGAGTAGAAGAAGGTTGGTCTCATAATGTTAGAGTACCGACTATAAGCATCTCCCTGTCGGTACTATAACAAAACAAGCGGATGAACGTCCACCGCGATTAGGGGGCGTAAAGGCCGCTTCTTCATTGGTTAGAAGGCCGCCAAACTGCGCGGATCAGCCGTTTGCCCATAAGTTTTTTAATGATCAAGAAACGACTGCAATAGTAAAGTTATTATTGCGTCAGCCCTAAGTCGCTTTGGGTCATTTACAAAATTCGGACACCGTAGAATTGGCCAACTTGGCCAACCGTAACTCGGAAAGATTTGCTTTCCCGGGAAGCCGACTCAATTTCCACAAGCGGCCTATCTCGGAAGTGGCATCTCGGCTAGCGCGCACACGTTCAATGTGCTCGTGCTACGCCCACCGGCGCCAAGAGAATTTCATCCCAATCCATCCTGCAGCTTGCACCGTTTCATTTCTTCAGCCTCTGGTTTCTTTTTCCGTCTACCGTCCTCCGATATCCGAATGTGGACCGTTCAAGAGATGGATACTAGGTGAGTGCCCTTGATTCGCGGCTCGAGTGCCATGGCTGATGCACATTTCACCGGGAAGACTCTGGATGAACTGATCGATGAGATCTCACGCTTTGCCTCGGCAAAACTTGACAAACACCTTGCCGTTACTGTCGTTCCGGAATCGGCCCGAGGGATCGACGCCAACTGTCGCGACAGATGTAGTTCCATTACCGGATTTTATTCTTGACACGCTCTGGCGAAGAGTGCAAAGTCGGGTTGGTTCCCCTGATTCCTTTTTCCCAAAAACCTAATCTAAATCTAGAACCCTAGAACCTAGAAAGGAGAAAAAATGAGCATTACACGGGCTCTTCTAAGGGCTGGAGTTTGCGCGGTCTTGGCTCTGTGCTTGGCCATTCCTATGCCGGTGTTATTTGCACCGCCAGTTCATGCCAAGCCTCGCGTTAGCGCGCCTCAACCAGTCGTAAATTTCCACGTACGCCACGTCCACGCGTTCGTCCCCGCGAGTTCTCCGAACGCAGATCCGCCAGCGAGTATCGCGCCGGTTCCTATCCCCGGCGGCGACGTGGTTCCACCCTTGGGCGGCGCCGTTCACCTATTCTTCCCCGGTCCAACGTCCATCGGCGATGACGGGTTTGACATCGAGCCGAGCACCATCACGAACTTCCAAGGCTTCACAGGTGTAGCCATGCTTGCAGGCACGGCCACAGACGGTAAGG
Organism: Acidobacteriota bacterium; assembly: GCA_003224085.1. Lineage (GTDB taxonomy): Bacteria > Acidobacteriota > Terriglobia > Acidiferrales > UBA7541 > Acidiferrum. The sequence continues at coordinate 25,036 of QHYK01000061.1, read as the reverse complement.
GCAACAGTTTCACCCTTGGAAGCGATATCAGGGTCTCTCAAGGCGAATACGTGTCCGCGGATGGGAGACACCACCGCGGCACCTTTGTCGAGATATGAATTGACTTGTTCGAGCCCAGTTCGGGCTCCCAAGTTCACGATTTCAACGGCACCATCCTTCCCTCGGGTCTCTTCTGGACCACGCAAGTACCGGATAGCGCCCTGACCATTGAGGAGGGGGCGGTTAGGCTTCATTTGGAAAACGTCGGAGTGGTGGATAACACTTTTTTGGGCGGCCCCGGCCAAACTTTCAGCTTGGTCAACATTGACGTCACCTGGTCGCCTTTCGGAGAAGAGCAGCACTTCCGTCCCGGCTCGTCGGTTCCCACGGATCCCACAAATTTCGCGGGTCGTTTCCGCTTCGCAAATGCTGTCGCAACTTTGTCTGGTTTTCAAAGCGGCTTCTCATTCAGTTCGACGGACGCGAGTTCCGCGGGTGTTTTCGCCGAGGTAGGACGAGAGGGCAACGGTATTTTCGTGAACAGCGACGACTGACCTTCTTGGCTTAGACCATTACGTGCGTTATGATTGAGACCAACACCGCGGACGGGATTGTCGAGGGCCTGGACGATCCTGTTGGCAGAGCCTGTCCGCGCTTGCTACTGCATCGAAAACTTGTGGTGCAACAGCCTTTAGCTAGGGGTCTAAATCGGGAATTCCGGTCAATTCGCCACTACTTAGTTGGCTCTGACTGGAGCTTCCGGGAACAACAGGTAGCTCCGCGAGGCAGTCTATGGGCTCACCGAAGGCGGCTAAGAAACCTAAAAAGGGGAGCATTTTCGATCCCCAGGTGTTTCTTTCGACAGTCGGCCTGAAAAGATCGATTACGGAGTGCCCACCCGGCCACAAGATCTTCTCGCAAGGCGATCCGAGCGATGCTGTTTTCTACATTGAGAAGGGCCGTGTGAAGCTCACCATCGTCTCCAATCAGGGCAAGGAAGCGGTCCTCGCAATCCTAGGCGCGCGTGACTTTCTTGGTGAGGCGTGCCTAATGGGTCAAATGGTACGGGTGGCTTCGGCTACGGCGATTGTGCCTAGTGCTGTACTTAGAATTGAGAAGGGCGAGATGCTACGCGTGCTGCAAAAGGAACGCGCGCTTTCCGGCTTTTTCATAGCGTATCTACTCTCACGCAATGTGCGCATCGAGGAGGACTTGGTCGATCAGCTTTTCAACTCCACTGAGAAACGGTTAGCCCGCACTCTTTTATTGCTGGCCCGCTACGGTAAGGAAGGCAACCCCGAAAGGATCGTTCCAGAGATAAATCAGGAAACCCTAGCGGAAATGATAGGAGCGACGCGCGAACGAGTTAATTTCTTTATGAATAAGTTCAGGAAGCTAGGCTTCATTGACTACAACGGCGAACTGCAAATTCACAGTTCCCTCCTAAATGTTGTCCTCCACGAATAGGTCAGACTGCGGCTGAAAGTTCCTCCTGCAACACCAACGAAACTCCACGGCAGATCAATGTGTGAAAGGTTTCACAGACAGGAGAACTGGCTTGAGAAGAACCTGGGATGGTGAACCGCAACAAACTACTCCTCATTGAGGGCGACTCTACTGAGGGCAAGCTGATTCTGGAGGCGCTCGTTGACCCGAGAGCCAGCTCATTCGATGTGGACTGGGTTAGGCTCCTTTCTGATGGACTCAAACGGCTGGGCGAGCGAAAAACCGGGCTGGTCTTGCTGGACCTGTGCTTGCCGGACAGCGAAGGTATCGCGACGTTCGAAAAGGTATTCGCGGCCGCGCCCCATATTCCGATCCTGGTCCTCAGCCGGCTAAACGATGAAAGTACTGCTAATGAATCACTCAAGCGCGGAGCGTATGACTATCTCTTAAAAGACCACCTCGACAGATACACACTGACGCGGGCGCTGCGTCATGTGATCGAGCGCAAGAGGGTCGAGGATGTTTTGTTCAACGAAAAGGAACGCGCCCAAGTCACTCTCAACTCCATCGGGGATGCCGTACTCAGTACGGACATCTCCGGTAACGTGACCTATGTCAATCCGGTCGCCGAGAGTATGACGGGCTGGTCTCGACAGGAAGCGGTGGGCCGGCCGTTTGCCGAGGTGTTTCAAATCGTTGAGGGTAGCACACATAAACCCTCCCGAAATCCCGTGGATATGGCGATTGCGGAAAACAAAACCATGAGCCTGACCCCTACCTGCGTTCTGATCCGGCGTGACGGGTTGGAGCTTGCCATCGAAGATTCCACCGCCCCTATCCACGACCGATTCGGGAAGGTGACAGGCGCGGTAATTGTTTTCCGCGACGTGAGCGCATCGCGGGCGATGACAATAAAGATGTCCCATCTGGCGCAGCATGACTCTCTCACAGATTTGCCGAATCGCGTGCTGTTGACCGACCGGCTGACCCAGGTGATCTCGCTAGCGCGGCGGACCAGCGAGCAACTCGTGGTGCTGTTCTTGGACCTGGATCACTTCAAAAACATAAACGACTCCCTGGGGCATGCGATTGGCGACAAACTGCTTCAATCGGTCGCACAACGCCTAGTAGCTTGCGCGCGCCATTCGGACACCGTGAGCCGCCAGGGCGGGGATGAATTCGTAGTACTGCTTCCACAAATCGCGCACGTCGCAGACGCGGCCGTCTTGGCGCAGAAGATGATGACCGCATTGGCGGCGCCTCACTTTATCGCCGGGAACGAGCTGCGCATCAACGCGAGCATTGGCATCAGCAGGTACCCCAACGACGGTCAGGATGCAGAGAACTTGCTCAAGAGTGCGGACACCGCGATGTACTACGCGAAGGAAAAGGGACGCAACAATTTCCAGTTCTTCAAGGCGGACATGACTACGCGGGCTGTCGCGCGGCAATCCCTCGAAGGACTCTTGGGCCGCGCGCTGGAGCGACACGAGTTTGTGTTGCATTACCAGCCAAAGGTCGATCTTCAGACCGGAGAGATTACCGGAATTGAGGCGCTCCTACGCTGGCTGCAGCCGGATCGGGGGCTTATTCCTCCCCCACAATTCGTGCCCATCGCCGAAGAGTCCGGCCTGATCGTGCCCATCGGCCGGTGGGTACTGCGCGAAGCGTGCACACAGCTCCGGGCCTGGTTGGACGTGGGTCTACGGCGGATCTCGGTGGCGGTCAACCTCTCCGGGGTAGAGTTCCGTGCCAAGCACTTCCTCGAAGGCGTTCGCACGATCTTGGAGGAGACTCGCCTCGAACCACGCTTTCTTGAATTCGAACTGACGGAAAGCGTCCTCATGAATCACGTCGAGGGCAGCGTCTCCAGGCTTCAAGCTCTCAAAGCCTTGGGAGTGCAGCTTGCGGTGGATGACTTCGGCACCGGCTATTCCAGCTTAAGCTACCTAAGGAGGTTTCCCATCGACGCGCTGAAACTTGACCAATTTTTCATACACCACATCACAGCTGATCCAAACGAAGCCGCAATCATCAGTGCGGTGATCGACATGGGCAAGAAGCTCAAGCAACGAGTCATTGCGGAGGGTGTGGAAACGCGCGAACAACGCAACTTCCTTCAGGTCCACGGCTGTGGCGAGGGACAAGGCTACTATTTCAGCCACCCCATGGCTGCCGAAGAATGCGCCAAGCTACTCAGAACCGGTATCGCGAAAAACCGTCAGTGATTGACGCGCGTGCGGCAGCGCTTTGTGGACGCCCTCCGGGCCACGACGCTGGATTTGCTCGCGAGCAAGCTTCTCGTGGCTTTCATGCAGGAAAGGTCCCGGCACCGAGAAAATGGCCCTTAAACGCACATCGAAATGGGGGAGCCTTGGCGAGCGCGTGGCGAAGCTCCAGGACGGCGGGAGCATCGTTCTCGCGCGGGACGGCGTAGCCGGCGGACCCGTCGGCGGGCCGAAGGATTTGACGGAAAAGGCCCGCAATATACACGATAGTCTGAATGGCATTAGGGCATGTGACTTGGTCCGCCGCACCTCGCAGGCGGTGCGGCTCTGGCTGGAGTTCATCGCAAGACCGACGGCGCCAACGGGTACCCACAACGCGAGCATCGTGGGCGCCTACTTGAAGCACCAGCGACTCGCCGAAGGAGAAAACTGCGCCGGAGCGCTTTTTCATGAACGTCGCGCTGGCGCGCGTGCTCTACGCGCACGCACTCATCGCCGTGCCGCGCCTCGCGCTGGGACGGTTCGCTCCGCTCGCCCGCCTGCTCGCCGACCCGCGGCTCGGGATGGCGGGAGCGTTCCTGTCCCCCCACCGCGTGCTCCGCTCGCGCTCGACGTCGCGAGCTATATATCGCCGATGAGCAGCGTCTTGGCCGGATGCTCGACTACGCGATGATCATGCCGCGGCTGCAGCGCCTGTATGAGTGGTCCGTCCAGGAGCTCGGCGAACCACGCTCCTCGAGCTCGTTCGCGACCGCAGTCCGATCTACGCGTGGCCTTATGAGGAGCGACACGTCTGGCGCTCTTCGCACATGCACCTGATTCACCCATAAGCCTTGCACGTCAGCAATGTGGATGAAATGCACTGCCGTCGTACAGCGACTCAAAATCTGCCTTGCTGAGAAAGCCATCAGTGACCCGGCGCGGTTTCCCGCGTGGGCTTCACCGGCACGGGATAAAAATCCGTTTGTACCGGGCGACCCAAGGGAGAGGTTCTAGGGCATCACGTTCTTTCCCGCGATGCCGAAATGTTTTGCCGCCGCCAGCAGATGCGGGTCATTGGAATAGATCATGCGGAAGCCCGCCTCGGCGGCCGTAGCCAAGTGAATGGCATCGGCCGCGCGCAGAAACACCGAGGCTGGCAGATTCTGATAGACGCGCCTGACGCGGGAGAGGATCTCCCCATCCTGCGCCAGCCACTGGAAAGCTCCCGCCTTGATATGCACCGCAACTTGGTTCACTAAGGCGGCATACGCCGTTGGCCGGATGGCCCCTTCGCGCAGCTTCCGATGTAAGGCGGCCATCATTTCCGCCTGCCCGTGGGCCGCACAGGCCACATGGTCCGTTGCCGCAAGGCCGCGAACCGCATCTGCACCGGGTTCTTGATAATAGAGGCGGACCAGATAGCTGGTATCGAAATAGATCAAAGCACCTCACGGTCGCGGTCTTGGCTGATGATTTCCGTCGAATCCGTTCCTCCGCGAAGGGACTTGCGGTGAGCCAGATAGTCCCGCGTAAAGCGAGGATTGGCGAAGAACGGCTTGGTGGGCAGGGGGGACGCCGGCACAATCTTGGCAACCAGGCGCCCCCGTTCGGTGACATACACCTCTCCCGCTGACGCCTGCCGGACCCACCGCCCTGTTTCCTGGTGAAGCTCGCGGATAGTAATGGTCTTCATGTGACTCATTGTGTCACATCGGATGGAGTCCAGTCAACCGTACAAGTCTCCGGCCATCGGGATGGATCACTGGAACCTGGTGCCGCTGTCCCGCAAGCTACTGCCCTAGCTGTACGTCTCGGCCGTCTCGGCTGTTGTCTTGCAGAACTGCCGGCTATGTAATACACTTTGACCATGAAGACTCTTACCGTACGCTTGCCCGAGCCATTGGTGGCGGACATTGAAGCAGAATCGCGCGGACGCAAGATCTCGAAGTCAGATGTGGTTCGCGAGAGACTCGAGATCGGTCCCCGCAAGCGGCGGCGCACTGCATCCCTCAATGCCATCGCTGATCTCATCGGATCCGTAGATAACTTACCGATCGACCTAACTGCCCGCAAGAAGCAGTATTTGCAAGACACGGGTTATGGCCAGAAACGTTCTCGTTGATGCTGGATTTGTGATTGCACTGCTGAGCAGGCGCGACAATCACCACGAATGGGCTGTGACCCAAGCCTCTCAATTGCCTCCACCTTGGTCCACGTGCGAATCCGTTCTGTCCGAGTCCTTCCACCTCCTCGGAGGGCGTGGCACAGCCAGTCTCGCCGCACTACTTCGCCGCCAGGCCCTGCTGGTTACCTTCGAACTTGCCAGAAACGTCGAGCCGGTTGTGAAGCTGATCGAAAAGTATCCAGACGTTCCGATGAGTCTGGCCGATGCTTGCCTCGTTCGCATGACGGAAACGCTTGCTGATCCCATCGTCCTGACGACCGATGAGGATTTCCGAGTTTACCGCCGCCATAATCGTCAGGTAGTTCCTTGTGTGACGCCCGAATGACCAAACCTTTCACCCGAGTGTCGAGCGTCGAAGAACGCTACATCGGCGAGTTGTGGAGCGGAAAGGGGTGGCTCCGGGGATGGCTCCCCGGGCTAGATTCGAACTAACAATCCTTCGGTTAACGCCACAGGTAAGAATCACTAACTCGTTGCTTTGGCGTCACATACAACCTTCAAGCCGGGCTGTCATCAACCTCCCGCTGTGAACCGTCGGCTTCCGCGAGCCAAGAAAGCTGCCGGGCGCAGGCACCGCGCGTTGAGCGCTTCACGAACGCGCCCGCGCGGTCCAAGCAGGGCCCAGGAAAATGTGCGGCACAGGTTGCGAGGAGAGTTCGGACGTGAAGGTCGAGCGACACCGTCCAGGTGATCCAGGGGTCGCTGCCATCCAGCTGACGACACCGGGATCGCTGCCGTTCCCGGCCATAGTCTGCCGAATCGAAACGCTCACTCTGAAACTAAGGTTCCAAGCAACAGAACGTAATGAGTCGCGCAAATAGCGCCTCCATGTGTTTTCGGGATCGCTAATAGCCAATAGCCTTATTTTCGATTATCATGAATATCGAAAATACAGTTTTGCCTCTTTTTCGCGACGCAAGAAGGTGAGATGGCCAAAACTGCGAACATACCTGGCAAACTGGTGCCACAAGGCGGGTATTCCGCCTTCGTACCGGCACCCCTACCGCCGGCACTCGATTGGACGCCGCGACTCATCCGAGTGCTTTCTGACGCAGACCGGCTCATTGGCAGGCTGGCTGGCGAGGGCGGGAGACTCCTCAACCCTCATGTGCTCATGCGTCCTTTTGTGCGGCGCGAGGCTGTGTTGTCCAGCAAGATTGAAGGCACGCAGGCCACCTTGGGTGAGCTTCTCGCGGCTGAAGCCGGAGCGGTAGTGGCTCGCAGTCCAGAAGACCTGCGCGAAGTCGGCAACTATGTAGTCGCCCTTGAACACGGCATCGCACGGCTCGGCAAGATTCCGATCTGTGTGCGCCTCGTTCGGGAGCTGCATGCAAAGCTCATGACCGGCGTTCGCGGCCAGCAAGCAGCACCAGGGCAGTTCCGAAAAACGCAGAACTGGATTGGAAAACCCGGAAGCACGATCCAAACCGCGTCGTTTATCCCTCCGCCGCCCGGCGAAGTCGAGCCGTGTCTTGCCGCATGGGAGCGGTTTCTGCACGAATCTAACTTGCCGCCGTTGGTGACAATTGGGCTCGCGCACTATCAATTCGAGGCCATCCATCCGTTTCGAGATGGCAACGGCCGAGTTGGGCGATTGCCGATCACGTTGTTCCTGATCGAGCGAAAGATCCTGCCGACTCCTCTGCTGTATCTGTCGGCGTTCTTCGAGGCGTCCCGTCGAGATTATTACGACAGTCTGCGCGCAGTGAGCGAGAGAGCGGCTTGGCACGAATGGATCGAATATTTTCTGCTGGGCGTTGCGCGGATGTCAGAAGACGCTCTCAGCCGCGCGACTCGGATCAATGACGTTGTTGTCCAATGGCGTAAGAAGTCGGCCGGTGAACCGAACGCCTTGCGAATCATTGAGCTGCTATCAGCCAACCCGTTTATCACTGCTACAGGCGCTGCGCGCCGATTGAGCATCGCGTTTACGACGGCACAACGGGCGATCCAGCGGCTTGAACAGAAGCGGGTAGTAAGGAGGACAACTGACGCTCGCCGCAACCGTGTTTACTGCGCGCAAGCATTGCTAGACATTCTCGAAGAACCAGCTCAACTGAAACCGATCTCCTCCGTGTAAAACCAACGGGTGGACAGCGGGCTATTCGGGCGCAAGCTGCGAGGATTGAGGTCCGTTTTGATGCCAACGGTCACGCGGAGATGAAGAATCTTCTTTTGCTCTACCCAGAGGTACACCGTTTGCTGACTCACTCCTACGAACGTCGCCGCCTCCCGCACCGTCCATGGCCGTTCGTCGCCGGGCAACACCGCCGAACCTTGCGACTCCATCCGAATAGTTTGCCCATTGCACCTCCTCTCATGCGATACTCGTTGTTCGCCCCTGACTGGGAGAAGGGCCATGCCTAGCGTCTGGTTCACTGCCGATTTTCACCTCGGGCATAAGAACATCATCCGGTATTGTAATCGTCCTTTCGACACAGTCGAAGAGATGAATCGAACAATCGTCGAACGGTTGAACACCTTGGGCAAAGCGAACGACATCTTGTACTTTCTCGGAGACTTCTGCATCGGTCCAAAAGCAAGGGCAGTGCAGCTGCGCCGCGAAATTCGATGCAAGAAGATATTCGCTGTGCCCGGTAACCACGACAAGGACACGCGGAAGCTGCAATAACTCAGGAGTTTTCTTGGCTTGACAATTTCGCCGAGGTCTCAATCAATGGTCTGCGAATCGTCTTGTGCCACTACCCACTACCCAATGCGCGTTGGGAATCATTCATCTTATCGAGGCAATCATCGTATTCAAGCTTACTTCACCAAGAACCGCCCCGTTTTTTTGTCCCGGCTGAAGTTTTGGCAAACGACAGGCTTGTCGGAGCCGCGCTGCATCGCTAGAATACCTCTGGGTCGCCGCCCAGCGCAGACAGTGTCCGGAGTTTGCTATGGCTGGCTCCAAGCGATCAACGAATCGCCCGCACCGGGAAGGAACAAAGAAGCTCGCTGCGCTCAACGCCCAACTCCAGCAAGAGATAGCCGCGCGCGATCGTGCCGAGAAGACGCGAATGGAGGTGGAGCAGGGTCACAGGGACGTACTCGGGCGCTTCGAGAGCGCGTTCGACAATGCTCCGATTGGCATGGCGCTCGTGGACATGAACGGCCGGTGGCTGCAAGTCAATGCGGCGCTGTGCCGAATCATCGGCTATCCTGAGGACGAGCTGAAGGCGACGACGCTGGACGCAATCACACACCCTGATGATGTCAATCTAGCTGCGGACGACCTACAACAGCTCCTCGCGGGCCAGATTCGCAGTTACCAAGTTGAAAAGCGGTACCACCACGCATGGGGCCACTACGTCTGGGTGTTACTCACGGTTTCGTTGGTCCGCGATGGGGAGGGCCGCGCGCTCCATCTCATCGAGCAGGTTCAAGATATCTCCGAGAGCAAGGAGTTGACACGACGTCTTGAGTTTTTCGTCGATCACGATTTCTTGACAGGTCTGTACAACCGGCGGTACTTCGAGCGGGAATTGGCGCGCGAAGTCGAACGGGCCAAGCGGTACGGGACGCCGGGAGCACTGCTCGTCGTCGATCTCGATCACTTCAAAGACATCAATGACAGTCTGGGCCACAAAGCGGGCGACAATCTGCTGAAAAACGTGGCGGGGGTGCTCAAGCAGCGCGCCCGTCAGGTGGATGTCCTTTCGCGGCTGGGTGGTGACGAGTTTGCGCTGCTCCTTCCGCAGACCACCGCGGATCACGCAGAGATCGTGGCGGATGAAATCGTGAAGAGCCTGAACCAACGGATGGCTGTGGACATGGATCGGTCGATTGTCATCACGGCGAGTGTCGGTGTTGGCATCTCGGATGGTCTGACGGACACAGAATTGTTGGCGTATGCCGATCTCGCGATGTACGAAGCCAAGCAGAACGGCCGGAATCGCTTCGCGGTCTACCGGCCTGTCAAGGGCGGTCGGCAACATGTTTCAGCTCGGCTGGCCGAAGCCGAGAGGATCCGCCGCGCGCTGGAGGAGGATCGCCTCCTTCTCTACGCTCAGCCGGTCATGGACCTCCGGGCCAACACCCTCCACAACTACGAACTCCTGGTGCGGCTCCCTGGGGAGCGGGGCGGCGATCCACTCCTGCCCAATGCTTTTCTGTACGTGGCCGAGCGTTTCGGTCTAATCCAGGCAATAGACGCCTGGGTCGCGCGCGAAGCAATTCGGTTGATCGCAGAGCACGCACGGGCTGGACAGCGGCTCGTCCTGAGCGTCAACCTCTCGGGTGCCTCGATCGGTGATCCCAAGTTGTTGGCGTTGCTCGTGGAACGGTTGGATGAAGCAAAAGTCGATCCGGCATGTCTCATCTTCGAACTCACCGAGACCGTGGCGATCGGCAATATCGAGCAGGCCAAGGACTTCGCTGCGCGACTGCACAGTTGTGGTTGCCAGCTTGCGCTGGATGACTTCGGCGTGGGGTTCGCCTCCTTCTACTACCTCAAGAACTTCCCATTTGACTACATCAAGATCGACGGCGGGTTCATTCGCGGCATAGCCTCAGACCGCGTGAATCAGATGGTTGTTCAGGCCATCGTCACGATCGCGCAGGGACTTGGCAAAAAGACCGTGGCGGAGTTCGTTGCGGACGAGGAATCAGCGAGTTTGCTCCGCACGATTGGCCTCGACTGTGTGCAGGGCTATTTCATTGGGGAGCCACAGCCTATCGCGAAGATTTTACCTACCGGGGCGCTCCGCATGGCTCGAAAAATGGCCGATCACAAATCAGTTTGATGTCCGTTTTCCGGAATTCGTGGCCAGGGAACGACGGAAGTAGCTGGGCAATCTGGGTAAGTATCTCAAGAAGGACCGTCCCCAAACTTCGGATCGGTATCTGTTCTTCCGCACCATCGCTCCACGGCTCCCATCACCAATGGTGCGGTGGCCGCATCTGTAGCCAGACTCTCAGTGGAGGCCGACGGCGCCTTGGACGGAGTCGATTAGTTTGTGGGAGTCGTAGGCGATGCCGTCCTTGAAGACTAGCTCGACGTTTTCCAGGTCTTCGATTTTTTGGCTGGGGTCGCCGTTGATGACTACGAGGTCTGCGGCTTTGCCCGGTTTGAGGGTGCCGATGCGGTCGGCTTCGCCGAGGAATTCAGCTCCATTTTGCGTGGCGATGTGGATAGCCTCCAGCGGCGTGAAACCCGCTTCGACGAGCAATTCGGTTTGCCGCTGGTCGCCGAAGCCGGCGAGTACGCCGCCGTAACCAGTGGGATCTTCGCCGGAAAGGAGCAAACCTCCGGCTTGGACGAAGTCGCGCTCGAACTCCATTTCTTTCTTGAGCAGGACGGCGCCGGCGCGATCGCCTTCGGCGACACGGCCGCGTGCGTAGAGATAGTCCGTGCGGGAGGGCAACGACAACGCCTGCAGGACGCGTTGTTGTAGCGGCGGACGATTGGGGGCGAAAGTCTCAAAGATGACCAGCGTGGAGGTGACCGCGACATGCTTCTGCACCAAGTGTCGGATCATGGCCTGAACAGGTTCGCTGGAGACTTCGACTTTCTCGATGCTGGGGTGTTCGTTGGCGGAGGGCGGGCAGACGTCAGGCTGCTTGGCGGGATTGAATTCCTGGTCGACGACGATGCCGTGCTCGAGATCGTCGATGCCGAGGTCGGCGGCTTCGGTGAAACCCACTGAGCACAGGTGACCGGTGACCTTAATGCCGCGGGCGTGCGCGGCCTTGACGGCGGCGCCTAGCTCAGCGCGGGTGATGTGCATGTAGGCTTTGAAGGAAGTGGCACCCTCATCCATCCAGTAATTGACCGTGCGGGTGGTATCGTCGGCGTCTTTCAGCTCAAAGAGCTGCGGCGTGAAGGAGCCTGCTCCTTCGAGATACGGACCCGTGATGTGCAGCTTGGGGCCGGGGATGCGGCCGGAGTCGATGAGCTTTTTGAGGGAAAGGTCGGTGTAGGGCTCGAGGCTGCCAGTGGTGCGCAGCGAAGTGACTCCGCCGGCGAGATAGAGGCGCGGGAAGCTGAAGCCCATCTCGCCGTACAGCGCGGGAGCGCCAGGGACAGGGCCTTGTCCGGAGGGCGCGGGATAAAACATATGGTCGTGCATGCCGACCAGGCCGGGGATGACGGTGCGCCCGGTTAGATCCACGGTGTGCGCGCCTGCGGGGACGGAGACGGCTTTGCCAATTTCGCGGATGGCGCCGTTCTCGATGAGCACGGTTTGGTCGAGGAGCGGGGCGGCGCCGGTGCCGTCGATGACGCGGACGTGCTGGAGCGCGATGACGGGGGCGTCGATGGTAATGAAAGATTTGGTGGTGGGAGAAAAGGAGAAGTGTTCCTGGGCGGGAAGGGCGATGTAGAAAACGAGAAAGAGGAGAACGCCGAAGAGGATTTTGCGCATGTCATCTCCTTGGACGCGGCTAAGAAATTTGCGCGAGAAGTCGCAAAAAATCAATTCCTCAGCGGCTAAAGCCGTAAAGAAGGTGCAACTTTATGTCGGAGCTAAATGGTCCGACCCCCAAAAGCAACGGAGTCTGCAGAAAGATTCCTCGCTCCGCAGACCCCGCTCGGAATGACGAGTGCATACCTTCTGCGGGCACTAGAACGTGTACTTCAGGCCAAACTGGATGATGCGCGGCGACACGGTGGTCGCGGTGATGTGACCAAACGTCGGCGCGCCAATTTGTGAGATCGTCGTCGAAAATTGCGTTGTGGTTTGGCTCGCGAACTGCGGCGTGTTGAAGGTGTTGAAGAATTCGGCGCGGAACTGGACTGAGCCGGATTCACTCAAACCGCCGACCCGCGTGTCTTTGAAGATGGACATGTCCATATTGTGCTGGCCAGGACCGTAAACGACGCCGCGGCCAAGCGTACCGAAGCCGGTGCCGTTGCCAATCGTGGGAGCAGGGCAGAAGGCGCTGGCATTGAAGAAGTTGTCGATGCGGCTGGTAACAGAGCCAGAGGTTTGAATGTCCGGCACGGTTTTGCCGGAGCAAAGGCTGGCGCCGACGGGGCTGAAGGGACCGCCGAAGCCGTAGATGGTGCCAGCGCCCGGATCCGTGAAAGTGATCGCGGGGCCGGTTTGCACGACGACAACGCCGGAAGCTCCCCAGCCACTCAGTATGCGGCCAGCCACGCCCTGATTGTTTTGGAAGTTGGGCAGATTCCAGAGATAGTTGGCGACGAAGCGGTGGCGCGTGTCGTAATTCGCGGGGCCGTAACCGTTCCCTTGATGTAACTGATCGTTGTAGGAGCCGCCACCCAAGGGGAAGGTGCCGACGCCGGTGACGTCGGTGAGCGTCTTGCCATAGGTGTAAGCGGCGCCGAACTGAAGGCCGTGAGTCAGCTTGCGCTGAACGTTGACTTGAAGGGCGTTGTAGTTGGAAATGCCGAGCCAATTGGCTTGGTTGAGACCGCTGGGCGAGATGCCAAGAACGGGGACGCGGCCGACCGCATTGGCGACGGTGTTGGTGGTGATGCCGTTCACGGGGTTACTTGGACTGGCGAGGAGCGCTTGATTGATGTAGTTGGTAGTTTCGATGCGGTCCGAATGCGTGCCGACATAGCCGATTTGTACGGCAGTCGAATGATTAAGGGCATACTGCACGCTCAGGTTCCACTGCTGAGTCCTTGGCGCCTGCCAATTCGGATTGATGGAGTTGATGGTGAGCGCCGAGGTAGCGGTCCGCTGAACGAAATTGGGGAAGACTTCGTTGGACGGAGGATTGAACGGAACCTGAAGAGTGGCGAGCCGGTTCAAGGCGCCGATGTTCGTCTGCCGGGAGAAGAACGGTGGGTTGACGATCAACTGAAACGCGTCATTCACCGGCGGGTGCGTGAAATAGAGGCCGTAGCCGCCACGGAGCACGATTTTGTCGTTGAAGCGCGGAGGCGTCCAAGCGAATCCGACGCGCGGGCCAAAGTTTTTCAGGGCCCATGCGTTGCTGGCAAAGGTGGAATTGGAATTTTTGAATACGCCATCGGGCAGAGTGCCTTGGAAGTTGGAAGCGGCCACGAAGCCGGAGAACGGGGCATTAGCAAGATCGTTGGAAGCCTTGGAGGGCCAGAAATCCACGAGCTTGCCGGCGCCGTCGGAGGTCTGGCCGATGCCTTCCCAACGCAGGCCAGCGTTGACGGTCAGGTGAGGAGTTAGCTTGATGTCGTCCTGCGCGAAGCTGTAGAGACCGCTGACACGGAAAGAGCGCGTAGTGTCGCCGCAGAGATCGTCGGAAACGAGGAGGCTGCTGAGATTGGAGCCGCCTGCGCCGGCGTTGCCGAGCTGCGCGGCGCTCATGCCGAGCAAGAAATCTTCAAAGGTGGGGAAGACGAGGTCGCCGCGGGTGACTTCCTGGTCGGCGGAATCAGCGATGTTTTTCTCCCAGCCAAAACCCGCGCGGAAATTGTGCTTTCCGCGGGTCCAGGAGATTTGGTCCTGCGCGGTCCATTCCGTGGGGGCGGTGAATTGTCCATCGTTGAAGTTGCCGCTGAGCTCGAGCGAGCCGATGACCATGATGGGCATGTACGGGCTGGTGCAGCCGGGCGTCAGGCCAATGGATTGATTGGTGACCGCATTCTGGCTGGCCACGTGGCCGAAGGCGCGGTGGTAGCCGACGCTAAATTCATTGATGAGCGCCGGCGTCACGACAAAGGTGTCTTTGACGATGCCATTCCAGTTCTTGAACAGATCGTTGGTACCTGAGCCAGGGACGTTCGAGGAGGTGAAGGCGAGAAACTCCGGCGACTTGGCATAAAAGAATTTTTCCGAGATAGTGTGCTTACTGCTGGCGAGGAAGTCGACGCTGACGAGGTACTGGTCCTCATTGAATTTCGACGGAATGCTGAACGAGGAGGCGCCCTGGGGGCCATTCTGTGAGTCCGTGCCGTTAATTTTTTGAGGGGTGGGAATGAGGAAACCGCCACCAGCGACTTTGAGGTTCAGGAGACTCATCGCGACCGGATTGATGTTCGAGCCGTTGGCGGCAATGGTGCCGCCATCCGCGCCCTGGAGGCCGCCGAATACGGCGCCGAGCCCGGCGGCGGAGCGGTCGTTGGTCAAACCGGGAAGAATGGCATTGGCGACGGAATTCGAGCTGACTCCGTTGATCTGACGAGTGCCCTGATAGGACCCAAAATAAAAGAGCTTGCGCTTGATGATGGGACCGCCGATCACGCCGCCGAACTGGTTCTGCTTCAAAGGGGGACGCTTCACGCCCTGGCGATTGAGGAAGAAGTCGTTGGCATTGAAGATGTCATTGCGAACGAACTCGAAAAGGGCGCCGTGGATTTGGTCGCTGCCTGATTTGGTGACGACGTTCACGTTGGCACCCGCACCGCGACCGTAGGAGGCGTCGTACAGGCTGGTTTGCACCTTGAATTCCTGGATGGCGTCCGGGTTGGGGATGGAAATGCCGCCAATGGAAAGAATTGCGCCGGTTCCTTGCGTTTCCATGTTGCCGGCGTCTTGGCCGTCCATTTGGTAGCTGTTGTCCATGATGCGGCCGCCATTCACGAAAACGTCGACGGAATTCTTGCCCAAATTTCCGGCATTGGGCACAGAACCCGAAACTCCTGGCGAAAGGTCGAGGATTTGCGTGTAATTGCGGCTGCTGAGGGGCAGGGCGGGGACGGTTTTGTCATCGACGACACCGCCGTTGGCGGCGCTGTCGGTCTGAAGAATGTCGGCGGCGGCTTCGACGGTGACCTGCTGGGTGGCCTCGCCGAGTTGCAGCCGAACGTTCACCGTGGCGGTTGTGGCGACATCAACGCTGATGCCCGTAAGTGTTTGCGTCCTAAAACCAGGAGCGGCAACCGAAAGGGAGTAAGCGCCCGGAGGCAGCAAGGCGACGACGAAGTCGCCGTCGGCATTGGTCTTCGCGGTGCGAACCAAGGTGGTAGCGATGTTCGTCGCGGCAACGGTGGCCTGAGGAATGGCAGCCTTAGAAGGATCGGTGACCGTCCCAACGATCTGCCCGGTAGCGGCGGTTTGCGCGCACACCGGAGACGCTTGCGCAACAAGAAGAAAAGCGAAGAGCAGGACGAGTGCAGCAATCCACTTGCTTCGAGGGTTCATTTGCAGACCTCCAACGTAAAAGTTTCGCCTCACGGCCCGTTTGCACCGGAACGGCCACCAAATGAAATTGTGGTGGAGTAGGTACTACTCCCAGCGAAAAGCTGTCAAGAGATTTTTCGGAATGGTATTCCGCATTGCGGGACAAAGCGAGAGAGACAAAAGTGGTACGCAAAAAGTCCATTCAGCTGTTTTCTACAGAATGTAACATCGTTACATTCGGAGCGGCCTGATTCATCTTCTTGAATGTCGCTGATTTCAAAGACGTTCACGCCAGAAAGCATTTTCGATAGGGACAACCCGGCTCGAAAAACCAGGATTGGAGGTCAACGAAAATGCCCGATTTTAAGCTCTCGGAACCATCTGCCGCGTAGTAAAAGTACTGCCGTTCGGCTGTATCCCGTTGGTCGCAACAGGCTGCCTAGTCCAGTGCGGGGGTTATTTCAGAGTTTGGGTAGCAGCTTAGCGATGATCTGCAATACGTTGCTTATCGGCGGCTGTGCGGCGAAGAAGAAGTCTGCGTCAGCTCGGTAGTTCCGTTCCAGTGCTCTTAGGCCCTCAGCATTAGGTTGGAAAGCTGGACTCGCTGCAAATGAGTTCGCTTCCGGCAGTGCTTGCCCTCGAAAGGTCTCCCGAGAAAACTCGCGCACTTCTGTCACGCGTTCGCGATACTGGTCGGTGCCAACAAATTTGCTGACTTCTGGTCGCTTGCACAGCTCGCTGAGATCGTAATAGTGACGGGCTTTCCCAGCGGCCGCGAAGTCCTTTGTGTAGGCCGCGTGTGCCGCAAATAACTTCTCGACGAAAGTCCTACGAAGGTCTTGCACCTCAATATCAAATGGATTGAGATCAGCTGCAAGACCCGTTTGTCCGTGTGCTGTAGCATATTCAGCAACCATAGATCGGATTGGACGCCTCTCTGCCTGCGCTGTGTTCCCTCGGTACCCCGCTTCCAATATTACGGTTTTGCTCAACCCCGGCAGATCGGTTGCTATGCTGGAATAGGTGAAAGCAACTGCCCTGTGTATCCCGGTCTCAGAATCGCGAACTTCCGACGACTTGAATCCCTCAGTCTGCTCGATAGTTCCTGAACATTTTTTGAGTCGGGTGTGCTTTGCTGCTTTTCCCGAATTGGCTTCGTCTCTCAGTAGTAAGTCGATATCCTCAGAGAAACGTTGGAGCAATTGCCATCCTTTGGACAGACTCGTACCACCCTTGAGCACAAACTGGCCGCTATGACTTCCGACGAGCGCCCGCAATGCCCTAGTCAAGTAATAGTCTTTTTCGACGATTGCGGCGCGTGTTGCTCTCGATTGTGCGGCTGCTTGCAGGAGGTCAGAGAAATCCTGCAGCTCGCTCGCGTATGTTTTCATTGAATCTGCCACTCGCTGGCATGCGGCAGTGCCTCGGCCACGCCGAGCCGGAAGGTTGTCATGGGATTCAGTGACTTCCTGAGGGCAGTAAGTGCCTTACGATCTGCTCCCAGTTCGCACCCGATCGCTCCTAAAAGCGCTCTCACCCTTGGCGGTTCATTGAGGGCACGTCGAGCAAGTCGGCTGAAAGAAAATCGCTTAGCTGCAAACATATCTCTAATCTTCCTTACGGCTTCGACGGGGGAAGTTGGGATGCGCCGAAGATCACGCATAGCGTCCAAGACAGCCCGTTCATTATCCGACAGCCCACTCACGTTCACACCCGGTCTCAAACGCAGCTTCGCATCCGATCCAGTCCTCAGGGAATAGATTTTTTCAGGCATGTCGAGTGTGAGGACCGGAGAAACTTGAGTTGTTAGACCCAGACCGTTATAGGCGGGCAGCCCACTCGGCTTCCACTTGATGCCCTTGTTCCTCAGAAGGGTAGCAGCGACACTTGTTGGATCGGGAGAAATCTCTCCGAAGCGAGTCTTTCGGGGCGAATAGTACACACCCTTGCGCATGCGGCGAATTGCGCCTTCTGCCGTCATTCGGCTTAGCGCAGCAGCCACAGCCATCGGAGGCAAAGTTTTGAAATCCGCGTAAGTCCAGAGCTCCCCTGGGCCGGCTTCTTCGATGCCTTTACGAACCATACCAGCAACAGAATTTTCTGATCTCGTCCTCATGTCTCATACAATACGCGTTACCCCGAAAAATGTCAAGTTTTACGATCGAAAAACTTGACACAATGGAACAGTAAACGCTTTTCTGTCAGCTACTTACGATCAAGGCCAGGTCTACACCCGACTCGAAATCCCGGTAAGGACCTGATTGCCAAACTCCCCGGTTCTCGCTACGAAGTCCCCCGCAACCAATCCCAGGAGAATCAAAAGTCATATTGGGGTGTTGGTCCGAGACCGGCATTCTAGGAGTTGAGATGGGCCGAACGTGGCAGTTTGTCAGTGGTCGTGGCGGCGCGGCTCACCCTCGGTCAAACGTTGGAGTATCAACGATTTGTCCCGTCGTTAAGTCCAGGTTAGTTCAGCACTGAAGGTCAATGGCAGTCAATCTGCCTGTAGAAGGAAGGTGTTCATGAAACCTGAGGGTCTATGTGTGTCTTCTCTGTGAGCTCGTCAAGGCCTCCTCCCGTCGCGGTTCTTCCTGGCGTAGACCTTCCGGGCAGTGTTGGCCGAGGGCACCGTCGTGCGGATAGTCGCGTCACCCTTTGGCGCTTGCTGAGCGAACCGATCTGATTGCGCGCGTAAAAGCACACCGGCTGCGATCCAAACTGGAGGAATATTACTAACCGTGTCCTGGAGGTAGACTGCCATGAAGAGAAAGCCAACCGACAAAACGGAGCGTGAAGAGTTGTCCATTACGAGCAAGAAGGGCCGTCGGCCAACAGCTAACGCTGATCAACCAAGGCATCCCGAGGATCCCAGCCGACGCTCCTTCCTGGGCAAAGTCGGCGGCGTGGCCGCTGTGGCTATAGCAGCCGGCTCCATTCCACTTGAACCCCTGGTCGGCGGAAGGCACTCGGTCGCTGAGGCGTCGGTGGTGAACTATGAGTCTACGGCTCGCCAGGCTGCCAACTTAAATTACCGCACGAGCACGGCCCAAGCCGAGGACATCAGTGTTGGGGTTCGACCGGACAATGGCGATGCGATGAAGTTCGCGGATTTCAGTGGCAACTACAGTAAAGCCCTGGTACACGACGCCCTCGGCGTACCGAACCGTACCTCCTGGCTCAGCCTAACAAATGCTCTTACGAGCGGGAAGTTCATAGACTTCGAAAGCATCATTGTTGGGACCCCCGGCGGAGGGCCCAACTCGAGGCAGAATGGCCCACAGATTTCACTTGCATTCGACTTGGAAGGCCGCGACTCACATGCCACTGTCGAACCACCATCGCCGAGCGTAGCCAGCGCGCAGACAGCGGCCGAGCAGGTCGAGCACTACTGGGCGGCTCTGCTGCGCGACGTGCCCTTCAGCGACTACCCGAACAACACGACAGTTTTTGAGGCCGTGGCGGACATAAACAGCCGGTCATTCCTCCTAAGCGGGGCGAATAACGAGTACCCGTTACCGGTCACACCGCAGAATCTGTTCCGCGGGCAGGTCTTCGTGGGCGACGGCAACGTTCAAGGACCGTACGTCTCCCAGTTCATGATCCAGCCCACGTTCCTCGGCGTACAGCCCCTCAGCCAGCAGTACCAGACGTTCCTTCCCGTAGGTGGCGGCGGGAGCGACTTCATGACCTCGGTCAGTGAGTACCAGCTGGTCCAAAACGGCGGCGACTCGGGTCGCCGATTGGCCTTTGATAACCAATTTCGGTACATCCGTGACGGTCGAGACCTCGCCGCGTATACCCACGCGGACGTGCTCTACCAGGCGTATTTCGTCGCCTTTCTCTTGCTCGCGCAAATGGGCACACCGCTGAACCCGGGTAATCCCTATATTGGCTCGAGGACGGAAAAAGCTTTCGCCACCCTCGGCGGGCCGGACGCCGCGAGCCTGCTCGCGGAAGTGGCCACACGAGCGCTGAAAGCCGCCTGGTTCTACAAGTGGATCGTTAACCTGCGGATGCGGCCGGAGGAATATGGGGCCCTGGTGCAAGCGCGCCTAGCGAGCCTTACCAACATTACAGGACCTCCCCTAGCGTCATTGGCGCTGCACTCAGACGTCCTGTCTTCAGCCGTGCTTCCCATCATCCTCTCGACCTATGGCAGCTACTTGCTACCCCAGGCATTCCCCGAGGGTTCGCCGACGCACCCGTGCGACCCCACGGGCCACGGATCGGTCGGCGGCGCGTGCATCACGGCACTGAAATTCTTCTTTGACGGCAGCCAGAACATCCGGCAGCTGCTCACACGCATGGGACGGGACGTATGCGAGCCCAGACAGGATGGCAGCTCGCTCGACGTCTACACGGGCGCGGACCGCGACAGTCTGACTATTAACGGAGAACTGAGCAAGCTGGCCTTCAACATCTCGTTTGGTCACGGGATCCACGCCGGCATTCATTTCCGCAGTTCAACCCTGAACTCGATTCTGCTGGGCGAGCAGGTTGCTCTCACCGTCCTGCAGGACCGGGCCAAGTCTTACAACGAGCCGTTCACGATCAGGATCACGAAACTCGACGGCACGACAGCCAGCATCACCAACTAGTTTAGCTGACCGGGCATTTTTGTACCAGCGGGAGTGAGAGAGAATTCACTCAGGAGGAGCGCTGGTGTGTTGATGAAACGTTACAAGCCGGAACAGATCATCACGCTGCTGCGGCAAATTGAAGTGGAGATCGCGAACGGGAAGACCACCCCGTAAGCCGGCCCTCGTCAGCTAACGGCCAGAATGCCAACCGGAGTTCGAAAGGAAAACAAGGGTTGTCTTGGATGTTGTTGATAAGAAGCCGCAAAAATAAGTGGCGCGCCCAAGGGGACGATTTCCGAACTTTTCTCGGCGACTTCGTGGCAGCCTTACCACAGATCGAGCTTCCGTCTGGGTTGAACCTGTAGCTTGTTCGTGAGACCGGTTATCCTAATCAGATGGACGTGGATCTGCCGGGCAGCCATCAACTCACCGCGCCGTGCCATATTCCGGTGGCGGTTGAAAGAATTTCCCTCCAACTACCTTGACCTCCACGTTGCGGTTTCCAGACTTTGCTGATAGGCAATAATGGCGATGGAAGTGGCACCGTATCGAGTGCGAGAAGCTTGAAATGAATATTTCTGATGAATCACGCGCCAGGAGCGGTCAGATGATTCAGCAATGGCTAGGGGTAATTCTTTTCTCGGCGTTCGTCGTCCTCCCTGCGCTTTTTTCCACGGTCCAGAAGACTGACTCGGAACAGACCTCCAGAGACGAGAGACGTCCTGCCCTGCGGATAGCACTAAGTGAATTTGCAGACTCGAAGCACGAGTTAAATCGCTGCGTTAAGTGTGTCAGCGTTAGCTTTGTCGAGGACGACCTCCTGGCACTCACATTGGCGACGTCAGTCAGTCCTTCGAGGGCGCAAGCTGGAAAAGTCGCCTCCCCTTCCGCTCCAATTCCATTCCGAACATTTTTGCTGGACGCCAGGACTGGAAAACTACGAGCCACACAAGATTGGTCAAGCGCCACTTCAAGTTTCCAGATAGTTCCAACGCATGATGGACGCTTCCTTGTAGATGCATCTGGAGAAATCCGGTTGTTTTCCAGTTCGTTCGAATTGCTTGGGCGCCGAAGGTTGCCACCAAACGGGCCAGGCAGCACCTTTTCACATGCGATTGTGTCGTGGAGCGGTCACAGGGTTATCATAGAATCGTACGCGGACCGACAGATCCAGCTGGAATTGCTCGATGCTGACTCACTTCAAGCAATGCACTCCTGGGCCACGGCTGGCCCTGTAATCAACATTACTGCTGCCGAGAATGCAGTGGCCATTGAAACACACAATCAAGTTCTGCTTGCCAAGGTCGACGAACCGTGGCGCGCAATCTATTCGATTCCCGAACCCAGGTCGTGCGCGAACCAATTTATGGGGCCCGAGTTTATCGGTAACGATAGGTTGGCGTTTAGGGATTGTGAGAATCGATTGGTTGGTGTCGACACATCTGGCAAACTGCTTTTCAAAGATCAGCCATTCGCACCACACACAGACATAGTTACGATTACCGCTTCGCGAGATGGCCACCTGTTTGGTGCGCTTGTCTACAAGAGTTTCTGCGACGCATCTTGGTTTGAGTGTTTATTCGACAGAATTTTGGGCGCAGCGCCCGATCGCGCAATAATCTACGAGACATTGGAGGGCCGACACATCTGCGAGACGCGCTTAGCTGGGGACCGAAAACATCCGCTTGGGGAGATTGCTCTTTCCCCTCACGGCTCACTACTTGCTGCCATGTATGGGGCGCGCTCGGGGCGACTCGACGGAATCGTCGAGGTCCTTGACCTTCAGGCGTTCGAAGGCCCGAAACTTCCCTGAATGTAAGAATTCGCGGTAACGAACTGACATGCGCCTGGTAAATGTGGCGTAACTGGACAAGTCAAAGCACAATCGTCTTTACTCGGGTGGAGAGCAGTATGAGTTCGAAACGAATTAAAGGGCGGTGGACGGAAGTCATTGAAAACAAACCGCAGTAGACCCAAAGCCGCGGCCTCCAAGAACACTGTTCTCATGCCGCTACCTCCGTGGAAAACTTAACATTACGATGTTCAACTAGCTCCAACCAGGACCCAGTTTTTGGACGTATCCCATTCGCGAAGTGGTACAAAGCGTGAAAAATCGAATGTTGTACCAGTATCCGGTATCGATTGACTCTTGGAGCGGGTGGCAGGTCTTGGTAAGGCAGATTGCCGGACAAGTCGCCCTCACGGTGCACAAACGGCGATCGAGGAGATCACTGGCGATGTCATCGAACGGGACTTCGGGAAAGTGAGGAGAGACTGGCCTTGATCGACTGCTGTTTGTCGGGCACTAGAAAGATCAGTAGCCCAGGTGGCGTAGATAGCCCACGACTGTGGCAGCAATCAGGCAGTAGATACCGAAGAGATACCACCGTCCACTCTCAAGCCATCGGCTCAGCCACTTCGACGCAAAGAGGCCAGCAAGGAACGCAAGAACTGCACCCAGCAGGCTAGGAAATACTGCTGAAGCCAAACCTGCTGTGCCATTCGTATGTTCAGCATGAACGACTCGCCCTACCTCGCGTGCAACGACGATCGGCGTCAGAACTACAGCCAGGGCAAAACTGAACATTTCAACACGCGCTTTGGCCGCTCCCAAAAGCATTCCTGTAGAGATTGTGGCCCCGGACCGTGAGAATCCGCGAAATGGCAAGCAGAGCCCCTGCACGGCTCCGATGATCCCTGCCTGTCTGACGTTCAGATCATTCGCTTCTCCTTTCGAGTTCCGTTTTTCGACGATGCCGGCGATGAGAATCAGGATTCCCACTAAGGCTAGGGCCATAGCAAACTGAGCTTGACACCAGAGGGCGGCAAGCATAGGGTGTTGGCAAGGATAAAGTTGAAATCGGAAATTTTCCGTTAAATCACAAATTCCAGTTTACCTGAAGACTGTGAGTGTGCAGGAGGAACGACCATGACTCTCAATTGCGGTGTTCGGCAGAGAGGCGATGTGACCATCCTTGATTTGAACGGGCTACTGAGCCTGGGCGCCCCCTACGCGTTCGGGCCAGAGAGCGGCGTAGTGCTTGGGGAAAAGGTTCACGAATTGATTGAGAATGGGCAGAAAAAGATCCTTCTCAATCTCGCCAGCGTAAGATTTGTAGACAGTTCGGGTGCGGGGCAATTGGCGGGCGCGTTTGCCTCGGCGCGCAATCACGGCGCGGAATTGAAGCTCTTGAAGCCCACTTTGCAGGTGAAAACACTGCTGAAGATTACGAAGCTCGATACGCTGCTGGATGTGCTGGATGATGAAGAGAACGCGATTCAGGCATTCGGGAAGAGTGTCGGGGCCGCTTGAAAATTCCCCACCATATTGTTTCCCCTCAGCGTCGTCGTCTTCTGGGTGCTTAATCGTAATTGCATGCGCGTGGTTCCTACTGTAGTTGTTGGCCGTTGGCATTCATTCGTCGCAGTCACTAATCCTCTTGCCGTAGAAGCGAAACCGTTTGCGGCAAATCCGACCTGCGCCCGACCAACGACTCCGCTTTCGGGTGCTTCGGTTGGAGGGCATGAAGAAATGGTCAGCTTCCTTGTTTCCAAAGGAGCTGATGTGAATCGAAAGAACCGTCTAACCGGCGGGATCCCGCTGATCGTGGCCGCTGAAATGGGACACTGCAAGTGCTTGGCGTCGTGTGGCCCACTTTCAACTGCGGAATGAAAAGCCAAAACATAAAGCGACTGTCTCAGGAGAAGAGTCTTCATTTTTGAGCGACGTCCTCTAGCGGGAGCTTGGGGACGCTGGCGCCGCGTTTGGCCGCACAGTGGCGGCGGGCATAGTCGACAAGAATCTGGCGCATAAGCTGGGCGGCAATGGTGCGGCTCTCCCACTGGGGACGGCTCAGCCCGACCAGGCGAAGGTAGGCCTCATCCACCAACGCCGTCAACAAGCGAAACAGTGGGCTCACGGCTTGAGGTTCAACACCGCTTTGCCGCTGTCGAGGTCGGCGGGCACCGAGACGTGGTCGTGTATAGCCAGCCAGTGGCCATTGGTTTTGCGGTAGCACTCGGTAAAGCGCACCCAGATGTCGGACTTCTGTCCGTTCTTCATGGTTCCACTAATCCGCTCCAGGCCACGACTAAAGGCTATGGTGTCACCGGCAAAGATTTTCACGTCGGGATATTCGACCTCGATGGGCCCCTGAAACTGGTCGAGAAATTCCTGATAGTCTTTTTTATAGGCGTCGAACCCGCTGTATTGCAGCGGAGGCACGATGTCGTATGCCACGAGAGCTTGCCCCGGTTCGTAGATGGACATGATCCCGTTGAGGTCTCTGGCGCGGAAAGCTTTGGCCCAGCGGTCTAAGAGTTGACGAATTTCGGCTTCATCGCTGGCGGCAGTGCGTGCCCTCGGAATCCAGAGAAGACAGACACTCGCAACGGCCAGCACAGAAAACGCAAGGAACTTTTTCATGTAGGCTCTCCTTGTGCGCCGGTTAAACCGGCGAGGTGTAGTGAATGAAAAAGTCATACGGTAGTAGTGGATTAGCGACCCACATCGGCCCCGAGTCATGCGGAGCTGCTCGCAAGGGCAGCGTCGAAGCGTTGACAGGGGAACGTGCGGGCCGGGTATTCAGCCGCGTAAGAACCTTCCTCCGGGACGCCGACGCT